>JADGRQ010000050.1 GCA_017880775.1 Burkholderiales bacterium | reverse complement strand
CGATGCTGTTGAAGATCACCAGCAATCCGATGAACACCACCACCACCGCAAGCACGGGTGAATTCTCGACCGGCCGGATCACCACCCGCTCGATCACCACGCCGAGCACGAACGCGAGCCCGACGGTCAGCAGGAAAGCCGGCCAGTAGCCGAAGCCCGCGTTGATCAGGGTCCACGCGAGATAAGTGCAGAACATCGCCATCTCACCCTGCGCGAAATTCACCAGGTGCGTGGCCTGGTAGATCATTACCAGTGCCAGCGCCACGCTCGCATAGATACCGCCGGTGGCGAGACCGGCGAGGACCTGGTGGATGAAAGCGTCCACGGATTCTGCCTAGTAGCCTAGGTACGAGCGCCGCACGGCGTCGTCGCGCCTAATTTCGCCGGAGGCGCCCGAGAGCACCACGCGCCCGGTCTCGATCACATACGCGTGGTCCGCCAGGTCGAGGGCCATCGCGGCGTTCTGCTCCACCAGCAGGATGCTCACGCGCTCGCGCTGGTTGATGGTGCGCATGATCTCGAACAGTTCGCGCACCAGCAGCGGCGCGAGTCCGAATGACGGTTCGTCGAGCAGCATCAGCTTGGGCCCGAGCATCAGCCCGCGCGAGACCGCCAGCATCTGCTGCTCGCCGCCGGAGAGCGTGCCGGCCTGCTGCGCCCGGCGTTCCTTGAGGCGCGGGAAGTAGCCGAAGACGCGTTCCATGTCGGTTTCGACCTGGGCCCGGTCCTTGCGCGTGTAGGCGCCCAGCGTCAGGTTTTCTTCGGTCGTGAGGTTGTCGAAGGTGCCGCGGCCGTCAGGCACGTGCGCAATGCCCAGGCGCACGATGTCTTCGGTCGCACGGCCGTCGATGCGCGCACCTCCAAACCGGATCTCGCCTTCGGTGCGCACCATGCCGCACAGCGCGCGCAAGGTGGTCGTCTTGCCCGCGCCGTTGGCGCCGAGCAGCGCCGTGATCGAACCTTCGCCCAGTTCGAAGCTGATGCCGTGCAGCACCCGCGTCGATCCGTATGCCGCATGCAGCCCGGACACTTCGAGCAGCGCCATCAGTGCGCGCTCCCCAAGTAGGCCTGGATCACCTCCGGATGTTGCTGGACCTCGGCCGGCGTCCCTTCGGCGATCTTGCGGCCGAAGTTGAGCGCCACGACCTGGTCGGAGATGCTCATCACAAGGCTCATGTGGTGCTCGACCAGCAGCACGGTCAGCCCGAGCCGGTCGCGGATTTCGCGGATCAGCGTGCCGAGCGTACCGACCTCTTCATGGTTGAGGCCGCTTGCGGGCTCATCGAGAAGCAACAGCGTCGGATCTGCGGCAAGGGCCCGGCCAAGCTCGACGCGCTTTTGGGTGCCGAAGGGCAGCGCCGCAACCGGCGTACCGGCGACGTCATCGAGGCGGAGGAACGAGATCAACTCGCGCGCGCGCTCCTTGGCAGCATGCTCCTCCCGCCGTACGCGCGGCATCGCCAGCGCATTCGACAGAAAACCGCTGCGCGTGCGGCAGTGCCGTCCGACCAGGATGTTGTCGAATACCGTCATGCTGCGGAACAACGCGAGGTTCTGGAACGTGCGGCCGATGCCGAGCGCGGCAATGCCGTGGCGCGGCGTCTCGAGCAACGAGCGGCCGTTGAATTCGATGCGACCCTCGTTCACCTCGTAGAGACGGCTCAGGCAGTTGAACAGCGTCGTCTTGCCGGCGCCATTCGGACCGATCAGCCCAGCGATCTGCCCGGCATCGATCGAAAAGGAAACCGCATCAAGCGCGACGATCCCGCCAAAGTGGACCGACACGCCCTTGATGCGCAACAAGTCCTTCCGGCCCGGCGCGCGAGTTCGCGCCCGCGCCTCCTCCTCTAGTTGCACCGATCCTCCTTCGGCCTGCATCCACGCCAGTGAAACGACACCGCGTCGCGCGATCGAATCAGCCGCCGCCGTTCCGCAGTACAATAATCTTCATGGCGGTCGGATTGTCAGACAAGAGTACTATTGCGTCAAGAACACAATGAAGAACGCTCCATGACTGATGCGGCTGGAAAATTCCAGCGCATCAGTTCTACGCCCGCATATCAGCTGGTCGCAGAGGCGATCGAGCGCCAGATCCTTTCCGGCCGGATTCGCCCGGGCCAGCCGATTGGTACCGAAGCCGCGCTGGTCAAGCAGTTCGGCGTGAATCGTTCGACCGTTCGCGAGGGAATCCGGCTGCTCGAGCAGGACGGCCTGATCCGGCGCGAATCCAATCGCCGGCTGTCGGCCGGCTCACCCCACTACGAGCGCCTTGCAACCCGCATGAGCCGCGCGCTGGTCCTCGACCAGGTGACTTTCCGGGAGCTGTACGAGGCGGCAATGGTGATGCACACGGCGACCGCCGAGGCGGCCGCGGAACGCGCGAGCCCCGAGGTCCTCGCCGAGCTCGAGGCGAATCTCGCGATGACGCAGCGGGTTGCGGACGACCCGGCGGCGGTGACGGAACTCGATGCGGAGTTCCATACCCTGATCGGCAAGGCATCGCAGAACCGCGTATTGCAGCTTGCGCGGGAGCCGACCAATCTGCTGATCTACCCGACCACGGAACTGATCCTGCGCAACGTGAAGCAGGGAACGCCCCGCCTGATCCGGGCGCATCGGATGATCCTCGATGCGCTGCGCAAGCATGATCCGGATGCATGCCGAACATGGGTACGCCGTCACCTGAACGACTGGCGCAAGGGATTCGAACTTGCGGGCAAGAACCTCGATCAGCCGATCGAGCAGATCTGACTCAGTCCACTGGCGCGGTGGCGGAGTAGTCCAGATAAATCGGCAGTTTCATTCTCGTCTGCTTCACGCGAGCGCCGCTACCTGCGGCTTGGCCCCGGCATCGCTGCGGCAGTCCTGCAGCACGTTGACCGGCTTGCCGTGCTGCTGCTCGACCAGGTTGCCGAGCGACACCGACGCGAGGTATTCGTACATCTTGGTGTTCAGCGTGGCCCACAGGTCGTGGGTCATGCAGCGCTTGTCATCCAGGCAATTCTCCTTGCCGCCACATTGGGTTGCGTCGAGCGGCTCGTCCACCGCAACGATGATGTCGGCGACCGAAATGCGCTCAGGGGGCAACGCGAGCATGTAGCCTCCGCCGGGACCGCGCACGCTCGATACCAGGTTGCGCCGGCGCAGACGGCCGAACAGCTGCTCGAGGTAGGACAGCGAGATATGCTGCCGCTTGCTGATTGCCGCGAGTGTCACCGGGCCGCCGGTGTGGCGCATCGCCAGATCGACCATTGCGGTGACCGCAAAACGACCTTTCGTAGTCAGTCTCATGGAGTCCTCTTGCTACAAGCTAAAACTTATACCCGATAAACGTAGTCAAGTATAGCTAATTCCGACTACTTTAGTCAACTACGTATCCAGCTGTTTTCAAGCACTAATTCTCGTTCCCTGCCCGGGGGACCACGCGTTTGCCGATCCCTGGTCGCCCAGTTTGCTTTCGAGCCGGTCGAGCTCGGCACGCATGGCTTCGAGCCTTGCTTCGAGTTCGCGCGAGTGCGCGATCAGCTCGTTCATCGCCTTGGACATCGGATCATCCTGGTTCTGCACCACCGCATAGGCCGCAAAGCGTGCACTCGCCTGCGCCCCGGCTTCGACGATGCGGCCCGGTATTCCCACCACGGTCGCCCCTGCCGGTACGTCCTTCACCACCACGGCGTTCGAGCCGATCCTTGCACCATCGCCGATCATGATCGGCCCGAGGATTTTCGCTCCCGCGCCGACGACCACGCTCTTGCCCAGTGTCGGGTGGCGCTTGCCCTTGTTCCATGAGGTGCCGCCGAGGGTGACGCCATGGTAGAGCGTCGTGTCGTCGCCGATCTCTGCGGTTTCACCGATCACCACGCCCATGCCGTGGTCGATGAACACCCGCCGCCCGATGGTCGCGCCGGGGTGAATCTCGATACCGGTCAGCGCGCGGCCCAGGTGGGATGCGAACCTGCCGAACCAGTGCAGTCCGCGGCTCCAGCACCAATGCGAAAAACGGTGCAGCTGCAGGGCATGAAACCCCGGGTAACAAGTCACGATCTCCAAAGCCGACCGCGCAGCCGGATCCCGCTCGAAGACACTTGTCAACTCTTCACGCAGCCGATTGAACATTAACGATTTCCTGTCAAGATAGTCTGATCCTAGGATTACCAAGTATTTTAGTCAACTATTGCCCGTTGGAGTTCCGCCGCAACAGCGCCTTGAGCAGGCCACGCAGGATATTCACCTCCTCGCGCTCAAGCCGGGTGCGCGAAAACAGCCGCCGCCAACGGTCGCGCAGCCGGCCCGGCCGCGCCGGATCCTGGAATCCGCTGGCGAGCGACGCTTGATCGAGGTGCGCGTACAGACCTTCCATGTCTGCGACCGTCGCCAGCGGCAGCCCGGGCGCTTGGGCAACCGAGCCGAGTCCGGCGGCCACACGCAGTTCGTAACTGAGCACCTGTACCGCCTGCGCGAGATTGAGCGAGCTGAAAGCGGGATTGGCCGGGATATGAACCAGACGCTGGCAGGCCAGCATCTCGTCGTTGGTGAGCCCGGCGCTCTCGTTGCCGAACACCAGCGCCACCACACCGTTCGCCGCATCGTTCAGCACCCGCCCGGCCGCGTCGCGCGCCGCGAGCACCTCGAGCGACCATTCGCGCGGACGTGCGCTCACCGCATATGCCGCAACGCACTCGGCCAACGCGTCGGTCAGGCGCGCGCAAACGCGCGCCGAAGCGAGGAGATCCGCAGCCCCGGTCGCGAGCCACTCCGCTTCGGGGGCAGGGAAACGCCTGGGCTCGACCAACCAGAGATCGGCCAGCCCCATGTTCTTCATCGCGCGTGCGGCCGAACCGATGTTGCCGGGGTGGTTCGGGCGGCAAAGCACGATGCGCACGCGCTCTAGCGCGCATTTCGCCGGTTCGTCCATGATCGGCATATTAGAATATCGGCCCCGTCACGCGGTTAGCCCCCCGCTCGCAATGCATCCTCTACTCAATATCGCCGTCAAGGCGGCGCGTCGGGGCGGCT
Source organism: Burkholderiales bacterium (assembly GCA_017880775.1). Lineage (GTDB taxonomy): Bacteria > Pseudomonadota > Gammaproteobacteria > Burkholderiales > SG8-39 > JADGRQ01. The sequence goes on along the minus strand of JADGRQ010000050.1, from coordinate 12,706 downwards.
CGATCATCAACCGCGCGGCGCTGGCTGGCGGCGGGCGCGAGGTGCACGCCAAGCGCGCCAACGATTTCGTCACCGAAGTCGACCGGGCCGCCGAGGCCGCCATCATCGAGATCATCCGCAAGGCCTATCCCGAGCACGCCATCCTCGCGGAGGAATCCGGCGCGAGCCGGGGAGCGGCGCAATCCGACACCACCTGGATCATCGATCCGCTGGACGGCACCACCAATTTCATTCACGGCTTTCCGCAATATTGCGTCTCGATCGGGGTGCAGCACCGCGACACGCTCACGCAGGCCGTCGTATTCGATCCGGTCAAGGACGAGCTCTACACCGCGACGCGCGGCCGCGGCGCCTTCCTCAACGACCGCCGCATCCGCGTCTCGTCGCGCACGCACCTGCGCGAGGCGCTGGTCGGCACCGGTTTTCCGTTCAAGGAACTGTCGCGACTGGACAGCTACATGGCCACGCTGCGCACCATGATGTCCTCGAGCGCCGGCGTGCGGCGCGCCGGCTCGGCGGCGCTCGATCTCGCCTATGTCGCGGCGGGCCGGCTCGACGCATTCTGGGAACTCGGCCTTTCCAAGTGGGACATGGCCGCAGGCGCGCTGCTCATCCAGGAGGCCGGCGGGCTTGTCGGCGACCTTACGGGCGGCGCCGATTTCATGGAAAGCGGCGATATCATTGCAGGCACGCCCAAGGTGTATGCCGAACTTCTGGAGGCACTTCGCGCATGACGGGAGCTGCTGAAATGGCATTGCAGCCGCGACGTTTCGCGAACTGTGTGGTGCTCTCACCCGGGGGCCGCGTCGATCATCAGAACGCCGAAGGACTGCGCGCCGCGCTCGCGCCGCATCTGGCGCACTGCGCGACCGGCCGCGATGCCGTGGTGCTCGACTGCGCGCAGCTTGAATACATTTCCAGCGCCGGATTGCGCATCCTGATGCTCGCCGCCAAGCAGGTCAAGACGCAGGGCGGGAAGATGACGGTCGCCGCGATGCAGCCGGTGGTGGCCGAGATCTTCGAAATCAGCCGGTTCAACCTGGTGTTCCAGACTCACGACACGGTTCGGCAGGCGCTTGCCAGTCTGTCGCCTGAGGCGCTCGCGGCGTTCGGGAGCTGACGGCCATGCGCGTCGTGTTCTGGGGTACGCGCGGCTCGATCCCTGTGGCGCTCAGCGCCGAGGAAGTCAGCTACAAGATCAGGACCGCGTTGCTCGCGGCGCGCGGCTGGATGCTTGACGATGACGAAAAGATCCGCGCCTTCGTGGAATCCCATCTGCCGTTCGCAGTAGGGCAGAGCTACGGCGGCGACACCTCCTGCGTGCAAGTCGACTGCGGCGGCCCCGAATACATGGTCTGCGACCTGGGAACCGGCTTGCGCAATTTCGGAACCGAGGTGATCGCCCGGCATGGGCCGCGCGTGGCGAACACTTTTCACGTGCTGCTGTCGCATCCGCACTGGGACCACATTATGGGGCTGCCGTTCTTCACGCCGGCCTACATTCCCGGCAACCGCATCATCGTGCACGGCTGCCACGCGGACATCGAGCAGGCACTGCGCACCCAGAACGCCGCGCCGCATTTCCCGGTGGATTTCTCGCAGCTGCGCGCGAGCTTCGAGTTCGACCGGCTCGAGCCGGATCGACCGGTGGAGATTGCCGGCTGCCGCGTCACGCCCAAGAAGCAGCTGCACAGCGGCGACTCCTACGGCTACCGCATCGAGCGCGGCGGCAAGACCGTGGTGTATTCCACCGACTCCGAGCACCGCATGGACGATCCGGCCGAAGTGGAGGAAATCGTCGCGTTCTTCCGCGCCGCAGACCTGGTGATCTTCGACGCGATGTATTCGCTGGCCGAATCCGTCTCCGTGAAGGAGGACTGGGGGCACTCGAGCAATGTGGTCGCGGTCGAACTGAGCCAGATGGCAGGCGCGCGCCACCTGTGCCTGTTCCACCACGAGCCGGCCTACGACGACGCGCTCATCGCCTCGGTGCTGGCGGAAACCGTGCGCCTGGAGAAGATCACCCGCGGCGAGCGGCCGCTGCGCATAAGTGCGGCGTACGACGGGCTGGTGATCGAGGTGTAGGTTTGGACGTCTGAACCCCGACGCGTGAATTCCAATCCGTGAGCCGCCCGCACGAACCGCGCGTCGGGCGCATCCGCGCGTTCGGCGTGCTGTTTCTCGCGCTTCTCGTCGCGGCGAGCTTTGCCGAAGACTTTCCGGGGCGGCAGTGGCTGCGGTACGAACTGTTCGATGCCTACCAGCGGATCGCGCCGCGCGAGCGCGCCTCCGCGCCCGCGGTGATCGTCGCGATCGACGAGGATTCGCTCGAGCGCTATGGGCAATGGCCGTGGCCGCGGCGCCTGATCGCGCGGCTGCTGGTGGAGATCGGCGAGGCGCGCCCCGCCGCGATCGGGCTCGATTTGCTGTTTCCCGAGCCCGATCGCCTCTCGGCCGCTGACGATGAACTGCTCGCCGTCGCGCTCGCGCAACGGCCGACCGTGCTGGCGATCGCCGGTACCGGCGAAGCGCGCGGTGTGAACAACCTGTATTCGGCCGCCGCGTTTCGCGTCACCGGGGCCGACCCCCTGCCGTTCGTCGACCGCTATCCGCGGGCGCTCGCCAGCATTGCGCAGATCGATGGCTCGGCTGCCAGCCGCGCGCTGATTTCCGCCCATGTCGACGGCGCGGTGCGCAGCGTGCCGCTGGTCGGCGCGATCGGAGACACGCTGTTCCCGGGCTTCGGGCTGGAACTGCTGCGCCTGGCCTCCGGCGTCACGGCGATCTCGGTGACGGTCGACGCCGGCGGCGTCAGCAAGGTTTCCATTGCGCCGGACGTGCCGACCCCGGTGGACAGCAATGCGCATGCATGGATCCGGTTCAGCAGACATGTGCCAGCGCGTTTTGTCTCGGCCGCGGAAGTTCTGGAGCGCCGCGTCGCCCCGAACGTATTCGAAAGCAAGGTGGTGCTGATCGGAGTGACCGGAATCGGCGTGGTCGACCAGGCGCTCACGCCACACCGTGAGCGCGTGCCCGGCGTCGAGATCCATGCCCAGCTGATCGAAAACATCTTCGACGGCCAGCTTCTGTCGCTGCCTTCCTCGGCGCGCGCGCTCGAGCGCGGCCTGCTGGTGCTCGGCGGGATGGTGCTGCTGTTCGTCGTGCCGCGCGCGCGGCCGCTGCCGGCAGTCGGAATATTCGCCGCACTGGTGGCGCTCACCGCGGCGCTCGGCGTGCGCGCCTTCGATTCGTATCACCTGCTGATCGACGTGGCCGCGCCCGGGCTCGGCCTGACGCTGCTGTTCGGGGGGCTGCTTGCGGCGACGCTCGGGGAATCCGAGCGCCAGCGGCGCGCGTTGCGCGAGGTGTTGGAGCACGAGCGGTTCGCCGCGGCACGGCTTGCTGGCGAACTGAGCGCGGCCAATCGGATACAACTCGGCATGCTGCCTGACCCGGCGCAGTGGCGCGACGCGCGGCTCGAAATCGCCGCGCTGATGGAACCGGCGCGCGAGGTCGGCGGCGACCTGTACGATTTTTTCAAGCTCGACGAGCGCCACGCGGGTTTCGTGATCGGTGACGTGGCCGGCAAGGGCCTGCCCGCGAGCATGATCATGGCGATCGGCAAGGCATTGATGCGCAGCCAGATGCTGCGTGGGGGCGCCGGCCTCGGCGCCGTGCTCACGCGCGCCGACGCCGAAATCGCGCTCGACAACCGCGAAAGCCTGTTCATCACCGCGCTGGCCGGCGTGATCTCGCTTGATGACGGCCGGCTGGAAATCGCCTCCGCAGGCCACGAGCTTCCGTGGCTGTTGCGCGCGGGCGAGGCGCCGCGGTCGATCGTCGTGGCGGGCGGCCCGCCGCTCGGTGCACTCGAAGGTTACGCGTATGACGTGGAGACGCTCGCGCTCGCGCCCGGCGACACGCTGGTGCTCATCACCGACGGCGTGACCGAGGCGATGGACAAGCAAGGCCGCCTGTATGGCCGGCAGCGGCTCGCGGCGCTGCTCGCCACCATCGCTCCCGGCGCACCGGCAACGTTGATTGCCGACGCGATCCGCGATGACGTCGCGCGCCATGCCGACGGCGCGGAACCTGCGGACGACCTTACGGTGATGGTGCTGCGCTGGCGCGGAAATTGAGCGAGAGCGTAACCGAGGGAACCATCGGGGTTCCCTTGGGTCCTACCGTACGCTGATCTCGACCCTGCGATTGCGCGGCTCGTCCACGTTGTCAGCGGTCGGGACCAGCGGCTCGCGTTCTCCCCGCCCGGCGATGCTGATCACTTCCGGGGGAACGCCCAGCGTAATCAGGTCGTCGCGCACCCGCTCGGCGCGCCGCAGCGACAAACGGTCGTTGTCGGCGTCCGAGCCGATGCGGTCGGTATGCCCGATCACCGTGATCTCCGGCGAAGGCCGACGCTTCAGCTCGCCGAAGACGGAATCGAGATCGCGTTTCGATTCCGGCGTGAATTCATCTGTGCCCGTGATGAAGTAGAGCGTGAACGACATCGGCGGCATCGGACGCGCGGCAAGCGCCGCGGCGAACAGGCCTCCGACCTCGCCCTCGCTCAACGTGGAGCGTGCCGGCGGCGCACCCTGGCCGATCTGCGCCGCCGCGTAAGCCGTGTCGAGGCGCGTTTCCGCCTGGCCCGGATTCACCACCACGGTTCCGACCTTGCCTCCGGCCTCGGGCAGGACCACGACCAGGCTCGTTGGGGTTCGCGGAGGCGGCGATCCGTCGTGCAGGGCGACCATCAGCGCGCCGAGGATCGCGATGATGACGACTTCCACGGTCAGTCCTCGACCTTGACCACGAACTCCGTGCCGCGCACCCCGAGGATCGTGTTCGGCGTGCGCACCGTCATCGCCGCTGGGTTCTGCTTGGCGATCTTGCCCGATACCACCGAGAGCGTGCCGCGGCGCAGCGACGCGTCCATCTGCCCTTCATGCGTGGTGCCGTCGAATGCGTAACGATCGAGAGCCAGCACGCTGTTCGGCCCCGCGGATAGCCGCGAGTTGTCGATCATGGTAATACCGACCGAGCCGTCGGCTGCCGTCTTCACCGCGTCGCCGACCTGCAGCCGCGCGCCCACCGTACCGGGGAGCGACGCCCCCCCGCGCTCGATCGTGACGCCGCCCTTCGAGGTCTTGATCTGCCCGATGTCAGCGGCCGTCGCCGCCGCGACGAAAACGGCAAGCGCGAGCCCCACAAGGGCGCGATAGGTACACATGATGGATTCCCCTGAAGTTGAATGCTGCAAAAGTGTAGCGCAAGCTTTCCTATAATGGGGTCTTGGGCAGCCCATTTTTGTGAACTATCCTCTGACGCGCTCAGTCCCCGCGGAAAGCGGCGCGTTCGCCGAGCTTGCCGACCTGGTCGAGCATGCCTTGGCCCACGCCGGTTGGGCGCGCAGGGACGCCTTGCGCCTGACGCTGGTGCTGGAAGAATTGTTCACCAATACGCTGAAGTACGGCGGCGGTTCCGCCCACCCGGTGACCGTCGAGCTCGCAGCGCACGGCCCGCACAGCTTCGTCGTGCGCTACGAAGACGGAGCGTTGCGCTTCGACCCGTTCGCAAGCCCTACGTCGCCCGAGACGAGCGTCAAGCAGCAGCGGGTCGGAGGCCTTGGCCTGGCGCTGGTGCAAAGGATGGTCGAGGCGCCGCAACACGCCTGGACGGGAACCGGTAACCGCATCACGTTTCGCTTTGCGGCTTCGCCGCAGTGAACCGATGCGGCGCTCTGGAGCGGCTTGCGCCGATAGTGTAGGCTGAGGCGCCGCGAGCAATGCACATCCGCGATGCACATCCGATAGCGCCGTCATAGCAAACAAACATGGACGACCTCGACTTTTCCAACCTCGCGCCCGCGCGGGCCGAGACCGCGGCGCGCAGCAACATACAGAGCGCCGCGCACAGTTCGCTCTACAACCCGGCGATCGCACTCGAGTTTTTCAAGTCGACCGGAAACCTGGAGAAGGTATCCGGCGGCAAGCCGATCTTCGCCGCGAACGAAAAGAAGTCCGGGGGCCTGTTCTCCAAGGGAGACCGGATGTATCTGCTGCTCGACGGCGAGGTCGGCCTGATGATCAACAACCGGGTCTTCGCGGCGGTCAAGCCGGGCGAGATTTTCGGCGAACTGGCGGTGATCGCCGGCGTCCCGCGCAGCGCGACCGCGATGCCAAAGACCGACTGCTCGCTGCTTTCGCTCGACGAGAAGCAGTTTCACGCTGCGCTCGGGAAGTCGCCGGAGTTCGCGCTGATGCTGATGAGCATCATGGTCGGCCGCCTGCGCCAGAGCATCGCCAGCCTCGGGGTTGCGGCGGCCGCCGCGGGGCCGACCGAGCGCGGTGCGGTGTTCGACCGGGCGACCGTCGCCGAGCTCGCGACCGAGTTCGTGAATCAGCCGCCGATCCCCTTTCCCGCCGGCAAGGTCATCGTCGCGGCCGGCAGCGTGGGCGCATCGATGTACGTGGTGATCGATGGACGCGTAGCGGTCTCCGTCAACAACCGCATCATCGAACGTATCCCGCCCGGCGGCATCTTCGGCGAATTGGCGCTGGTGGACCGCTCGGCGCGCGCGGCGACGGCCACCGCGGAAACCGATTGCCGCCTGCTGTCGATCAACCGCAATGAATTCCTCGCACTGATCAGGGCAAAGCCGCTGTTCGGTGCGTCGCTGCTCAGGTCGATTGCCGAACGCATGCATTCGCTGGCAGTGCAGGTGGCGAAGGCCCCGGGCTAGCTCTGCCGGCCGGACGGGTCAGTCGGGCCGTATGATTCCGGTTGCATGAAACCCGCTCTCGCACCCCTCGAAACGCTTTACGAAACAAAACGCGGCAAGGCGCTGCCGTTGCCTCCCAGGCTGGCGCGCCTGTACGGACCACTGCGCATGCCCCTCGCGCGCGCACGGCCGCACGTCATCAGCAATTTCGTGACCGCGCTGGACGGCGTCGTCTCGCTCAATGAGAGGGGACACGCCAGCGGCGGCGACATCAGCGGATTCAGCGCCCAGGATCGCATGGTGATGGGCCTGTTGCGCGCCATCGCAGACGTGGTGATCGTTGGCGCAGGCACGCTGGGCGCCGATCGTCATCACGTCTGGACGGCCGAACGCATTTTCCCCAGCCTCGCCGATGAATATCGCCAACTGCGCACGAATCTGGGCAAGCGCGGGCCGCCGCTGATGGTGGTCGTCAGCGGCAGCGGCCGGCTCGATCTGAGCCTGCCCGTGTTCAAATCCGGCGAGATGCCGGCGCTGATCGTGACGACCGCCGCGGGCGCAAAGCGGTTGCGCAAACCAGGGGCGCCCGATTCGGTCGAGATCCGCGCGGTGCGCGGCGGTGACGCGATACGCGCGCGGTCCATCCTCGAGCAGGTGCGCCGGGTGAGTTCCGGCAAGCTGATCCTCGTCGAGGGCGGGCCGCGATTGCTCGGCGACTTTTTCGCAGATCACCTGCTCGACGAACAGTTCCTGACGCTCGCGCCGCAGATTGCCGGCCGCAACGTTGGCGACCGGCGGCTCAGCCTCGTCATGGGCCGGACGTTCGCGCCACGCAGTCCGCTATGGGGAAGCTTGATCGACGTAAGGCGCGGGAAGCACCTTCTGTTCCTGCGTTACTCGTTTCCCTGTCCTTGACTCAGGCGGCCTTGCGAAAGGTCAGGTTGATGCGGCGCTCCCCCAGCAAAGGGTGATGCCCGTGCTTGAGCGGTAGAACCCCGTGATATCGCAGCCTGGCCGGTCCACCCCATACCACTACGTCGCCATGCTGGAGGGGCACGCGCACCGGCTTATCGACCATTCTCGCTCCGCCGAAAATGAATACCGCGTCGATGCCAAGCGAAACGGAAACGATCGGCTGATGGAAATCCGCTTCGTTCTTGTCCTGATGCAACGTCAACCGTGTCCCCGGCTTGTACTGGTTAATCAGGCATGCGTCCGGCACGAATGCGGAAAAACCGGCGACTGCTGCAGCACGCTGAGCCAGGTTCAGAAATGACGCAGGCATGTGTGGCCATGGACGTTCGCTCACGGGATCGCTGGAGTCGTAGCGATAGCGGGTGCGATCCGTTACCCAGCCCCACGAACCGCAGTTGGTCATGGCTACGGACATGCGATAACCCCCTGGCGTGACCATGTGGCGAAACGGCGCCTGCGCGACGACCGCCTGTAAATCTGCAAGCAGCGCAGCCTGGTCGGACACGGCGAAGCCGCGAAGCACTATGGCTCCAGCCCCAAGCCGCTCCCGCGAGCGCTCACGCAGCGTCATGGAAGATGATTCCCACGGTGTGGCGATGCCCCGAGCGCACGCGACTGACGCCATGCCGGAGATTTACTCTGTAAACGCCGCGCGTGCCCTGCACCGGACGATGGCGGGCGGCGAACACCACCGCGTCGCCCTGGCGCAGCGGCACGACCACGGGCCGCGACTGCATGCGCGGACGCTGCTCGGTCATCACGAATTCGCCGCCAATGAAATTGCTCCCGGGCTCGGAAAGCAGGATCGTGAGCTGCAGCGGAAACACATGCTCGCCGTACAGATCCTGATGCAGGCAGTTGTAGTCGTCGGCGCCGTACTTCAACAGCAACGGCGTCGGCCGACGCTGGCCCGCCGCATGGCAGCGCTCGATGAACTCTGCGTGCTTTTCGGGGAAGCGGCTGTCAATGCCCATGGCAGTGTTCCAGCGATTCGCGACCACGGCCAGGTGCGGATAGAACGCCGTTCGCAGCTCGCCGACGAGATCGGGCAGCGGATAGCTGAAATACTTGTACTCGCCGCGCCCGAAGCCGTGCTGGCCCATCACCACCCGGCTGCGGAAAAGCTCGTCGCTCGGGTACAGCGAGGCCAACGCGGCGCATTCCTCCCGGGAGATCAGCTTCTCTATCACGGCGCTGCCCTGAGCATCGAGGTCCTCCGAGACCTGCGCCCAGTCGATCGCCTTGACTCGTCTGGTCACATCCGTCGCCGCGGCGACCGCCTCCGCTTTTTCAGGTGCGTTCATGATTCCTTGCGAAGAATTGATTGATGAACGTGAATCTATGCCCGCCTGATTGCCCTTGCACTCCGCGTCTTGCTTTTGAACTCGCCTGCACAGCCCTGCGGTCAAGGATAATACGGGAGCGTAACGCTTGATGTATGTCAGTTAAGATACTACCTAGTGCGCCAAGGAGAGGCCGCCTTCGTCGACAGCGGAGCATGGATCGCCCTCGCGCTTTCGCGCGATCCCCTGCACGCGCAAGCGCGAGAGCAGTGGGACGTCCTACAGGGAGCAGGTGCCAAGCTCCACACCTCCGTCCCCGTCGTCATCGAGACGTTCACCTTCCTCGAGCGCAACGCTAACGGCGATGTCGCCTTGGCGTGGAAAAGTTCGATCTACAAGTCCGGGACCGTCAAGATCCTCCCGTGCGAGCTGCGCGATCTGGAACAGTCTCAGAATGGTGGCGTAGCGCATCGTTTTCGGACGCGGCGCGCAAGCGCAAACGGGTCTATGCGGCGTTCCGGTCTTGAGTACCAGAGTCAAGTTGGCGGCGGTTCAAGCTCGGCCTCGCGCCGCGGTAGCGCGGGCGAGGCGTGCGTGGTCTGTACGGCCGGATACGGCCAGGACCGTACACCTATGGGTCAATATCCAGCACTGGTGAGGCTTTACGGGTGGCGGGTTCGATTCCCACCGCCCCACCATTTTCAGGCCAGGCGCGCTCTACCCCGTGCGCGCCATGCGCACCATTATCGAATCGAGCGGCAGGCGGGTCGAGGGCCCGGCCTCAGGCTCGGCGTGGCCGAGGCGGAAGAGGTGCTGAGCCGTTCGCTCGCCCAGCCCGAATATCTCGGCCACGCCGGCACGCGTCTCTGGCGTCTCGAGCACCTGGCTCACCGGCTGAATGCGCAGATCCCTGGATTCAGCGACGAGCGCGATCCGCATGTACGCCTCACCGGCCTGGATCTGGTCGACCCGCTGGTCATGATGCGTCGTCAGGAGACAGACGAGCGGCGCGCTTGCAACCCGTTCGGTATCCTCGCGCGCGATGCGATCGGAGCCGCGCAGGTAGCCGACCGCGAGTTGCCCTATCTTGGACATTAGCCACGAGGTGCCCAACGCCCCCCTGCCGACCCAATGCGCCAGCTCGGCGCGGTACTCCGGTTTGGCGAAAAGCATGGCGTCTGCACGCGTCTCGAGCGCGGCAAGCGCATCGAGCGCGGTCCGTTCGGACAGGAAATGCAGGGATACGCTGCCCACCTCGAAGCAGCTGTAAAGAGCCGATTTGTCCTTGTCGCCGACCGGCTGCGCTGTATCGAACACTTTGCGGCTGGTGCGCCGCGTGAGCATTGACCGGAGCAGGTCGGCGGCAGGATCTGCACGCTTGGGCCCGCCGAGCGCAACCGAAACCCGCGCAACCAGCGTCTCGTCGCTCTGCATCGGGAAGTACTGCAATCCGGTTCCGTAACCGCCGAAATCCGCCGCGATGCGCAGCGATTCGATCGCACAGCCAAGCGACAGATGCATTTCCCGCCGGTCACCGTCGGCAACGCTCAACCAGCGCGCGCGATCTGCGAACACATCGATTGATGAGCTGCCGAGGACGAATTTCCAAGGCTGCGAGTTGCGGATCGACGGCGCAAGGCGCGCGTAATGGACAAGGCGCTCGATTGGGTCGGACGGGAATTCGGAGCCTGTCACAAACCACCCGTCCACGGTTCGCGAGCCAGCCGGCGGCAAGTTGGGATCAGTTCTCATCGCTTTCAATCCGCCATTCGTAGAATATCGTTATCGGCTCCGCCCGGAGTCCGATGGTGGTCGTTCTCACTGAATCACTTCGTCCGCGTGCAGCAGCATCGACTGCGGGATGGTGAGGCCGAGCGCCTTGGCAGTCTTCATATTGATTACCAACTCGGACTTCGTCGGCTGCCCGACGGGAAGGTCGGCAGGCTTCGCGCCCTTCAGAATCTTGTCCACATAGGTGGCGGACTGATGGAATTGGTCCGAAAGATTCACGCCGTAACTCATTAGGCAGCCAGGCTCGAGATACTCCCGGGACGCGAAAATGGAGGGTATTCGATTCCTTGATACCAGTTCTGCGATCTGACGTCTTTGCTGGAGAAAGAACGAATCAGCGTGAACTATGACCGCCCCGGTATGCTCCCGGCTCATGAGTGCAAACGCATACTCGATGTCAGCTGGAGCCTGCGCTTCCATCAGAACTAGTTTCACGTTCATTTTCTGCGCCACGGTCTGGAGGTTCAGCAGATTCCCATGGGTCGGGTTGGAGGGATTCCGCAGCAAGGCCACGCGAGATAGCCCGGGAATGACTGTCAGCAGCAATTCGATCAGCTTGGGCTGCGTTTCGACATTGAGGTTCGCAAAGCCCGTGATGTTTCCTCCGGGCCGCGCCAGGCTCTTGACCAATCCGCTGGCAACCGGGTCGCCTAGGGATGTCATGACAATTGGAATCGTGGTCGTTGCGTGTTGCATCGCGAGGGCGGAGGCCGTAGTTGTTACCACGATAACGTCGGGCTTGAGCGCCACAAGCTCCTTCGCGAGATCTGGCAGTCGCTCGGCTTTTCCCAGCGCCCAGCGAAATTCAAATAGGACGTTCTTGCCCTCGATATGGCCCAGCTCGCGCAGTCCTTGCTTGAATGCATCTGTAAGATGTCCGACAGCTTCCGGGCTGCTAAACCCAAGCCATGCGATGCGAGCCGGCTTCGCGGGCTGCTGCGCTCGGGTGGCAAGTGGTACCGCTCCGAGCGCGAGCACCGCTGCCGATGCCATGAGGAACGCGCGCCGATCGATCACTGAATCACCTCGTCCGCCCGCACAGGCACCGACAGCGGAATCTTGATGCCGAGGGCCTTCGCGGTCTTGAGGTTGATCACCAACTCGAATCTTCCTCGGCTTCCGGTGGCTATGTTCTTATTGCGGGGTTCACGGCGCGCACAAACTTCCCCGGCACGCGCACTTGCATGCCGAGCAGTATGAATGAATTGCTCTTGCCATGACCGTCCACGTTGAGGCTGCCGTTCACGCCGCCTTCGAGCACATCTTCGATGACAAAATTGAACGCGGGCAACAGCGGCAACGCGTAGCGTTTGACGCCGGTGGCGCCGCGATGGGCGTACAGCTCCAGCACGCGCTTTTCGGTGAGTTGTTCCGCCAGCACCGCATAGGCCGCAGGATCGTAGGGCATCACGCTGACATTCAGGCGGTTGCCCTTGTCGCCGGCGCGCCCGTGCGCCACGCTGTGCAGGGGGACGCTGACCAGGGTGTCGTCAGCTTGCGTCATTGGGCGATCTCCGCTGCGCTCTGCACGCGGCAGCCCGGCGCCAGGTCGCTCGGCAGCATCAGATAGGACTGCGTGCGTATGCGTGGTGTGGTGCGCCACCGCACGCCGCCGCCGCCGGCAGGGCCGCAACAGTACAGCGCCAGCGCCTCGCGCGCGGCCTGGTCTGCGTCGTCCTGGGTGCGTGCCGAGACGGCCAACCGCACTCTGATGTCCTGCGGTTCGCTCCCTTCGTACGTGCGCCATCGCGTGCCGCTGTCGCCGTCGTGCACGCTGGCTATGCCGATCAGGTCTACGCGCGCCTGCACTGCCAGCTTGCGCAGTTTCAAACGTTCCAGCAGCACCTCGGCCGCGGCGCGGGCGCGCGCCAGGCAGTTCGGCCCGGCGTAAGAGATTTCGCCTTCGCCCATCCAGCCTCCGTCGAAGCACACGGTG
>JADGRQ010000062.1 GCA_017880775.1 Burkholderiales bacterium | reverse complement strand
TTCGTGCTCTTCACCAACTACCAGTTCTACATCGACGAGTTCGTGCGCCTGGGCCACGAGAGCATGGCCGGTACGTCGGGGACAGGCGCCTACACCGCCTTCATCGAGCCCGGAAACGTGATCACGCGCCGCAGCGGCCTCGCGGCGCGCGCCGGCGACGATCTCGGCGCCGCGCCGCCGCGCCCGCCGCAGATGCCGGCCTATCACCTGGTGCGCGAAGACGGCAGCGGCATCACGATGGTCAACATCGGCGTGGGTCCGGCCAACGCCAAGACGATCACCGACCACATCGCCGTGCTGCGCCCGCACGCCTGGGTGATGCTCGGCCACTGCGCGGGCCTGCGCAACACCCAGCAGCTCGGCGACTACGTGCTCGCCCACGGCTACGTGCGCGAAGACCACGTGCTCGACGAAGATCTGCCGCTCTGGGTGCCGATCCCGCCGCTTGCCGAGGTCCAGCTCGCACTCGAAGCGGCGGTCGCCGACATCACGCAGCTCAAAGGCTACGAGCTCAAGCGCATCATGCGCACCGGCACCGTCGCCAGCACCGACAACCGCAACTGGGAATTGCTGCCGTCGCGCAATGCCGCCAGCGCGCCGCAGCGGCGCTTCAGCCAGAGTCGGGCGATCGCCCTCGACATGGAGAGCGCGACGATCGCCGCCAATGGCTTTCGCTTCCGGGTGCCCTACGGCACGCTGCTGTGCGTCAGCGACAAGCCGCTGCACGGCGAGATCAAGCTGCCCGGCATGGCGAATCACTTCTACCGGGAGCGCGTCGACCAGCACCTGCGCATCGGCATGCGCGCGATCGAACTGCTGCGCGAGCAAGGGGTCGACCAGCTCCACAGCCGAAAGCTGCGCAGCTTCGCGGAAGTCGCGTTTCAGTAGCGGCACGCCCCGGCGTCGATCGAGTGCCGCTTCGGCTGCTGAGTGACGATCCGGATCGCTGCCGTCCTGAGCGCGGAAGGATGCGGCTAGCGCATGGCCAGCGGTGTCTTTCGCGGCGGCGCCGGAAAGCGCCGATCGAGCTCCGCCAGATCGTGGGCGGTCAGCTCGACCGCGGCGGCGGCGAGGTTCTCGCGCAAATGCGCTTCGCGCACTGCCTTCGGGACCGCCAGCACCCCGACGCGCGACACCGCCCAGGCCAGCGCCAGCTGGGCGGGCGTGATGCCGCGCCCGGCCGCCATCGCGCGCAGCTTGCGGTCGCCTGCCAAACGGCCCTGGTCGATCGGCGAATAAGCCATCAACGGGACTCCGCGCTCGCACTGCCACGGCAAGAGCTCGACGTCGGGGCCGCGCTCGGTCAACGAGTAGTACACCTGGTTCGTGGCGCACTTCGAGCCTGCCTCGAGGCTCCACAACTCGATCATGTCGCCGACGTCGAAGTTGCTGACCCCCCAGTGCCCGACGCACCCCTTGCCGCGCAGCGCTTCGAACGCGCCGACGGTTTCCTGCAGGGGATGGGCGCCGCGCCAATGCAACAGGTAAAGATCGATCGTGTCGAGCTGCAGGCGCTTGCGGCTGCGCTCGCAGGCCGCCAGCGTGCCGTCGCGGCTCGCGTTGTGCGGATAGACCTTGCTGACGACGAAGACCTCCTCGCGCGCGAGCGTTCCCGCGCGCAGCGCCTCGGCGAGCGCCTGGCCGACGACTTCTTCCGCGCCGCCTTCGCCGTACATCTCGGCGGTGTCGATCAGGCGATAGCCAAGCTCGAGCGCGCAGCGCACGGCCGCCACCTCGGCCAGCCGCGTGCGGACGGATTCACCCATCCGCCACGTGCCGAGACCGAGGACCGGCAAGGACTTGCCGCCGGGCAGTGAGACCGTCTTCATGAGCTCGCACCGAACCGCGATACTGGATGGTAGCGATCCGCGCGGTGAACGCTGCGTGAGCGGCGACGAGCCGCGACTTCGAAAGGGCGAAGGGAGAATGCAGCCATGACCACCCGCTTCATCGTCGAACGCAAGAACCTTCGCCGCACGCACTGGATCCGGACCGACGGCGAAGCGCTGCTCGGGGGTAGCGTGCGCCTGCGCATCGAGTCGTTCGCCCTGACTTCCAACAACATCACTTACGCCGCCTTCGGCGATGCGATGAACTACTGGGCGTTCTTTCCGACCGGCGACCCGGCGACCGGCTGCATTCCGGTCTGGGGCTTCGGCAGCGTGATCGACTCGCAGTGCGCCGGGATTGCCGCGAGCGAACGGTACTACGGCTACTTTCCGATCGCCGACGAGGTGATGCTCGAGCCGTCCCGCATCGACGAGCGCGGCTTCTTCGACGGCGCCCCCCACCGCTGCGAGCTCCACGCGGTCTACAACCAATACCTGCGCTGCCGAACCGATCCGCTCCACGACCCCGACCGCGAGGCCGAGCGTGCCCTGCTGCAGCCCCTGTTCATCACCTCGTTCCTCATCGATGATTTCCTCGCCGACAACGACTTCTTCGGCGCAAGCACCGTGGTGATTGCGAGCGCTTCCAGCAAGACGGCGTACGGCACGGCGTTCTGTCTCGCGCGTCGCAAGGGCAGCCCGAGCGCGATGAGGGTGATTGGACTGACGTCCGCCGCGAACGCCGCCTTCACGCGCGAGTTGGGCTGCTACGACGAGGTCCTCACGTACGACACGGTGAAGGCGCTGCCCGCCGACAGGCCCACCGTCTACGTCGACATGAGCGGAAGCGTCGCCGTGCGCACCGCCGTCCACGAGCACCTCAACGCACAGCTCAAGTACAGCTGTTCAGTAGGCGGCACGCACTGGGACGATCTCGGCGGCGGCAAGGGCCTCGCGGGTCCGCGTCCGGTGCTGTTCTTCGCGCCGACGCAAGTCCGCAAGCGCAACGCCGAGTGGGGCGCAGAAGGTCTCCGGAGCCGGATTGCCGAGGCGTGGCAGGCCTTTCTGGCGCAGGTGACCGACAAGTCACGGCCCTGGCTGCGCGTGGTGCGGGGCCATGGCGCCCAGGCGATGGAAGCGACCTACGCGGCCCTGCTCGCGGGCAAGATACCGGCACAAGAAGGCCATGTGTTGAACGTGTGAACCGGCGAATATGGAAGATTTTATCGCCTGTCGGACCGGAGCGCAGCCTCAATCACGCGGCCCGCGTGCCGATAATGAAACCCATGATCGCTCTTGAGGAAGACGCGATGTCAAGCCCTCCACCGCCGCCCGAGCCGCCGATCACGACCGCGCTTCCGGATCTCGCGTCCTGGACCGAGCACTTCCGCACGGTCGACATTCCGATCCTGGCCGAGACCGCGACAGCTCTCGAAGCGCTGCGCGCGAACGAGGACGACGCCGACGCCAACAGCATCGGCGAAATGGTCTCGAACGATCCGCTGATGACCTTGAAGGTGCTGGCCTACGCTTCGTCCCAGCGTGGCCGGCGCGTGGTGACCGATACCGAAACGGTCACCGCAGCGCTGGTGATGATGGGCATCTCGCCATTCTTTCGGGCCTTCGGCCCGCAGCCTACTGTCGAAGATCATCTCGCCGGCGTGCCGAAAGCCCTGGCCGGACTTCAGGCCACGGTGCGGCGCGCGCATCGTGGCGCGAACTTCGCACTCGGCTTCGCGGTTCACCGGATGGATCCCGATGCGGCGGTGGTGCATGCAGTCGCGCTCCTGCACGAGTTCGCGGAAATGCTGTTGTGGTGTCACGCCCCCACGCTGCAACTTCGGATCCAGGCCTTGCAGACTGCCGACCCGACGCTGCGCTCGAGTGCGGCCCAGCTGAGCGTGCTCCACATTGAGGTGGCCGACCTGCAGGCTTCATTGATGCGAGCCTGGCGCCTGCCCGAGCTGTTGACGCAGATGGGCGATGACCTTCATTCCGAAAACGTCAATGTCAGGAGCATCGAGCTCGCCGCCCGACTCGCCCGCCATACCGCGCGCGGTTGGGACAACCCGGCGGTACCGGATGACATCAGCGACATCGCGGCCCTCCTGAACCTCTCGATCACCTCGACTCTGGAGCTCGTGCAGCAGATCTGATCGCCCCCGACGCCGTCTCGCGCATGGGTTCCAGGCATTTCAGCACCGACTCCAATATGTCCGGGTGGTAGACCATTTGCACATGCGCAGTGGCGGCGAGATGACGGTTGTCGGCGCCGGCCAGGATGGCCGACGATGCCGGAAATACGATGTTGTCGCAGCTCCCGTAGTAGCAGATGAACCGCGTGGCAACCTGAGTGCGCTCGAGCGCACCGAGGCCTCGAAGCCACGTGCCGTGATGGGGGCTCGCGATGGTGACCACGCGGTGGACCCGCTCCGCGGCATCGGACTTGGCAAGCCATCCACGTACCGCAAGGCCGCCCATGCTGTGCGCCACCATGACAGGGGTATTTCCGGTCGCCGCTTCGATTCGCGCGACGGCGTCGTCGATGACGCCACCATAGTCATCGATCGATCCGAACGGCGGCTCCAGATTGACCGCGACGAACGGAATCCCGTGCGCGCGCAGCGCACTCATCCATGGATTCCACAGACCGCGGTTGCAAAAGAATCCATGCACCAGGACGACGCCGCGTTGTCCCGGGAGCGTCGACTGGACCGAGTCAGGCTCCCTGCGGGACCGAAACGGCTGGCGCCAGCAAAAAACCTGCGGGGCACGCAGGAACTCCCCCCACCAGGCACGCACCAGCTGAAACAAGGCAGGGCGCTCGATCGTCTCGTCTGCTCCGAAGACGAAGAGGAGGCAGAACTCGGTGGCCAGAAAAGTGCCGTATCCGAAGAGGACGAGGAGCGGGCCCGCGCTCGCCAATGCATAGCAGTCCCGATAGGCGAAGAAGCACGCCCAACCGGCGGCAAAACCGAGCAGGGACAGGGTCGCGAACTGCTGAATTCGAGCGATCATCGAGTCCCTTCGGGAAACCGCTCAAGGGACACGCGCGAATATGGGACCGGCGTTACCCGGAAAGCAGAAAGCCCCCGTCTTTCAACGGGGGCTTTCAAAATAGTAGCCTGACGATGTCCTACTTTCACACGGGAACCCGCACTATCATCGGCGCTGAGGCGTTTCACGGTCCTGTTCGGGATGGGAAGGAGTGGGACCACCTCGCTATGGTCATCAGGCTTAACCGGTCACTGTCCTGCATCTCAGCAAGACAGCCAATTCGCAGAGTCTCCTGCGGGCCCTTTCGGATCCGCAGGTATCAGATTCTTGATTGCGCACCGCCTTCACTTGAAGACCGGCACAACATGCACTACCCGACTTCGACCGACGCAGTCAAAGTTATAGGGTCAAGCCGCACGAGCAATTAGTACTGGTTAGCTTAACGCATTACTGCGCTTCCACACCCAGCCTATCAACGTCCTGGTCTAGAACGACTCTTCAGGGGGCTCAAGGCCCCGGCAAGACTCATCTTGAGACGAGTTTCCCGCTTAGATGCTTTCAGCGGTTATCTCTTCCGCACTTAGCTACTCGGCAATGCCACTGGCGTGACAACCGATACACCAGAGGTGCGTCCACTCCGGTCCTCTCGTACTAGGAGCAGGCTCTCTCAATCTTGCAGCGCCCACGGAAGAT
>JADGRQ010000030.1 GCA_017880775.1 Burkholderiales bacterium | reverse complement strand
CGCAAGGAAGTCGAGGCGCGCGAGGCCAAGGAAAAGGCGCTGCGCGAGATTGCGGATTTGCGCGGGCAGATCGAGGAAAAACGCAAGGCGCGTGAGGCGAAAGAACAAACCCAGCGCGAGGCCGAGGAGAAAGCGCGACGCGAAGCTGAAGAAAAAGCCCGGCGTGAGGCGGAAGAGCAAGCCAAACGCGAGGCAGAGGAGATAGCCCGAAGGGAGGCCGAAGCGCAGGCGCGCCGCGAAGCAGAAGAAACGGCACGCAAGGAAGCCGAGGCGCGCGAGGCCAAGGAAAAGGCGCTGCGCGAGATTGCGGATTTGCGGGAGCAGCTCGAGGAAAAACGCAAGGCGCGCGAGGAAACGGAGCGCAAGGCGAAACAGGAAGCCGAGCAGATCGCGCGCGAGGCCGAACAGAAAGCCGAGAGTGAAGTCGAAGCGCAGGCGCGCCGCGAAGCAGAAGAAACGGCACGCAAGGAAGCCGACGCGCGTGAGGCCAAAGAGAGAGCACTGCGCGAGATTGCGGATTTGCGCCGGCAGCTCGAGGAAAAACGCAGGGCGAAACAGGACGCCGAGCGGATCGCGCGCGAGGCCGAAGAGAATGCCGCAGCGCAGAGGGCTGCGCTGGAGAAAGCTTCGGAGATAACGCCGGCGAAGCCGCCAAGCGGAGATGCGTTCGCCGATTCCCTGCTTGCGGACCTCGATGCCTTCTCCAGGCGCGAGGAGGAGGAGGCGAAGCAGGGCGAAGAGGCAGAACGCGAGCGCAGCGAGGCCGTGGCGAGGGAGAAAATTGAAGCGCAGGAGCGATCGCGCCGCGAAGAGCAAGAACGCGAGCGCAGGGAAGTCGAGGAGCGCCTCCGCAAGCAAGAGGTGGTCGCCCGGGCGGTCGAGGAAGCGAAGCGCGAGGCGAAGGAAGAGGCAGAGCGCGGGGCCCGGGAGCGAAAGCCCAAGGCCGCAGAGCCGAGGGGCAAGGTGCAGACCGCGGACGTGCTGCCGGCAGGCATAGACAGTATCCCGACCTCCGGCGACGATCTTCACGCGGCGCAGGTGCGCAGCGACGAAATAGCGGCCGCCAGGGAAGCGCGCCGGGCCGCCCGCGAGCGCGAGCGCGAGGCGGAGCGGGCCAAAAGGGCAGCCGCTGTTGCCGCCGAGGCCGCACCGGTGGCGGCACCGGTGCGCCGGGTCAGGTGGGGCAGGACGGCGGCGCTCGGGCTGTTCGTGCTGGTCGCCGGCGGCCTCGGACTGCTTCACGTCATGCCGATTTCGACGAGCGATTACGCCAAGGCCCTGTCCGAGACCATCGGACAGCCGGTGAAGATCGGTTCGGTGAACCTTTCCCTGTACAACGGGGTGGAACTGAAGATCGACAACGTGCAGATCGGCGATGGCGTGCGGATCGCCCGGGTGCGCGCGTCACCCGAACCGGGCTCGCTGCTCAGCGAGAAAAAGGCCTTCAGGCAATTGCACCTGGACGGCGCGGTGCTTCCGCAGGCGATGCTTGGCGACGTGGTCTTTGGCAGCATCAAGACCGGTCGCGCACGCATCGGTGAGCTGAGTTTTTCCGATCTGAGGATCGATGGCTCGCTCGGGTTGCCTAAACTCGCGGGCGAACTGAGCTTCCGGGAAGATGGCACGGTCGCCGCGATCACGCTGACAGGCGGAGGCGATGCGGGCATCGCGGGCCGGATCGTGCGCAAGGGCGATTCGGCGGAATTCACGGTCAGCGCGGCGAGCGCGCCGATCCCGTTCGTTCCAGGCCTGAATCTGGCGGGTTTTGCGATGAGAGGCACTGCGAACCGTCAGGAGATGACTGTCAGGGCGTTCAACGGCCGCGTCTACGACGGCGTGATATCCGGCGACGCGCACATCAGCTGGTCCGGAGGCTGGCGCGCGGCCGGCGACGTGGCTGCGAAACAGATCAACGCGGCGGTATTTGCGCCGGTGCTGATTTCCGAGGGCAAGCTCGATGCGAACGGGCGCTACGCGCTCTCGGGCGCTGACCCCGCCCGGCTCGGGCCGGATGGCAGGCTTGAGGGAACCTTCACGATCACCAAGGGCGCCATCGGCTTTGTGGACATCGTGCGGATGATCCAGAGCCCGGTCTCGAAGATCCGGCCCCGCACGGCGTTCAACGAGCTCGCCGGGCGTGGCGTGTACAACAAGGGCGCGACCGGGTTGCGTGACATCCACATGACTGCCGGATTGCTCAACGCCAATGCGGTGCTGGATATCGACGCGGCGGGCGGGCTGAAAGGCAGGATGAACGCCGAGCTCAAATCCGCCGCCACTGCGCGCGGCGCGCTCGGCATCGGTATCGGCGGAAATCTAACGGAACCGCAGATCAGGAGGCAATAGCGCCAATGGGCGCGCGCCGCTCCGGTATAATCGACGCTTACCGGATCGCACTTTAGATGGCCCAGATTCTCCGGCTTCGCGGCGCGCAAGCGCTGTCGCCGTTCAGGCTCGCGAAGCTGCTTCCCCGGCTCCAGGCGGTACAACCACGCATTCGCGCGCTCGCAGCCGGATTCGTGCATTTCGTCGAGCTCGGGTCGGCGCTCGATGCGCGCGAGCTGCGATTGCTCGAGCGGTTGCTCGACTGCGGCGAGCCCGCGACACGGGACCCGGGCGACGCCGCATTGTTCCTGGTGGTACCGCGCATCGGCACCATCTCGCCGTGGTCGTCCAAGGCGACCGACATCGCCGGGTCATGCGGGCTGGCGAAGATCCGGCGCATCGAGCGCGGCACGGCATTTCATTTGAGCCCGCAAGGGGCTGTGCGGGATGATCAGCGCGCGGCGATCGCCGGGTTGCTGCACGATCGCATGACCGAGGCGGTGCTCGCGGCGCCCGAGCAGGCCGACGTGCTGTTCCGGCACGTGCCGCCGCGGCCACTTGCGCGCATTGCGCTGACGGAGCGCGGGCGCGCAGCGCTCCAAGAGGCCAACGCCGCGCTCGGATTGGCGCTGTCGGAGGACGAGATCGACTACCTGCTCGAGGCCTACCACCGCCTCGCGCGCGATCCGACTGACGCGGAACTCACCATGTTCGCGCAGGCCAACTCGGAGCATTGCCGCCACAAGATCTTCAACGGCGCGTGGGTGATCGACGGCGAGCGCAAGTCCGAGACGCTGTTCGGCATGATCCGCGAAACGGAAAAAGCCAACCCGCGGGGCACCGTGCTCGCCTACGCCGACAACGCAGCCATCATGGTTGGACGCGGTGCGCAGCGCTTTTACCCCGACGCGAACGGCGCGTGGATGGCGCACGAAGAACTCACGCACACGGTGATGAAGTGCGAGACGCACAATCACCCGACCGCGATCTCGCCTTTCCCCGGCGCGGCGACAGGCGCCGGCGGCGAGATCCGCGACGAGGGTGCGACCGGGCGCGGCGCCAAGCCCAAGGCGGGGCTGGTCGGCTTTTCGGTGTCCAACCTGCGCCTGCCCGGCGCGCTGCAGCCGTGGGAGGAGGCTGGCGTCGGCAAGCCGGGGCGCATCGCCTCGGCGCTCGAAATCATGATCGAAGGCCCGATCGGTGCGGCGGCCTTCAACAACGAATTCGGCCGGCCGAACCTGGCGGGGTATTTCCGCAGTTTCGAGATGGAGGTCGCGGGCGTGCAGCGCGGCTACCACAAGCCGATCATGCTCGCCGGCGGGATCGGCAACATTGCCGCGGCGCAGGTCGGCAAGTCGCCGCTGCCCGAAGGGACGCTGCTCATCCAGCTCGGCGGTCCGGGCATGCTGATCGGCATGGGCGGCGGTGCGGCTTCCTCGATGGGCGCGGGGGCGAATGCCGAGGACCTGGACTTCGATTCCGTGCAGCGCGGTAACGCCGAGATCGAGCGCCGCGCGCAGGAGGTGATCGACCGCTGCTGGCAGCTCGGCGCAGCTTCGCCGGTGCTGTCGATCCACGATGTCGGCGCGGGCGGCTTGTCGAACGCGCTGCCGGAACTGGTCCATGCGGCGGGGCGTGGCGCAACGCTCGATCTGCGCGCCGCGCCCTCGGAAGAAAGCGGCATGTCGCCGCGCGAGATCTGGTGCAACGAGGCGCAGGAGCGCTACGTGCTGGCGATCGCTCCTGCGGACCTCGCGCGCTTGCGTACCATCTGCGAACGCGAGCGCTGCCCGTTCGCGGTGCTGGGTATCGCCACCGGCGACGGACAACTAGTGGTTGAGGATCCGCAACTCGGCGACAAGCCGGTGGACATGCCTTTGGGAACGTTGCTCGGCAAGCCACCCAGGATGCTGCGCGACGTCAAGCGCGTAGTGCGCCGCGGCGCCGCGTTCGCGACCGCGGAACTCGATCTTCGCGACGCTGCGCTGCGCGTGCTGCGCCATCCGGCGGTCGCGGACAAGACGTTTCTGGTCTCGATCGGCGATCGCACCGTCGGCGGACTGTGCTCGCGCGACCCGTTCGTCGGTCCGTGGCAGGTGCCGGTCGCGGACTGCGCGGTGACGCTGCTCGACTTCGAGGGCTGCGCGGGCGAGGCCTATGCGATCGGCGAGCGCACGCCGCTCGCGGCGCTGAATGCGCCAGCCTCGGGGCGCATGGCGCTCGCCGAGGCGATCACCAACCTTGCCGCGGCGCGCGTTGCCGATCTGGGCAAGGTCAAGCTCTCGGCCAACTGGATGGCGGCTGCGGGCTCGCCTGGGGAAGACGCGGACCTGTTCGACACGGTGCGCGCGGTCGCGCTCGAGCTGTGCCCGGCGCTCGGCGTGTCGATTCCGGTGGGCAAGGATTCGCTTTCGATGCGCACGGCCTGGACAGACGGCGGGGCGTCGAAGGAGGTGATCGCGCCGCTTTCGCTCATCGTCACCGCGTTTGCGCAGGTCGAGGATGCGCGCGGCACGCTCACGCCGCGGCTGCGCACCGACTGCGGCGAAACCGAGCTGGTGCTCGTCGATCTCGGGCGCGGCCGCAATCGCCTCGGAGGAAGCATCCTCGCGCAGGTGCACGGCCGCTTCGGCGACGTCGTGCCGGACGCGGACGACCCCGCGAAGCTCGGCGGGCTGTTCAACGCGGTGCAGCGCCTCGCGCGCGAGCGCCTTATCCTCGCCTATCACGATCGCTCCGACGGAGGGCTGTTCGCCACGCTGTGCGAAATGGCGTTCGCGGGGCACTGCGGCGTGACGGTGAACCTTGACGAGCTGTGTTTCGATGCGCAGATGGACGACGTGGACGGCCTCGAGCGCAACCCCGAGCTGCTCGGCGGGCGCTTCCGCGAGCGCATGTTCGGAGCGCTGTTCGCCGAGGAACTGGGCGCGGTGTTGCAGATCCGCGCCGCCGACCGCCAGCGCGCAATGGATGTACTGCGCGAGTCCGGCGTGCACGATTGCGCCTTCCTGATCGGGTTTCCAAATGGGCGCGACGAGGTGCGCGTGATGCGCAACGCGCGCCCGGTGTTCGCTGAAAAGCGCGCCGAACTGCAGCGCGCATGGGCTGAGACCAGTTGGCGCATGCAGGCGCTGCGCGACCATCCGGACTGCGCGCAGGAGGAATACGACCGCCTGCTCGACGCGGGCGATCCGGGTCTTTCGGTCGCGCTCGGCTACGATCCGCGGGAAGACATCGCGGCGCCGTTCATCGCCACAGGCGCCAGGCCGAAGATTGCGGTGCTGCGCGAGCAGGGCGTGAACGGGCACGTCGAGATGGCTGCCGCCTTCCATCGCGCCGGCTTTGCGCCGTACGACGTGCATATGAGCGACATCCTCACGGGTCGATCGAGTCTCGCGGACTTTGCCGGATTTGCCGCCTGCGGCGGGTTTTCCTATGGTGACGTGCTCGGCGCAGGGCAGGGCTGGGCGAAGTCGATCCTGTTCAACGAACGGGCGCGGCGGGACTTTGAAGCGTTCTTCGCGCGCGGCGAAACGTTTGCGCTCGGCGTCTGCAACGGCTGCCAGATGATGGCGGCGCTGAAGGAACTGATTCCGGGCGCCGGCGCATGGCCGGTTTTCCTGCGCAACCGCTCGGAGCAGTACGAGGCACGCTTCGTGATGGTGGAGGTGGTCGCGAACCCTTCGATCTTTTTTTCCGGCATGGCCGGAAGCCGCATGCCGATCGCCACCGCGCACGGCGAGGGCTATGCGCGGTTCGACCTTCCCGAGCATCGCTCGCAGGCGCAGATCTGCCTGCGCTTCGTCAACAATCGCGGCAATGTCACCGAGACGCATCCGTACAATCCGAACGGTTCGCCCGAGGGCATCACGGGGCTGACCACGCCCGATGGCCGCTTCACCGTGCTGATGCCGCACCCGGAGCGCATGTTCCGGACCTTGCAGCAATCCTGGGCGCCCGAGCACGATCGGTATGCGACCGGCGGGGATTGGGGAGAAGACTCGCCGTGGATGCGCATGTTCCGCAACGCGCGCGCATGGCTCGGGTAGAGACGGTATACCTGAAGCGGGCGTCATTCCCGCGAATGCGGGAATCCAGTTTCCAGGCTCCCGCCCCCCGATAGAATCATTCGGGGACAAGCTTCGCGGGAGCGACCGAGACGCCGCGCACGCGGTGCTTTTCGATCAGCTGCGCAACCATCCCGGACGCTTTTATTTCCTCGGCGAACTCGCGCAGGTAGCCTGCTGCCGCGCCGCGCGCCCGGGGAGTGCCGATCGCCTGCTGGATCGCCGTGAACCGGCCTTCCAGCACGCGCGATCCGGGAAGTCTCTCTGCATCCGTCACCAGCCGGGGTTTCAGTCCGGCGAGCGCTTCCAGCTTCTGCGCGACGAACAGATCGTACGAGGCGTCGATGCCCTGCGCGGGAACCAGCCGGGCGTGCTTGAGGCTGCGTTTGAGGAACAGGTCATACGCGCTTTTGTCCGATACGGCGATGCGCACGCCCTCCCGGTCCACGTCCGCGATGCTGCGAACCGGAGATCCAGCAGGCACGAGATAGGTCGCTTCGATTTCCAGGTAGGCCGCGGTAAACGCAATTTCGGTTGCACGCGCCGGCTCGGCTCCGAGGAATGCGACGTCCCAGGCGCCGCGCTTCACCGCCTCGGCCAGCTCTCCGGCCCCGGGGTAGGTGGAGAATTCGACGGGAACGCCGGCCCGGCGGCCCAGGTCCCGCGCCAGGTCGATCACGATGCCGCGCAGCTCGCCGGTGGCGGAATCCTTAGCCACGAGGAGGAAATTGCCCAGGTTGATTCCGACGCGCAGCTTGCCGCTCGGCGCCAGCTCGGAACGTGCGGCGGGGGAGATCTGAGAAGTCATTGTTTTTCCAGTTCGACGCCCATCGATTTGAGAAACCGTGACACGCATACATAGAAGCTTCCGGTCAGCACCAGTTCGACGACATCGGCGTCGCCGAAGCCCTGCTGCTTGAGCGAGTCGATGCAGCCGGGCGAAGCCGAGGGCCCGCGCGTCAATTCTTCGGCCAGGCGGATGACGGCTTTCTCCTGCGGAGTGAACAGCGGGGAATGTTCCCACACCGCAAGCGCATCGATCTGGGCCTGCGTCACGCCGGCCGCGAGGGCCATCTGCACGTGGTGCACCCACTCGTATTCGGTTTCTGAGACCTGCGCACCGCGCAGAATCAGCAACTCGCGGACCTTGCGTGGCGTCCTGGCGTGCAATCGCAGCGGCCACGCAAAATCGAGCCAGGCGCGGAGCAGGGGAGGCGACAGTCCGAGTACGCGGTACAGATTCGGCACCTGAACGCCGCGCGCGCGGACCTCGTCGAACATCGCCTTCAGCGCCGGGTCCGCAGGGTCGGTCGAAACCATCGGTAAACGCGACATGAGCGCTGCGCCTAGACCCGTTTGCCGTCGCTCTTCGGAATCGGCACCCGCGCCGAGCCGGCGGTGGCGCCGGCGTCGACCGGCAGGATCACGCCGGTGACCCAGCGCGCCTCGTCGCTCACCAGGTAGATCACCGCATTGCCCACGTCCCAGCCTGAACCTTCGGTCTGC
Source organism: Burkholderiales bacterium (assembly GCA_017880775.1). Classification (GTDB taxonomy): domain Bacteria; phylum Pseudomonadota; class Gammaproteobacteria; order Burkholderiales; family SG8-39; genus JADGRQ01. Next base: position 44,534 of record JADGRQ010000030.1, on the reverse strand, counting down.
AGCAACGAGCGCTTGCGGCGTGCTTCGCGCAGTTCGGGGCTCATGCCGCGCGAGGACACCATCGGCGTGTAGACCATGCCCGGCGCAATGCAGTTGACGCGAATGCCCTCGCTGCCGTGGTGGGCGGCCATTGCGCGGGTCATGTTCACCACCGCCCCCTTCGAAGTCGGGTAGAGCAGGCTCGGGTGCCCGCCCAGCAGTCCGGCCACGGAAGCGATGTTGACGATCGAACCGGCGCCGAGCTTCCGCATTTCTGGAATCGCGTACTTGGCCATCAGCATCATCGTGGTGACGTTGACGCGCAGCGCCTGCTCCCAGGCGGCCAGATCCACCTCGACCGCAGTGCCGGGCGGGCCGCCGATGCCGACGTTGTTGACCAGGATGTCCATGCGTCCCCAGGCCGCCACCGCGGTTCGCACCGCATTCGCGCAGGCGTCTGGTTGCGTGATGTCCGCTTGCAGCGCGATGGACGTTCCCCCTTCGTCGGCGATCATGTTGCGTGTTTCCGCGGCGGCTTCGAGAACCGCATCGATCAATACGACGTTTGCACCGTGACGCGCAAGGAGTATAGAAGCCGCGCGGCCGTTGCCGATACCCGAAGTGCGCGAGCCGGCGCCCGTCACGATCGCGACGCGCCCGGACAGGCGGTCGTCTTTTCTGATCTCGCTCATTCGGGAATTATGTGCGCGGTGTTTGCGCAGGTGTCAAGAACACCGAACGAACGTGCATGCTGGAATCCAAGGGCGATGCCATCGGGACGCTGTCGTCGAACCGGCCCGAAGCTCTTCTCACGACCGCGCTGGCGTACATCATGGGCCTGCGCATCACCTGGATGCATCCGCTCGCCTCGGAAGACGATCATGCCTACCTGCTGGAGGACTCGGGCGTAAAGACGCTGTTTGTCGATCCCGAAGCCTTCTCGGCCCGCGCGAAGAAGCTCAAGGCGCGCCTTCCCGGTCTGCAGAGCCTGCTTGGATTCGGCCCCAATGATTTCGGCGAGGATTTTCTGGCGGTGGCGCAAGAATTTTCACCCAAGCCGCTGCAACCCAAAGCCGGCCCCGACGATATCTGCGTCCTCATCTATACCGGCGGCACGACCGGCAAGCCGAAGGGCGTGGTGCATACGCACCGCGTGCACGTGGCGATGGTCATGGCCGAGCTGGCCGAATGGGACTGGCCCGAGGAGGTGAGATTCCTCGCGATGACGCCGATCACGCATGCCGCCGGCGCAATGGTGCTGGCGGTGATGATGCGCTCGGGAATGTTCGTGATGAACAAGGGTTTCGACGCAGAGAAGTTTTTCGCGCTCGTGGCGAAGCACCGCATCACCAGCACGTTTCTGGTCCCGACCATGATCTACGTGCTGCTCGATCACCCGGGAATCGGGAGCGCGAAGCTGGATAGCCTGAAACTGATCATTTACGGCGCGGCGCCGATGGCGCCGGCGCGCCTGGTCGAGGGGATGCGCGTGTTCGGGCCGGTGTTCATGCAGCTCTACGGGCAGTCCGAGGTGCCCAACTGCATCACGGTGTTGCGCAAGATCGACCATGATCCGGACAATCATCCGCAGCGTCTGGTCTCGTGCGGTTCGCCCATCGGGGGGATTCAGGTCAAGCTGGTCGATGACGACGGCGTCGAGGTGCCGGTCGGCGAAGTCGGCGAGATCTGCGTGCGCGGTGCTCTGGTGATGGTCGGCTACTGGAACAAACCCGAGGAAACTGCAACCGCGATGCGCCACGGCTGGCTCTACACCGGAGACCTCGCGCGCGCCGACCGGGACGGCTACCTGTACATCGTCGATCGCTCCAAGGACATGATCATCAGCGGCGGCTTCAACGTCTACCCGCGCGAGATCGAAGACGTGCTGACGCAGCATGCCGCGGTGGCGGCGGCCGGCGTGATCGGCGTGCCGGACGCGAAATGGGGCGAGGCGGTGAAGGCTCTGGTGGTTCTGCGCAAGGGCGCGCGCGTCTCCGCAGAGGAGCTGATCGCGCTGGTGCGGCAGGCCAAGGGGGCGGTGCAGGCGCCTAAGTCGGTTGAATTTGTCGAAAGCCTGCCGGTGACCGGTCTGGGCAAGCCCGACAAGAAGGCGATCCGCGCGAAATACTGGCAGGGCCAGCAGCGCGCGGTTCACTGAGCCGGGTTCAGGCCGCCTTCTTCTGTTTCCTTTCGGCCATGATCTTGTCGTAGCAGGCTGCGCATACCTCGCGCGTCTGCTTTACGCCGGGCAAGGTCCTGAATTTCGAGCGCGGACTCGAGTGCTGGCCGTGAAAGCAGTACTTCAGCGGATTGAGATTGCTCATCGTTATCTCCTTCTAACCGTTTAGTGTAACCCCTGGCGCCGCGCACGCGCGAACAAATCTTGGAAGGCAGGCCGGGGCGGGATTGCCGGCGTGCCCGAGACGCCCGGCACTAACGGCTCAACCTCACTCCCGTGAGTCCCAGCACAAACTCCGCGCCGAACGCCATCGAGGGCGTGTATGCGCCTGCGGCAAGTCTTCCCTCCAGTACTCTCAATGTGGCGGTAACGGCCGATTCGGCAGTCAGGCTGTAGCCTTCCGGCGTGCGTAAGCGCAGCACGACCTTGTTTCCCGCGGCGTCGCTTGCTTCGCCATAGAGATACATCTCGTCGCGGGCGCGCTCTTCGTCGTTCGGGCCGGTGACCCGTTTCGCGATCTGCGCCTTGACGAATGCCTGCACCGGCGCGAGGCCGACCAGCCAGCGCGCGAGGCCCGGCATTTTCAGCTGTTTGATCTGCGCTTCGGAGGCACCGAGGAACACTTCGACGTTGGGGATGCCGGTGGAATAAAACGCGGTCGATACGTCGCCCCACGGGATCGTGACCGCCGTGGCGGGGGCCTGCGCGGTGAACGCAATGGTTTCGACCTTCCACGCCGCCGGCACTTTGACGATCCTGCCGTCCTTGCGGATCTTTCCGCCCTCGGGCAGGCCTTTGACCATGGTCTTGGTCGTGCCGGGGCTCAACTTGCCGTAACGCGATTTGAAGGCGAGCTTCAGATGCGTGGCCGAAGGCAGTTCGCGCTTGAGCATCGCCGCGAGGCAATCGCTCGGGACCACGTCGAACCCTACGCCGGGCATCACGACGATGCCGGCCCGCCTGAATTCGTCGCTGCGCGAGTGCACATCCTCGAAAACCGCGATCTCGCCGGTGATGTCGAGGTAGTGGGTCCTGGCGCGAACACAACCGGCGAGCATCGGTTTGCTGGTCGCCGAGAACGGCCCGGCGCAATGCAGCACCGCCGCGACGCCGTCGAGGTTTCGGGCGACGATCGCCGGATCGGCCAGGCTGAAGATGCGCGACGCGAACCCGAGTTCATGCGCAAGAGGCGCGATCTGTGCGGCATTGCGACCGGCGAGAACCGGTTCCAGGTCGAGCGACTTCGCTACGCGGGCGGCGAGCCTGCCGGTGTAGCCGTTCGCGCCGTAGATCATCCAGTTTTCGTTTGATGAGTGCCCGTTCATGAGGCTAGTAAAGATTCGCCTTCAGCCGCTCCGGCAACTCCCGGTCGTATTTGGCACCGTCAAACCCGGCATCGGTCAGCGCCGAGAGGATGTCGCCCGCGCTGGGCAGGCTTTTCCGGCCAACCTGCGAAGCCGCGTCTGTCGATGCGCGTGTCATGCGGCATGTTGAACCGCAACCGTGGCTACCCCGGCAGACAGCAGAAGACACAGCGGCGAATAGAGCAGCGTGTCCATTCTTGCGAATCGACTGCCGCGAACTTTTTTGAAGAATCCAACGTACTTGAACTCTCCGATAGCCCGGGCAAAAAGCCCGAGAGCGAGAGCGTAGGACAGCCACGAGAGCAGGGGTCTCGGCAGCCCAAGCGAAAGGATTCCGGAGGTCGCTGCCACGAGCGCAGCGAAGAGCACCAGTACGACTCCCACTGCGACTGTCGACTTGGTCGATGGCACGAAGAGAGGTCTGCCGTCGAGACTGGGAACCGCGGCGCTCTCGCCGGACGACCCGGCGAACGCCATACGGAAGTGCCAAAGCCCGAGCACGACGAAAACAGAGCACACGACGACTGACAGCACGCTATTCATGACGGCCAACGAGGCAGTACCGCATGTCAGTTTGGCATTGCCGATCGGTGGAAATGCACGATTTGCCAAAGCGAAGCGAACAAAGCAACGGCAACCAGAAATTTACGCATCCTTCCCTCCAATTAGATGAACGGCAATCGATTACGCGTGGCGTCGTCCAAGTGCCAAGGTCGCCCAGAACGCAACATTCAGCGCCGCGATCGGAACTCCCACGTACCCGGCAAGCGGAAGCAGGCTCAGCAAAAACGATATCGAGGCATCGGGGTTCCATGCGAATCCATCGGACGCGGCGGCGAAATAGCCTGCGAGTTCCGCAGTCCCCCAGACGGTGACGACGACCGCGAGCGGAAAAAGAAGTGTCCAGGCGTAACGCAAGGCGGCTTTCGATCGAGTTAGAGCGGCGCGACGCACCCGCAGGAGCAGGACAACAAAATACGCCACCGCCGATATCACGGCGACGATCGGTGCTCCGTAGAAAACGCCGATCTTCAGAATTGTCCACATGGTTGGCAACCGGGCGTTACCGAGCCGGCAGCAGACGGATGACACGCTCGGTCACGCCCTCGACGGCCTTGCGCGTGTACGCGAGTGGAAAGTAGCTGCCACTGCGCCATAGCGGTGCAAGATCGCGGTAGTGCGGGCTTTCCGGATCGCCGGACTGGCCGGGGTGGTTCACTGCGCGCGAGTTGTTCCACTTGCCGACGTCGACTACGAGGCGCACTGAAGGGCCATTCATCTGCCGGAAGTCCGTCGTGCGGGCGAGGGACTGGTTGGGGGTGTATTCGCTGCCGTGCTTCGCGATGGGGCCCACGTTGATACGGGCGCGCATCGCGTCCGTCACGGCTGGGGCGAACGGGTGCTCGTTCAGGTTGAAGTGGAACTTGCCCCACTGCCACATCGCAGGCTCCGGTCCCTGCAGCTTCTCCATTTCCTCCCACGCCGACTTGAGCGTCGTGAGAAGGAGCTGATCGCGCTTCGCGGAGGCGTTGTCGCCGAAACGGGTCTCGGGTTTCTCCAGGCCCATGAGCAACACGTTCATGTCAGTGACGGAGAGCGCTGCCGCGGCCTCGGGCTTGAGCACCGCCTCGCGGAAACCCTTGCGCAGGTGGCGGAGCTGCCAGATCTCCTCGAGTGCGGCTTGCGGCGATTCCGCGTGCAGTCGCGCGTCCCACCCGCGCAGGAAGGCGAGCGCGCGTTTCGTCTTCTCGTCATCCGACGAAAGGGGCGCGAGGAGTGCTACAAGTCGCCGTCCCGGGATGGAGAGGATGTCGTTCTGGAGCCGCTCCGAATCCTCCAGCGAAATCTTGGACTGCGCGCCCAGCACCTCGTGCAACCGCTGGTGGCGAGAGGGGTTGGTCCACTCGAATCCGAGTTTGCGCTCCTTCGCCGGGTAATCCTCCGGAATGTTGTAGGCGTTGGCCGTCGCGATCCAGCCTTCTTTCGGGTTGTAGATCGAGGGCATCTGGTCGCCGCGCCAGAAACCGCCCCATTCGTAGCGTCCGTCGCCCGGCACCGGCAGGAGGCCGTCCCAGTTCGGGCGCTTCGGCGCGAGCCCACTCGGTATCCAACCGATGTTTCCTTTCGCGTCTGCGTACACCTGGTTCAAGGTTGGCGCGCCCCAATTCACGAGCGCCTTGCGGAACGCGTCGAAGTCCTTCGCGCGCATGTATTCCAGCGAGCCGAAGTACGGGCTCATGCCGGGCTCGAGCCAGCCCGAGCGCACCGCGTAGGCGCGGCCCTTGGCCGAATCGACGTGGATCACCGGCCCGTGGCGCGTAAAGGTGAGTTCCACCGTTTTCGCCGGGGCGCCTTTCACGGCGATCGTCTCCTTCACCACGCGGAACGATTCCCAGCCGTCCTTGTACTTGTACTGCGTCGCGTCGGCGGGGTTCAGCTCGTAGACGTAGAGGTCTTCCTGGTCGATATTGAAGATCGTGAGGCCGAAGGCGATGGCGCCGTTATGCCCCAGAGAGATGCCGGGGAGCGCCGGCTCCCCGGCCCCGATCACGTTAAGACCCGGGGCCTGCAGATGCACGAGGTAGCGAAGGCTGGGCGCAGAGTAGGCGCGGTGCGGGTCGTTCGCCATGATCGCTCGTCCCGTCGCCGACTTCGCGGGGCTGACCACCCAACTGTTGCTGCCTTCCGGAGCCTCTTCCTCAATCGCCGCCAGCTTCATGGACCTGGTGAGCCGCACGCCCTGCGTGGCGAGCTGGAACACCTTCAGTACATCTGCCGGCAGGCATGGATCGAGCCCTTCGGGAACCTGCGCCTTCCAGTCGTTGGTGAGGCCAAAGCGAACCTGGTCCGCGTCGACGTCCTTCGCCTTGCACAGCGTATTGGCGCGCGCTACTTCTGAAATGAGGTTGCGCGTGAGGCCGTGGGAACGGATCCGGATCACATCGTCGGCCGTCCACTTCGCGGGTTGATACTTGAGGAAAGTGAACTCCCACGGCATGCGGGCTGGGTTCTTTTGCAACCAATCGACATAGGCGTTGATGCCCTCTACGAAGCGCTGCGTGACCGGCTCCGCCTCGCGCGTGTTGCGGGAACTGTAGATTCGCCATTCGCGGTCCATGTCGCCGCGGTAGAGGAACAGCCGCGCCGCGGCGTCATGGTCTGCGAAATCCGGGCCGAACACTTCGGCGAGCTGGCCGAGGCCGCGGCGGCGCCACAGGTCGATTTGGAACAGTCGGTCGCGTGCTGCGTTGAAGCCTTGAGCGAAGAAGACGTCGGCTTCGGTGTGGGCGTAGATGTGGGGGACGCCCCAGCGATCGATGCGGATTTCGGCGGGGGCGTGGAGGCCGGGGAGGTGGAGGGTTTCGGTGGGGGGTGCGGGGGGGCGGGCGAGGGCGGGGGTTGCGAGAAATGTGAGTACGGCGGCCGCTTGAACGATTCGGAGCGCAAAGCAAGCTAAGTTCGCTTTCATCTCAATTCTCCTGTCAGGCATGCTTCCAGCATCCATTCCTCAGATGCCGTCACATGAGGGGCGGACTAGATGGGTATTCCCACCGCGACTGGCGGGGAGGCGCACAGGCGTTGAATTTCGGAAACAACCGATTCGACGCTTGAACAATTACCGGTATTCAGAGACGTGACCGGCGATGCCTGATCATCAATCTTCATCACGCACCAACCGAAGGCATTTTGGCCGCCAGGATCGATTCCTATGATTGTGCGCATGTCGTGAATGACCGCTAACGAACAGGATCGTATCCGTCGTTCGTGAGCATGACGGATACGATCGCTTGAACTGACCCGCTTGGTTCAACGCGCGAGCGGCTGTACTCGGGAATTGAATGCCGCCGCAGGTGCGGCGATGAGCACGGCGATGCGTACACGATCAAGGCGCGTTGTGTGCCGGTGCGCGAATGGCGATGCAAGCACTATGGCAGAGGGGTTAACAGGGGTCAACGCGCGCGCCCAAGGTGAGCGACGACGCGAACGACTCCGAAGTAGCCAGGAAGTCCAGAGCTTCGAAGTCGAGCCCCTCGCGCTTCAGGCCGTTCAGGCGGCTCGGGTTCGGGTAAATCGGCGCAGCTGCCACCTGCCGGCGACGCCACGGCAGGTTTTCGACTAACCGCTGCGCGCCCCTTTTGCGCGCATCCGTGTTGAGCGCCGTGTCATGCGTGACGTTTTCTCAGTCAGCGCGAGCAGGCTTGCAAGGGCTTCATTAACCGCTTGCGATGTGGGAAACGCCTTGGCGATCGCCGGTTCCAACAAGGCGACGGAAGTGCCTTCGGCTACTTCTGCATAGAACTTTCCTCTTTCCAGCTTCGTAAAATCCGACCGCTTGTACTCTGAACGCATCTCGTCTTTAGCCTTCTTCATATATTTTCATTTCGCCGCGCGTCACACGGCGGCCAGCGATGATTCGAATTGCGCCAGTCCGGTACGTATGCGAAACAGCGAGCAGACGACACAAACGTGACGTTCATGCCTCACCGCACCGACCCCTGCATCAACTCCGCCAACCTCACCCGCTGTTTCCCCTGCTCATCAAAATTCCCCGGCTCCAGCCAAGTCTTAAACGCCTTCCTCACCGCCGGCCACTCGCCGTCGACAATCGAAAACCACGCCGTATCCCGATTACGTCCCTTGTAAACCAGCGCCTGGCGAAAAATCCCCTCATACCTGAACCCGAACCGCGCAGCGGCCGCGCGCGAAGGCGCATTCAGCGAATCGCACTTCCACTCGTAGCGCCGGTACTCGAGATCGAACGCCTTCTTCATCATCAGGTACATCGCCTCGGTGGCGATCGGGCTCCTCTTCATCTTCTCGGAAAAATGGACGTGCCCGACTTCGATGGTGCCGGCCGCGGGCGTGATCCGCATGTAGCTTGCGACGCCGACGGGTTTCCCGGAACCGCGATCGATGATCGCGAAGAACATCGGGTCCTTGCCAAGGCAGTACGCGGTCATCCACTCGCGGTAGCTCTCAAGGGATTGAAACGGACCGACCGGAAGGTAGGTCCAGTTGCGTCCTTCGGCATCAAGACTGTTCGCGGCGTGGAGATCGGCCGCGTGGCGCTCCGGATCGAGCGGTTCGAGCCGGCAGTAGCGGCCTTCGATGACCTCGCGCGCGGGGAACGGCGGAGGCGACCAGCCGGGAACGGGAAGTCCGACCGGCTGGCCGAATGAGTTTTTCAGGTACTCAGGCAGGGGTCGTGTCATCAACCACCGGCAACTCCGGTGGGCTTTCCGGCGACTGGGGGTCGCGCAGGGCGGCTTTCTTCAGCCGTTTATCTTCCTTCTTCTGTTTCTTGGCCAGGTCTCTCTGGCGTTTGGCAAATCCGTAGTTGGGCTTCATAGTTTGGTTGTTGTCCTTTCGAGGATTGGAGGGTTTGAAGCCGGAAGATTACGGCATTTTGCTCCGCTATGCCGGCACCGAAGGCAATCCGGCCAGCGCCATCGCCAGTTCGGACTCGTCGTAGTGCTCGTCGGTGAGCTTGCCGGCGAAGTAATCGATGTAGGCCTGCATGTCGAAGTGCCCGTGCCCGCACAGGTTGAACAGGATGACTTTCGACTTGCCTTCGGTCTTGCAGCGCAACGCCTCGTCGATCGCGCCCTTCACGGCGTGGTTCGCCTCGGGCGCCGGCACGATTCCCTCCGCGCGCGCGAACTGCACCCCGGCGCTGAAGCATTCGACCTGGTTGTAGGCTTTCGCCTCGATCAGCCCCAGATCCAATGCGTGCGACACCAGCGGTCCCATGCCGTGGTAGCGCAGGCCGCCCGCGTGGAACCCCGGCGGCGTGAAAGTAGAGCCCAGCGTGTGCATCTTGACCAGCGGCGTGAGGTGGGCGGTATCGCCGAAGTCGTAGGCGAATTTCCCTCGCGTAAGGCTCGGGCAGGCCGCCGGCTCGATTGCGACCACGCGCACCTTGCGCCCGCCGCGCAGTTGCGCGCCGATGAACGGAAACGCGATGCCCGCGAAGTTCGACCCGCCGCCGGTGCAGCCGACGATGATGTCGGGGTAGTCGCCCGCCATCTCCAGTTGCGCCATCGCTTCCTGCCCCACGATGGTCTGGTGCATCAGCACGTGGTTGAGCACCGACCCGAGCGCGTATTTCGTGTCGTCATGGGTCGCCGCGACCTCGACCGCCTCCGAGATCGCGATGCCGAGGCTCCCCGGGTGGTCCTTGTTCTTGGCCAGGATCGCGCGACCGGAATTGGTCTCCGACGAAGGCGAGGCGACGCACTTCGCGCCGTAGGTCTCCATCAGCGCGCGGCGGTAGGGTTTCTGGTTGTAGGACACGCGCACCATGTACACCTTGATCTCGATGCCGAACACTGCGCCGGCGAACGCGAGTGCGGAACCCCACTGTCCGGCGCCGGTCTCGGTGGTGATCTTCGTGATCCCGGCCTCCTTGTTGTAGAACGCCTGCGGCACCGCGGTGTTGGGCTTGTGGCTGCCCGCCGGGCTGACGCCTTCGTACTTGTAGTAGATCTTGGCGGGCGTCTGCAGCGCTTTCTCGAGCCTGCGCGCACGGAACAGCGGCGAGGGCCGCCACTGGCGGTAGATGTCGCGCACCGGACCCGGAATTTCGATTTCCCGCTCGGTGCTCACCTCCTGCAGGATCAGCGACATCGGAAACAGCGGCGCGAGGTCGTCGGGCCCGACCGGCTGCATCGTGCCCGGATGCAGCACGGGCGCCGGCGGCTTCGGCAGATCGGCCATGATGTTGTACCAGACCTTCGGTATGCGCGATTCGTCGAGCAGGTACTTGATGGTGTCGGTCATGGTGTTCTCCTCTCCAGTCAAAGAAACAGGTTCAGCACGCCGTCCAGCCCGGCGTGATCGATTGTATGGGTGGCCTGCTCGCGCACCGGCGGCTTGGCGCGATAGGCCACCGAGACACCCGCCTGCGCCATCATCGGCAGGTCGTTGGCGCCGTCGCCGACCGCGACCGTCTGCTCGCGCGCCGCCCCGATCGCACGCATCGTCCGGACGAATCTTACCGCCTTCGCCTCGCCGTCGACGATTTTCCCGATCACACGGCCGGTCAGGCGGCCGCCGGCGATCTCCAGCTGGTTGGAAAGGGCCTCGTCGATGCCGAGCCGCGCCTTCAGCCAATCGGTGAAAAACGAGAAGCCGCCTGAAACCAGCAGCGTGCGCAGGCCCAGTTCATGGCAACGCGCAACCAGGCGCTCAGCGCCCGGGGAAAGCTCCAGCCGATCCTCCAGCACGCGCTCAAGCCCGCTTTCCTCGAGTCCCGCCAGCAGCGCGACGCGCCGGCGCAGGCTCTCCGGATAATCCAGTTCGCCGCGCATCGCCGCGGCGGTGATCGCCGCGACCTTTTCCTTGATGCCAAGCAGGTCGCCGATCTCGTCGATGCATTCGATGGTAATCAGCGTCGAATCCATGTCGAGCGCCACCAGCCGCATGTCGGTGAGGCGGCGCTCGTCGGGCACCCAGGCGAAATCCAGGCCGCGCTGGGCGCAGAACGCCTCGATCGAGCGATCGTCGCGCGCGTTCGAGAGCCGCCATGCACCTGGGCCGAGATCGATTACATGATTGGCCTGTGTGAGCGCAACCAGTTGCGTCAGCTCGTCGCGGCTGATCGCGCCGCCGGCCGGATCGCCCTGGAGGACGAGGTTCATTTCGCCGGCTTCGAGCGTTGCTCAGCCTGCTCGCGCCACAGGCGCGCTTTTTCGGCATCCGCGGGCGCGCCCAAGCCCAGTTCATAGATCTTCGAGAGTTCCTGCATTGCGGCAACGTTGCCACCGTCGGCGGACCTTGCGAACCAGTCGTGCGCGGCCTCCAGGTCCCGGGCTACGCCATGGCCTTTCTGCAGCAGGGCGGCGAGATAGAACTGGGCCCAGCCGTGGCCGCGCTCGGCGGCGGCCCGGAACCATCGCACCGCCTCGGCCGGATTTTCCGGCACGCCTTCGCCGTCGAGATAAAGGCGCCCGAGCTGCGCCATCGCGCGCGCGGAACCGGCCTGCGCGGCGCGCGTGAGCCACCGCGCCATCAATATGTCGTTCTGCGCCACGCCCAGGCCTTTGCCGTAGAGCAGCGCGAGGTTGTACTGCGCCTCGAGGTTCCCCTGCTCGGCGGCGGCGCGGTACCAGCGCGCCGCCTCGACGTAATCGGGCTGCACGCCGCGGCCGTCGAAGTAGATCGCGCCGAGGTTGTTCCGCGCAGCCGCATGGCCCGCGTTCGCCGCGCGCAGGTAGGCGTCGTGCGCGCCCTTCGGGTCGGCGAGCGGATCGGGTGCCCGCTCGAGCGCGAGGCCCAGCAGAAAGCCGGCTTGCGCATCGCCGCGCGCGGCAAGCGGCCGCAACTGGTCGATCGCTTGCGCGTAGTCGCCGCGCTCGAGCGCGCTCTGCGCGGGCACCAGGCGAGGATCGGCCGCCTCGGGGGGGCCCGACGTCTCCGGGCGTTGCGCGTGTGCGACCCCGAGCCCGAGCACAAAGCAAACGATGGCGATGAGTCTCATCCTGCGAGCACCTTGAAGGCTTCCACCACGGCTTTCGCGCGCTCCTGCCAGGACGGGAGTTTCGCCTCGATGCGCAGCCGCTCGGCACCCGCCATGCGCCAGTTCTTCCGGCGCTGCACCAGGTCTACCAGCCGGCCTACATCGACCGAGGTGTCCTTGGCAAACTGCAGCAGCACCTGTTCGTGCGTTGCGTCGACGCGCGCGACGCCGGCGGCCTTGGCATGGATGCGCAGGCGATGGCATTCGAGGAGCGCGAGCGCCGGTTCGGGCAGCAGGCCGAAGCGGTCGATCAGTTCCTCGAACAGCCGGTCCAGTGCCTCGGCGCTCTCGCAGTTCGCCAGACGCTTGTAGAGGGTGAGACGCTCGTGCACGTCGTTGCAGTAGGCCTCGGGCAGCAGCGCGGGCACGTGCAGGTTGATCTCGGTCGTGACATCGAGCGGCGCGTCGAGGTCGATCGACTTGCCGGCCTTGAGCGCGCGCACCGCGCGATCGAGCATCTGGACATAGAGGTTGAAGCCGACTTCCTGGATCTCGCCTGACTGCGATTCGCCGAGCGCTTCGCCCGCGCCGCGGATTTCGAGGTCGTGCATCGCGAGGTAGAAGCCCGAGCCGAGCTGTTCCATGCTCTGGATCGCATCGAGCCGCTTTTTTGCCTGCACGCCGAGCGCCTCCTCCGGCGGGGTGAGCAGGTAGGCGTAGGCCTGGTGGTGCGAGCGGCCGACCCGCCCGCGCAACTGGTGCAGCTGCGCCAGGCCGAACTTGTCGGCGCGATGGATCAGGATGGTGTTCGCGGTCGGGATGTCGATGCCCGATTCGATGATGGTCGAGCACAGCAGCAGGTTGTGGCGCTGCTGGTGGAACTCGCGCATCACGCGCTCGAGATCTCTCTCGCGCATCTGGCCGTGCGCGATCGCGATCCTCGCTTCCGGCACCAGCTTCGCCAGCTTCGCCTGCATCAGTTCGATCGTGTCCACATCGTTGTGCAGGAAGTAGATCTGGCCGCCGCGCTTCAGCTCGCGCAGCGCGGCTTCGCGCACGATGCCCTCCGAATACTGCGTGACGAAGGTCTTGATCGCGAGGCGCCGCTGCGGCGCGGTGGCGATCACCGAGAAATCCCGCAGGCCTTCGAGCGACAGCGCGAGCGTGCGCGGGATCGGCGTGGCCGTGAGCGTGAGCACGTCGACTTCGGCGCGAAGTTGTTTCAGCGCCTCCTTCTGGCGCACGCCGAAGCGGTGCTCCTCGTCGATGATCACCAGCCCGAGGCGGGCGAACTTCACGTCTCCGGAGAGCAGCTTGTGCGTGCCGATCACGATGTCCACCGATCCGTCCGCGATCTCGCGCACGGTCTGCGCGGCCTGCTTCGCGCTGCGAAAGCGCGACAGCTCCGCGATCTTCACCGGCCAATCGGCGAAGCGGTCGCCGAAGGTCTGGAAATGCTGCTCGGCGAGCAGCGTGGTCGGCGTGAGGATCGCGACCTGCTTGCGGTCGGCCACGGCGACGAACGCGGCGCGCAGCGCGACCTCGGTCTTGCCGAAGCCCACGTCGCCGCATACCAGGCGATCCATCGGCTTGCCCTGCGTCATGTCCCCCACCACGGCCTCGATTGCGGCGGCCTGGTCGACGGTCTCCTCGAAACCGAAGCTCTCGGCGAACGCGTCGAGGTCGTGCGCCTTGAGCGAAAAGGCGTGGCCCATGCGGGTCGCGCGCCGGGCGTACAGCGCGAGCAATTCTGCCGCGGTGTCGCGCACCTGGCGCGCCGCGCGCGCCTTGGCTTTATCCCACTGCCCGCTGCCGAGCTTGTGCAGCGGCGCGGCCTCGGGCTGCGCGCCGCTGTAGCGCGAAATCACCCCGAGCTGGGTCACCGGCACGTACAGCTTGTCGCCGCCTTCATACTGCAGCTGCAGGAACTCGGTCATTCCTTCGCCGAGGTCGAGATTGGCCAGGCCGAGGTAGCGGCCGATGCCGTGCTGCACGTGCACCACCGGGTCGCCGACTTTGAGCTCCGAGAGGTCACGCAGCATTCCCTCGACGGAGCTCTGCTTCGCCTCGCGGCCCTTGCGCTGGCGTACCGTACCGGCATAGAGCTCGGCTTCGGTGACCACCGCCCAACCTCCGGCGGGCAGCGCGAACCCGTTGGCGAGCGGCGCGACGGTCAGTGCGAAACGCGCGTCGCCCTGCACGAATGCGGCGAAATCGGCGATCGGCACGGGCTTCAGTCCGTACTCGGCGAGGTAGGTGAGCATGGTTTCGCGCCGGCCCGGCGACTCGGCCGCGAGCAGCGTGCGCAATCCCGACTGCCCGAGCCAGGCCTTCAGCTGCGCGAGCGGATCCTGCGAGCGGCGATCGACCGCGAGTGGCGGCAGCGCGCCGGTGACGAACTCCTGGGCCGGCCCGGGTTGCGCGCCGGGAACGATGTCCGCGCGCGGATGTTCGCGCAGCCGCACGAAAAACTCTTCCGCAGTCAGAAACAGTTGGTGCGGCGGCAGCAGCGGTCGCTCGTGATCGCCCGACAGCAGTTTGTAGCGCGAGGACGCGTCGCGCCAGAATTGCCCGAGCGCATCTCCGACATCATGGTGCAGCACCACGGCCGAGCGCGCGGGAAGGTAATCGAACAGCGTGGCGATCGCGGGAAAGAACAGCGGCAGGTAGTACTCGATGCCGGCGCTGGGCACGCCATTGGAGACGTCGCGGTAAATGCCGCGTTTGGAAGGGTCGCCCTCGAAGGTCTCGCGCCAGCGGCTGCGGAAGGTGGCTCTGCCCGCTTCATCGAGCGGGAATTCGCGCGCCGGCAGCAGGCGCACCTCCTTCACCTTATAGAGCGTGCGCTGCGTATCCACGTCGAACGCGCGGATCGACTCGATGGCCTCGTCGTCGAGTTCGATGCGGTAGGGCAGCACGCTGCCCATTGCAAACAGATCGATCAGCCCGCCGCGAATGCAGTATTCGCCCGGCGCGACCACCTGCGTGACATGGCTGTAGCCCGCGGTGGCCAGTTGTTTCTTAAGCGCCGTGAGCTCGAGGCGCTTGCCCTCTTCGAGAAAGAACGTATAGGCGGCGAGGTAGGCTGGAGGGCACAATCGCATCAGCGCCGTGGTCGCGGGGACCAGCGCCACGTCGAACGCGCCCGTCTGGATCTGATAGAGCGTCGCGAGCCGCTCCGAAACGAGGTCCTGGTGCGGCGAGAAGCTGTCCCACGGCAGCGTTTCCCAGTCCGGCAGCAGGAAGGTGCGCAACTGCGGCGCGAACCAGCGAATCTCCTCCAGCAGCCGCTGGGCATCGAGCGCGGAGGCAGCGATGACGGTCAGCGGGCGAGATTCGGAAGCCACGCGTGCGATCGCGAGCGCGTCGCTCGAGCCAGCGAGGCTGCTCAAGCGGCGTTCGGCTTGGGGCAATGAGTCGCGGTGCATGCGCGAAAACAAAATAGCGTTCGCCGGCGAGCGAATACTCGCTCGTCCGGGTAGAACGCGCATACAATTATAACGTGCTGAGTTTGCAACTGATTTTGTGGCCGACTTTGTCGTGGCCCTTGTCGTCGTGTCCTTCGTCGCCCTGATCCCGGCCGCGGGCAGCGGCAGCCGCATGGCGCGCGACACGCCCAAGCAGTACGTGCGTCTTGCGGGCATGCCGATGCTCTATCACGCGGTGCGCAGCCTCGCCGCCGAGCCGATCGATACCGTGTTCGTCGTGCTCGCGCCCGGGGACGGCCTGTTCGCGCGGCACGACTGGGGCGAGTTCGACGGGCGCCTCGAGCCGCTGTACTGTGGCGGTGCGACGCGGCGCGAATCGGTCTACAACGGGCTGATCGCCGCGATGGCTGCGGTCGATGCCGACGATTGGGTGCTGGTGCATGACGCGGCGCGGCCCTGCCTGCCGCGCGAGGACCTCGACCGGTTGATCGCCGAGGTATCGGGCGACGCGATCGGCGGATTGCTCGCGCTGCCGGCGGCCGATACCGTCAAGCGAGCCGCCAACGGCGGGAACGGCCCGGCGCGCGTGGCGGCCACCGAGGACCGCTCGCTGTTGTGGCTTGCGCAGACGCCGCAGATGTTCCGCGCCGGACTGCTGGCCGAAGCGCTGCAGCTGGCGAAGAAAACCGTGACCGACGAGGCGAGCGCGGTCGAGCAGCTCGGGTTGCAGCCGCGTCTGGTGACGGGCAGCCGGCAAAATCTGAAGGTGACGTATTCGGAGGACCTTGCGATTGCCGAGGCCATTCTTGCGCGGCGCGAGTTGAGATAGAAACGACATGTGCAGGAGGGGCAGAAAGGAAACGCAGATGAGAGTAGGCCAGGGCGTGGATGTGCATGCGCTGGTCGAGGGGCGAAAGCTGGTGATCGGCGGCGTCGAGATTCCGTTCCATCTCGGCCTGGAAGGTCATTCGGACGCGGACGTGCTGCTGCATGCGATTTGCGATGCGCTGCTCGGCGCGGCCGGGATGGGCGACATCGGCGCGCATTACCCAGACAGCAATCCGCAGTACTCGGACATCGACAGCCGGGTACTGCTGCGCGACGTGGCGAAAAAGCTCGCGACCGGGCTATGGCGCGTGGTGAACGTCGACGCGACCATCGTCGCGCAGGGCCCGCGCATGTCGCCGCACGTTCCGAGGATGATCGGCAACATCGCTTCCGACCTCGGCGTGCCCCCTGCGGCAATCAACATCAAGGCGACCACCACTGAAAAGCTCGGCTTGGTCGGTCGGGGCGAGGGGATCGCGGCGATAGCGGTCGTGCTGATCGAGACCGCAGGCGCCTGATGTATTCGCCGGACTACAACCGCATCGGGGACCGCGCGCAGCAGCTCGAGATGATGCGCGCCAACAACTTCGCGATCCTCGTCACCGCAATCGATGGTGAGCTGGCCGCGTCGCACCTGGTGTGCCTGGTCGAGGAGCGCGGCGCCGAGGGCGTGGAGCGCGGCGGCGCGCTGGTGATCGTCGGGCACATGGCGAAGACCAATCCGCAATGGCAGGCCTTCTTCGATGACGACGTGATGGTCATATTCCACGGGCCGCATGCCTACGTCTCGCCGCGCTGGTACGAGCAGCAGGAACGCGTGCCGACCTGGAACTATGCCGCCGTGCATGCGTATGGAAAGCCCAGGGTGATCGAAGCGCGCGAGGCCAAGCACGCCGTGATGCGCCGCCTGGTGGCGTTGCAGGATCCGCAGTGGCTGCCGAAGTTCGAGGTGCTGCGGCCCGAGTACGTGCAACAGATGCTCGACGGCATCGTGCCCTTCGAGATCGCGGTGACTCGCCTCGAGACCCGCTGGAAGCTGTCGCAGAACCGCGGCCGGCGCGAGCAGGAACTGATCGCCGCCGAACTCGAGAAGTCATCCGACAGCCTGGAGCGTGCCACGGCCGCACTTACCCGCAGGCATCTCGCAGGGAATTCGTGAGCGCCTCCGCGCCCTGGCGGCTGTTCTTCGCGATCTGGCCGCCGCCCGAGATCGCGACCCTGCTGAATGCGTGGTCGCGCACCGCGCAGGTCGAGTGCGGCGGGCGGGTGACGCTGCCCGCGAACATTCACCTCACGCTGGCTTTTCTAGGCGATGTTTCGCCCGGGAGGGCCAAGCGCCTGGCCGAGTGCGGCCGGCGTGCAGGCGGCGTGGCGCACTCGCTCGCGCTGGAGCAAGCGCGCTACTGGAAGCACAACCGCGTGGTCTGGGCCGGGCCGCGCGTGATTCCGCCCGCGCTCGGCTCGCTCGCGCAGGCGCTCGCCGGGGAACTGATGGCGGCGGACTTCCCGACCGAGGCGCGCGAGTTCAATGCGCACGTCACGCTGATACGCCAGGCGCGCCTGCCGCGCATCCTCCCCGGGCTCCCGACGATCATATGGCCGGTGAGCGAGATGGTGCTGGTGCGCACGCAACTTTCGTCGACCGGCTCGAGCTACGCGATGCTGGAGCGCTTTGCGCTAACGTGAAATTGCGGCAGGTGCCAGTGCGCCCAGGCTGGTCGCGATGAACCGCTGATCCGCCGGGTCGGCGTTACCGCGGCGCGCGCGTACCGCCTGGTAGGCGACCAGCGCCAGTTCATCGAGGCCGGCGCGTTGCAATGCACTCGCAAGCCGCTCGAGGATCTCGGGTGAAGCCTGCCGGTCCAAGTTCTGGCTGAGCCGCAGCCAGGCCGGGCCCTGGTTCGACATCAGCGCCATCAGGCTCTTGCGCAATGCCGGATCGCCGCTCTGATAAGCCTCCATCAGCAGCGGATCGTGCTGCCGTGCGCGCGCGAGCGCGGCGCCGACCTCGGGCGGGTCCGGGAGCTCCAGATTGCGCGTTGCCTCCCACGCCTGCTCGCGCAGCGTCCGGCCGATCTCCCAATGCGCCAGCGCGTTCTGCGGCCAATGCACCAGCGCATCGGTCATTTTCTCCAACGCCGCCGGAAAATCGCGCTGGTTGCGCAGGCGCAGACCTTCGAGCACCAGCTCCCGCGAGCGCAGGCCGACCGTGTGGGTGCGGGCCGTCAGTCTGCCGTAGGCCTCGCGCCACTCGGGCGGCAGCCGCGGGTGCTGCGACGCCAGCACGAACACGTAGCGGGCGCGCGTCGCCTCTCCCGCTGCCAGCAGCAACGCACCGTGAAGCATCATGATCGCCGGATCGGCAGGCGGTGCCTCGTATGTCGCACGCCAGAATTTCGGGTTGCGGCTGACCAGAGCATCCACGTGCAGCGGCCGCATGCGTCCGGGTGAACCGTTCGCATCGATGCGCGCGGCCGCCTGGTCGAAATCGACGATCCAATCGGCGATGGCAGGCTGCTTGGTACCGGCGCGCCGCAGCGCGTCAACGGTGGAGCGTGCGACCGTCCAGCCGTAATACCGCGCCTCGTTGAGCTGCTGCTTCGGGTTGCCGGTGTCGGCGTGCGCTGCCAGCGTAAACAACGCGAAGGCGATGGCCGGCAAGCGCATCACCGTGAATCAGCGTGCCGGCATCGGCAGGTAACCGGGCTGGGCCTGCACGCGCGCGAGCCAGGCACGCACGGCCGGATATGCACGGAGATCGAAGTCGCCTTCGTGCGCGACGTGGGTGTAGGCGTAGAGCGCGATGTCGGCAATCGAGCAGGCGCTGCCGGCAAACCAGTCGTGCCGCGCGAGATGGGTCTGCATCACGCCCAGCGCGCGATATCCGGGCGCGATTTTCGACTGCAGGTCCGTGGCGCGCTCCAGCGGCCGCCCGAGGTAGCGGATGATGTAGCGCGCGACCGCAATAAAGGGTTCGTGGCTGTACTGCTCGAAGAACATCCACTGCAGCATGCGCGCCCGGTCCAGCCTGCCGGCGGGAATGAAACGGCTGCCCTCGGCGAGATAGTTGAGGATCGCGTTCGATTCCGGCAGGTGCGTCCCGTCGTCGAGTTCGAGCAGCGGAATCCTGCCGTTCGGGTTCATCGCGAGGAACCGCGGCGTGCGGGTTTCGCCCTTCATCGTATCGACGTGCACCCACTCGTGCGGCAATTCGAGCAGCGCCAGCAGGAGTTTCACCTTATAGCAATTCCCTGATTGCGGATCGCCGTAAATCTTCATACCATCGCAAGCATACCAAGAGAAAATGAGATGGCCACCGCAAAACACTGGTCCGGCGAGATCCACGCGCTGCTGCGCGCCTGGCGCGCCGATCTCGTCAGCTATGTGCCCGACGCCGGGCACGCCAACCTCATCGACCTGTGCCGGGCCGACCGCGCAACCCGCACCGTGCCGCTCGCCACCGAAGAGGAGGGCGTCGCCCTCGCCACCGGCGCATGGCTCGGCGGAACCCGCCACGTGATGCTGATGCAGTCCTCGGGCGTGGGCAACTGCGTCAACATGTTCGCGATGCTCAAGACCTGCCAGGTGCCGTTCCTCACGCTGGTCACGATGCGCGGTGACTTCGGCGAATTCCATCCGTGGCAGATGCCGATGGGGCAGGGCACGCCCGGCGCGTTTGCGCTGATGGATTTCGTCGTGCTGCGCGCGGACCGGGCCGAAGACGTCGTGCCTGCGGTGGAGGCGGGGCTCAAGTTCAGTTTCAACAGCTACAACCGCGTCGCGGTGCTGCTCGGCCAGCGCTTGCTTGGCGCGAAGGATTTCCGCAAGGTGCGCGAATGAAGCTCGACCGGCGCGAGGTGGTGAAGGAACTGCTCACCGAGCGCCGCGACCTGCTGGTCGTCGCGGGTCTGGGCGCGTGCGCGTGGGACATTACCGCGGCCGGGGACACGCCGCTCAACTTTCCGCTGTGGGGCGCGATGGGTGGCGCGACGATGGTCGGCCTGGGGCTGGCGCTCGCGCAGCCCAAGCGCCCGGTGCTGGTCATCACCGGCGACGGCGAGATGCTGATGAGCATGTCGAGCCTCGCCACCATCGCGGCGCAGCGGCCGGAAAACCTGGCCATCGTGGTGCTCGACAATGAGCAGTACGGCGAAACCGGCCATCAGGCGACGCATACCGCGATGGGTGCGGACCTGCCTGCAATCGCGCGGGGATGCGGATTTCGCAAGGCGAGCGCGATCACGAAGATGAGCGCGCTGCCGGCGTTGCGGCGCGCAATCCACGGGAAAGACGGGCTGCAGTTCGCTTCGATCAAGATCACGCCGGCGGATTACCCGAAGGTCCTGCCGCCGCGCGACGGCGCGTGGCTCAAGCACCGGATGCGCGTTGCGCTGCTGGGAGAAAGGGCGCACGAATAGCGGTTTCCCGGCTCAGGTGGCCGATGATCGCGGGTCGCTCGTCATCGCTGGTCGAGAGTTCGAACGACAAGTCCCCGGCGCTTGTCCGCATGCGCAACGACACCTCCGAGCCGTAGTACACCGGCCCCTTCAACCATGCGTCGAACCGCTGCGGTATATCGGGTTGTGCCGGCAAGCGGGCGAGGCACTGCGCGAGGACCCGCTGCGGATGCAGGAACGCGCGTTTGAAGCCGAATAGCCGCGCGTAAGGGTCCCAGAGATGAATCCCATTGTAGTCACCGGTGAGGGTGCCGAAACGCAGTGCGCCTCCCGCGCTCTCGCGCCAGCGGGCGATCTCCTCACCATCAACCGCAGGCGCTGTCGCGAGCGGTGACGTGCTTCCGCCCGACCCGATACCTCCGCGGACGTAGAACGTGTTCACGCTTTCCCACGCAACCGCGTCCGATTCGCGCACGCAGCAATGCAGGTCCACTTCGAGCCCCTTCGCGAGCACCCGATGGCCGGCGACGGAGGCCTCGAACTCCAGCGCGGCATTGCGCTCGATCGCGCGATGCTGCAGCAGATGGTTGCGTATCTGGAGCACGCGCCAGATAGGCACCGGAAACGCGGGGTGCGTCAGCAGTGCCATCTGCAGACGAAAACCGATCACGTGCGGAAACAGCAAAGGCAGACTCTCGCCCGGGCGCGTCCCGGACAGCCGGCAGAAATCGTCCAGATCGAGCTGATCGGTGCGGTACTTGCGCCACCGCGCGGCGAGCACGGGGAACGGCGCATCCTGGCGCAGCCCGGGCGAGGGCCAGAATGCGAGCAGCATGTAGTGCAACGCGGAGGGCTGCCGGTCGAACTCCAATTGGTGCCTGCCGGGAGGCATGCTCGCGTATCAAACGGACGCGTTGGTCGAAGACTCGCCTACCCGCAGATATTCGCCGACTAGCTCGTTGAACCACGCGGCGCGTTCGAAGTACACCGAATGCCCGGCCGCCTCGTGTTGCTCGAAGCGGCCCGCGGGGAAAACTGCCGCGAGCGCGCGCACTCCGGCGGGGGGCATGACATGGTCCTCGCTGCCGCTGATGCACAGCACCGGCATCCGCAGCCCGGCAAGACGCTCAGGCCCCACCGTGCACGCGGCGCGCAGCTTGCGGCGCAGCGCTTCCTTGTCGAGGTCCGCGTTCAGCAGGTCGATCTGACGGTACAGATGGTGCAGCGCGGGCTGCTCCCGCGCCAAGCGTTCGCCGCACGCCGGATGGATTCCGGCGGTGCTCAAGCGGGCAATCTCCTTTCCGGAGCTCTCCGTCCAACGCGCAAGCGCGGCGTCGTCGACGCCGCGAAACAGCGCCGGGTTCGCAACGCCGGTGGTGCAGGCGAGCACCATCGCCTTGACACGCGCCGGTTCGCGCAACGCATAGTCGAGGCAGGTCCAGCCGCCCATCGACTGCGCGACCAGCCGCACGTCGTCGAGACGCAGATGCTCGATCAGTGCCGCGAGATCGCCGGCAAACTCGGCCGGTTCGGGTGCGGCCCCGTGCAATCGCGACGGGGCAAATCCGCGATGCGCGAACACGATGCAGGTGAAGTTCGCGCCAAAATGCGCCACCTGCTGCCACCACGACAAATGGTTGCCGCCGAGGCCGTGCGCGAAGATCAGGGCCGGTCCGGTCCCGGAAATTTCGTAGTAGATCTCCGCATCGCCCCGTTTGAGAAAGTTCCGTTGCATGCGTATTCCTCCGGTCATGCCGCTCGATGCAGGATCAGCTGCGCCACCAGGCCGCCGCCGTCGCGCGCAAGCAACTCGAGCCGTCCGCCGTGCGCGCGGGCCACGCGGTCCACGATCGCGAGGCCCAACCCCGAGCCGCCCGTGCCGCTGCGTGCCTCGTGCAGCCGGGTGAAGGGCAGTTTGAGGCGCTCGACTTCGCCTGCGGGGATGCCGGGGCCGCGATCGCGCACTTCGATGACGGCGCTGCCGCGTTCCGATCTGGTTTCGATCTCGACCGGACCCTGGGCATGGCGCAGCGCGTTGTCGATCATGTTGGTGATCGCGCGGCGCACCGACATCGGCGCGAGCGCGAGCGGAGGAACGTCGCCGCGCATTCGAGCGAGCGGCTTGCCGAGGCGGGCATAACGGAATTCAAGCTCGTCGATCAGCATTTCGAGGTCGGTGACGTGCTGCTGCTCCTGCGTGCCGCGCGCGAAATCGAGGAACTGCCCGATCACCGCGTCGATCTCCTCGATGTCGGCGGCCATGCCCTCGGCGACGGACTGGTCGGTGCCGGACATCTCGATCGACAGGCGCAGGCGCGCCAGGGGCGTGCGCAGATCGTGCGAGATTCCAGCGAGTACCGTGGCGCGTTCGCGTTCGTGCCGCGCGATGTCGCTCGCCATCTGGTTGAAGGCGCCCGCGAGGGTGCGCATCTCGCGCGGGCCGGACTCGGACAGCGGCTCGGGGGTCTCGCCTTTGCCGACCCGCACCGCCGCGCCGGTGAGCGCGCGCACCGGCCGGTCGATGATGGAGGCGATCAGCCATGCGCCCGCGAGCGCAAGCAGCAGCGCGAGCGCGCCCCAGCCGATCCATCGCAACGTCCGGTCGGGCCGCAGCCGGTCGCGCGACAGCGCCACCCAGTACTCGTCGTCGTCAATGAAGAAACTGACCCAGAAACCCTCCGCGCCGTCGTGCGCGAATGCGAGGCGCGTGCGCTCGCCCAGGTTGCGCTTGACGCGCGCGGCGACCAGATCGATCAGCGGTTCAAGCGGCAGCGGCTCGAGCTTTTCACCCGGCGTGGCGGCGTAGACGCGGATGCCTTCGCTTTCGTTGAGTTCCGCCAGCAACGCTCGACGCCGTTGCGGGTCGGCGTTGACGATCGCCGCGCGGGTCAGGTTGACGATGCTGACGGTCTGGTTGGCCACTTCTGCCGCCAGCGGCTCGCGCCGGTAGGTGCGGCCGATTTCGAACCAGGCCATCATCGCCAGCAGCAGCAGCGCGGCGATCAGCAGGAACACGCGCGCGAGCAGCGTGTCTGGAAGCAGGCCCTTCACTTCGGGTTGCCGTCGGGCACGAACACGTAGCCGAATCCCCACACGGTCTGGATGTGGCGCGGGTGCGCGGGGTCGTCCTCGATGATTTTCCTCAAGCGCGAAACCTGCACGTCGATCGAGCGGTCGAACACTTCGTATTCGCGCCCGCGCGCGAGTTCCATCAGCTTGTCGCGGTTGAGCGGCTGGCGCGGATTCTGGGCAAGCACCTTGAGCACGGAGAACTCGCCCGTGGTGAGCGAGACCTGCTTGCCGTCGCGCATCAGCGTGCGCGTTGCGAGATTAAGTTCGAATGCGCCGAAGCGGTGGACCTCGGTGTCCGAGCTCGGCGCGCCCGGCGGGCCGGAGGCCTGTTTGCGGCGCAGCACCGCATTGACCCGCGCCACCAGTTCGCGCGGGTTGAATGGCTTGGGCAGGTAATCGTCGGCACCCATTTCCAGGCCGACGATGCGGTCGACTTCGTCGCCTTTGGCGGTCAGCATGATGACCGCCGGGCCGCCGGGCTGCGAGCGCAGCCGGCGGCAGATCGCGAGCCCGTCTTCGCCGGGCAGCATCAGATCGAGCACGATCAGGTCGAAACGTTCCTTCGCCAGCGCCTTGTCCATCGCCGCACCGTCGGCTACGGCGCGCACGATGAAACCCTGTTCGCCGAGGTAGCGCACCAACAGGTCGCGCATGCGCTGGTCGTCGTCGACGACCATAATCCGGGTCTTGAGCTCAGCCATGCGATGATTCTCGTTGTATGTCCGGGTGCCGCGGTAAGTCTTTGTTGCCAAGAGCCCTGCGTGCTTACCAATTGTTACAAATTTTGTGGCAAGCGCGAAGTCTGACGCATACCATGCCTGTCGTGAACCGCCACATGTACCGACAGGTTGCCACCGCGCTGGCGTTGGTGCTGATCCTTTTCGGGCAGGGCGTGACTGCGCTCGCCCAGCAGTCGCAACGGCAGGGCGAGCGGCGCATGAGCCACGAAGACCGCGCGCGGCTGCGCGAGGACCTCGGCTCGGCGCGGCGCGATATGTACAACAAGGGCCAGCGGGAGCGCCCGCGGGAGCAGCGCCCGGAGGACGCCCGGCGGCTTTCGCCGGAGGAGCGCGACCGGTTGCGGCGCGATCTCGAGGATGCCAACCGCGGCCTGCAGCGACGCCGCTGATTCGGCCAGCCGTCCGTTTACGGCGGCTCGCGCAGCGGGAATCGGTGCGGAAGATGCGTGCCATCTGCTCGTGAAACAGACGGTTGACGAAACGAACGCCGGACACGACTATCGCGTTCAGCACGCTTACCGATATGCCACGCCACTGGGAACGACACCGCACCAAACGCATCGGCTGGCTCCGCGCGGCGGTGCTGGGCGCGAACGATGGCATCGTTTCAACGGCGAGCCTGGTGCTGGGCGTCGCCGCTGCGCATGCAACGCACGCCAATGTTCTGATTGCGGGGGTTGCCGGCCTGGTTGCCGGAGCCATGTCGATGGCTGCCGGCGAGTATGTGTCCGTCCACTCTCAGGCAGACACCGAAAAGGCAGACCTTGAGCGCGAGCGCAAGGAACTCAAGGCGGACGAGAAGGGCGAGCGCAACGAACTGGCGACGATTTACGTCGGACGCGGCCTTAAGCCCGCCCTGGCGAAACAGGTCGCCGACCAACTCATGGCGCATGACGCGCTCGGTGCACACGCGCGCGACGAACTCGGCATCTCCGAGACTCTCAGTGCGCGTCCGATCCAGGCTGCGCTTGCGTCGGCTGGCAGCTTCGCGGCCGGCGCAGCCATGCCTCTGTTGGTCACTGCCCTGGCTCCGGATGCACTTCTGATCCTTGTTGTCTCCGGAACTTCACTGGTGTTCCTCGCGCTGCTGGGTGCGCTGGCTGCGCGCGCGGGCGGCGCAGGCGTGGCTGTGGGCGCAATGCGCGTCACGTTCTGGGGTGCGCTGGCCATGGCGCTGACCGCCGGCGTCGGGGCTTTGTTCGGAACGGCCTGACGACCGCAGGTGACATCGGATGGAGAACATTGTGACACCCACTCAGAACGACAAGGCGAACCGCTTCCGCGCGCTGCACCAGGGGCCGGGCGCGTTCGTGATCCCCAACCCGTGGGACGCGGGCTCGGCGCGCATCCTCGCAGGGCTCGGCTTCCAGGCGCTGGCGACGTCGAGCGGGGCATCCGCCGGCATCCTCGGCCGCCGCGACGGCAGGGTCACGCGCGACGAGGCGCTGGCGCAGGCGCGCAGTATGGTCGCGGCGACCGACCTGCCTGTCTCGGCGGACCTCGAAAAGGGTTTCGGCGATGCGCCCGCGGCCGCGGCGGAAACGATTCGGCTCGCTGCGGAGGCGGGGCTGGTCGGCGGCTCGATCGAGGATGCGACCGGCGATCCGGCAAGGCCGCTGTACGACGTCGGCCATGCGACCGAACGCGTGGCGGCGGCGGTTCAGGCCGCGCGCACGCTCGCCTTCCCGTTTACGCTGACCGCCCGCGCAGAGAACTTCCTGCGCGGCAATCCGGATCTGGAGGACACGATCAGGCGGTTGCAGGCGTTCGAGAAGGCCGGTGCAGACGTGCTGTTCGCGCCGGGCCTGCCCGACCTCGCGGCCGTGCGCGCGGTTTGCGCTGCGGTATCGAAGCCGGTCAACTTCATGGTCGGCATCAAGGGCAAGTCGTTCACTTTCGCCGAGCTCGAGGCGATCGGTGTCAGGCGGATCAGCCTCGCCACGTCGCTGTACCGAGCGGCAATGAGTGGATTGATCGACGCGGCCCGCGAGGTGAAGGAGAAAGGCAGTTTCGGCTATCTCGATCGTTCGCTGACAACGCCCGAGTTGAACGGCTTCATGCAGTGAAGATCCGCGCCTATCAACCGTCCGATGAGGCGGCGGTGATCGGCCTGTGGGATGTCTGCGGCCTGATCCGGCCGTGGAACGACCCGCGCAAGGACATCGCCCGCAAACTTGCCGAGCAGCCGGAACTGTTCCTGGTCGGCACGGCTGAGCGCGAACTGGTCGCGAGTGCGATGGTGGGCTACGACGGGCACCGCGGCTGGGTCTACTATTTCGCGGTCGCGCCGGAGCGCCGCAAACAGTCGCTCGGGCGCATGCTGATGCAGGAGGTCGAACGCCGGTTGATCGAGCGCGGCTGTCCCAAGCTGAACCTGCAGGTCCGCTCGTCGAACGCCGGTGTGCTCGAGTTCTACCGCAGGCTCGGGTATGCGCAGGACGATGTCGTCAGCCTGGGGCGGCGGCTGATTCAGGATGATTGACCAGGTGCGCGATGGAGTTGGCGTAATAGCGCAGCACCGGCAGATCGCGCGCGACCGCGCGGTAGAGCCCGTCGTGCTCCTCGACCAGGTGGCGCATCAGCAGCATCCTCAATCCGACATGCATGGCGTAGTCGAAATCGCGGCGCGGCAGGTAGACCAGCGCGCGCTTCGCATCGAGCGCGTCGAGCATGCGCCCGGCTTCGGCTTTCAGTTCCAGTTCCGACCAGGCCTTGTCCGGATCGCGCACGAACACGCTCGCCATCAATGGAACCGGTAGCACCGGCACGATGCGCCCCACCGAATCCATCAGGTGCCTGCCGAGTTCCGCGATCCGCGCCTTGCGCTCGTCGTCGGCCAGTTTCGAGAAGTCCAGGCCGCGCTCCCTGCAGTAGGCGCGCATCGAAACCGGCGTGCCGAAGTTGACGCAGGCATAACCGAAACGGTGCCAGTCGCTGTTCAACATCAGGCGCAGGTTGTGCACGGCGAAGCCGAGCGTGTTCCACGCCGCCCGGAACGAGCCGGGCTTGCGCGCATCCGCGTCGATCGACATGAGCAGCGTGCGGTCCTCGAGCACGCGGTCATAGTTGACGCCCAACGGCACGTATACCAGGTCGCGCTCCCCGTCGAGATGGAAACCGCGCAGCATGTAATCGATCACGCCCAGCCGCGGCGCGCGCATCAGGCCGTCGCGCGACAACCCGCCTTCCGGGAACACCGCCTGCGGCACGCCGGCCTCGGTGGCCATCGCGATGTAGCGCTCGAGCACGCGGCGGTAGAGCGCATCCTTGGAATTGCGCCGCACGAAGTACGCGCCCATCGAGCGGATCAGCGCCGACAGCGGCCACAGGCGCGCCCACTCGCCCACCGCGTATGAAAGCGCCGCCTGTTCGGCGGCGAGGTAGGCCGCCAGCACGTAGTCCATGTTCGAGCGGTGGTTCATCACGAACACCACCGTCGCGTTCGGATCCACGCGCGAGAGGTTCTTGGTGTCAACGTAGCCCAGGCGCACGCGGTACAGCCCCTGCGCCACCTTGCGTCCGATCCAGTATCCGATGCGAAAGTACAGGTAGGCGTTGAACGCCGGAACGATCTCGCGCGCGTACCGCTCGACGATCCGCAACCCGACCAGGACCGGCACGCGGTTTTCGCGGGCGTAGTCCTCGGCGGCTTTCTGCACCTTGGAGTCGGTGAGCAGGCGATGGATCAGCGCCTGGCGCTTAGTGCGCTGCCACGGGCGGATGCCGATCCGCAGGCGCTCGCCGACTTCGTCGATGACGTTGTCGCCGCGGCTGGACAGAAACCAGCGCAGCGCCGGCATCAGCAGCTTGTCGTAAGCCGCCCAGGTGGCCAACACGAGCACGATGAACAGCAGCCACAGCGGCAGTGCGACCGTGGTGGTCATTGCTGCAGCATTTTTCGCTAGAGGGCGGCGAGAACGGCGGAGGTTACGTCGGCGGTGCGGGCGTTTCCGCCGAGGTCGGGCGTGAAGACTTTTTTCGCTGTCACCGTTTCGACTGCCTTCATCAGGCGCGCAGCCGCGTTCGCCTCGCCCAGATGCTCGAGCATCATCGAGGCGGTCCAGAACGTGGCGATCGGGTTGGCGATGCCCATGCCGGTGATGTCGAAGGCCGAGCCGTGGATCGGCTCGAACATCGAAGGACGCTTGCGCTCTGGATTCAGGTTGGCCGTGGGCGCGATACCGAGCGAACCCGACAGCGCCGCAGCGAGGTCGGAGAGGATGTCGGCGTGCAGGTTCGAGGCGACGATGGTATCGAGCATCGAAGGCTTCAGCACCATGCGCGTCGTGACTGCATCGACCAGCACGCGGTCGGTCCGCACGTCGGGGTAGTTCCCGGCCACCTCGTAGAACACCTCGTCCCACAGCACCATGCCGTGGCGCTGCGCATTCGACTTGGTGACCAGCGTCAGGTGCCTGCGGGGGCGTTTGCGCGCGAGCTCGAAAGCGAAGCGGTGCACGCGCGCGACCCCGGCGCGGGTGAACACCGACGTCTCCGTCGCGACCTCTTCGGGCAGGCCGCGGTGCACGCGCCCGCCCGAGCCCGAATACTCGCCCTCGGTGTTCTCGCGCACGATGATCCAGTCGATTTCGCTGCCGCGCGCCAGCGGCGAGGAGATGCCGGGAAGCACGCGCGAGGGGCGCACGTTGGCGTACTGGTCGAATCCCTGGCAGATCGGCAGGCGCAGGCCCCACAGCGAAACGTGATCGGGCACCTTCGGCGAGCCGACCGCGCCGAAGAAGATTGCATCGAATTTCTGCAGCGCTTCGAGGCCGCCTTGCGGAATGTAGGCGCCGGTCGCGAGATAGCGCTCCGAACTCCAGTCGAAATGCGTGAATTCGAGCCGGAAACCGCCATCGCGGCGCGCGAGTTCTTCGAGGACCCTGACGCCCTCGGCGATGACCTCGATGCCGATGCCGTCGCCGGGGATGGAGGCGATGCGGAAGGTCTTCAAGCCGCCTTCCTGGATTCTCCGCGCACGGCCTCGGCAACCGCGGCGCCGACATCCATGGTGGAGGCCTTGCCGCCCATGTCGGGCGTGCGCGGGCCTTCGAACAGCACGCGCTCGATGCCGCGTACTACGGCGGCTGCCGCGTCGGCATGGCCGAGGTGCTCGAGCATCAGCGCACCCGACCAGATCTGGCCGATCGGGTTGGCGATCTTCCTGCCCGCGATGTCGGGCGCCGACCCGTGCACCGGCTCGAAAATCGACGGGAAGCTGCGCTCGGGATTGATATTGCCCGATGGGGCGATGCCGATCGTCCCGGTGGTCGCGGGGCCGATGTCCGACAGGATGTCGCCAAACAGGTTGGAACCCACGATCACGTCGAAGCGGTCCGGGTTGAGCACCATCTGGATGGTGAGGCCGTCCACGTGGTACTGGTCGGTGCGCACTTCGGCGTAGTTCTTCTTCATCTCTGCGAAACGCTCGTCCCAATAGGGCATGGTGATCGAGATGCCGTTCGACTTGGTGCAGGAGGTGACGTGCCGCCCGCGTTTTTTCGCAAGTTCGAATGCGTAACGCATGATGCGATCCACGCCCCGGCGCGAAAACACCGCCTGCTGCGTCACGATCTCGCGCTCGGTGCCCTCGAACACGCGCCCGCCGACGTTGCCGTATTCGCCCTCGGTGTTCTCGCGCACCACGACGTAGTCGATGTCCCCCGGCTTGCGGCCGGCGAGCGGGCTGGCAACGCCGTGGAACAGGCGCACCGGACGCAGGTTGACGTACAGGTCGAACCAGCGCCGAAAATTTATCAACAGCCCCCACGCCGAGATGTGGTCGGGGACGATCGCCGGGTTGCCGACCGCGCCGAAGAAGATCGCGTCGTACTTCTTCAGGGTCTCGGGCGCGTCCTCGGGGCACATGCGGCCATGCTGCTGGTACCAGTCGCAGCTCCACGGAAACTCCTCGAAGCTTAAGCGGATCCCATGCTTGGCGCCGACGGCTTCCAGCACGCGCACGCCCTCCGGCATGACCTCTCTGCCGATCCCGTCGCCCGGGATCACCGCAATCCGATGCTCGGCCATGTTCACCTCCGCGAAAATACGCAAATTCTAACGGATGCCTCTGTGGCGGCGGGTAGAATTTAGATCCCATGCGCTTGATTGCGATCGAAACCGCGACCGAGTGGTGCTCGGTGGCGCTGTGGCACGACGGGGAGACTGCCGCGCTCGAGACGCGCGCCGGCAATCGCCACGCAGAGCGCGTGCTTCCGATGCTCGAGCAGCTGCTCGCGAGCGCGGGAATTTCGATCGCGCAACTCGATGCGATTGCGTTTGGCGCGGGGCCCGGGTCGTTTACGGGCCTGCGCATCGGCTGCGGCGTCGCGCAGGGACTCGCCTTCGCGCGCGACCTGCCTGTGCTCGGCATCTCGACCCTCGAGGCGATGGCCGAGGAAAGCGGCGCGCCGCGCGTCATCGCCGCGCTCGATGCGCGCATGGGCGAGGTGTATCTCGCCGCCTATGAGAAGACCGGCGAGTCCTGGCGCGAGGTGCTTGCGCCGGGATGTGCTGCGCCCGAGCGCGTGCCGTGCCCGGCGGGTGGCGACTGGACCGGATGCGGCAACGGATTCACGGCCTATCGTGCGGCCCTCGAGACCGCGCTGCGCGGCGCGCTGCGCGATTGCGCGCCTCAGGTGCGGCCGAGCGCAGTCGCGGTTGCGCGGCTGGCTGCGCCGCGATTCGCCGCAGGCGCAGGCATGGATGCGGCGCTCGCCGCGCCGCTGTATCTGCGCGACAAGGTGGCGCTGACGACGGCTGAGCAGCAGCGCCTGAAACGACCGGCGCGAGTGCATTGAAGGCGAAACTATGAGCGCGGTCCTCAAGCGCGATCCCCGCCTGCGGCGCATGACCGAAACCGATCTCGACGAAGTTGTGTCGATCGAGTCTGCGGTGTACTCACACCCGTGGACGCGTGGCAACTTCTCCGATTCGCTGCTTGCGGGTTACCAGTGCTACACGTATCGTGTCGGCGCCGCGCTGGCGGGTTATTTCGTGCTGCAGTTGTCGACGGACGAGGCGCACCTGCTGAACTTGAGCGTGGCTGCGCATTGGCAGCGCCGCGGCCACGGCACCGCGCTGCTCGGCGAGACGATCGAACTGGCCGGACGCGGTGGCGCCAAACGCCTGTTTCTCGAAGTGCGGCCGAGCAACGCGGCCGCCCACGGCCTGTACTCGCGCTTCGGCTTCCGGCAGCTCGCCGTGCGTCGCGATTACTACCCGGCACGCGACGGACGCGAGGATGCGCTGGTACTCGCGCTCGGGCTATGAGCAAATCGGCGCGGCGTGCCGCGGTACTGGCGGAAATCGGGCTCGCGCCGATCTGGAAGAGCCGGGCAGGACGAGCCGGCGTTGCCCCGTCCCCGGCGCCCCCTCAGGGACGATTGGCGAATGAGGCCGTGGATCCGCGCGAAGAGCGGATTCGGCAGATGGGTTGGGCGGAGCTCAAGCAGGCGGTTCCCGATTGCACGGCCTGCCCGCTGCACAATACGCGCACGCAGACGGTGTTCGGCGTCGGCGACGAGAGCGCCGAGTGGCTGCTGGTGGGCGAGGCACCGGGCGCCGAGGAAGACAGGTTGGGCGAGCCGTTCGTCGGCCAGGCCGGCAAGCTGCTCGACAACATGCTCGCCGCGATCCGGCTGAAGCGCGGCGAAAACGTCTATATCGCCAATGTCCTCAAGTGCCGCCCGCCGGCGAACCGCAATCCGGAGCCCGGGGAGGTGGCATGCTGCTCGCCGCACCTATTGCGCCAGATCGAATTGATCCGGCCGCGGCTGATCGTCGCGATGGGGCGCTTCGCCGCGCAGACGCTGCTCAATTCCGATGCAAGCATTGCCTCGCTGCGCGGGCGCGTGCATCGGTACCACGGCGTGCCGCTGATCATCACCTATCATCCGGCCTATCTGCTGCGCAGCCTTCCGGACAAGTCGAAAGCCTGGGCCGACCTGTTGTTCGCAGTGCGCACGCTGCGCGAGTTGAAAAACTCCTGAGACCGCGCTTTAGTGTTGCCCCGAGCGGGCGATCGCCAGCAGCCGCTCGATCTCGAGGCCATGCACGCGGCGGTTGTGGCTGAACCACCAGAGCACGAGCGTCATGGCGCTTGCGACGAAGCCGCCGAACAGCACGATCACGGTTGAGATCGAAAGGCCGGCTGCGAGCAGCAGCGAGTAGCCCGCGATCATCAGCAGAATCGAAGCATTTTCGTTGAAATTCTGCACTGCGATCGAGCGGCCGGCGCCCATCAGCATTTGACCGCGATGCTGCAGCAACGCGTTCATCGGCACTACGAAGAAGCCCGCGAGCCCGCCGATCAGGATCATCAGCGGAATCGCGATCCAGACGCTGTGCACCATGGTCATGATGGTGACCACCATGCCCATGGCAATGCCGAGCGGAATCACCTTCACGGCGCGGTCGAGCGAAACCGTGGCCGAGGCAGCGACCGCGCCGAGGGCGATTCCGAGGGCGACCACGCCCTGCAGGATCGACGCCTTGGAGAGGTCGAAAGCGAGGTTGGCCTTGGCCCATTCGATGACGATGAACTGCAGCGTTGCGCCCGCGCCCCAGAACAGGGTCGTCACCGCGAGCGAGATCTGGCCGAGGCGATCTGCCCAAAGCCGGGCGAAACAGCGCGCGAAGTCCTTCAGCGTCGCGAGAGGATCGGCCGGCAGCGGCCGCAGCGGCGCGCCGGTGCGCGGGATATGCAGATTGAAGACCGCGGCCACCGCGTACACCACCACGATCAGCGCGATCGCAGCCTCCGCCGGCGTTTCGATGCCGGTGTCGATCAGCGGAACGTCGAGGTGCAGCAGCACGCCCGAGACGCGCTCATGGATCAGAACGCCGCCGAGCATGGTGCCCAGCAGGATCGAAGCGACCGTCAGTCCTTCGACCCAGCCGTTGGCGATCACCAGTTTCGACGGCGGCAGGTATTCGGTGAGGATCCCGTATTTTGCGGGCGAATAGGCCGCGGCACCCAACCCGACCATCGCGTAGGCGACCAGCGGGTTCGCCTCCCAAAGCATCATCAGGCAGCCGACGATCTTGATGGCGTTGGAGATGAACATTACGTTGCCCTTGGGCAGCCGGTCGGCGAATGCGCCGACGTAGGGCGCGAGCAGCACGTAGGAAATGACGAAGAAGAACTTGAGATAGGGCGCGAGCCAGGACGGTGAGTCCGCGTGCATCAGCAGCGCGATCGCGGCGATCAGCAGCGCGTTGTCGGCGAGCGACGAGAAAAACTGCGCCGCCATGATGATGTAGAAGCCCAAGCTCATATGCGTACAGGGTCCCCCTCCCTGGGGCAGCGGTCTTATAACACGGCGGGATGATCGGATGCCGCTGCCGCCTTGGGTCATAACCTATCCTTACAGTCAGGTTTATGCTTGAATGGGTCCACTCTCAATCGAGCCCGCAACGTCTATGGCCGATCGTCGCTTGCAGGTGTTCCACGCGGTGGCAAAGAACCTGTCCTTCACCAAGGCTGCGGAAGCGCTTTTCATGACTCAGCCGGCGGTGACCTTCCAGATCAAGCAGCTCGAGGAGCACTGCAACACGCGCCTGTTCGACCGGGGCCACGGGCGTATTTCGCTTACGTCCGCGGGCGAGGTGGTGCTCGAGTACGCCGAGCGCATACTTTCCCTTTCGGCCGAGCTCGATACGCGGCTGAAGGAGATGACCGGAGAGGTGGCCGGGGTGTTGCTGATCGGCGCCTCGACGACCATCGCCGAGTACCTGCTGCCCCCTGTGCTGGGAGAGTTCAGTTCGCGCTATCCGAAGGTACTGCCGCGGCTGTTCGTCGCCAATTCGGAGATCGTCGAGCACCGCGTTGCCGCGCACACCCTGGACATCGGCTTCATCGAATCCCCCGCGCACCTGGCCTCGGTGGCCTCCGACGTGTGCTGCGACGACGAGCTGCAGATGGTCTGCGCTCCCACGCACCCGCTCGCGGGGCTCAAATCGGTCAGCGCGCAGCAACTGACTCAGCATCCGTTCGTCAGCCGCGAATCGGGATCCGGCACGCGTGAGGTGACGGACCACTGGTTTGAGAAGCAGGACATCCGAACCGACAGCCTCAATGTGCTGATGGAACTGGGCAGCCCCGAGGCGCTCAAGGGGCTGGTGGCCACGGGCCTGGGTTTCGCGATCATGTCGCGCGCCACGGTGGCGAGGGCCGCGCGCCTCGGCGAAGTGGTTGCGATTCCGCTCGCGCCGCGGCTCATCCGCGCCCTTTCGGTGGTCTATCCCAGGGAGAAATTCCGCTCGCGCCTGGCCAACACCTTCATCGAGTTCGCCAAGCAGCGGCTCAAGACCGCGGCGTCGGGCTAGGGTGCGCCGTGCCGCGGCCTATCCGTGCGACGATCGACGCCTCCGCGCTCGCTCACAACCTCGCCATCGCGCGCCGCCAGGCCGGCGGCGCCAAGGTATGGGCCGTGGTCAAGGCGAACGCCTACGGCCACGGCATCGAGCGCGTTGCAAGGGCGCTGGAGGGCGCGGATGGGTTTGCGCTGCTCGATTTCGCCGAGGCGCTGCGTCTGCGCGATGCCGGCGCCACCAAGCCGATCCTGATGCTCGAGGGCATCTTCCAGAGCGCCGACGTGCCGTTGCTGGCGCGCCGTTCGCTGACGCCGGTGATCCACAGCATTGCTCAGGTCGGGATGCTCGAAAAGCGCGCGCTGGAGCGCCCGATCGAGGTGTACATGAAGGTCAACAGCGGAATGAACCGGCTCGGTTTCACTGCGGACAACGTGCGCATTGCCTGGAATGCGCTGCAGGCGCATCCGGCCATCTCGAACGTGACGCTGATGACGCATTTCGCTGACGCCGACGGCGCGGGTGGCGTTGCCGGGCAGCTCGAGTGGTTCAACTCGATGACGGCTGCGTTCGTGGGGCCGCGCTCGCTCGCCAATTCCGCGGCGCTTTTGCGATTTCCGGAAACCAGCGCGGACTGGGTACGGCCGGGCATCATGCTGTACGGCTGCTCGCCGTTTGCCGACTGCAGCGCTGCGGATCTCGGCTTGCGGCCGGTGATGACACTCGCCTCGGAGATCATCGCGCTGCAGCACCTGGCGCCGGGCGAACGCATCGGCTACGGCTACGGCTTCGAGGCGCAGTGCGCGATGCGCATCGGCATCGTCGCGTGCGGGTATGCGGACGGGTACCCGCGCCATGCGCCATCGGGCACGCCGGTGCTGGTCGCGGGACAGCGCACCTGCACCGTGGGACGCATCTCGATGGACATGCTGTGCGTGGATCTCACCCATCTGCCTGACGCGACCATCGGAACGCCGGCGACGCTGTGGGGCGAGGGACTCTCGGCGGACGAGGTCGCGGCGGCGGCGGGCACGGTCAGCTATGAGTTACTCTGCGCGCTCGCGGCGCGTGTACCTGTGAGCGAAATCGCATAGATGGCAAGGGCAAAATCGGTCTACGTTTGCTCGGAGTGCGGTGGAACCGCGCTGAAGTGGTTCGGCACCTGCCCGTCGTGCGGCGCGGCCGCAACCCTGAACGAGCAGGCGGCCGAACAGCGCTCCAGCCACCGCTACGCCGGCGCCGCGCCCGCCAATGCACCGCAGCCGCTCGCGCGCATCGAAGCGCGGGTGCAAACGCGCGTGCCGACGGGCATCGAGGAATTCGACCGCGTGCTCGGCGGCGGGGTGGTCGCCGGCCAGGTGGTGCTGATCGGCGGCGATCCCGGGATTGGCAAGTCGACGCTGCTGCTGCAGACGCTCGCCGCGTTGGGCGCGAAACACAGGTCCCTCTACGTCAGCGGCGAAGAGTCCGCCGAGCAGGTAGCGCTGCGCGCAACGCGCCTCGCGCTGGCTGCGCAAGGCGTCGAGCTGCTGGCCGAGATCCAGCTCGAGCGCATCCTCGCGGTGCTCGATGTGGCGCGGCCCGAAGTGGCGGTCATCGATTCGATCCAGACGCTGTATTCGGAGGCACTGACCTCGGCGCCGGGGTCGGTCGCGCAGGTGCGCGAGTGCGCGGCGCAGCTTGCGCGCCATGCCAAGCAAACGGGGACTGCGCTGCTCATCATCGGGCACGTCACCAAGGACGGCGCGATCGCCGGGCCGCGCGTGCTCGAGCACATCGTCGACACTGTGCTGTATTTCGAGGGCGACCCGCATTCGAGCTTCCGCCTGGTGCGCGCCGTCAAAAACCGCTTCGGCGCGGTGAACGAACTGGGCGTGTTCGCGATGACCGACAAGGGGTTGCGAGGCGTGGCCAACCCTTCGGCGCTGTTCCTCTCGCAGCACGGGCGCGACGTGCCCGGATCCTGCGTGCTGGCAACGCTGGAAGGCACGCGACCGCTGCTGGTGGAAATCCAGGCGCTGGTGGACCCCGCACACGCGCCCAATGCGCGGCGCCTCTCGGTCGGTCTCGAGCAGAACCGCCTGGCGATGCTGCTGGCGGTGCTGCACCGGCACGCCGGCATCGCATGCTTCGATCAGGACGTGTTCGTGAATGCGGTGGGCGGCGTGCGCATCGGGGAACCGGCTGCCGACCTCGCGGTGCTGCTGGCGATCGTTTCCTCGCTCACCGATCGCGCGATTCCGGGGAAGATTCTTGCATTTGGAGAAGTCGGCCTGGCGGGGGAAGTGCGCCCGGCGCCGCGCGGCCAGGACCGCTTGAAGGAGGCGGCGAAGCTGGGTTTCGAGCGGGCGATCATTCCAAAGGCGAACCAGCCGAAGGGGAAGATCGCAGGGCTCGAGGTGATTGCGGTCGAGCGGGTGGAGCAGGCGGTTCGGGTGCTGCGTGATCTATGAGTCTCATGCTGGTATTCGCAGCGATCGCCGGCGCGTTGGCTCTGCTGATTGCGGCGGTAGTGGCTGCGACTTGGGCGCCCGACCTGCCACTGGCGCAACTGAAGGCGCGCTGGGCGCCGCCGCCCTCGGTGTTCCTCGACATTGCGGGCATGAAGGTCCACGTGCGCGACGAAGGGCCGCACGACGACCCGAGCCCGATCGTGTTGATTCATGGCACAGCGGCGAGCCTGCACACCTGGGAAGACTGGACGCAGGTCCTCAAGGGCGAGCGGCGGGTGATCCGGTTCGACCTGCCCGGTTTTGGCCTCACCGGTCCGGCGCCGCATGGACGGTACACGATCGAAAGCTACATTCCGTTCATCACCGCCGTGCTCGACACGCTCGGCGTGAGGCGGTGCGTGATCTGCGGCAACTCGCTCGGCGGTAACATCGCATGGGAAAGCGCGCTTGCGCTTCCCGGACGAGTGGAAAAACTGATCCTGGTCGACGCGGGCGGTTACGCGTTCGAATCGATTTCCTTGCCGCTCGGCTTTCGGCTGGCACGCATGCCGGTCGTCAACAGGCTGCTCAAATACTCGCTATCGCGCCGCCTGATCGAAGCAAGCTTGAAAAATGTCTACGGCGACGCGGGCAAGGTTTCGCCGGAACTCGTCAATCGCCACTACGAGCTGACCTTGCGCGAAGGCAACCGGCGCGCGCTGGTGCAGCGCTTCGAACAATTGGACTTCGGCGTGCATGCGCACCGCATCCGCGAGGTGAAAATCCCGACGCTGATTCTGTGGGGCGGCCGGGACCGCCTTATTCCACCGGTCTTCGCGGAGCGCTTCCAGCGCGACATCGCGGGCAGCGAGCGGGTGATGTTCGACGACCTCGGTCATGTGCCGCACGAGGAAGACCCGGCGCGCACCGTGGCGGCGGTCAGGCGCTTCCTGGGGTCGTAGCGAGTAGCGCCGCCCGCACTCCGCTGCGCACCGCGGCCTCGAGCGTAGGCGGGTAGTCCGGATCGGTATAGTCGCCCGCGAGAAACAACCCCGGCGTCGTCGTCTGCGGTCCCGATCCAATCAACCCTGGCTTGCAGCTGATGGTCGCGCGCTTTTCCGCGATCACGCGCGACCACTCGGGCGGGGGCAGTCCATGCAGCGCGAGAGAGAGTTCCCGGTGGCAGGTCGCGGCGATTTCGTCCCGCTGCATCTGCTGGTGATCCCCCTGCGCGCTGATCACGCAGGCGATGCGCCCGCGCTCGCCGGTGAGCGCGCCGCGATCGAACGCCCATTGCACGAGGCCATCGGCCAGGCCGAGCATCGGAAAAGGCAGCTTCACCCGCTCGGCGTACTGGAGGTAGCAGGTGTAAATCGGTTGGTAATCGTAATCAGCCGCCAGGTCCGGAGCGAGCGACTTCAACTGGTGCGGTCCGACTGCTACGATCACGCGGTCGAATTCGCGCAGCAGCGCCGCGACATCGCGCACGGTCTCGCCGCAGCGCATCTCGCCCCCGTGCCTGCACACGAAATCGGCTGCCGGCTCTGGAAAAAGCCGCGACAGATCCACCTTCGGCAGCAACAGATCGCTCGCGTCGGATTCGCCGGCAAGAGAGTCGCGCAGCACGTTTGCAAACACCTGCGCCGAGGCATGCTCGGGAGGCGTGTTGAGCGCCGAAACGCACAGCGGCCGCCAGAGGTAGTGGCCGATGCGGCCCTGTTGACCGTATTTTTCGAGAAGTTCAGCAACGCAAATATTCCCGTCCAGACGAAAACCGGACCATCGCAGCGCCAGCATGAATCGAACCGCCCCGATGCGCTCCGAAACGGGCAGCCCGCGCGCGAACAGCAATCCTGCCAGCAAGCCGAACGGCGCAGGCAGCCGCAACGCGCGCAGCGCGAAGCCGTCGGCGTAGCGCAATTCGAGCGGCAGGCGGAGCACTGCGTCGGACGGAACGCCGACGACGCGCATCAGCCGGAGCAGTTCGCGGTAGGCGCCGACCAGGATATGCTGGCCATTGTCGATCTCGCGGCCGTCGATCGAGACGCGCCGCGCGCGGCCGCCGGCGAGCGGGCCGGATTCGAACACGGTGACCGGCACGCCGCGTTCCGCGAGCGTCACCGCCGCCGCCATGCCGGAGTATCCAGCACCGACGATGGCGGCCTTCACGCCGTTACCCAGGTCTTCCAGGCGAGCCAGAATTTGCGCAGCGGCGTGAGCGAGGTGCGCCGCGCGAGGACCTCGAACCCGTCGCTTTTGATCTCGGCGAGCAGCGCGCGGTAGATCGCCGCCATGATGAGTCCCGGGCGCTGCGCGCGGCGGTCCGCGGCCGGGAGCGCGCCGAAGGCCTTGGCGTAGAACGTATTGGCGCGGTGCGCCTGGAACTGCATCAGCCGCACGAACGCTTCGCTCGAGCGGGCACTCAGCACGTCTGCCGCGGTCACGCCGAACTCGCGCATTTCGTCCATCGGCAGGTAGATGCGATTCTTGCGTGCGTCCTCGCCCACGTCGCGAATGATGTTGGTGAGCTGGAAAGCAAGCCCCAGGTTCTTCGCATATTCGAGCGTGCGCGCATCGCGGTAGCCGAAGATCCCGGCCGATAGAATCCCGACCACGCCGGCCGCGTGGTAGCAGTAGCGCTCGAGTCCGGCAAAATCCAGGTAGCGAGTCTGGTCGAGGTCCATCTGCATGCCGTCGATGATTTCGTTCAGGCGAACGGCCGTTATGCCGTACGGCTGCAGCCCGGGCGCGAGCGCGCGCATCACCGGATGCTGCGGTTCGCCGGCGAACAGCTTGGCGATTTCCCCGCGCCACCAGTCCAGCTTGGCGCGCGCCAGCGATGCATCGTTGCATTCGTCCACCACATCGTCGACTTCGCGGCAGAAGGCGTACAGCGCCGTGATCGCGCGCCGGCGCTCGCGCGGCAGGAACAGGAACGAGTAATAGAACGACGAGCCGCTTCCGGCGGCTTTCTGCTGGCAGTATCCGTCGGGGCTCATAGCGATCGCATCAGCAGGGCGGGCCAGTCGTGCCAGCGCAGAACGGGTCGATGGCGAAACATGTCGCAGCCCGTGGACTGGAGCTTTTCGAGAATGCGCAACCCGCCCTGGACGGTGGCGCGGATTTCGAGGCCCGTGCGCCCCGGAAGGGCGCGCGCCAGCGGGGCGCCGGAGGACATCAGCGCGCGAGCGCGCTCGATCTGCAAACCGATCAGCGCGCGCCAGCCGTCGTCGCAGTGGCGCGCGGCGATCTGCTCCTCGCTCACGCCATGCTCGCGCATTTCATCCTGCGGCAGATAGATGCGTCCTTTCGCGAAATCGATTTCGACATCCTGCCAGAAGTTGATGAGCTGGAGCGCCGTGCAGATCGAATCGGATTGCAACAGGCTGGCCTGGTCGGTCTTGCCGAACAGCTGCAGCAGCAATCTGCCGACCGGATTCGCGGAGCGCCGGCAGTAATCGAGTAACTCGGCGAAATCGGCGTAGCGCTGCTTGGTCACGTCCTGGGAAAACGCATCGAGCAGGGCGATGAACAGCGGGAGCGGCAATTTGTGCTCCCGCACGATGCGCTCCACATCGCGGAACAGCGGGGTCTGCGGAGGCTCTCCCGCCCCGATGCGCTCCAGCTCGGCCCGATAGGCCGCCAACGCATCGAGGCGCTGCTGCGGCGTGGCTTCGCCTTCATCGGCGAAATCGTCGGCGCTGCGCGCAAAGCGGTAGATGGTTTCGACCGGCTCGCGCAGCCGCGCCGGCAGCAACAGCGAGGTCACCGGA
Organism: Burkholderiales bacterium; assembly: GCA_017880775.1. GTDB lineage: Bacteria > Pseudomonadota > Gammaproteobacteria > Burkholderiales > SG8-39 > JADGRQ01. The sequence goes on along the minus strand of JADGRQ010000030.1, from coordinate 3,570 downwards.
AAATTCTCGTAATGGTCAACGGGCACGGCGATTGATCAATCCGGTGTTTACAGCTCTGTTCGCGACGAGGCGGGTCCCCCGCTGCGGTATAATTATGCGTTTTTTATCAAAGCTTTTCGCGCGAAGGTGGCGGAATTGGTAGACGCACTGGATTTAGGTTCCAGCGCCTCGCGGCGTGGAGGTTCGAGTCCTCTCCTTCGCACCAGCGCGATTTCTTGAGGAATGGAGCGGATGGCTAGCGTGGAAACCCTTGGAGCTCTCGAGCGCCGAATATCGATGTCAGTGCCGTCGGACGATATCGAGCGGCAGATCGGCGAACGGCTGAAAAAGCTCGCGCGCAACGTGAAGATGGACGGCTTCCGGCCCGGCAAGGTGCCCTTCAGGCTGGTCCAGGCGCAATACGGCCCGCAGGTGCGCTACGAAGTGATCGGCGATGCAGTGCAGAAAGCGTTTGAGCAGGCGGTGCGCGAGAACAAGCTGAAAGTGGTGGGCCAGCCGCGGATCGAACCGAAGGACGGCGCGGATGCGAAGGGGTTCGAGTTCAACGCGACCTTCGAGGTGTACCCGGAATTCAAGCCCGGCGACGTTTCAAACGCACAGATCGAACGCCCGCAGGTGAGCGTGGGCGATACCGAGGTCGACAAAACGATCGAAATTCTGCGCAAGCAGCGTGCCACGTTCCATGCGGTTGAGCGGGCGTCGCAGTCCGGCGACCGTGTCGTGGTCGGCTTTGAAGGCCGTATCGATGGCGAGGTCTTTCAGGGCGGCCAGGCGACGGATTATAGCTTCGTTCTGGGCGAAGGCCGGATGCTGCCCGAGTTCGAGACCGCCGCGACCGGCTTGCGGGCGGGGGAGAGAAAGACCTTTACACTCAAGTTTCCGGACGATTACCACGCGAAGGACGTGGCCGGCAACACTGCGAGCTTCGAGTTGTCGCTCACGAAGGTCGAGGAGCCGCGGTTGCCGCCGCTCGACGAGGAATTCGCCAGGACGCTGGGCGTCAAGGATGGCGACGTCGCCAAGATGCGCGCAGAGGTGCATGCCAACGTCGAGCGCGAGGTAAAGAAGCGCGTGACCGCGCGGGTGAAGGGCCAGGCGCTGCAGTTGCTTCACGACGCGACCCCGGTCGAACTGCCGAAAACGCTGATCGCGATGGAAACGCAGGGCCTCGCCGAGCGCGCGCGCGCCCAGTTTGAGTCGCGCGGCATGAAGCTTGAGAAGATGCCGATCGATCCATCGGCCTTCGAGGCGAGCGCGAAACGCCGCGTGGCGCTGGGGCTGATCATCGGCGAGCTCGCGCGCGCCGAGGGCCTGCAGCCCAAGCCCGAGCAGGTGCGCAAGCTGATCGAAGAGCAGGCGGAGTCCTACGAGAGTCCCGCCGAGGTGGTAAAATGGTTTTACATGCAGCCGCAACGCCTGTCTGAGATGGAGGGCCTCGCCCTCGAGGACAACGTGGTCAACTGGGTGCTGTCAAAGGCCAAGGTTGTCGACAAGGCGATCGCTTTCGACGAGTTGATGGAACGCGGCAAATGAGCGATTTCTCCTGGACGTCCCGCTTCGGTGAACCTCAGGCGGGGTTGGAACCCGCACGCGCCGCGATGGAGCCCGCGCACGGGCTGGGCCTCATCCCGATGGTCATCGAGCAATCGGGGCGCGGCGAACGCGCGTATGACATCTACTCGCGCCTGTTGAAGGAGCGCGTGGTGTTCCTGGTCGGCGCGGTCAACGAGATGACCGCGAACCTGATCGTCGCGCAACTGCTGTTTCTCGAATCGGAGAACCCGGACAAGGAAATCTCCTTCTATATCAATTCGCCCGGCGGCTCGGTGTCGGCGGGGATGGCGATCTACGACACCATGCAGTTCATCAAGCCCGACGTGTCGACGCTGTGCGTGGGCCAGGCCGCGAGCATGGGTTCGCTGCTGCTCGCCGCGGGCACCAAGGGCAAGCGCTTCGTGCTGCCCAATTCGCGCGTCATGATCCATCAGCCGATGGGCGGATTCTCGGGCCAGGCCTCCGACGTCGAAATCCACGCGCGCGAAATACTCTACCTGCGGCAGCGACTGAACGAAATTCTCGCCAAGCACTGCGGCCAGTCGGTCGAGACGATCGCGCGCGACACCGATCGCGACAATTTCCTGTCGGCGGACGAGGCGGTGAAGTACGGCCTGGTGGACCGCGTGCTGGTTTCGCGGGTTCCGGCCTAGGCGGGCGCGAATGTCGGAAAAACCTTCCTCGGGTGAAAAACTGCTGTATTGCTCGTTCTGCGGCAAGAGCCAGCACGAGGTGCGCAAGCTGATCGCGGGTCCGTCCGTGTTCATCTGCGACGAGTGCATAGAGCTTTGCAACGACATCATTCGCGAGGAGACGGCGTCCGACAAGGGCGGCAAGGGCGCCAAGTCCGACCTGCCGACGCCGAGCGAGATCCGCCAGATCCTCGACCAGTACGTGATCGGCCAGGACCAGGCCAAGAAGATCCTCGCGGTGGCGGTCTACAACCATTACAAGCGGTTGAAGCACCTGTCGAAGAACGACGAGATCGAGCTCGCCAAGTCGAACATCCTGCTGATCGGGCCGACCGGTTCGGGAAAGACGCTGCTCGCGCAGACGCTGGCGCGGCTGCTCAACGTGCCGTTCGTGATCGCCGACGCGACCACGCTGACCGAGGCCGGATATGTCGGCGAGGATGTCGAGAACATCATCCAGAAACTGCTGCAGAACTGCGACTACGATGTCGACAAGGCCAAGCGCGGCATCGTCTACATCGACGAGATCGACAAGATCTCGCGCAAGAGCGACAACCCGTCGATCACGCGCGACGTGTCCGGCGAGGGGGTGCAGCAGGCGCTTCTCAAGCTGATCGAAGGCACCATCGCGTCGGTTCCGCCGCAGGGCGGGCGCAAGCACCCGAACCAGGATTTCGTGCAGGTCGACACCACCAACATCCTGTTCATCTGCGGCGGGGCGTTCGACGGGCTGGAGAAGATCATCCGTGCGCGCTCGGAGAAATCCGGCATCGGCTTCGGCGCCGAGGTGCGCGGCCCGCGCAGCGGCAAGGACATGAGCGAGGTGCTGCGCACGGTCGAGCCCGAGGACCTGATCAAGTACGGCCTGATTCCGGAGTTCGTCGGGCGCTTGCCGGTCGTCGCGACGCTGGAGGAACTCGACGAGAAGGCGCTGATCCAGATCCTCACCGAGCCTAAGAACGCGCTGATCAAGCAGTACCAGCGCCTGTTTCACATGGAAGGTGTCGAACTCGAAGTGCGCACCGGAGCGCTCGGGGCGGTGGCGACCAAGGCGCTCGCGCGCAAAACCGGCGCGCGCGGCCTGCGCTCGATCCTCGAGCAGGTGCTGCTCGACACGATGTACGAGTTGCCCGCGCTGGAGAACGTCAGCAAGGTGGTGGTCGACGAATCGATGATCACGTCCGACGGAAGGCCGCTGCTGATCTATTCCGACCAGCAGAAGGTTGCCGGCAGCTCTGCGTGAGCCGAGCCCGCCCCTGGTCCGGTATCCGCGCAATATTTGACCCTTTTTCCGCGTTGCGGCGGCCGCGGCTTGCGGGTAGGC
>JADGRQ010000002.1 GCA_017880775.1 Burkholderiales bacterium | reverse complement strand
CGTTGCGCGATCACGATCCCGAAGATGCCGTGGCCGGCGGCGATGTCGAGCACGCGCATCGGGCCGGCCGACGCGGCGTCCAGAATGTCCGCAATCGCCTGCGCCGACGGCATCATCATCGGAACCATCGCGCGCGCGAACTGCACCCACGCCGGATTTTCACCTGCCACCATGCTCGCCTGGGGCTTGCCGCGCCGAATTGTCTCGGTGAGATGCTCAAAGTGGCCGATCACGTCCGCCGAGTGGAGGAAACTCGCGGTACCGCCGAGATAGGCAGGCGAACGCTTTGTCAGGAAGACCGCCGAATCGGCCGTGAGCTCGTACGCGTCTCCGGTTTTCGTGACGAAACCGATGGTCGTGAGGTAGTCGCATAGAACCCGTATGCCGCGTCCCGGCACGCCACAGGCGTTCGCAATCTCCTTCACCGTCCGTGCTCCGTCGCCGATGGCAGTGAACACCTCGAGCTCGATCGCCGATTTCAACGCCGCCGAGCGCTGAAAGGCGAAGATCGTGTCGAAATACAGCTCGGGTGATGGCATCGTTTGGGTCGACATTCGTTCCTCCGAGGCGTTTCGCAGGTGAAGCCCCTGCCTACTTCAACACCGCCTTCAGCGCCTTTCCCATCTCCGCAGGATTCCTGGTCACCGTGATGCCGCACTCCTCCATCACCTCGAGCTTCTCCTGCGCGGTGCCCTTGCCGCCCGAGATGATTGCGCCCGCATGGCCCATGCGCTTGCCCGGCGGCGCGGTCACGCCCGCGATGAAGCCGACCACGGGTTTTTTCATGTTGGCCTTGCTCCAGCGCGCGCAGTCCTCCTCGTCCGATCCGCCGATTTCGCCGATCATCACCACCGCGTCGGTGGCGGGGTCGTCGTTGAAGAGCCTGAGCACGTCGATGTGCTTCAGTCCGTTCACCGGATCGCCGCCGATGCCGACCGCGGTGGATTGGCCGATTCCCAGTTCGGTGAGCTGCCCCACCGCCTCGTAGGTGAGCGTGCCCGAGCGCGACACCACGCCGACGCGGCCCTTCTTGTGGATGTGGCCGGGCATGATGCCGATCTTCAGTTCGCCGGGCGTGATCACACCCGGGCAGTTGGGGCCGAGCAGAAGCGTCTTGCGCGCCTGTTTGCGCATCCTGTCGCGCACCTGGATCATGTCGCGCACCGGGATGCCCTCGGTGATGCAGATCACCAGATCGAGATCGGCTTCGACCGCCTCCCAGATCGCCGCCGCCGCGCCCGCAGGCGGGACGTAAATCACCGAGACCGTGGCGCCGGTGGATTTCTTCGCTTCGGCGACGGAGGCAAAGATCGGGATACCTTCGAAATCCTCACCCGCCTTTTTCGGATTCACCCCGGCGACATAGCAGGCGCGCCCGTTCGCGTACTCGCGGCTGGTCCTGGTGTGGTACTGGCCCGTCTTGCCGGTGATTCCCTGCGTGATCACCCGCGCGTTCCCGTTGATCAGGATGCTCATTTCTTCTTCCCCTTGCTTCGCACTTTTTTCTTCGGCGCGACTCTGCGGGCTGGTGTGGCTTTCTTCGCCTTCGCCTTGGGTTTCGCTCTAGGCCTGGGCTTGGGCTTCGCCTTCGGTTTGGGCGTGGCTTTTGCCTTTCCCTGCAACGCCGCCACCACCTTCTTCGCCGCGTCCGCCATGTTGTCGGCGGAAATGATCGGCAGGCCGGATTCCTTGAGGATCTTCCTGCCGAGTTCTTCGTTGGTGCCTTTCATGCGCACCACCAGCGGCACCGCGAGCTTCACTTCGCGCGCCGCGGCCACCACCCCGGTGGCGATGGTGTCGCACATCATGATGCCGCCGAAGATGTTGACCAGGATCGCCTTCACCTTCGGGTTGGAGAGCATGATCTTGAACGCGGCGGTGACCTTCTCCGCGGTCGCGCCGCCGCCCACGTCGAGGAAGTTGGCCGGCTCGCCACCAAACAGCTTGATGGTGTCCATGGTGGCCATTGCCAGCCCCGCGCCGTTCACCATGCAGCCGATGTTGCCGTCGAGCGAGATGTAGGACAGGTCGTGCTTCGACGCTTCGATCTCGAGCGGGTCTTCCTCGTCGAGGTCGCGCATGGCCACGATCTCGGGCTGGCGAAACAGCGCGTTGTCGTCGAAGTTCATCTTCGAATCGAGCGCGATCACCTTGCCATCCCCGGTGATGGCCAGCGGGTTGATCTCCGCGAGCGACGCGTCGGTCGCGTCGAAACACCTGTACAGCGCCTTGAGCAGGTCGCGCGCCGGCGCGATCGCCTGCCACGGAATGCCGATCTTGCGCGCCACATCCTCGGCCTCGCGGTCGGTGAGCCCGGCGGCCGGATCGATGAACACCTTGTGTATCTTCTCCGGAGTGCTGGCGGCGACTTCCTCGATGTCCATGCCGCCTTCGCTGGAGGCCATCAGGCACACGCGCTGGGTGCCGCGGTCGACCACCATCGCGGCGTAAAGCTCCTTCCTGATGTCGGCGCCCTCCTCGACGAGCAGCCGCCGCACCTTCTGCCCCTGCGCGCCCGTCTGGTGCGTCACCAGTTGCATGCCGAGGATCTGCCCGGCCTTGTCGCGCACTTCCTCGAGCGACTTCGCCACCTTCACGCCCCCGCCCTTGCCGCGCCCGCCGGCGTGGATCTGCGCCTTCACCACCCAGACATTGCCGCCGAGCTTTTTCGCCGCCTCGACCGCCTCGTCTACGCTGAAGCACGGGAAGCCGCGCGGCGTGACCACGCCATATTTGCGAAACAGTTCCTTGCCCTGGTATTCGTGGATCTTCACGGGGTTTCCTCGGCAAATCGGGGTGGAGAGCGCGGGGGAGCGCGGCGCGGCAAATACTATCACGCTAGAATTTGCCATTTCGCCATGCGCTACGTCCTCGCACTCGACCAGGGAACCACCAGCTCGCGCGCGATGCTGTTCGACGAGAACGGCGTGCCGGCGGCCGCCGCACAGCACGAGTTCCGCCAGATCTACCCGCAGCCGGGCTGGGTCGAGCACGACCCGCGCGAGATCCTTTCCACGCAGTTCGCCTGCGCGCGCGAGGCGGTCGCGAAGGCGGGCGTGGATGCGAAGCAGATCGCCGCGATCGGCATCGCCAACCAGCGCGAAACCACGCTGCTGTGGGATCGCCAGAGCGGCGAGCCGCTCGCCAACGCGATCGTCTGGCAGGACCGGCGCACCGCGGCAAGATGCGCCCAGCTGAAACAGAGCGGCGCCGAGGAACTGGTGCGCCGCAAGACCGGCCTGGTGCTCGATCCGTATTTCAGCGGGACCAAGCTCGCGTGGCTGCTCGATTCGATTCCCGGCGCACGCCCGCGCGCCGAGCGTGGCGAGCTCGCCTTCGGCACCGTCGACACCTGGCTCGCCTGGCACCTGTCGAAGGCGCGCCTGCATGTCACCGATGTGACCAATGCCTCGCGCACCCTGCTCTACGACATCCACGCGGGCGATTGGGATGCCGAACTCCTCAAGCTGCTCGACGTGCCGCGCGCGATCCTGCCCGACGTGCTCCCGTCGGCGAACGTATTCGGCATGATCGCGCCGGATCTGCTCGGCGAACTGGTGCCCCTCGCCGGCATTGCGGGGGACCAGCAGGCGGCGCTGTTCGGCCAGGGCTGCCACGGCCCCGGCATGGCGAAGAACACTTACGGCACCGGCTGCTTCCTGCTGCTGCATACCGGAGAGAAGGCGGTCGCCTCCGCGAACGGCTTACTCACCACGATGGCCGCGCAGATCGCGCCGCGCGGCGGCGCGCGCACGGCGACCAGGACATACGCGCTCGAGGGCAGCGTGTTCATCGGCGGCGCGGTGGTGCAATGGCTGCGCGACGAGATGAAGTTTTTCACCACCTCGGCCGAGGTCGAGCAGATGGCGGCGAGCGTGCTCGACAACGGTGGCGTGTTCCTGGTGCCGGCGTTCGCCGGGCTGGGTGCGCCGCACTGGGACCCGCATGCGCGCGGCGCGATCTTCGGGCTGACACGCGGTTCGAGCCGCGCCCACATCGCGCGCGCCGCGCTCGAGTCGATCGCGTTCCAGAGTGCCGACCTGCTCGACGCGATGCAGCGCGATGCGGGAGAAAAGCTGAGCGAGTTACGCGTCGACGGCGGCGCCGCCGCCAACGACCTGCTGATGCAGTTCCAGGCCGACATCCTCGGCGTGCCGGTGGTGCGGCCCAAAGTGCTCGAGACCACCGCGCTCGGTGCGGCCTACCTCGCAGGGCTCGCCGTGGACCTGTGGGACTCCCCCGCGGATCTTGCCGCGCGCTGGCAGGCAGAGCGCCGCTTCGAGCCGCACATGGAGCGCTACAAGGCAGGCGAACTTCTCGCGCGCTGGCACGATGCGGTCGCGCGCTCGAAGAACTGGATGCCCGGGCGATAAACAAGCCGACTTCCGATCCATTGCTGCTGGCAGTCTGCGCACTCGGCATCACGCAGATCACGGCGTGGGGAACCAGCTACTACTGCCTGGGTGTCCTCGCCGGCCCGATCGCGACCGATACGGGCTGGAGCCGCAGCCTGGTCTATTTCGGTTTCACTGCGGCGCTGCTGGCGATGGGCCTGGTATCGACCTCGGTCGGCCGCGCGATCGACCGTTATAGCGCGCGCGCGGTGATGACGCTCGGGACGCTGCTCGTTTCCTCCGGCCTGTTCGCCCTTTCGCTGGTGCGCACCGAAGCCGCCTACCTCGCGGTCTGGGTGTTCCTCGGCGTGGGCATGCGCCTGTGCCTCTACGATGCGGCGTTCGCGGCGCTGGTGCAGGTCGCGCCTTCGCGCGGCCGGCTCGCGATCTCGTACCTGACGCTGTTCGGCGCGTTCGCATCGTCCATCTTCTGGGTGATCGGGCATTTCGTGAACCAGGCCGCCGGCTGGCGCCAGACGCTCGCGCTGTTTGCCGCGATCAACCTCGTGGTCTGCCTGCCGCTCAACTGGATCGCCCTCGCCCGGCGCGAAAAGGCGGTCGCGGATGCCGCCGCAGCGAGCGCGGTCCAGGCTTCGCGCGACGGGCCACCGCTCGAGGGCCGGACGCGCTCGGTCGCGATCGTGCTGTTCGCGCTGGTCATGTCGCTCAACGGCTTCGTGTTCGGCGTGGTCACGGTGCAGCTGGTGCCGCTGCTCGAGGCGGCGGGTCTGGCAACGGCGGCGGCCGTATGGGTCGCCTCGATGAAGGGCGTGGCGCAGTTCGGCGGCCGCATCGTCGAGATCTTCTTCGGCAAGAACCTGCGCGCGATCACCATCGCCCGCATCGCGATCGGCGCGCTGCCCGCCTCCTTCGTCCTGCTGCTCGCCGCCGGCGGCAATTTTCACGCCGTGCTCGCGTTCACGCTGCTGATGGGAGCTTCACAGGGCGTCATCACCATCGTGCGCGGCGCCGTACCGCTCGCGCTCTTCGGCTCGACCGGCTACGGCGCTGTGCTCGGGTTCGTTGCGACGCCCATCCTGATCGTCAACGCAGCCGCGCCGACGCTGTTCTCGCTGATCGTCGAGCAGTGGGGCTGGCAGACGGCGGAAATCGTCCTGCTCGCCGGCGCCGCGGCCTCCTCGCTCGCGATGGAACTGATGTCGCGGTGGTACGAGCGCAGGCGTTGAGTCGGGCGAGGCCTGCAGAGCGCCTCAGGCGGCGCGCCGCGCGCGCAGCAGGTACAACGCGAAGTTCCATCCGAGCGCAACCGCAAGCGCCAGCCCGAGCGCGGCCGCCACGCCCCATCGCGCGGCTGCGAGGTGCAGCACCGCGAGTGCGACGCCGAAGCCGACCAGTCCCTTCAGTCCGTTCACCAGCACCGACGCGGTGAACGGTCCGCCGCAGCGCGGCTGCAGGATCACCACCAGGCAGGTGAAGACGACCGGATAGGTCGCCAGTACGCCGGTCGCCGACGGGCCGAGCGATTCGCCGGCGAACGTGGTGGCGATCACCACGCAGGCGACCAGCGCACTGCGCAGCGCGAGGTCGTAGCGCGCGCGCGGCACCGCCGCCGCCTGCGCGACGGCGCCGAAGCGCCGCAGGCCGCGAATCGCCAGCGCAAACGCACCCGCGAACAGCACGCTTGCCTCGACGAAGCTCCAGTCGCGTAACTGGAGCGCGAACGCCCCCGCAACCCAGGCGAGCGTCGCCAGCGCGAGCGACACCGGTGTGGAGAAGCGCTGCGCGGCGTACGCGTACGCCGCGACGAAAGCGACGATCGCGGCGGTGCTGGCGACGCTCATGCGTGCACTTTCCGAAACGAACTGCGCCCCGTGATCGATCGCCAGGAACACGTACACGGGACCGGTGGACACCGGCAGCGTCGCGATCATCGCGCCGAGGAACGGCCCCGCGCGCTCGGTGGCGCGCGACGCTGCGACCACGATCGCCGCCGCGGCCGCAATCTTCGCGGCGAGGAGCAGGCCGGTCAGGCCGCGGAGCCGCCCAGCTCCAGCCGCACGAGATTGACCCAATAGGCCGCGCCTGTCGTGAGGATGCGGTCGTTGAAGTCGTAGTGCGGGGTATGCACGTTGTGGCACCCGCCGTCGCCCTCGGTGCCGCCGTTGCCGATCATCACGTAGGCGCCGGGCTTCTTTTCCAGCATGAAGGCGAAATCCTCGGCGCCGGCGAGCGGCGTCACGTCCGGATCGACGTTTTCCCGGCCGACGGTCAGCGCCGCCGCATCGACCGCAATCCGGGTCTGCTCCGCCGCGTTGACCAGCACGGGATAGCGCCGCTCGTAGTGAATCTGCGCGGTGCAGCCATGCGCCTCGGCAGTGCTGCGGGCGAGCTCGCCGAGCCGCCGCTCGACCAGGTCGCGCATCTCAGGCGAGAAGCTGCGCGCGGTGCCGCGCACCACCACCTCGGCCGGGATCACGTTCGGCGCGCCGAAATCGCCGCCCCTGATGTGGCCTACGCTGATCACCACCGCCTCATGGGAAGGGACGTTCCGGCCTACGATGGTCTGCGTCGCCAGCACGAACGAGGCGGCCGGCATGGTCGGGTCGGTGCCGCGATAGGGCATCGCGCCGTGGCCGCCGGTGCCATTGAAGGTCACGGTCCAGCTGTCGGAAGAGGCAAGCATCGCGCCGGCGCGTATGGCGAACTTGCCGACATCGAGACCCGGCATGTTGTGCATGCCGTAGACCGCGTCGCACGGATGCTTCTCGAACAGGCCCTGCTCGATCATCACGCGCGCGCCGCCGAGGCCTTCCTCGGCCGGCTGGAAAATGAAGTGCACCGTGCCGGCGAAATCCGGATTGCCGGCCAGGTAGCGCGCCGCACCGAGCAGCATCGCCGTGTGCCCGTCATGGCCGCAGGCATGCATCTTCCCGTCATTCACCGAGCGATGATCGAAATCGTTGTGCTCCTGCAGGTTTAGCGCGTCCATGTCGGCGCGCAGTCCGAGCAGCTTGCGGCCCGGGCGCTTGCCCTGCAACGTGCCGATCACGCCTGTCTTGGCCAACCCGCGGGTCACCGGAATGCCCCATTCGGTCAGCCTCTGCGCCACGATGTCGGCGGTGCGCACTTCTTCGAACGCGGTCTCCGGATGGCGGTGGATGTCGCGGCGGATCGCGGTCAGGTCGGCTTCGAATCCGTTCAACTCGTCATGGATTTGCGTTGTCATCGGCGCGCCGGACCATGGATCTCGGGCGCAGTATAGGCGATCGAGCCTAGACGATCCGGTCGAGGGGCAGCTGAAACAGCCGGATCCTGTCCGCGGCGCGCTTGATCTCCAGGTTTGCCGCGGAGATTCCGTGGATCAGGCGCTCGAGCGGCGCTTCATCCTCGAACGCGACCATGATGACGGCATTGGTGCTGCCGAACGATCTCGAACCGAGGTGGGGCTCCGTCCCGTGACCTTTGCCTTTCGCGCGGTCCCAGCTCGTGAAGTAGTCGATGTCGCTGTCCGTGAGAAGCTGCATCGCACGATCCGCGAAATAATCGTTGCATACGAGGAAAGCCATCTTCATGACGTCGAGCTCACAGTTCTGGGCAGCACTGCCGCCAGCGAATCACGTTATTTTTTTACGCTACACCCGGGCAGAACCAGCGGCTTGACGCAGATCAAATTTCCCAGACCCGCCGCCCGGACCCGGAGCCGGTAACATCCGCCCATGCCGCTCTACGACTACGCGCCCAAATCCGGCAAGTGCAAGCGCTGCAACGGCCGCTTCGAGGTCATGCAGCGCGTTGCCGAACCCAAGCTGACCCGCTGCCCCACCTGCGACAAACCCTGCCAGCGCTTGATCAGCGCCGTCGCACTCGGCGGCAAGTACGCCGTCACGCCGAGCAAGGTGAAGAACTCGGGACTTACGCAGTACAAAAAAGCCGGCGACGGCGTCTACGAGCGCACCGCCGGCTCCGGCGGCCCGGAAGTGATCGTCAGGGGCAAGGGAAAATAAACGCATTGCTCCGGGCAATCTTGCGCCGCTTCGCTGCCCGCTTGTGCTAGACTGTACACATCTACACACCGTCCCAGGGAGATACCTCATGTCGACCACTATGACAGTCCGCCTTGAGGACGACATCAAGGATCGCTTGGACGTACTTGCCGAGGCTACGCATCGCAGCAAGTCGTTCCTGGCTGCCGAAGCGATCCGCGAATTTGTCGAGCTCAACGAGTGGCAGATCCAGGAAACACGGGGTGCCCTCGCCGAAGCCAAGGCCGGCGACTTTGCCAGCGACAAGGATGTGCAGGCGCTGGCAAAGAAGTGGAAGGTGACGCGTGCAGGTTAAGTGGCTACGCACTGCGCTCCGCAACCTGGACGAAGAAGCGACATTCATTGCGGCAGACGACCCGCGAGCCGCTCAACTCGTGGTCGAGCGCGTGCTCAACGCGGTGGAGATGCTGGCCTCGCAACCGGCGTTGGGCCGCCCGGGGCGTGTGTCTGGAACGCGGGAGCTGGTGGTCGCGAAGACCCGCTACCTGATTCCGTACCGGGTGCGTGGCAATGTCGTCGAAGTGCTGCGCGTATTCCACACCTCGCGGCGTGTCCCCAAACGCTGGTAGCGGCAGCCGTATCAGCCCCAGCGCGCAAGCGGAGTGACGGAAAACAAGCCCCGCCGCGGTCCGGCGATACAATCAGCACCGAATCTGAAGGACACCACCATGACCGAAGCAGCGAAGAACCTGAGCATGCAAGCCCGCAAGCTCTCCCCCGTGGAGCGGCTGGAGCTGGTAGACGACCTGCTCGCGAGCCTGGATGAGAGCGACCCGAAGATCGACGGGCTTTGGGCGAAGGAAGCCGAGGATCGCCTTGCCGCCTACCGCAGGGGCGAGATCAAGGCTGTCCCGCTTCAAGAGGTGCTGGCGAAGTATCGCGTGGCGTGAACGTCGCGCTCCTCGAGCTCGCGCAGCGGGAGCTGGACCGGGCAGTCTCACACTACGTGAGATACGGCGCTGCCGGTTGCGCCGATTCCCCTACGGCGTGATCTACGCGAAAGACGAAAGCGGAATATTGATTCTGGCCGTCGCGCACATGCACCGGGAACCCGGCTATTGGCGCGACCGGCTCAAACGATAGGGTGTCGAACCGACCGGGACCTAACGACACCAATCCCGGATGACCGCCTCGTAGATCGCCACCGACTGGCCGATGCGCTCCATGTTGCAGTACTCGTCGGTCTGGTGCGCCATCTGCGCCTCGCCCGGACCCAGCACCAGCGTCGGTGCGCCGGCGTAGACCTTGAGCAAGTTCGCAGCATCCGTCATGTAGGGCGCGGTGCGCGGCTCGGGCGCTTCCTTCAGGATCGGCTGGCAGATCTCGAACACGCGCTGCACCCATTCCTCGTCGGGCTGCGTCCAGACCGCGAGCAGGTCCGAGAACACATCGAACTGCACGTCCTCGCCCATCAGGCGCTTCAGGCGCGCGAGCAGCGCGGCGTGATCCATTCCCGGCACCGTGCGGATGTCCACGCCGATCGTCGCCGCGTCCGGCACCACGTTCACGCCGCTCCCGCCCGCGAAGGTGCCGACGTTCAGCGTCGGCGCGCCCATCACCGGGTGCGCCGGCACGCGGAACTCGAAATATTGCAGCTGCGCGATCGCGCTCGCCGCCTTGTAGATCGCGTTCACGCCGAGTTGCGGCATCGAGCCGTGCGCCGACACCCCGCGGAACGCCGCGTGGAACTTGATCGAACCCTTGTGTCCGACCATCGGGTAGTTCGACGTCGGCTCGCCCACCAGGATTGCACCCGCCTTGCCCATGAGCTTCGGCAGCGCCGCGAGGTGCTGCGAGCCCACGCAGCCGTTTTCCTCCGCCGCGGTGAGCACCAGCACGATGCCCGGCGTTCCGGCGAGCTTCTTCCCGAACGCGCGCGCCGCGATCAGCATCGCCGCCACGCCCGCCTTCATGTCCGACGATCCGCGGCCGTAGAGCTTGTCGCCGTCGGCTTCGCCGGCAAACGGATCCTTCGTCCACTTGCGCGTGCCCAGCGGCACCACGTCCAGGTGCCCGGTGAGGCACAGCGGCGCTTTTGCGTCCGACCCGCCCGCGCGCGCGATGACGCTCGTGCGCCCTTCCTCGTACTCGTGGTACTCGACCTTGAAGCCCCATTCCTCCAGCATCGCGCCCGCGTGGCGCGCGCAGTCGCGCTCGCGGCCGGGCGGGTTGATGGTGTCGAAGCGGAGGAGGTCTCGGGTGAGGGCGACGGCGTCTTGGGTACTCATGTGGGGAATAGTACTGTCTGCCCGCGTCATCGCCTGTATTTCATCTTCACCAGCGCCGGCTCGACGCTGCAGTGATCCCGGCCAAGATTGGAAATGTAGCGATGGTGACCCTCAGGACGCCGGAAAATCTTCGGAAATAATAAGCGCCTGCGTGATGCAGAGGCCTGATTTGATTGGCGCGACCGGGCGGATTTGAATCCACGACCCCTTGGTTCGTAGCCAAGAAGTCGGAAAGAGACGACGTGCGGATTGGCGTAAAGCGGCGTCAATCTTCTCCAGCGTCCCCGCCCCCCGGGGAACAGCTCCTTCTCACCTAGGGTGTTGAAAGGCGCGTCGTAGGCGCCGAGGTGCGCGTGGCGGTCTTCGGAGTCGAGGTTGACCTAGAGCAAGCCTGAGGACTCCGCCCTTTGCCGCGTGCGCCTGCATGTTGGTCATGGCGTTGATGCGATCGGTCGGGTCGTACTATCCTCCACGCCCCACACCCGCCGCGCGAACTCCGGATAATCAGCAGCAATCTCCTGCGCCACCGTGCCGCGCAGCAACGCGAGCGCAGCAGCGTCAGGTTCCGGCGTCGCCGGAACCGCAGCCGCGCAATCGAATTCGAATCCAGTGTTCTCCCGGATTTCCTCAACCGTATGCCCCGGATGTACGCTTTCAAGCAAAAACCTCCGCTTCCCCCTCTGCCACGCGAACAGCGCCTTGCCGGTCAGCAAGGCCTGCGGCCCGCCGCGACGCCACACGCCGGGCTCGCTCCACCCCGGCGCCGAGATGAAGTCCACCCGGGGCACCAGTACGCGAGCCGAATGCTCCTCGCGAAACAGGATCGTCCGCTTCGCCGTGAAATACATGAACGCGGAGCCGAAGGAACCCGGAAAGCGGGCTTGCGTGCGGGGATACTTGCCGGTGCCGACGAGGTTGATGTTCGCCTCGCCGTCGATCTGCGCCCCGCCGAGGAAGAACACGTCGATGCGCCCCTGGCCCGCGAGGTCGAACAGTTCGCGCGAGCCGTCGGTGAAGGGATTGCCGCGCCGCCGCTGCAAGAGCGAAATGCGCGGCAGGCCGCCGTTCTTCGCGCGCAGGAAAAACGCCGCAGTGGCCGGAATCGGCGATGCCGCCCCGACCGCTACGTGGCGCGCATCGCCGATCAGCCGCGCCAGCGTGAAGGCAAGCAGTTCTTCCCGGGCGTAGCTCAAGACGCGACGGCGGCGCGGCGCAGGACGTGCTCGTCCAGATACGCCTGGAAGCCCTCGCGCGTTTTCGCGGCGCGCGCATAGGCAAGCAGGTGCTCGTCGTCGATCGGGTAGACGTCCGCCACGCCAAAGGGCCAGGCGCCGCGCCCGGCGCGCGCGATTCCGGTCAGGTATATCGACGGCAGCACGCCCGGCGCAAGGAGCTCGTCTTCGAGCATGTCGCCTTCGCGCAGCGACTCGTAGGTCGCGAAGCAGGTCTTTGAAGCATGCGCGATGGTCACCAGCTCGCGCCGGCGCCCGAGCCACAGGTTGCCTGCGCTATCGGCCCAGCGCGCGTGGAACAGGCCCACATCCGGCACGATTGCCTGCGCAAGGACAATCGGATCGCCCGCGGCGTACGGGTTGTCGATGATTTTCCAGTCGTCGCGGTGCCTGACCAGATCGGAGCCGATGACGCCGCGCAGCGGCATGAACGGCACGCCTTTTTCGGCGGCCTGCAGCGCTGAATGCACCATCGGGCAGGTCGCATCCTTCACCCTGATTTC
The DNA here is from genome assembly GCA_017880775.1 of Burkholderiales bacterium. Lineage (GTDB taxonomy): Bacteria > Pseudomonadota > Gammaproteobacteria > Burkholderiales > SG8-39 > JADGRQ01. The sequence continues at coordinate 216,298 of JADGRQ010000002.1, read as the reverse complement.
GCCGCGCTCGGCGGCCTCCGTAAACCGGGGCGCCATGCCCGCTTCGCCGAGCGACACCGCGCTCGACTCGACTTCCGCCACGCAGCCCGCGCCGATCAGCAGGTCCGCGCACAGCCCGAGCACCGGAACCCCCAGCAAACGCAGGCCCTTCGCGCGCCGCCGGATCAGCGCGCGCACGACCTCCATCGCCGGCAGCGAGTAGTCGGGCGGCATCGCGACGAGCGAGCCGTCCGGAATCTGCGCCGCGATCGCCTCGGCGTCACGCAGAAAACGCGTCTCCTGCGTCGCCAGGCTCACGCGGTGCCCCCCACCGTGAGCCCGTCGATCTTGAGCGTCGGCTGGCCCACGCCCACCGGCACGCTCTGGCCCTCCTTGCCGCAGGTCCCGATGCCCGAGTCGAGCTGAAGGTCGTTGCCGATCATCGAAACGCGGGTGAGCGCATCCGGCCCGTCGCCGATCAGGGTCGCGCCGCGCACCGGATACGTCACCTTGCCCTCCTCGATCATGTACGCCTCGGCGGCGGAGAACACGAACTTGCCGTTGGTGATGTCCACCTGCCCGCCGCCGAAGTTGACCGCGTACAGCCCGCGCTTCACCGAGCGGATGATCTCCTCGGGCGCTTGCGTGCCCGCCAGCATGTAGGTGTTGGTCATGCGCGGCAGCGTGAGATGGGCGAACGATTCGCGCCGGCCGTTGCCGGTCACCGGCATCTTCATCAGGCGCGCGTTGAGGCCGTCCTGGATGTAGCCGCGCAGCACGCCGTCCTCGATCAGCACCGTGCGCTGCGTGGGATTGCCTTCATCGTCCACGCTGAGCGAGCCGCGCCGGCCCGGCAGCGTGCCATCGTCGACCACGGTCACGCCGGGCGCGCCGACGCGCTCGCCCATGCGGCCGGAAAACGCCGAACTCCCCTTGCGGTTGAAATCGCCCTCGAGCCCATGGCCGATCGCCTCATGCAGCAGGATCCCCGGCCAGCCGGGCCCGAGCACCACGGTCATGGTGCCGGCGGGCGCGGGCCGCGCGGCGAGGTTGGTGAGCGCCTGCGACACCGCCTGCTGCGCATAGTCCTGCATGCGTGCCGCGGAGAAGTGCGAATAATCGGTACGCCCGCCACCGCCCGATGAGCCGGTTTCGCGGCGGCCGTCCTGCTCGGCGATCACCTGCACCGACAGGCGCACCAGCGGCCGCACGTCGGCGGCGATGTGACCGTCGGAGCGCGCAATCAGCACCACTTCGTACTCGCCGCCCAGGTGCGCCATGACCTGCGTGATGCGCGGGTCGAGCGCGCGGCACATGCGCTCGAGTTTCTCGAGCATCGCAACTTTGGCTTGCGCCGGCAGCGAGGCGAGCGGATCCAAAGGCTCGTATAGGGCTGCAACGGGGTCAGGGTGCACCCCTGTCACCTGGACACGACGCACCTGACCGGCGCGGGCAATGGCGCGGGTTGCCGTCGCGGCGTCCTGCAGCGCGGGCATGCTGATCTCATCGGAATACGCGAACGCGGTCTTCTCGCCCGAGATGGCGCGCACGCCGACGCCGGAATCGATCGAGTAGCTGCCGGACTTGACGATGCCCTCCTCGAGGTTCCAGCCCTCCGAGCGCGTGTACTGGAAGTAAAGGTCCGCGTAATCGATGCGATGCGCGTGCAACGCGCCGAACACCTGCGAGAGCTGCGCCGCCTCGAGGTCGTAGGGCGCAAGCAGAAAGGATTGCGCGGTATCGAACAGGCTTCCCGATTCAACACTTCGCGTCGGAACAACGGCTTCGCTTTTCATCAATCACCCCAGTCTGCGATGCGCGGCACAACTCCGGCAACCGGACATCGTAGCAGACCGACAGGCCCAGCCGGCCGAGCGATGAGGACGCGCCTCGAGCATGCTCATGGTGTCGCGGGCACGGCGAACGGGGCCGCAACGCCGCCAGCCTGCGCGGCATCGATCTGCGCGCCGCCGACCCGTCTCACCTTCGGGTCCGACCAGGTCCCGATGACCGTGTATTCGTAGGCGAAAATCTGCCCGAGCGGGTTCTTCAGCAGGCGCTGCGCGAGCAGCGATACCAGGCCTACCACCGGACCGGCGAAAAACCCGGCGAAGCTCGATACGCCGTCGCTCAGGCTGGGCACCACGCGCAGCCGCAGGCTCTGCGTTTCGCGCGCGAGATCCGACTCGCCCTGCATGAAAATGTCCGCCGACGAGCCGCGCACGCGCATGTCCAGGGTGTGCAGTACGCCGCGCTCGATCTTGCCGGTGCCCGTGACCCGGCTGAACGCGAATCCGGCGCCGAACGCGTCGGCGAGGTCGAGCCTGAACAGGCTCAGCAGCTTGCCGATGCCCTGTTCGATCTCGAGCACCTGGCCGTTTTCGGCCTCCAGCGACAACTCGCCGGAGAGGCTCGGATAGTCGATCGCCACCGGCTCGGCAGCCCATGCGAGAGCGCCCCGCAGCTTTGCGGTCCCGCCCCTCACCATGCCCGGATGACCATAGCGCTCGAGGAAGCGCCCGAGGTCGCTCACCGCGAGATCGAATTCCATCGAGGTGCGCGATTCGCCTCCGGTGCGCCAGACGCCCTTGCCGGTCAGCGTGCTGTCCGGCGTGACATTGACGAGCTTGTCGATGCGCCAGTTGCCGCCCTCGTGCTGCGCGGCGATTTCGACGCGGCCGACCTTGCGTTCGCGAAAGGTGAAGCTCTCGGCGATCAGGTCTACCGCGGGCAAATCCTTGGCCGCTTCGCCTTTGGATGCACCGGGATAGTCCGCAGGGATGGAGAAATCGGCGAAGCGGCCGTTCAGGCGACCGCGTCCCTCGCTCACGTAAGCGATTTGGCCCGACATCTCCTGGGCCGCCAGGCTCGCGCTCCAGCCGAGCGCGTCGGCGGCACCGCGCAACGTGACGCCGTTGAGGCGCTTGCCGTACGCATCGAGCGAGCCGAGGCGCAGGTCGAAGCTGGTCGGCCCCGCCGTTCCGCCGCCCGCGCCGCCTGCGCCGCTGCCGCCCGCGCCGGAGATGAGCGGCAGCCAGCGATCGAGGTTGAGCGAAGCGAGGCTCCCGGTGAGCAGCGTGCCATTGGCCTCCGGAAGCTTGAGCGGTGGCGTAACGGCGGCCACTGCCGCGGGTCCGAGCACGACCGCAGCACGCTGCACCACGGCGGCGTCCCCGCTCCCGCGCCGCAAAAACTCTGCCAGCACGCTCCCCCCGAACGCCACGGAGAGGCGATCGCCACCCTCGACCGGCGCGATCTCTACGCGCAGCGGCACGGTCTCCGCGGCGCTCTTGCCAAGCGGCGGGGGCAGTTCGCTCGCCACGCCGACCAGGCCGGACTCGAAGACGATGCGCGTGTCGCGACCTCGCCCGGCGAGCGTCGCGTTGTAGGGGGCGCCGCCGGACAATTGCCGGCTCCAGGGGTGGTTGAAAACCCCGCGCAGGCCGGGCACGGTCGCATCCCCCCGCGCGGTGAATACCACCTGGCCGTCGGCACGCGTGCCGCCGGCGATCGTCGTCAGTCCGCCAAGCATCGATCCCTTCACATCGCGCACGCCGATCGAGTTTTCGCTGAACTCGACGCGCCCGGTGGCACGTTCGATCGGCGGCAGGCGCGCATCGACGACCAGATTGTTGCCGCTGAACTGGTATTCGCCCTCCACGCGCGTTTTGTCGAGCGCCGCCAACGGCAGATCCAGCTTGAGCCGCAGCCGGCCGCCTCCGGTGGCCGACATCGCGTCGGTGAAACCGCTCACCATGCGGCGCACCGGGCTCGACTGGATGTAGCGCAGGAACTCCGAGGTCGGCCCCTCGGCGACGCCGCTGACGTGCAGTATCTTTTCGGGCGTAAGCAGGCTCGGGATGCTGACACGCACGCCGGAGAGTTTCGCGCCGAATATGGTCGCGCTGTGTCCCACCACCTCGATTCTGTCCCGCTCGAAGAACAGTTCGCCTTCGATCGCCTCGATGCGCGGCCAACCCTCCACATAATCGAGCACGCCGTTCGCGACCTTGGCCACTACCTGGAACTGCCCCTTGGCCGGCTCGACGAACGGAAAATCGCGCAGGTCGCCGCGCAGCCGCAGGCGCACATCATCGGATTGCGCGGCGACGATTGCCGTCGTGAGCCACTTGCGCAGGCCGCCGCCCACGATCACCGGCAGGTAGCGCTCCACCTGGCGGCCATCGGCGCGCGTCAGCTGCGCCGAGAGGTCGATGGTTCCGGGACCCGATCCGTCGAACGCATAGCTGCCGAACGCCGTGCCCGCAGCGTCCGGATTGGCAAACCCGAGGTTTGCCAGGCGCACGGTAACGCCCTCCGGATTCACTGCCGGCGCGCTGCGCTCCCAGCCAAGCTCGCCATTCAACGCATCGAGCTTCAGGTGCGGTTCGGGAAACACGTTGGGCAGATCGAGTTCCGCAGCCTGCGACGCAAGGTACAGCGTGCCTTTGGCCTCATTCGCATCCACGCTGCCCGACAGGTTGCTGAAACCCGGAATGCGCCCCCAGGCGTTCATGCCGAGCGCGGCGAACCGGCCGCGCGCAGTGAATGTCTGCGCAGCCGGAAGTTGCCCCTGCCAATCGAACTTCACGTCGAGCAGCGCGCCGCGCGGTTCGAGCTCCGACAGGAGCGTGCGCATCTCGGAAGGCAAGGGCAGATATCCCGCAAGGCGCGCAAGCGGCGCCAGCTCGATCGCGCTGGCGCTGAGCGAGCCGCGCTCGATCAGCTCGCCTGCACCGCGCCGCAGGCTCAGCTGGAAGCTGGTGGCCGGCAGCTCGGGCGCATGCTCGGGCACCAGCCGCAGGTTGCGCGCCGCCAGTTCGTACGCGTTGGAGCTGTCGCGCCCCTGCATGCGCCCGGAAACGCTCGCGAGCTCGAGCACCGGAAGATCCTTGCCCAGACGCGCCACCACCTTCGACAGGACCAGGTCCGCGGTCACGCGCTTCACTTTGCCTTCGTCGAACTTCGCCCAGACCCGCAGCGCGCCGAGGCCGGCGCGCACGTCGATCGGGTAATCGAGCCAAGCGCGCCACGCCGCGAGATCGGTGTTGCCGACTTCGGCGAACACGCGCCCGTTCCACGCCGCGGGCTGCGTGACGGTGCCACCGATCAGTTCCGCGCGCACCTCGAAGCTCGACCCGAGCGCCGCCGGCGGGCGCGCCGAAAGCCCGATCGCGTGCCCGTCGCCGTCGTTGCGCAGGCGGAAATCGAGCGCCGAGAGCGCGAGCGGCGGCGCGCCGCGGAGCTCGTCGATCCAGTCGATCTCGGCATTGCTCACCACGATCTCGCGCTGGCCGAGCACCCAGTCGGTGAGTCTGCCGTCGCCCTTGCGCTCGGTCAACCTGATCCCGCCGACGGTGATCGCGCCGTCGGAACCGCGCCTCACCGTCAGCTTAAGGTCGCTGATCTCGAAGGAGTGCAGGCGCAGGTCGTGGAACGCGAGCGAGCGCCACGAGACGATATTGCGCACATGCGGCAGCACCAGCGCCTCGCGCCCCTCGGCATCGAACACGCGCAGGTTTTCGAGCTCGATCTGCGGCCGCAGGCCATGCCAGTCGGCGCGAATCGCGTCGATCTTGACCGGCAGGTCGATGTTGCGCGAAACCGCCGCAACGATCTGCTCGCGGTAGTCTGCAACATTGGGCAGCAGCCAGTAGCGCAGGACGAGGAACAGCGTCGCGAACGCAAAGAACACAACCCAGGCGAGCGCCTCGGTCGCGACAAGGAGTCGTCTCACGACGATGCGCGACGCACGCCGCGGTGCCGGATTGTCGCGCGGATTCTCGCGCGTATTCTCGATGTGCATGCGCTGGTTGACGCGCGACGAACGGTCCTGGCGCATCCGGCACGCACTGTGCAGGCACGGCCCCTTCGACGTGCCGTCATTTTAGCCGTAAAGTCTCGTCTTCATTCGGATTTTCCCGATGCCGGACGCCCGCTACCGCAGTCTGCTGCGCCCGTCGCGCTACGCCGGGCAGCTGATCGCATCGAGGCCGGAACTGGGTACCGAGCTCGCCGAGCGCCTCGATGCGCCGTTCACGCGCGACGAAATGCGCTCGGCGCTCGGCGCTCTGGCTGCCGGCAGCGAAGCCGGCGCAGCGCGCGCGCTGCGCCGGCTTCGCCAGCGCGTGTTCCTGCGCGTGATGGCACGCGACCTCGCCGGGCTCGCCGACCTGGACGAGGTCTGCGCCACCATGAGCGACCTTGCGGAAACGGCGATCGCTGCTGCGCTCAAGCTGTTGGATGCGAAACTGGCAGCCGAGTTCGGCACGCCGTGCGACGCAGGCGGGGTCGCGCAAACGCTGATCGTGGTCGGCATGGGCAAGCTCGGCGGCCGCGAGCTGAACGTCTCTTCCGATATCGACCTGGTATTCGTCTACCCGGAGGATGGCGCAACGCGGGGCGCAGCGCACAGCCTGTCGAATCACGAATATTTCACGCGGCTCGGCCGCCGGGTGATCGCGTTGCTTGCGGAGCCGACCGCGGACGGCATGGTATTTCGCGTCGACATGCGGCTGCGGCCGAACGGCGAGTCCGGTCCGCTGGTGACGAGTTATGCCGCGCTCGAGACCTATTTCGTCACCCAGGGGCGGGCGTGGGAGCGTTACGCCTGGATCAAGGCGCGCCCGGTCACGGGAGAGGCGCGCGACCACGCCGGGCTCGAGGCGATCCGCCGGCCGTTCGTGTTCCGCAAGTACCTCGACTACGCCTCGCTGACCGCCATGCGGCAGCTGCATGCGGAGGTGCGGCGCGAGGTCGCGCGGCGCGAACTGGCCGACCATATCAAGCTCGGCCCCGGCGGAATCCGCGAGATCGAGTTTATCGCGCAGGCGGTGCAATTGGTGCGCGGCGGACGCGACCCGGCGCTCACCGCCCGTCCGACCCGCGCGGTGCTCGCGCTGCTGGCGGAGCGCCGGCTGCTTCCCGAAGCGGCAGCGCGCGAGCTCGCCCAAGATTACGTTTTCTTGCGCAACCTCGAGCACCGGCTACAGTATCTGGACGACGCGCAAACACACCGCTTGCCGGACTCCGACGAGGACCGCGCCCGCGTCGCGGCGATGGCAGGCTTTGCGGGCTGGACGGAGTGCGAGGCGCATCTGGCGCAGGTACGGATGCGTGTCTCTCGGCATTTTGACGAGGCGTTTACCGAGGAAGACACGGGCAAATCCGAGTTCGACGGCCTCTGGCAGGACGACGCGCAAGCCATCGCCAGCTTGCTTGCCCGGCACGGCTACGCCGACCCGCAAGCCTGCGCGCAGCGCCTCGCAGCGACGCGCGCGAGCCAGCGCTATACGCTGCTGCCGGACGAATCGCGCCGCCGCTTCGATGCGCTGGTACCGCGAATGGTCGCCGCCGCGGCGAAGACCGGCAGCCCCGACGCGACGCTCGCGCGCGGTCTCGACCTGATCGAGGCGGTCGCGCGCCGCGCCGCTTACCTTGCGCTGCTCGCCGAGCATCCGCAGGCGCTCGAGCGGGTCGCGCGCATGATCGGCGCCTCGAGCTGGGCCGCGCAGTTCGTGACGCACCACCCGCTGCTGCTCGACGAGCTGCTCGATCACCGGATGCTGTACGCCGATCCGGACTGGCAGGCCTTCGGCGCCGAGCTGCGCGCCCAGCTCGACCTGTTCGAGGGCGATGCGGAGCGGCAGATGAACGCGCTGCGCGAGGCCCACCAGGCGCAGGTGTTCCGCCTGCTCGCCAATGACCTCGCCGGCCTGCTCACGGTGGAGCGGCTGGCCGACCACCTCTCGAGGCTCGCCGATCTGGTCCTCGAGATCACGCTCAGGCTGGTGTGGTCTCAGCTCGGCCGCAAACACCGCGATGTTCCGCGCTTCGCGGTGATCGCCTACGGCAAACTCGGCGGCAAGGAGCTCGGTTACGCCTCCGACCTCGACATCATCTTCCTGTACGACGACTCAGACGAGGCCGCGCCCGAAACCTATGTGCGGCTCGCGCAGAGGCTCAACAACTGGCTGACGAGCCGCACCTCCAGCGGCGCGCTGTTCGAGACCGACCTGCGCCTGCGGCCGAGCGGCGCGAGCGGCCTGCTGGTGTCGTCGATCGAGGCGTTTCGCCAATACCAGGACAAGCAGGCCTGGGTCTGGGAGCACCAGGCGCTCACGCGGGCGCGCTACTGCGCCGGCGACGCCGCGGTCGGCGCGCAGTTCGAGGCGATCCGCGTCACGATCCTCACGCGCGAGCGCGACCCGAACGCGCTCGCGCAGCAGGTGTCGGAGATGCGCGAGAAGATGCGCGCCGCGCACCCGAACAGGAGCGGACTGTTCGACGTGAAGCACGACCGCGGCGGCATGATCGACATCGAATTCATCGTGCAGTTCCTCGTGCTGGCGCACTCGCACCGGCATCAGGCGCTGACCGAAAACCTCGGCAACATCGCGCTGCTGAAAATTGCCGCGGATCTCGGGCTGGTTCCGATGCAACTCGCCGAAAAGTGCCGCGAAGCCTACCGCGAATTCAGACGGCTGCAGCACTCACTGCGCCTGAACGGAGCCCGTTACGCGCGCGTGCCGCCTGAACAGGTCTCAGTCCACGCCGACGCCGTCAAGGCACTGTGGAAAACGGTTCTTCCGGCGCCCGCCTAGCTGCCGCGCGGGAAAGATTCGTTAGAATAGGGATTCAAACGAGTTTTGGAGATCAGCATGGCGAAGGCAAAGCCACCCGCCCCCCAATCGATGGGCGACCGTGACGGCTGGATCTGGTACGACGGCAAGCTGGTGCCGTGGCGATCGGCCACGACCCACGTGCTGACGCACTCGCTGCACTACGGGCTGGCGGTATTCGAAGGCCTGCGCGCGTACAAGACCGTCAAGGGCACGGCGATCTTCCGCCTCGCGGAGCACACCGAGCGGCTGTTCAACTCGGCGCACATCTACATGATGAAGATTCCCTACAGCCCCGAAAAGATCATCGAAGCGCACAAGGAAGTGGTGCGCGCGAACAAGCTCGATGAATGCTACCTGCGGCCGATCGCGTTCTACGGGTCCGAAAAGATGGGCGTTTCGCCCAAGGGCGCCACGGTGCATGTCGCGATTGCGGCCTGGCCCTGGGGCGCCTACCTCGGCGCCGACGGCCTCGAGAAGGGCATCCGCGTGAAGACCTCGTCTTTCGCGCGCCACCACGTCAACGTCTCGATGTGCCGCGCCAAGTACTCGGGCACCTACGCCAACTCGATCCTCGCCAACCAGGAAGCGACCGACCACGGCTACGACGAGGGCCTGCTCCTCGACGTGGACGGTTTCGTCGCCGAAGGCGCCGGCGAAAACATGTTCGTGGTCAAGAGCGGCAGGATCTACGAGCCCGAGCTCACCTCCGCGCTGATCGGCATCACGCGCGACTCGGTGATCCGGCTTGCGGCCGACCTCGGCTATGCGGTGACGCCGCGGCGCATCACGCGCGACGACCTGTATATCGCCGACGAGCTGTTCTTCACCGGCACCGCCGCCGAGGTGACGCCGATCCGCGAGGTCGACGGGCGCAAGATCGGCGCGGGCCGGCGTGGCCCGATCACCACCAGGCTCCAGAAAGCATTTTTCGAAGCGATCCGCGGCAAGAACCGGAAGTACGCCGCGTGGCTCAGCCCGATTGCCGCCGCCCGGGCGAAGAAAAGGTAGCAACGCACGTGGTCCCGGCCGAACGCGATCAGCGCACCGTGGAATTGTCCGAGAAGGATCTGCCCCTGCACTGCCCCGCGCCGGGGGAGCCGTTGTGGTCCCGCCACCCGCGCGTGTTCCTCGACGTCACCCGCCACGGCGCGGTGTCGTGTCCGTATTGCGGCACGCGCTACGTCTACAAGGGCGCGCCGCGCAACGCGCACTGACGCCTCGCGGCGGGATCTGCCTTGCCCCGCATCCTGGTTGTGGCGCCGAACTGGATCGGCGATGCGCTGATGGCGCAACCGTTGCTCGCGCGCTTGCGCGAGCGGTTGCCGGCCGCGCATATCGATGCGCTCGCGCCGGCCTGGGTCGCGCCGGTGCTGCGGCGTATGGCCGAAATCGGGCAAGTCATCGTGACCCCGTTCGATCACGGCGAAATGCGTTTGCGCGGGCGCTGGCAGTTCGCACGCGCGTTGAAGGCGCGCCGCTACGATCAGGCGATCGTCCTGCCGAACAGCTGGAAATCCGCGCTGGTGCCGTTCTTCGCCGACATTCCGGTGCGCAGCGGCTACGTGGGCGAATCGCGCTACGGCCTGCTCAACGTGTTGTACCGCGCGCCGCGCGGCGTCACGCGCGCGCCGATGGCCGCGCATTACGCGCGGCTCGCCGCGCCGCCGCGCGACAAAACCACGCCGCCGCTACCCGAGCCTCGTCTCGCCGTCGATGCCGCCGAAGCGCGCGCCACTGCACGGCGCTTCGGCTTCGCGCCGCCGCCGGCGGCGAATGCGGTGTTGTGCCCCGGCGCGGAGTATGGACCGGCAAAGCGCTGGCCTGCGGAGCATTTCGCGCGCCTGGCCGCGGCGCTCGCAAAGCTGGGCGTGCGCGTCTGGTTGCTCGGTGCGGCGGGGGATCGCGAAGTGTGCGATGAAGTCGCGGCCGCGAGCGGCGGCGCGGCCATCAGCCTCGCGGGACGCACCACGCTCGATGAAGCCATCGAACTCATCGCTGCGAGCGATTTCGTCGTCACCAACGACTCGGGATTGATGCATGTTGCGGCCGCCCTCGACCGTCCGCAGGTCGCGCTGTTCGGCTCCTCGAGCCCCGAGCACACCCCGCCGCGCTCCGCGCGCGCGCGTGTCGCCCGCATCGCCATCGAATGCAGCCCCTGTTATGCGCGCGAGTGCCCGCTCGGGCATTTCCGCTGCATGCGCGAGCTCGGCGTCGGGCAGGTGCTGTCCGGGCTCGAACAACTCGACGTGCTGCCTGCGGCGCAGCGCATCCCCGCGCCATGAGCGTCAGGATTTTCGCGACGCCGCAGGACGCGGAAGCCGCGTTCTACGAGGCGCTCGAGCACGCCGATCTCGAGGCCATGATGGCCGTCTGGGCGGAGGACGAGGAGATCGTGTGCGTGCATCCGACCGGACCCCGTCTCGCCGGGCTGGCCGAGGTGCGCGCGAGCTGGGAACGCATATTCGCCGGCGGCACGGACACGCGCGTCCAGATCACGCACAAGGTCGAGATGACCGGAATGATGCTGGCTGTGAACAGCGTCCACGAGAACTTCAGCGTACCGGGTGGCGAACGGCCGCCTGCTCCGGTAGTCGCCACCAACGTGTACCTGCGCAGCGCGGCGGGCTGGCGCATGATCGTGCACCACGCCTCTCCGGCGCCCGGCCCCGCGGCGCCGGGAAGCGACGCGCCCAAGATCCTGCATTGAGCGCGTCGCCCTATCGTTCTCCGTGGTGGTTGAGCGGCGGCCACATGCAGACCATCTATCCGGCGCTGCTGCCCGCGCCACGCGTGCAATTCGCGCGCGCGCGATGGGAAACGCCGGATGGCGATTTCGTCGACGTCGATTGGGCCGGCAACGCGGATGCGGCCCGGCTGCTGGTGCTGTTTCACGGGCTGGAAGGCAACTCCGGGAGCCACTACGCGCGTTCGCTCGCGGCGCATGCGACCGCGCTCGGCTGGGCTTGCGCGGTGCCGCACTTTCGCGGCTGCTCGGGCGAACCGAACCGTCTGCCGCGGGCCTATCACTCCGGCGACACGAGCGAGATCGACTGGTTGTTGCGCAGGTTCGCCGGGCAGTATCCCGCCGCGCGACGCTGCGCCGCGGGCGTTTCTCTCGGCGGCAATGCCCTGCTCAAATGGCTGGGCGAGCGCGGCGGGGACGCCGCGCCGGTCATCACGCGCGCGGCGGCGGTTTCCGCGCCGCTCGACCTGGCCGCGGCGGGAAATGCGCTTGACCAGGGCCTCAACCGGCGCCTGTACGCGCGCATGTTTCTCGGCACGCTGAAGCAAAAGGCGCTCGGGAAGCTCTCGCGTTTTCCGCGTCTGTTCGATGAACACGCAGTGCGCGCGGCGCGCACGCTGCGCGCCTTCGACGATCTGGTGACCGCGCCGCTGCACGGATTCGACGGCACCGACGATTACTGGGCGCGCGCCAGTTCGAAACCGTGGCTCGCGGGAATCGCCGTACCGACGCTGATCCTGAACGCGCGCAACGATCCGTTCCTGCCCGCCGCGGCGCTGCCCGACGCGCAGTCGGTCTCACCCGGCGTGGTGCTAGACTTTCCCGCGGAGGGAGGCCATGTCGGTTTCGTCTCCGGCGCATTTCCGGGCAGCCAGCGTTGGCTGTCGGAGCGCATCTTGGAGTTTCTGTCCACGCCATGAATCCGATTCCGGCAGAGATATTTCGCGCCTACGACATCCGCGGCGTGGTGGGTCGCACGCTCAACGCCGATATCGTGCGCTCGATCGGGCAGGCCGCAGGCAGCGCCGCGCTGGAAACCGGGCCCGCGACGTTTGCGATCGGGCGCGACGGGCGGCTGTCGGGGCCCGAATTTGCGCGCGCGCTGGCCGCGGGGCTGAACGCCGCCGGCGCGAACGTGATCGACATCGGCATGGTGCCGACGCCGGTGGCGTATTTCGCGGCGCACTCTCTGGGCTGCGGCAACGCCATCATGCTCACCGGGAGCCACAATCCGCCCGACTACAACGGGCTCAAGCTGGTGGTGCGCGGCGGCACGCTGGCGGGCGAGCAGATCCAGGCGTTGCGCCGCAGGATCGAGCAGGCCCGGCTCGCGCACGGGCAGGGCAGCTACGCGACGCGCGACCTGAGCGAGGACTACCTCGCTCGCATCGTCTCCGACGTGCGCATCGCGCGACGTATGAAGATCGCGGTGGACTGCGGCAACGGCGTCGCCGGAGCACTCGCGCCGGAACTCTACCGGCGCCTCGGCTGCGAGGTGATCGAGCTGTATTGCGAGATCGACGGCACGTTTCCGAACCATCACCCGGACCCTTCCAAACCGGAGAATCTGGCGGCGCTGATCGAGCGTGTTGCGGCAACGGGCGCGGAACTCGGGCTCGCGTTCGACGGCGACGGCGACCGGCTCGGCGTGGTGACGCGCGATGGCGAGGTGATCTTCCCTGACCGCCAGATGATGCTCTATGCCGCCGATGTGCTCTCGCGCAATCCCGGTGCCGAGATCATCTACGACGTGAAATGCACGCGGCTGCTCGCGCCGTGGATCGAGCGCCACGGCGGCCGGCCGGTCATCTGGAAGACCGGGCACTCGTTCATGAAGGCGAAGCTGGTCGAAACCGGCGCGCCGCTCGCGGGAGAGATGTCCGGCCACATTTTCTTCAAGGAGCGCTGGTACGGGTTCGACGACGCGCTGTACTGCGGCGCGCGCCTGCTGGAGATCGTTTCCCGCGCCGCCGATGCGGGCGCAGTGCTGAAGGCGCTGCCAAACGCGCCGTCCACGCCCGAGCTGAACTGGGCGCTCGCCGAGGGCGAGCCGCACACGATCATCGAACGGCTGCAGCGCGACCCGCGGCTGCCCGGGGCGACGCGCATCATCACCATCGACGGCGTGCGGGCCGAGTACCCGGACGGCTTCGGCCTGGCGCGCGCCTCCAACACCACACCGGTGATGGTGCTGCGCTTCGAGGGCGATACCCGCGAAGCAATGCGGCGCATCCAGGAGGAGTTTCGCGCGTCGCTCGGCGCGCTCAAACCAGGTTCGCCGCTGCCGTTCTAGCCCGCGGCTCCACTCAGACGAGCACCGCGATCTGCTGGTCCTCCTGCACCTCCTGCCCCTCCTCGACGAAGATTGCGCTCACCGTGCCAGCCACCGGCGCAACCACCGGAATCTCCATTTTCATGCATTCGAGGATCACCAGCGTATCGTCCGCCGCCACGCGGTCGCCCGGTTTGACGAGAACTTTCCAGACCCGGCCCGCGACATCGCCCCTGACGGTTTGCGCAGCCATTTACGTTCCTTGCTTCGAGTTCGTGCGTTTTTTCCGGCAAATGATTTCGATTGAGCGGCGCGCCGGATCGACGCGCACCCGGTCCCCGGTCGCGATCACGCCACGCGGGTGGGGATCCCAGCCTTCGGTAATGGTGATCCCGGCGAACACCGCGCCCTGCACCATCACCGGGTTGGTGACGCCGAAGATGAATGCCCTGGGCGCAATCTTCTTGCACTTGATGTCGTAGAACGCCCAGCCGGCGGCAATCCCGCCCTTGGCGCTCGGAAAAAAGCAGATCTTGTCGACGAGGCTTATTCCCTCGAGCTTGTGCCCGGGCTTGGTGATGAGGCCTGTCCAGCGGTCGAGATCGTAGCGCGGCGAGAAGCCTTCTTCGGAAACCACGGCTTCGCCTTCGACTGCGGGACCGAACGCGCGCCTGACCCGGATCGCCAGCGTCACGAGAGCCGTCCGGTGCAGGCAATCTCTACGCACTCGCGCGTGCGCCGCAGGATGGTATTGAAGCGGTGCGCCCCGATGATGTTGACGATCTTCGCCGAATTGGAAACCATGTTGGTCCACCGGTTGGCGATGCGCATCGGCGAAAGGTTCTGCAGGATGTAGAAGCACACGCCCTCGAGGATCGTCACGCCGGCCGCCTCGAGCTTCGCCGCATAGCCAAGCTTTCTCGCCTGGGCGAGCACGGCGCCGTTGGTCGTGACGAATACGCTCGATCCCCGTTTCACCTTGCGCCCTTCAAACAAGCCGGCCAGCAGTTTCATCTCGAGCAGCGACTGCTGCGGGCCGGAGAACACCACCAGCCGCGCGTCGCCATCCTTCAGGTCGTAGCCGCGGTACACCCGCGCGACGTTGGCGTCGGTGACCGCCATCCTCTCGACCGGCACATTGCCCCCCAGTGCCGCCTCGACGGACGGGGCTTCGGGCGTTACGCCGACCATGTGGAACATCGCCATCGAGCCGTAGCTCGCCAGCGCCGCGCCGAGATGCTTCAGTTCATCGGCCGAAGGCGCCCGCCGCAGCCCGTGGAATACCGGCACCGCGTAATAGTTCTGGTGCTTTTCTCCGACCAGCTTGCCCACCGCCCCCCAGTCCGCGAGGTCGTCGAGCTTCGCTTTCAACTCGACGGTCAGCGTGCCCTTGCGATGCGCATCCAGGTGGAACCCATACTCCGGGGTGCGGCCGGTAATGCCGGCCGCGAGCGCGGCGGGGCCCGATTCGAAATTGGAACGCGCGCCGAACACCGAATTGGCATAGATCACGGTGCCGGTGTCGCCCCAGGCGACGTGCTCGCCGAGATGGGGCTGGTATACGGTCTGGTAGTTGATGCAGGTGTCGGTGGTGACCACGTCCATGCTGCGCAGGCAGTTGATCAGCTCGCGCTCCTTGGCGGCCTCCTTCTGATCCTGCCCGAGGCGCCTGCATTGCGCGAAATCGATGCAGCGCGCGTTGGTGGTCACGGCGACGCGGCAGCGCGCGCCGAGCCGCGCGGTCTCGCGGAGGAATTCGAGGCCGGCGTCGCCCATCACCTCGATGTCGCCCATCATGTGCACGTTGGTCACCGGCACAAACCGCTTGGCGCTCCAGAACTTCCCCACTGCGATCTGATACTCGAGGGCGCGCGTGGCCGCTTCGCCGGACGCGCCTGCGAGCATCGAGCGCTCTTCCCGGGTGAGTTTCATCACGCGCCCTTCGGCGATCGTACAAAATCCGGGCCGATCAGGTCGAGCCGATCCGTCACGATGCTGTCGACGCCCCACTCGAAGAGCCGCTTCGCGTCGCGCGGATCGTTCACGGTCCAGACCAGCACACCGTAACCCGCCGCGTGGATTTCCTCGAGCAACGGCACGCTGAGCGCCTTGTAATTGCAGTGCAGCGCCACGCACTCGAGCGAGCGCATGCGCGCCTTCCAGTCGGGCGGGATCCGGTCGACCAGCATGCCGCGCGGCAGCTGCGGCACTGCCGCCTTGGCCGCGGCAAGCGCCTCCGGAGCAAACGAGGACAGGATCGGCGCGAGTGCAGCGCCGCGCCACAGCTCGAGCGCCATCTGCGCCACCGCTCTGCCGGTCTGCGCCTCGAAGCCCTTGGCCGGCTTGATCTCCACGTTGGCCCACAAGCCGAGTTCGCGGCACAGGCGCGCGGCCTCGCCGAACATCGGCACGCGCTCCCCGCGCCAGCGCTCGGCCAGCCAGCGGCCCGCGTCGAACTTCTCGATTGCGCCGTAGGCCAGGCGCGCCACCTCGCCCCGGCCGTCGGTGGTGCGCTCGAGGGTCTCGTCGTGGATCAGCACCGGGGTCGAATCTCCCGTCAGCATCACGTCGAATTCGACGCCGCGAAAACCCAACGACGCGCCGTGGCGGAGCGCACCGAGGGTGTTTTCCGGGGCGAGGGTTCCGCCGCCGCGGTGCGCCACGACGCGCGGATAGGGCCACACGACGCCGGTTGCGTCGTTGGGCGTCACGCGTCGATCCGCTTTCCGCTCGCCGGATCGAAGTAATGCGCTTGCGCCGGGTCGTAGCGCACCGGCAGATGCCCGGTGCGCGCAATCATGGACTGGTGCAGCCGCACGGCAGCGCGGGCACCCGTCCTGTTCGCTCCGAGATGCCCATAGACGAGCGTATCGCTGCCGAGCGGTTCGATGAGATCGATGTCCACCGTCAGCATCGCCTCGCCTTGCGCGCAGGGCTCGAGGTGCTCGGGCCGCACCCCGAGCAGCACGTCCTGCCCGTTGCGCTTCGACGGAATCAGGTTCATCGGCGGCGAGCCGATGAACCCGGCGACGAAGGTCGTGGCCGGCTTCGCATAAACGTCGAGCGGCGCGCCGATCTGCTCGGCGCGGCCGGCGTTCATCACGATCATGCGCTGCGCCAGCGTCATCGCCTCGACCTGGTCGTGCGTGACGAACAGGCTGGTCGTGGCCAGGCGCCGGTGCAGCGCCTGCAGCTCGGCGCGCATCTGCACACGCAGCTTTGCGTCGAGGTTCGACAGCGGCTCGTCGAACAGGAACACCGCCGGTTCGCGCACGATCGCGCGGCCCATCGCGACGCGCTGGCGCTGGCCGCCCGAAAGCGCACGCGGCTTGCGATCCAGAAACGGACCCAGCTCGAGGATCTCCGCCGCGCGCTTCACGCGCGCCTCGATCTCCGGTGGCGCCATGCGGCGGATCTTCAGGCCGTAGGCCATGTTCTGGCGCACCGACATGTGCGGGTAGAGCGCATAGTTCTGGAACACCATCGCGATGTCGCGGTCCTTCGGCTCGAGCTCGTTCACGACGCGCCCGCCGATCGCGATCTCGCCGGAGCTGATGCGCTCCAGCCCCGCCACCATGCGCAGCAGCGTCGACTTGCCGCAGCCCGACGGCCCGACGATCACGACGAACTCGCCGTCGGCGACCTCCGTCGTCACGCCATGGATGACCTCCAGGTCGCCATACTTCTTTCGTACGTCACGCAGGGAAACGCCGGCCATTTTGCCTTTCGCTTACTTTTCCGTTTCCACCAGACCCTTGACGAACCACTTCTGCATCAGCATCACCACGATCGCCGGCGGCAGCATCGCGAGCATCGCGGTGGCCATGATCAGGTTCCATTCGTTGGCCGCATCGCTGCCCACGATCATGCGCTTGATGCCGATCACCGTGGTGTACATCGACTCGTCCGTGGTGATCAGCAGCGGCCACAGGTACTGGTTCCAGCCGTAGATGAACTGGATCACGAACAGCGCGGCGATGCTGGTCTTCGACAGCGGCAGAACCACGTCCTTGAAGAAGCGCATCGGGCCCGCACCGTCGATGCGCGCCGCCTCCGCCAGTTCTTCCGGGACCGTGAGGAAGAACTGCCGGAACAGGAAGGTGGCCGTCGCAGAAGCGATCAGCGGCAGCGTCAGGCCGACGTAGGAGTTGAGCATCCCGAGATCGGCCACCACCTTGTAGGTCGGGATGATGCGCACCTCGACCGGCAGCATCAGTGTGACGAAGATCATCCAGAACAGGAAGTTGCGCAGCGGAAAGCGGAAGTAGACGATCGCAAACGCGGCGACGATGGAGATCACGATTTTCCCGATCGCAATCACCAGCGCCATGATCAGGCTGTTCATCAGCATCGTCGACACCGCGGCGCCGGAGCCCTTCGTCGAGCCGCCGGACAGGACCTGCGTGTAGTTCTGCACCAACTGATCGCCGGGAATGAGCGGCATCGGGACCGTGAGGATCTGTTCGAGCGTCAGCGTGGACGCAACGAATGTGATGTACAGCGGGAACGCGATCGCCGCGATGCCGGCGATCAGGACCGCGTGCGACATCGCCGTCAGCCAGGGCCGGTTTTCGATCATCAGTACTGCACCTTGCGCTCGACGAAGCGGAACTGCGCGACCGTCAGCGCGATGACGATGAACATCAGCACCACCGACTGCGCCGAAGAGCCGCCCAGGTCGGCCGATTTCACGCCGTCATGGTAGACCTTGTAGACCAGGATCTGGGTCGCCTGCGCCGGCCCGCCCTGCGTGGTGGCGTCGATCACGCCGAACGTGTCGAAGAAGGCGTAGACGATGTTCACCACCAGCAGGAAGAACGTGGTCGGCGACAGGAGCGGAAATACGATTGTCCAGAACCGCCGCAGCGGCCCCGCGCCATCGATCGCCGCCGCCTCGATGAGCGACTTCGGGATCGATTGCAGACCCGCAAGGAAGAACAGGAAGTTGTACGAGACCTGTTTCCACACCGAGGCGATCACCACCAGGGCCATCGCCTGGTTGCCCTGCAGCACCCAGTTCCACTCGTAGCCGAACTGCTTCAACGCCCAGGTGAAGATGCCCACCGAGGGCGCGAACAGGAACGCCCACAGCACCCCCGCCACCGCCGGCGCCACCGCGTAGGGCCAGATGAGCAGCGTCTTGTAGGCGAGCGCGCCGCGCAGCACCCGGTCGGCCATCGTTGCGAGGAGCAGCGAGATCGCAATCCCGCTGCCTGCAACCAGCACGCTGAACAGCGCGGTTGTCTTGAACGACGCCAGGTAATTCGGGTCGTCGAACAGTTCCGCGAAGTTCCTGAAGGCCACGAACTCGGTCTTAAGGCCGAAGGCGTCCTGGACCTGGAACGAATACCAGACCGCCTGGAACGCCGGCCAGAAGAAAAAGATCAGCGTGACCGCGATCTGCGGCGCGAGCAGCGCGTACGGCAGCCACGGCGAGCGGAATACGACGCGTTTTTCCATTCCGCCCGCCAGAGCGAACTCGACTGCTTATTTGTTGGCTGCCTCGAACTTGCGCAGGATCTCGTTGCCGCGTTTCACGGCCTCGTCGAGTCCCGCCTTCGCGTCCTTCTTGCCGGCAAACACCGCTTCCAGCTCCTCCTCGATCACTTCACGCCCCTGCACGAAGTTGCCGAAGCGCAGGCCCTTGGAATTCGCCGTCGGCGGCTTGTTGGTCAGCTGCTTGATCGCGACGTCGGCGCCCGGATTCTTGTCGTAGAAACCGGATTTGCGCGTCATCTCGTAGGCGGCATGGGTAATCGGCACGTACCCGGTGCCGGTGTGCCATTCCATCTGGATCTCGGGCCGCGACAGGAAGGCCAGGAACTTCGCGACGCCCTTGTACTCATCCGGTTTCTTGCCGCCCATCACCCACACCGAGGCGCCGCCGATGATCGAATTCTGCGGCGCGCCCTTCACGTCGTCGTGATAGGGAATAAAATTGACCGACCACTCGAACTTGGCCGCGCTCTTGATGCCCGCCTGAGCGCCGGCGCTGCCGCTGAACATCGCGCACTCGCCGCTCGAAAACTTGGCGTCGCCCTGGTTGGTGCGGCCGGCGTAGGTGAACAGCCCCTTCTTCGCCATGTCGGCCAGCATCGCAATATGCCGTACGTGCAACGGCGAATTGATGGTGAACTTGGTGTCCAGGCCGCCCATGCCGTTTTCCTTGGTGCCGATCGGCACGTTGTGCCAGGCGCTGAAATTCTCGATGTGCATCCATGACGGCCAGCTGGTGGTGTACACGCATTGCTGACCGGCGGCCTTCAGCTTCTCGGCGTCCGCGAGGACCTCCTTCCAGGTCTTCGGCGCTTTCTCCGGATCGAGGCCCGCCTTTTTGAAGGCATCCTTGTTGATGTAAAACAACACCGTCGAACTATTGAACGGGAACGACAGCATGTTCCCCTTCATGTCGGTGTAGTAGCCCGCAACGGTCGGCAGGTAGGCCTTCGGGTCGAAGGGCTCCTTGGCGTCCGCCATCACCTTGGCCACCGGCACGATCGCGCCCTTGGCCGCCATCATGGTCGCGGTACCGACTTCGAACACCTGCAGCATATGCGGAGCGTTGCCGGCGCGGAAGGCTGCGATCGCCGCGGTCATGGATTCCGGGTAGCTGCCTTTGAAGACCGCCACCACCTTGTAGTCCTTCTGGCTGTCGTTGAACTTGGTGGCGAGCGCGTTGAGTTTTTCGCCGAGCGTGCCGCCCATCGAATGCCACCACTGGATTTCGGTCTGCGCCTGCGCGGCGTGGGAGCCAAGGATGCCGGCGGCAAACAGCGTAGCGGTAAGTGCCTTGAAACGCATGGTGTCCTCCTGTGGTTTTCCCGGCTGCGAGATTTTTATTCCAGCCGGAAATCGGTGGGTGAGTATAGCTCGAAACAATGACAAAACTGTTGCGTCCCGCCGCTATCATGCGAGACCGTTGATATCCCCGGAGTCACCCATGACTGCGCTGCACAATCTCACCGCCGCCGAGCTCGGCCGCGCGTACGCCGAGCGCAGCGTCTCACCGGTCGAGGTCGCGCAGGCCGTGCTGGCCCGCATGGATGCATGCGAGCCCCGCATCAATGCGATGTTCCGCATCGACCGGGACGGGGCGATCGCGCAGGCGAGGGCCGCGGAGTCGCGCTGGCGCGCAGTCAGGCCGCTTTCACCGCTCGACGGCGTTCCGGTCACGATCAAGGAAAACATCCACACCCGCGGCGATCCGGCGCCGATCGGCACCGCGGCAAACGCCGACCTGCCGCCCGCGGCCGAGGACGCGCCGCCCGCCGCGCGCTGCCGTGACGCCGGCTGCGTGATTCTCGGCAAGACCACCATGCCGGACTACGGCATGCTGTCCTCGGGCCTGTCGAGCATCCATGGCGTGACGCGCAACCCGTGGCGGCTGGATCGCAACACCTCGGGTTCGAGTTCGGGCGCGGGCGCGGCCGCGGCGGCCGGATACGGGCCGCTGCATATCGGCACCGACATCGGCGGCTCGGTGCGCCTTCCGGCCACGCATTGCGGCATCTTCGCGCTCAAGCCCAGCCTGGGGCGCATACCGGTTTATCCGCCCTTCATGGGGCGCGTCGCGGGCCCGATGACGCGCAGCGTCGAAGACGCCACGCTGCTGCTCAACGCGCTGACCCGGCCGGATGCGCGCGATTTCATGAGCCTGCCTGAAACATCGGCGGACTACCCGTCGGGGCTCGATTCGATGCAGGCCAAGAGCCTGCGCATCGGCTTGCTGCCCGACATGCGCGTCGGCATGGCCGTACATCCGGAGGTGCGCGCGGCGGCGCACGCCGCCGCGCAGGCGCTCGCGCGTGCCGGTGCAAAGATCGAGGAGATCGCTTCGTTTCTCACCGCCGAGATGCTCGATGGCATGAGCCGTTTCTTCGAAGCGCGTTCGTGCAACGATTTCAACGCGCTTACGCCCGAGCGCCGTGCCAGGGTGCTGCCGTTCATCACCGAATGGTGCACCTGGCGGGCGAACAAGTTCACCGGCGCCGAGGTCATGGCCGCCTACACGCAGGTCATGCTGATGCGCGAGGCGGCGGTCAAGGCCTGCCAGCCCTATGACTTCGTGATCTCGCCCACCTCGCCGATCCTGCCCTATGAGGCGGAGCTGGCCTGCCCGGGCAACGATCCGCACGATGCGCTGCCGCACATCGCGTTTACGGTTGCGTACAACATGTCCGAGCAGCCTGCGGCCTCGTTCAACTGGACCTTCAGCGCGGACGGACTGCCGATCGGCGTACAGGTCATCGGCCGCCGCTTCGACGATCTCGGCGTGCTGCGCCTGTCGCGGTTGCTGGAGAAATTGCGGCCGGCGCAGAAGGCGTGGCCGGAACTGTAGCGGCGCTCCGGTTCCCGGGTCACGGTGATATAATTATGATATCAGGAGCCAACAGAGGCGACGATTCATGCCCACAAAGCGCACTGCGACTAAACGCAAGCAACCGGCAGGCAACGGCATCCTGCTCCGCTACCGCGATCAGGACACCTCCTTCGGCGTCACGCGAAAGACCGCGAGCCGGCTCGCCAAGACCCTTGGACTGTCCGAAACACAGGTCATCCACGTGGCACTTGCCAACTTCGCACGGCAGACGCTTCCGCGCTACGAAGCGGACAACGGCCCGCTCACCCAGCAACAAATGGACGAGATCCGGCGGCTGCAGCCGCAAGGACGAATGAAGGTGAAAGAAAGCCTCTTCTGATGGCGGAAGCCGGCCCCCGCTGGTGTCCGGCCTCCCGTCCGGGGGACATCGTCTGGTGCCGGTTTCCGGAGGACAAGCTGTCCGGTCCAGGACCGAAGGCCCGCCCGGCGCTGGTGCTGCGAGTGGGAGAACACGCGGGGCATCCGATGGTCGAAGTGGCTTACGCAACGAGCCAGAAAGTCGATACGCTCTACTCCGGCGAGTTCGCGATTACTCCCGCCGACCGGGTCGCCTATGAGGTCGCCGGCCTGAGCGCCCCGACGAAATTCAACTTCGGCGAAACGTTCGAGCTCGATTTCAACGACGCGTGGTTTGCCGTTCCCCCGGGCGCGCCGCACGGCCAGACGCCCAAGCTCGGCGTGCTGCACCCGAGCCTGGTGCGGCGTGCGAAGGCGGCGTTTGATGCGGCCTCGGCACCATGAGCCAGCTCCTCATCGAGCAGTACCTCAACCAGCTCGCGACCTTGAAAAAGGTCTCGGGCACGCAGCGTGAGAGCGTCGTCCGCGAGGCGTTCAAGGACCTGCTGAAGGGATGGGCGAAGGCGCACGATCTCGTCTTCATTCCCGAATCTTCCACTACGTCTACGGCGTTCTTCACGACCCGGTCTACCGCGAGAAGTACGCGCTGAACCTGAAGCGCGATTTCCCCCGCATTCCGCTCTACAAGGACTTCTGGCAGTGGGCCGACTGGGGCAAGGCGCTGATGGACCTGCACATCGGCTACGAATCGGTCGAGCCGTGGAAACTGAAGCGCACCGACGTCACCGACGAGAAGGCGAAGCAGGCCGGCCAGGCGCCGAAGCCAATGCTCAAAGCCAATAAGGAAGCGGGGCTCATTGTCCTCGACAGTGAAACCACGCTCGCGGGCGTGCCGCCTGAAGCGTGGAACTATCGCCTCGGCAACCGCTCCGCGCTGGAATGGATCCTCGACCAATACAAGAAATCGAAGCCGAAGGATCCGACGATCCGCGAGAAGTTCGACACCTACCGCTTCGCCGACTACAAGGAAAAGGTGATCGACCTCCTGGCTCGGGTCACCAGGGTATCGGTGGAAACGCAGCGAATCGTCGAGGAGATGAAGAAAGCGCAGCGCTAGAGCCAACCAACTGTCAGCCGGATATTTCATTGCCCAGACTCAGACCTCGATTTCCTCCGGTGGCACCTCGACGACCTTGCCGTCGCGCCAAATCACGGCCGGAATCCCTAGCGCCTTGTGGCGAGCGAGGGCCTCCCGGCCGGCGCGATTGAAAATCTCCATGACCTCGCTGATCGGGACTCCCATGAGCCTCGGCTCCCTGCCAGCGCCGTACTCGCTTTCCTTTTCTTTCGCGCGCATGCGTCCCTCGATTGTTTCCCACAGTTCCCGATTGCCGAATTGCACCGGCCCATCACTTTCCCGCGCCGCGATCGGTTTCAGTGGTCGCGTTGAATTGTCGTGCATCTCCCATGAGTCGGCAATCGGCGAGTAAAGTTTGAAGAAATTCGCCAGTCCGCGCTCGTAGCGGCGTCGGATGTCTCCAGCCGGAACCGAGTGACCGCCGTGCCTTACCCGCCCCGAAACTCGCTGTACTGCCATCTCAGCGCTCGGAATCCACAGGAATGCCAGATGAAACCGGTAGCCACGTTCCCGTCGCAGCCGCGCTATCCACGGCGCGAAACTGCGCGAAGCAAGGGTGGTTTCGAATGCGAAATCTGCGCCGTCGTCCGCGAGCTCATTTAGCCGCTTGAGCATGATCCGCCCCGCCTCGATGGCGACACGTTCAGGAGCAAAGGCCGACAGCCCTGCCGCAATTACATCTGCATTGACGAACTCAGCAATGCCCAGCCGCTCGCCGATCAGCAGCGGCGCCGCGGTGGATTTGCCCGCCCCATTCGGGCCCGCAATGACAAAGACGTTCGGCAGAGAGTCCTATCCCTGGTACTCCGGCCCCAGCGGCCGCATCCGCAGCCACTTCTGCAGCAAGATCCACTCGAACTCCGCCGGATCCGCGAGCGCCGGCCCGGGCGATTTCACCACCAGCACCTCTTTAGGCATTCTCCGGAATCGCGAATGTCGTCACCAGCGGCGCGCCTCCGATCTTCAGCGGAAATTCCTCGAGGTAAAGCGCCGTCGCCTCGCGCAGATTCGCCAGAGCCTCGTCGACGGTTTCGCCCTGCGTCGTCGTGCCGGTCTCGGGATTGAGAGCAACGTAACCTCCCTCTTCGGCATGGGTCAGAACGGCGGTAAGTTGCATGGGTGCCTCCTTGAGTTCGGGTACAGGCTAACTCAATTCGGGCATTCAACCCTGAAACACCGGCCCCAACGGCCGCATCCGCAATCCCTTCCGCAACCTGGTCCACCGGAACTCCGCCGGATCCGCGAGCGCGGGCCCGGGCGACTTCACGACCAGCACCTCCTTGGCAATCGGCTGGAAGTCGGCGCGGAAATGCACCGAACTTTTCAGCGCGAGCATGCGCTCACGACGCGGCTCGACGCCGAGGTGGCGGAACATGTCCTGGTCGGCGGCCTGGCACTTTCGCGAAGCCAGCAGCACGCGCACGCCGGGCGCAGCGCGGCTGCGCAGCAGCGCCATCGGGCCGAGGTTCATGCGAAAGCCGGTGAACATCTTCCCCGTGCAGGTGAATTTTCCATCGCCGAGGCGCTCGACCGTGAACTCACCCTCGAACGGCGCGTCGCCCGCAACGCGCGAGCGTCCGCCAAGCGCGAACTCGAGGCTCGTACCCGTGCCCGCTTCATGCGCGCGCGCGGCCGCCGCAGGATCGATCAGCAGCCCGAGCGCCGCGTCCTGCGCGTTCTGGCGCACCAGCTCCGCGAGCAGTCCCGTCGTATCGCCGTTGCCGCCGGCGCCCGGGTTGTCCTGCGTGTCGGCCATTACCACCGGAGTCCCCGGCGCGCCGTGTTCGCGCGCGCGGCGCACTGCATCCTCCGGCGCATGCAGCTCCAGCGCGAAATCGCGTTCGGCGCCGGCGACGAGTTCGCGCAGCTCCTCCACCGCGCGCGCCACCGCCTTCGCATCCGCACCGTAGCCGAACACGGCCATGCCGCATTCATCGAAATCGGCCATCGGGAAACCCGGCGTGAAGGAAAGCGACACGCCGTCGCGCGCCTCGAGTTCGCCGAGCGCCGTGTAGATGCCGCGGCACGGCTCGATGAACGAGCATTGCGACGGAATCCCGGTGAGATAGTCGAAGGTCTTCATCATGGCAGGCAGCCGCGCGCCGCTGCGCAGGGTGGCGTCGAGCAACCACGCCGCGCGCGCGCCGGTCTGCGCCATGTCCACGTGCGGGTAGGTGCGGTAGGCGACCATCGCGTCGGCATGCTTGAACATCGCACGGGTCACGTTTGCGTGCAGATCGAGGCTCGCCACGACCGGAACGCGCGGCCCCACCGCTTCGCGCACGCGGCGCAGGATCTCGCCCTCGCCGTCATCGTAACGGTCGGTGACCATCGCGCCATGCAGGTCCAGATAGACGGCGTCCACCGCACCCGCCGCCTTCAGCCGCGTCACCAATTCCCCCGCAATCCGTTCGAACGCGTCATGGACCACGTGGGCCGAAGGGCTTGCCGCCGCCCACGCGGTCGCGACCAGCGTGTGTCCCATCGCGCGCAACGCCTGGATTGCGCCCCCGGCAGGGATGTTCGCGCCCTGCACCGCATCAAATAGCGAAGCGCCGTATTGCACGCCCGGCCAGCCGCCGCCGGCCTCGAACGCCGCGTAATCCGCTCGCGAAGGCGCGAAGGTGTTGGTCTCGTGCTGGAAGCCGCCAATTGCGATGCGCGCCATCGTTCAGTTCCTCTGCGCCACGCGGCGCAGCGCGCGCCCCGCGCGCGCGTTCGCAGGTTGCGCATTGCGCACGGACATCACCCCGTTCACGAATACCGCGTCGATCCCGTCGGGATGCCGATGCGGATCCTCGTACGTGCCGCGGTCGATGATGCGTTTCGGATCGAACAGCACCAGGTCCGCGTACGCGCCCGGCTTGACCACGCCGCGGCCCTCCAGTCCGAACTTGGCGGCCGGGAAGCCCGTCATCCGGTAAACCGCCTCGGCGAGCGGGAACAGCCCCAGGTCGCGCGCATAGTGGCCCAGCACCCGCGCGAAGGTGCCGTACAGGCGCGGGTGCGGCTTGCCTTCGAGCGTCGGGATGCCGTCGGATCCGATCATCGTGCTCGGGTGGCGCATGACGGTGCGCACGTCGTCCTCGTTCATGACGTGCAGTACGACCGTGGCATCTGCGTCTTCGGCAAGGATCCGCGCGGCCGCCGCGGCAGGCTCGCAATCTATCTCCGCGGCCAGCGCGACCATCGACTTGCCCTCCCATTCCGGATGCGCGGCCGTCGAGGCGATCACCACATCCTCGGGCCGCAGCATGCCGATCCCGCCGCCGAACTTCCCGTCCCTGAACACGGCCGAGAGCACCGTGCTCCCCGCGGTGTACGGGTATTGATCGGCATGCACGTCGAGCCCGCGCGCCTGCGCGCGCTCGATCAACTGCAGCGATTCGCGCACCAGGCCCCACGCCGACCGCCCGGAAGCCTTGTGGTGGGAGATCTGCACCGGCACCCCGGCGCGCTCGCCGATATCGATCGCCTCGCGCACCGATTCGAGCAGGCCGGTGCTTTCGTCGCGCATATGGGTCGCGTACAGCCCTCCGGTGCCGCGCATCAGCGTGGCCAGTTCTACCAATTCATCGGTATCCGCGAACCGTCCCGGATCGTAGATCAGGCCGGAGGACATGCCCAGCGCGCCGGCCTCCAGGCCTTCGGCGACGATCGATTTCATGCGCGCCATTTCCTTCGCGTCGGGCGCGCGCGCTTCGCCGCCCATCGCCGCCATGCGCGCGGTGCCGTGCCCGATCAGCACGCCGATGTTTACCGCCGCGGGCGCTCGATCGAGATGCGCGAAATACCCCGAATAGCCGCGCCACTCCGGCAGCAACGCGCGGGGATGAAACGCTCGCGCCATCGCCGAGGCTTCCGCGAACGGCGCTGCGCCCATGCCGCAGTTGCCGACCACGCAGGTGGTGACGCCCCCGCGGAGCTTGAAATCCATCTGCGGGTACAGGACCGCCGCAAAGTCATCGTGCGTGTGCACGTCGATGAAGCCCGGCGAGAGCGCGAGACCGCGACCGTCGAGCGTTTCGCGCGCGCGACCGCCCACGGCACCGACTGCCGCAATCCGGTCGCCGTCGATCGCGACGTCGGCCGTTATCGGCGGCGCGCCGCTGCCGTCGAACACCGACGCCTCGCGAATTACCACATCATAGGATTGACTCATCACCGGGGTCCAGACGGATATTGCGAGACCAGCCGCGCCCTGCTATCTTGCCGTCGCTCCCACAAACCGAATAGGATTCTCGCATGAACATCGCGCGCAAGTTTGCCGTGATCGCCGCAGTGACAGCATCGGCTGCCGCGATCTCAGGATTGTCCTTCAATTCGGCGGCGCAGGACGACGCGAAGGTCCTGCGCATCGTGCCCCACTCCAACCTGGCGATCCTTGACCCGATCTGGACCACCGCCTACATGAGCCGCAACCACGGCTACATGATCTACGACACGCCGTTCGGCACCGACGAGAAGAACCAGATCAAGCCGCAGATGGTCGACACCTGGAGCGTGAGTCCCGACAACCGCCTGTGGACCTTCAAGCTGCGCCCCGGGCTGGAGTTCCATGACGGCAAGCCCGTGACCGGGGAGGACGTGGTGGCCTCGATCGCGCGCTGGGGCAAGCGCGACGCAATGGGCTCGGCGCTGATGACCTTCGTCGAGCGGATGGATGCACCTGCGCCTGATACCTTCCGCATCTTCCTGCGGGAGCAGTGCGGCTTCGTGCTCGAAGCGCTGGGCAAGCCTTCGTCGAACGCGCTGTTCATCATGCCCAAGCGCATCGCCGATACCGACGCGTTCAAGCAGATCGAAGAGTACATCGGCTCCGGGCCGTATATCTTCAAGCGCGACGAGTTCAAGCCCGGCGACAAGGCGGTCTACCTGAAGAACACGAAGTACGTGCCGCGCAAGGAAGCGCCGTCGGGCACGGCCGGCGGCAAACGCGTGTACGTCGACCGCGTGGAATGGAATCTTGCGCTGCGCGATGGGCAGGCGCAGGTGAATGCGTTGCAGAAAGGCGAAGTCGATATCATCGAAGCGCTCCCGTTCGATCACTACGAGACGGTCAAGAAGGACCCGTCGCTGCAGATCCCGAAGTATTCCACCGTGAACCTGCAGTACATGGCGCGCTTCAACCACCTGCACAAGCCGTTCGACAACGTGAAGGTGCGCCGGGCGGTGCTGGCCGCTTTCTCGCAGGAGCCCTTCCTGCGCGCGCAGGTCGGGGTCAAGGAACTGTATAACGTCTGCCCGTCGATGTTTACCTGCGGCACGCCTTACGGCAGTCCCGCCGGCAGCGACATCCAGTCCAAATCGAACATGAAGAAGGCGCAGGAGCTGCTGAAGGCCTCGGGCTACGACGGCACGCCGGTCGTGGTGATGAAGCCGACCGACCTCGCCGCGATCCAGAAGCTGCCCGACGTCGCGGCTCAGCTGCTGCGCCAGGCCGGCTTCAAGGTGGACCTGCAGGCGATGGACTGGCAGACGCTGGTCGGGCGGCGCGCGAAAAAGGACCCCGACGACAAGGGCGGTTGGGACATGTTCCTGACCGCGTGGCAGGGCCACGACATCTGGAACCCGATCGCGAACGCGGCGATGGACACCCGCGGCGAGCAATCGGGCTGGTTCGGCTGGGCCAAGGACGACAAGCTCGTCGAGTTGCGCAACCAGTTCATGCGCGAAACCGACGACGCGAAGAAAAAGAGGCTCGCCGACGCAATCCAGACGCGCGCCTTCGAGATCGGCACGCACGTGCCGCTGGGGGAGTACTCGCAACCGATGGCCGCGCGCAAGAACATCTCCGGCTTCTTCATCACCAACGGCAACCTGTACTGGAACCTGAAGAAGAACTGATACTTCCCCGGGGGGATCTGAAGGGGGGCAGAGACGTTTTGTCGTAGCCCCCCTTTCCTTTTTATGTACGCATTCCTAGCGCGGCGCCTGCTGGCGACGATCCCGGTCCTCGCGATCGTCGCGGTGCTGGTGTTCCTGATGCTGCGGCTCACGCCGGGCGACCCCGCGGCGATACTCGCCGGCGACGCCGCGAACACCGAGCAGATCGCGCAGATCCGTGCCGGCCTGGGCCTCGACCGGCCGGTCCCGGTGCAGTTCATGATCTGGCTCGGCAACATGCTCTCGGGCGATCTCGGCGAGTCGTTCTATTACAAGATGAAGGTGACTGCGCTGATCGGCCAGCGCATCGAGCCGACCCTTTCGCTTGCAGCGCTGACCATCGCGATCGCGGTGCTGACCGCAGTGCCGCTCGGCGTGCTCGCCGCGTGGCGTTTCGGCGGGTGGTTCGACCGCGCGCTGATGGGATTTGCGGTAATGGGATTTTCGGTGCCGGTGTTCGTGCTGGCCTACATCCTGATCTGGATCGTGTCACTGAAACTCGGCTGGCTGCCGGTGCAAGGCTACCGGCGCATCGCCGACGGGTTCGGTCCCTGGCTGCAGCACCTGATCCTTCCGTCGATCACGCTGTCGGTAATCTACATCGCGCTGATCGCGCGCGTCACGCGCGCTTCGGTGCTGGAGACGCTCGGCGAGGACTACATCCGCACCGCGCGCGCGAAGGGGCTGCGCGAAGCGAGGGTGCTGGTGCGCCACGCGCTCGCCAACGCCGCCGTGCCGATCGCGACCATCATCGGCATCGGCATTGCGTTGTTGATCGGCGGCGTGGTGGTGACCGAGTCGGTGTACGCGATTCCGGGCCTCGGGCGGCTCACGGTGGATGCGGTGCTGGCGCGGGACTTCCCGACCATCCAGGGCGTGATCCTGCTGTTTTCGTTGTTCTACGTGCTGATCAACCTGCTGGTGGACCTCTCCTACGTGATCTTAGATCCGCGCATCAGGTATTGACGTGGAAACCCCCGACGCCAGGCAGTACGAAGCGCTGTCGGTCGAGTCGGCGGCGGTCGTGCGCCGGGAGAGCGCCTGGCAGCGCGTCAAGCGCAACTGGTCCGTGCGCATCGGCGGCGCAGTACTGGTCGTGCTGCTGCTGGTCGCGCTGATCGCGCCGTTTCTCGGCACCGTCGACCCGACGCTGTTCGACGCGGCGAGCCGCGACCTGCTTCCCGGCCAGGCCGGCGAAATCACCACGCTCGAGGGTGAAACCGTCAAGCACAGTTTCCTGATGGGCTCGGACTCCTTCGGCCGCGATATCTACAGCCGCGTCGTCTACGGCACCCGCGTGTCGCTCATCGTCGGCGTGGCCACGGCACTGCTCGCGCTCGCATTCGGCATCGTGCTCGGCCTGAGCGCGGGGTATCTGCGCTGGCTCGACGGCATCCTGATGCGCGTGATGGACGGGATCATGGCGATCCCGGCGATCCTGATTGCGATCTCGCTGGTCGCGATGTGGAAAGGCAGCCTGCTCACGGTGGTGATCGCGATCGCGATCCCGGAGATCCCGCGCGTCACCCGGCTGGTGCGCTCGCTGGTGCTGACCATCCGCGAGGAGCCCTACGTGGAGGCCGCGCTGTCGCTCGGCACGCCGACCTGGAAAATCATGTTCAGCCATATCCTGCCGAACACCGTCGCGCCGCTGGTCGTCCAGGGCACCTACATCTGCGCCGCAGGCATACTTACCGAAGCGATCCTGTCGTTCCTCGGCGTCGGCCTGCCGCCGGACATCCCCACCTGGGGCAACGTCATGGCGGAAGGCCGCGCGCAATTCAACGAGTATCCGCACAACATCTTCTTTCCCGGGATCTTCCTCGCCGCGACCGTGCTGGCGGTCAACATCCTCGGCGACGGGCTGCGCGACACGCTGGATCCGAAGATGGCCAAGAGAGTATGAGCGCGGTACTCGAAGTCCGAGATCTGGCAATCGCGCTGCCGGCGGGCAGCGATCGCTCGCACGCGGTGTCGCGCGTTTCCTTCACTGTAACGAGCGGCGAGATCGTCTGCCTGGTCGGGGAGTCCGGCTCGGGCAAGTCGGTGATCGCGCAGGGCATCATGGGACTGCTGCCCAAGGGCCTGCCGGTGACCGCCGGCACGATCCTGCTCGAGGGCGAGAACATCACGCACGCGCCGCCCGAGCGGCTGCGCGCGCTGCGCGCCGCGCGCATGTCGATGGTGTTCCAGGAGCCGATGACCGCGCTCAACCCGGTGATGACCTGCGGCGAGCAGATCGAGGAGGTGTTGCGCGAGCATGCCGCGCTCGGGCCCGCGGAACGGCGCGCAAAGATTCTCGCGATCCTGCGCGAAGTGAGCCTGCCTGACCCGGAGCGCATCGTCGCCGCCTACCCGCACCAGCTCTCCGGCGGCCAGCGCCAGCGCATCATGATTGCGATGGCGCTGGTGCTCGAGCCGGCGCTGCTGATCGCCGATGAGCCCACCACCGCGCTCGATGTCACCACGCAGGCGCAGATCCTGCGGCTGATCGCGGACCTGCAGTCCCGCCACGGCACCGGGGTGCTGTTCATCACCCATGATTTCGGCGTGGTTGCCGAAATCGCCCACCGGGTGGCGGTGCTGCGCCTGGGCGAACTGGTTGAACTGGGCACCAAGCAGGACGTGCTGACGCGGCCGCAACACGCCTACACGCGGATGCTGATCGGCTCGGTGCCTTCGCTGCGACCGCGCACCCGGCAAGCCGACGCGAATGCGCCGGTGGTGCTCTCGACGCACGGGCTGGGCAAGACCTACCGCGACCGCAGCTGGTTCGGCAAGCGCCGCGACGTACGCGCGGCCGACGACGTGACGCTCGAAATCCGGCGCGGCCAGACGCTCGGCATCGTCGGCGAATCGGGCTCCGGGAAATCCACCGTCGCGCGCTGCGTGGTGCGCCTGATCGACCCCACCGAGGGCGACATCCGGCTCTCCGGCCAGGACATCGCGAGGCTCGGCGCAGCGGCGCTGCGTCCGCTGCGGCGCAAGGTGCAGATCGTTTTTCAGGACCCCTACCGCTCGCTCAATCCGCGCCGCACGGTCGAGGAAGCGGTGATCGAAGGACCGCTCAACTACGGCGTGCCCCGGCGCGAGGCGCTTGAGCGCGCGCGGCGCCTGATGGAACTGGTGCGCATGGATCCGGCCGTGCTCGCGCGCTATCCGCACCAGTTCTCCGGCGGCCAGCGCCAGCGCATCTGCATCGCGCGGGCGCTGGCGATGGAACCGGAACTGCTGATTGCCGATGAAGCGGTTTCCGCGCTCGACGTATCGGTGCAGGCGCAGGTGCTCGAGCTGCTCGAGGAAATCCGCGAGCGGCTCAGCCTCGCGATGCTGTTCATCACCCACGACCTGAGGGTGGCGGCGCAGATCTGCGACCAGGTCGCGGTCATGTCGCAGGGACGGGTGGTCGAGTACGGCCCCGCGGCTTCGGTGTTCGGGGCGCCCAGGCACGAATACACGCGCGCGTTGTTCGATGCGGCGCCCGGGCGCGGATTCGAGTTCGCGGCGGCCTGAACCGCGCGCCTTCGGCTAGCATTGCGCTCAATGCCGCTCGACGATCTCGATCCCGCCGCCGTCTCGGCCTGCCTCGCCCGCGAAGGCGAGACGCTCGAGGTGGAAGTGCTCGATTCCTGCAGCTCCACCAACAGCGTGCTGCTCGAGCGCGCGGACGAGCCTCGCGCGCTGCTGCTGATCGCCGACGCGCAGAGCGCGGGCCGCGGCCGGCGCGGCCGGCGCTGGACCACGCAGCCCGGCGCGGCGCTGACGTTTTCCCTGCGCTGGCGTTTTCCCGCCCCGGCCCAGGCGCTGCGCGGCCTTTCGCTTGCCGTTGGCGTCGCGCTCGCCCGCGCGCTGCACTCGCTCGGCGCGCGTGAGGTCGGACTGAAGTGGCCGAATGACCTGCTGTCCACGGGTCGAAACGCGGGCGCGAAGCTTGGCGGCATCCTGATCGAGACGCGCAGCGCCGGAGACGGTGTCGCGGCGATCATCGGTGTCGGCCTGAATTGTCGCGTCGTTCCGGGCCTGGAGGACCGCCTGCGCCGGCGCCTCGCCGCGCTCGAGGAACTGGTGCAGCCGCTGCCGCGACGCGACGCGCTCGCGGCGCGGCTCGCGGCCGAACTTGCCCGCGCGCTGCGTGCTTTCGAGTCCGGCGGCCTTGCAGCGTTCAGCGAGGAATGGGAGTCGCTGCACGCCTTGCGCGGCCAGCGCCTGCGCGTCAGCACCGATCACGGCCGGGTGGTTTCAGGGTACGCCGACGGTCTGGCGGCCGACGGCGGGCTGCGGTTGCGCACCCGCAGCGGCATGCGCACGGTCTACAACGGCAGCGTGGTGATGGCGAGGCGCGCATGATCCTCGCGATCGATGCAGGCAATTCGCGCGTCAAGTGGGGATGGCACGACGGCGACGGATGGACCAGCCTTGCCACCGTGTCGCTGATCGAGTTCGCCGCCGCCAACCACGACATCAACCCGTTCGCCGCGACGCACGAAAATCCCGAGCGCATCGTCATCTCCAATGTGGCGGGCGAAGGCGTGCACCAGCTGCTGATCAACTGGACCAGCATTTTCGAGACCGAGCCGCACTGGCTGCGCGGCGAGGCCGAACGCTGCGGCGTCACCAACTGCTACGAGCGGCCCGAGCAGCTCGGCCCGGACCGCTGGGCGGCGCTGGTGGCGGCGCACGCGCTGCACTCCGGAGCGTGCCTGGTGGTGAATGCGGGCACCGCCACCACCGTCGATCTGCTCTCGGCGCAGGGCGCGTTCGAAGGCGGAGTGATCCTGCCCGGCATCGACCTGATGCGCTTCGTGCTGCACGAGCACACCGGGCGCCTGCCTCTGCAGGAAGGCCACTACGTGCGCGCGCCGCGCAATACCGTGGACGCCATCGAGACCGGCTGCCGGCACGCGCAGGCGGGCGCGGTCGAGCGCATGTTCCGCCTGCTCGGCGCAACCGCGCAGTGCATCGTCTCCGGCGGCGGCGGCCCGGCGTTGATCGAGAAGCTCGAGACCGTGCCTTGCCGCTTCGTCGACACGCTGGTGCTCGAAGGCCTCGCGCGGATTGCGCTGGACGAATCGATGCGCGCTCGCCGATGAGGGCCCTGTTTCTCCTTCTGCTGCTTGCGAACCTGGGGTTTTTCGCCTGGGCGCGGTACTTCGGCGGCGATGGCGAGCAGCGCGACCCGCGCCCGCTGCAACAGCAGATCGCTGCCGATCAGGTGCGGATCCTGAGCGCGCGCGAGCTCGGCGCGCCGGAGCCGGCAAAACCCGAAGCGCCCAAGCCCGCGGCGGAAGCCGAGCCGCGCGCCTGCGTCGAATGGGGCAGCTTCACGGTGACTGACACGGCGCGGGCCGAAAAGGCGCTCGAGCCGCTCGCGCTCGGCGCGCGGCTTGCGCAGCATCGCATCGAGGAGACCGCCGGATGGTGGGTTTACATCGCGCCGCAGGGTAACCGCCAGAGCGCCGCGAAGAAGGCACTCGAGCTGAAAAATATCGGTATCGAGGACTATTTCGTCGTGCTGGAGGAAGGCCGCTGGCGCTCGGCGATTTCGCTGGGCGTATTCAAAAGCGAGGAAGCCGCCAACAGCCGCCTGGCGATGCTGCGCGCGAAAGGCGTGCGCACGGCCCTGCTCGGCCGGCGCGATACGCAGGTGCAGAAAGTGCTGTTCCAGGTGCGCGGCGTCGACGCCGCTCTTGCCGCGCGACTCGTGGAACTGGTGCAGGCATTCCCGGGGAGCGAGGTGAAAGATTGTCCGGCGCCCGATGCGCCCGCGCGCAGCGGCTAAAGGCGAGCGTCTAGCGTTCGCGCGGCAAATGCTGCGCGACCATCGCCAGGAGCTGGTCGGCCCGCACCGGCTTGGTCAGATACCCGACGGCGCCCAATTCCTTGCCGCGGTGGTCGCCGTCATCCGTCGAGGTCAGGAAAATCACCGGGATGTACGGCAGCGTCGGGTCGGACTTCAGCGCCGCGACGAACTCGAAGCCGTCCATGTGCGGCAAGTTGACGTCCGTGATGATCAGATCCGGCGCCTGTTTCAGCACCAGGTGGCCCGCGTCGATCGCATCCTCGGCAACGCGCACTTCATAGCCGGCCGAGGTCAGATGCAGCCTGAGCAGCTCGCGCAGGCTTTCGTCGTCATCGATGATCAGGATCGTGGCCATCGGCATTGAACTGCGAAAGATGCTGCGTCCGCGACCGCTCCCATCGGTCGTGTGCCGCGATCCTGATGCTGGCGCGCGGAGTCGAACCGCGGACCTACTGATTACGAATCAGTTGCTCTACCAGCTGAGCTACGCCAGCGATCGGCGAGCGGCGGATTATACGCCCCTCGCCACAGGGCGCCAAAACCCTCGGGCGCCGTGCCGGAAGCGTGAACCAGTTCCGCTATACTCGCCGCGGCCATGCCGTTCGGCCCTGCAAACGCGCCGTTCATCGCGCGCGTTTGCCGCCCGCGCGGCGGATGCCTAGGATTCCACCCACCGAGAAGGGAGTTGCCATGCGCCGCATGCACGGATTCACGCTAATCGAACTGATGATCGTCGTCGCCATCATCGGCATCCTGGCGATGATCGCCTTGCCGGCCTACAACGATTACATCACGCGCAGCAAGATCCAGGAGGCGACCTCGCAACTGTCCGACCTGCGGGTGAAGCTGGAGTCGGCCTACATGGACAACCGGATGTACGGCACGGCCAAAGTCTGCAGCATTACGGCCACCCTCCTTCCCAGTCCTCCCGGCACCAAGTACTTCAAGTACACGTGCGCATCGGACAACGCCAATGCAACCGGCGACCAGACCTACACGATCACCGCGACGGGCGTGGACACGGAGGGCATGAAGGACTTCATCCTGACGATCGACGAAACGCAGACCAAGAACACAACCAAAGTCCCCCCAGGCTGGGCGCTCCCGGCGACCAAGTGCTGGGTGCAGAAGAAGGGCGGCGCATGCTGACCCGCCGTCCCGGCGCGCTCGAGGGCTTCACCCTGATCGAGGTGATGATCGCAATGGCGGTGATGGCCATCGCGTTGGCGCTCGGCCTGCCGAACGTCTCGGTGTGGATACAGAACACCCAGCTCAAGACCGCCGCCGAGGGAGTGGTGAGCGGCCTGCAACTGGCGCGCGCCGAGGCCTTGCGGCGCAATGCGAGGGTGCGCTTCCAGTTGGTCACCACGGTGGACGCCGGCTGCGCTCTGCTGGCCGCGGGCGCGACCGCGGGCGCGAACTGGGTCGTCAGCCTGGCCGCCGATCCGAGCGGCCTGGCCGCCGATCCGAGCGGCAAGTGCGACAGGGCGCCATCGGACGCCGTGGACCCGTTCATCCTGCAGAAGAAGTCCGGCACCGAAGGGTCCATCAACGCGACGCTGGCGGCGGCCAGCGGCCTGGCGGTGTTCAACGGCCTCGGCCGCCTCACCACCGGCACCACCGGCGGTGTAGCGAATCTTTCGCAGATCAACGTCAGGAACCCCACCGGGGGAGCGTGCCAGCCGCCGTTCGGGACCGCCGGGGGCGGACCGATGCGCTGCCTGAGCATCCTGGTCAGTCCCGGCGGTGAGGTGCGCATGTGCGATCCGGCGGTAACCGACGTTAACGATTCAAGATCCTGCGGGGCCGGATTTGCCTTCATGCCATGACGCGCACACCGAAATCCCAACGCGGGGTGATTCTGATCGAGGCGCTGATCGGCATCCTGATCTTCTCGATCGGCATCCTGGCGCTGATCGGCATGCAGGCGGTCGCGATGAAGAACACCACAGACGCGAAGTACCGCAGCGAGGCCGCGTTTCTCGCCAACCAGATCATCGGCCAGATGTGGGTCGACCGCGCCAACCTGGCGCGGTACGACGACGCGGACGGGGGCTACGTGCCGCGCATCCAGTGGAACGCCGACGTCGCGGCCCTGCTGCCCGGCAGCAATCCATCGATCCTGGTGCCTGCGGCAAGCGGTAACAGCGTGACCGTCACGATCCAGTGGCGCCAGCCCGGCGAGGGCACCGACCGCAAGGTCCAGATGAGCAACTGGATCAACGGATGAAGCAAGCGCACGCCATGCGGTTTTCCACTTGCGCCCGGCAGGCCGGACTGAGTCTGGTCGAACTGATGGTCGGCATGATGGTCGGCCTGATCGGCATCGTCATCATTTCGCACCTGTACGTCACCAACGAGCAGTACAAGCGCTCGACCACCGGCTCCGGCGCGGCGCAGGTCAACGGCGCGATCGCGCTGTACACCATCGAGCGCGATCTGCGCATGGCGGGCTACGGCATCAATCATCCGAGCGCGCTAGGCTGCGGCTGCGACACCGCCGCCGATGCCAAATGCAGCCCGGTGCAGTACTACTTCAACGGCACTCCTCAGTCCCCGCCCGCCGTCCCGGAGTTGCGCACGCTCCAAATCGCGCCGGTGGTGATCATCAAGAATACTCTTACCAACCAGCCCGACAGCATCACCGTGCTGTACGGCGGCAATAACGAACGCTCCGTGCCGAACAGGCTGTTGCAGCCCATGGCGCCGCCGTATGACTACAACCCCGACGGAACGGCGGGTTTCGAAACCAACGACCTGATCGTGGTCACGCAGCCGGGGGGCGTTGGCGGCGACAGCTGCGCGCTCGCGCAAATCACGACGGTCAACCCGGGGGCCTCGCTGCTGAGCCATGCTGCCGGGACCTACAACCCGGACCAGAATGGGTCCCTGCCAAAATTTGCGCGCGACGCGATGGTGTTCGACCTCGGGCGCACCCCGGGGAGCGCCCCGGGGATCAACAATCCGGGGAACACCCCCCCGGTCTGGCGCAACTTCTCGATCGCCAACAACCAGCTGGTCGCAACCGAGGTGCTTCCGCCGCAGGGCGGCGCCGGCGGGCAGGCGCTGGTCGACGACATCGTCGATCTGCAGGCGCTTTACGGCAAGGACACCGATAACGACGTCAACCGCACGGTGGACGTCTACGACGGCATCACGCCGACGAACGCTGCCCTATGGCAGCAGGTGCTTGCGGTGCGCGTCGCGGTGCTCGCGCGCAGCCAGAACTACGAGCAGCCGACCGCGGCGGGCGTGTGCACGGCGACCACGGCAGCCAACCAGCCGGTGTGGGGCAGGACCGCGGCGGCGCCTGCGGGCACGGGGTTTTCGACGCTACAGGCGGCCGGCGCTTTGCCGAGTTGCTACAAGTACCGCGTGTTCGAGACCATCGTCCCGCTGCGCAACATGATCTGGAGATGAGCGTGCGCAAGCTCCCCGCAATCGCCTCGCGTCCCGCCCAGCGCGGCGTGATTCTGTTCATCGCGTTGATCGTGCTGGTGGCGATGTCGCTCGCCGGCATCGCGCTGATGCGTTCGGTCGACACCAATGTGATGATCGCCGGCAACCTCGCGTTCCGCCAGGGTGCGACGCTGGCCGCAGACCGCGCTTTCGAGGATCCGGATCAGACCAAGGGCGCGATCGCCTGGCTGCGCAATCCAGCTAACGCGCCTATGCTGCCGGGCAACATTATAGCGCCTCCCCCTTACTACCGGGCCAACTGGCAGGCGGCCCTCAATCTGCTATCCGAGACCTTCTGGCTCGAATCCAACGCTACTGCGTGGAAGGACCTTGGGATCGACAGCAACGGCAACCGCGTGCGCTACGTGATCCACCGCATGTGCGAATCAACCGGGCCCCAGCTCAACGCCAATTGCGTCAGGGTGGCTTCCGCTACCGCGCCCGCGAGCACCAAAGGCGCGGTGGGTTATGGCCAGCAAGCGTTGCAGGGGGCCACCTCAACCTACTATCGCGTTACGGTAAGGATCGACGGGCCGCGCAACACCGTCAGTTACGTTCAGGCGATGCTCAATTGAGCGCCGGCCTGAACCATGGAGAGCATCATGAAATGCATACCGAAGCCTGATTCGACGCTTGCCTGCATCGCGCTTGCGGTCGCCGGCATGCTCGGTGCGATGGTGCCGGCACAGTCGGGCCCGCTTACCATCGCCAACGAGCCGCTCGGCGCGCCGGCCAGCCAGATCCTGCCCAACATCATGTTCATCCTGGACGACTCGGGCAGCATGGATTTCGACTACATGCCCGATTTCGTAAACGACGGCAACGATTATCCCAGCTCGAACACGGATGCGACTTTTACGAGCGCCGCGTGCGCGGACACAGGCGACGAAACCGGGTCTGCAATCTCCGCCGCCGCGCCGTCGAGGCCCGCGACGCCCCCGCAAACCCCGGGCACGATCGATGGAGCGCCGAAGGCCTGCGTGTTTGGCGATCCGCCGTACAACAGCCCGGATTTCAACCAGATCTACTACAACCCGGAGCTCTATTACCAGCCGGGCGTGAACCCGCCGAACGTCGTGAGCGGCGTCATGACGGACATGCCGAGCCAGACCGCCGCCTTTACCGCGAACTGGACTGCGGTGCAAAGAAATCCGTATGTTCAATTCGCGAACCCTGCCGGGAGCATCGTGCTGGACAACCTGGCTGCGAATTTCAACGACCGCGTCTGGTGCAAGGACAAGACGGATTCCGCCACCGGCGGCAATTGCCGGCAGAACACCGCGTATCAGTTTCCCGACTCGGTATTTGCGTTTGGCAACACCACTGCCGCCAGCCCCACCGTCAAATACCTCGCCGGATCACCCTACTACTATCGCATGCAGACCGCCCAGTACTGCACCACCGCGGCGCGCGATGTCTGTGTGAGCGGATCCTCCATAGTGCCCGGCGCTCCGGGGCCGGGAACGCATACCTTCATGGCGCCAGAGTTCTGTACCGACTCGGAGCTCACCGATTGCCGAGCCGGCGCGGCAATTGTTGCCGACGGCAGGCCGCATCCATTTTTCGGGCCGCGCTGGTGCGCCGACTTTGGCACCCTGGTCGACTGCCGCCGCAAGAAGGGGACGGCGCCCGGCGCATCCGCCGGGACTTTCAAGTATTACATCCACGCGAAGCACCTCGGCACCACGAAGTCGCAGACCGGGAATTTCGCGGCAGTCGCCAATGATGGCAATATCCTCGTCAACGCCGTCGCCCCGGCCGGCGGGACCATTACCAACATCACGATCGCCGGTTTACCGGTGATCGCCGGCCCGATCACGTTTCCCGCTGGTTCCACCCCGGCGCAGGTCGCGGCCCAGATCGCCACGGCGATCGGATTGGCGCCCGCGGGCGCCAAACCAGTCTGCCCGTCCCCGCCGGGCCCGCTCTACTACGCCGCCGCGTCGGGTGGCAACGTCACGATCTCCCAGTCCTGCCTCGGAGTATCGGGATCAGGCGCAACGATCATCGTTGCGTCGAATGCAGTGGGTACCTTGAGTTCGATCGGCAGGATGACGGTCAACACCCTTGCCGGGACTGCGCAGCAGGAAATCGTCACGCTGACGGTGAACGCCGTGAATCTGCTTTGTTCGATCGGCGCGGACGACAGCTCCTACGGAAGCAGCGTGACGGTCAAGGCTCCGGACGGCCGCATCCAGGCCACCGCAGGCACCAACACTTCGGCCAAACGAAACGCCGTACTCGCAGCTTTGAAAGCCCGCGTCAACGCCTGCACCGGGGTGAACGGCGGATTCACGGCCACCATCTCCGCCGCGGACCTGCGCATCCAGGCGCCAGTCGCGTTAGGCGCCAGCCCCAATGGCCAGGCGATAGGGCGTGCCGGAACCGGCACTTTGAGCAATTTCGTGGTCGACGTCATGGGTTCGGTGCAACTCGGCACGTCGTCGGGCGACGTCTCCACTTCGGTGATCGCGATGACCGGCGGCGCGGACGTATTCAACGCACTCCCTCCCGGGCGCGCGGTGCGCATCGGTGTAGGCGCGTTCAGCCGCACCGACATCGTTGCGAGCGTCAACGCCTACCCGAAGGGATCGAGGCGCAGCGACTGCGCCGGCGCCACCTGCACCTACGGCGAGGAGATGACCAACTTCGCCAACTGGTACGCCTACTACCGAACCCGCATGCAGATGATGAAGACCGCGGCGGGACGTGCTTTCATACCCGTGGACACCAACTACCGCGTCGGCTTCATTACGATCTGCCCCGTCAACGCCAACTGCCAAACCGCCTCCTCCAGCATCGGGGTCAACGTGACTCCCTCGAAGTACCTCAAAATTACCGATTTCACCCCGACGCAGAAGAACGCCTGGTATATCAAATTCTACGGTACCGCACCGCTCGGCGGCACGCCGTTGCGCGAGGCGCTGGCGCGCGTAGGAGCGATTTATGCCGGCCAGTTCGGCAACCCGCTCACCACGGGCCTCACCGCCGCGAACGACGACCCGATCACCCGGTCCTGCCAGCCGAACTTCGCGCTGCTGGCGACCGACGGCAACTGGAATCTGGGCCCGGGGTTCCGGGAAGACGGCGTGACGCCGATCGGCAACGTTGACAACGTGAACGCGGCACCCTATTCAACGCAGTCGCAGGGGGTATTCGACGGCGGAACGCCGACGTCCTCCGACACTCTGGCCGACGTCGCGCTGTACTACTACAAGACCGACTTGCGCACCAGCGGCGCCATGTCGCCGAACAACGTGCCGACCACGAGCAAGGACACCGCCAGCCACCAGCACATGGTGACCTTTACGATCGGCCTCGGCCTCGACGGCGAATTGACCTTCCGGCCCGACTACGAGTCGGCGACGAGCGGCGATTTCTTCGATGTCAAGCAAGGCGTCAAGAATTGGCCGGTGGCGGTGGCCGACCAGCCGAGCGCGCTCGATGACCTGTGGCACGCCGCCGTCAACGGCAGGGGGGTTTTCTACAGCATAAAAAACCCCGCCGACCTGGCGGCCAGCCTTGCAGACATGCGCGACCAGCTGGCGGCACGCCTCGGCGCCGGCGCCGCGGCGGCGACATCGAACCTCCAGCCGGTGGCGGGAGACAACTTCGCCTTCACCGCGAGTTTCACCACCGCGACGTGGACCGGCGACCTGAAGGCGCGCACCATCGACCTTTCCACCGGCGCCGTCTCGACCGTCAGCCTCTGGTCGGCTGGCGTGCTGCTCGACGCCAACCCGTACACCAGCCGGCAGATCTTTACGTTCGACCCGACCGACACCGTCGCGGGCGGTGGCCAGAACGGCAACCGGTTGAAGCACTTCTGCCCGCCGGGCTCGAGCGGGGCGCCTTGCTCGGACGGCACCGGCCTCACCCCGAGTCCAGGCGGCGAGATGGACCTGTTTGCGGCGAGCCAGTTGCCGCAAGCTTTCGACACCGCCCAGCAGACCAATGCGACGAATGCGAGCCTGGTCAATTACCTGCGCGGCGACCGTTCGTTCGAGAACGCCACGCCGTCGCGGCTGCTCGGCACCGACCTGTACCGCTCGCGCGACAGCCTGATGGGCGACATCGTCAATGCGCAGCCCGCGTACGTGAAAAGGTCGCCGTTCTCGTATAACGACGCCGGCTTCCTCGGCTTCAGGGCCTGCATCGAAGGAACCGGCAGCGCCTGCGCGGCGGCGCAGTTTGCGAACCCGCTATTGCCACGGCGCGGCACGGTATACGCGGCAGCCAACGACGGCATGCTGCACGCATTCGAGACCGACTTTACCAACAACCCCTATTTCCAGACCGCGGGCATTTCCACCCCGTCGACCGCCGACGACAGTTTCACCGGCGACAACACCGGCAACGGTGTCGAGCGCTGGGCCTACATTCCCGGGCTGGTGCTGCCAAAGCTGTACCAACTGGCGAGCGACCCCTACAGCCACAGCTACTTCACGGACGGCACGCCGCAGGTCGGCGATATCTGCGTGTCGA
Organism: Burkholderiales bacterium; assembly: GCA_017880775.1. Taxonomy (GTDB): domain Bacteria; phylum Pseudomonadota; class Gammaproteobacteria; order Burkholderiales; family SG8-39; genus JADGRQ01. The sequence goes on along the minus strand of JADGRQ010000002.1, from coordinate 173,235 downwards.
CGCCGTGCGCGGGCCAGGCCGACTGGCGCACAATCCTGGTGGGCGGCCTCAATTCCGGCGGCATCGGCTACTACGCGCTCGACATCACCAACCCGCTCGCCCCCAGAGGGTTGTGGGAGCTGACCCACGGCCCCTGCATCGCCGTTGATTCGAACGGCGTCCCGACGCCCGCCGGAACGTACAAGAGCGATTGCAACCTGGGCTTGAGCTACGGCAATGCGGTGATCACCAAGCGTTTCTACGATCAGAAATGGGTGGTGATGGTCACCTCGGGCTACAACAACACAGTGGGTGGGGGCGATGGCAAGGGTTACCTCTACATTCTCGATGCGGTCACCGGCAACATCCTGCACCGGCTGACCACGGGCGTCGGTTCGACCACGGTGAATCCGGCCGCGGTGCCGCCCACGCGCGGGCCCAGCGGCTTGTCCAAGATCAACGGCTGGACCACCAACGGCGCAGTCGACAACACCGTGCTTGCCATCTACGGCGGCGATCTGGAAGGCAGCGTGTGGCGATTCAAGCTCGATTTCCCAGCCGGCGGCTCTCCCAGCGTGACCAAGGTCGCGGTGGCGAAGGACGCTGCGGGCGCGGTTCAGCCGATCACGGTCAAGCCCGAGCTGGCCGACGTGAACGGCGAACGCATCATCGTATTCGGCACCGGCAAGTTCCTCGAGGTGAGCGACAAGGTTCCGCCCCCCCCGATCCCCCCCTCCGTCATTCCACTGCCGTTCCAGAAGCAGACGATCTACGCGCTGCGCGACGACTTGAGCGTGACCGGTGCCGGGCCGGTGATCCCGAACGTGCGTGACTCCACGGCTGTGCCGGAAAGGACCTTCATTCCTACCGGCACCCCGGGGGATCCCTCCGCTTCCCGCACGGTCGCCGTGGCGGGTAACGATCCGACCCTGGTCGCCAACCCGAACCTTCCCGTCGACCCGAACCTTCCCGCCGCGCCGAATCTGTCCATCAATTCCGGCTGGCTGATCGACCTGCCCGACAACGGCGAGCGCGTCAACGTCGACCCGATCCTTCAGCTCGGCACGCTGGTCGTCGCCAGCAACGTGCCCACCTCGGACACCTGCAGCGCGGGCGGTTACTCGTACATCAACTTCCTCGATGTGACCAACGGCGCCTTCGTCCAGGGTTCGGCGAACAATCTGGCGAGCACCAAGATCGCAAGCTCGATCATCGTTGGCATCAACGTCGTCATGCTGCCCGGAGGCGCGGTCAAGACGATCGGCACGCTGGCCGACGAGACCCGGCGCTCCGAGGATACGCCGGTGCCGGCGGCCAGCTTCGTCGGCAAGCGCGTTTCCTGGCGCGAGTTGTTCGTCGACCAGTAAGAGCGAGGGCTGGTGGCGCATCTTCGCGGCGAGCTCGCGGGGGCCGTTGTCGCATCGCTCGCGCTGCACGCGGTCGCGCTGGAAGCCCTGACGCAGTTTCCGCGCGGCTGGCAAGCCGGCAATTGGTCGCTCAGCCACGCCGGGACCGGTCAGTTGCGTGCGACGCTGCGCGCCGCGGCGCCCGGCATTGCTTCGCTACAGCCCGAAGCGCTGTTGCCGCCGCCGGCACCGCCCCAGACATCGGAGGCGCCCGACGCTGCGCGCTCGCCCGACCAACCGCCCGCCGCGGTCGCCGCGACCGGTCGCGTGGGTGACGATCCCCGTTCGTTTCAGCCGCTGGCGGAGCAAGGCCGCGCCGAGTTGCCAAGCGCCGGCGTGCTGGCGGCGCCGATGTACTACCCCGTCAACCAGCTCGACCAGCGGCCGCTGATCAAAATCCACGTCGAGCCCGCATTCCCGCGCGGTGCGGCGGCGCCGAACGGCCGCGTCGTGCTGCGCCTGTACATCGGCGAGCAGGGTGAAGTCGAGCAGATGGCGATCGTCGAGGCTGAGCCGCCCGGCGCGTTCGAGCAATCCGCGCTGGATGCGTTCGCCGCAGCGCGCTTCACGCCCGGGATCAAGAACGGCGCGCCGGTGAGGTGCCTGATGACGATCGAAGTGCTGTTCGGCGCGCCGGCACCCCCGTCGGCGCCGCCGCGTTCCCCGCCCGGATGATTCACTTCAACGGCGTGAGCGATCCGCGCTCGCGGAGCGGGTCGGCGCGCTTCTTACGGCCGGCGGCAAGCTCGCGCGGCAGCGTGAACACGACACTCTCGGTGATGCCATCGAGCTGCTGCACGTTGCCGGCGCCCATCTGCTTCAGCCGCTCGATCAGCTGATTCACCAACACCTCGGGCGCGGAGGCGCCGGCCGTGACTCCGACCCGGCGCTTGCCGGCGATCCACCCGGGCTTGAGCTGCTCCGCGCTTTCAACCATGTACGCCGCCGCGCCCATGTTCTGCGCCACTTCCCGCAGCCGGTTCGAATTCGAGCTGTTGGGCGAGCCGACCACGATCACCACGTCGCAAAGCGGCGCCATGAATTTCACCGCGTCCTGCCGGTTCTGCGTCGCGTAGCAGATGTCGTCGCGTTTCGGCCCGCGCACCGCCGGGAAGCGCGCCTTGAGGGCGGCCACGATCGCGTGCGCATCGTCCACCGAGAGCGTGGTCTGCGTGACATAGGCGACGCGCCCGGGATCCTTGAGCACGAGCTTCGCGACGTCGCCTGCCGTCTCGATCAGGTGCATGCCGGAACGCGCCTGCCCCATGGTGCCCTCGGACTCCGGGTGGCCGCGGTGGCCGATCATCACGACCTCGTAGCCCGCCTCGAGCATCTTGGCGACCTCGACGTGCACCTTGGTGACCAGCGGGCAGGTGGCGTCGAACACCTTCAACCCGCGCGCTTCGGCATCCCGGCGAACCTGCTGCGACACGCCGTGGGCGCTGAAGATCACCGTGCTGCCCGTGGGCACCTGGTCGAGCTCATCGACGAATACGGCGCCCTTTCGGCGCAGATCGTCGACCACGAATTTGTTGTGCACGATCTCGTGGCGCACATATATCGGCGCGCCCAGTTGCGTCAGCGCCCGCTCGACGATCTCGATCGCGCGCTCGACGCCGGCGCAGAAGCCGCGCGGATTGGCCAGCAGCACATCCATGCCGTCATTGTCCCCCATTCACAGCACCGCGAGAAGGCTGTCGACACCGGTCACGGCTCTCATGCCGGCCGATTCGCGTAGGCGCGGTCGAATACGGCCTCCAGTTCGCGATGCACCCCGCGCAACGCATCGATCACCTGCTTCGCCCAGTCGTAATACTCGCGCTTTCGCTCGAGGCTCCAGTTCGCGGGGGGACTTTCCGCCACGTCGCGCAGGTTGCAGATCTTGTCGGCCAGTTTCACCAGCTTGGCCTCGCGGCTGAGCTCCGCCGCATGCTCGATCTGCAGGCGCTTGCGTTCGGCCTTGTCGAGGCTCTTGTCGTCGCTTACTTCCTGCACCACTCTGAGGATCGCCGCGCCGAAGCCGGCCTCGATCTCGGCGGGGTTGGTTTCGGTGTCCTCGAGCGTGTCGTGCAGCAGCGCCGCGGCGAGCACGGTCACCTCGTGCACCCGTCCCTCGTTCACCAGCACGTCGGCAAGCGCAATCGGATGGTTGATGTAGGGCGAGGCGCCGGCATCCTTGCGGCGCTGGTCGCGGTGCTTCGCGGCGGCGAAGGCGAGCGCTTTCAGCAGCAACGCCAGTTCGGCGTGCCCGAATTGCGCTTCAGCCGCGCGTTGCATCGCGGTGCATGAAACTCTCGAGGATCAGGATCGCCGCACCCACGGTGATCGCAGAGTCCGCGACATTGAACGCCGGCCAGTGCCTGCCGTACACATGGAAGTCGAGGAAATCGACGACGTGTCCGAGGGCGAGGCGGTCCCACAGGTTACCAAGCGCGCCGCCGAGGATCAGCGCAAGCCCGGCGCACAACACGCGCTTGCCGGGATCGCGCACGATCATCCACCCGACCACGCCGACCGCGATCAGCGCGACCGCGATGAAGAACGGCGCTTGCCACCCGGAGGCCGAGGCGAACAGGCTGAACGCCGCGCCCTTGTTGGTCACCAGCACCAGGTTGAAAAACTGCGCCACCGCGCGCGCTTCGCCATGCTGCAGATAGCCGAGCACCAGCGCCTTGCTCGCCTGGTCGAGCGCGACCACGGCGGCCGCAGCCGCAAACCATCGGATGACGAGGCGGGCGCGGGATTCACGCATGGCTGCGCGCCTCGCCGCTGCCGAAGAGGGTGGAGATGCAGCGAGCGCAAAGCGCCGGGTGCTCGGCGCACGCGCCGACTTCGGCGCGGTAGTGCCAGCAGCGCTCGCACTTCGCGTGCGCGCTGGGCGTAGCGCTGACTGCAAGCGCCTCGCCGCGTTCCAGCGTCACGGCCGACGTGATCATGACGAAGCGCAGGTCCTCGCCGAGGCTGGCGAGCAGCGCACGATCCGACGCCGGCGCCGTGATCACGATCTCGGCCTGCAGCGAAGAGCCGATCGCGCGACTTGCGCGCAGCGATTCGAGCACCCTCGCCACCTCGCCCCGGATTTCGCGCAGCCGGCGCCACTTGGACATCTGCGCTTCATCCGCCGCGTCGGCGGGCGCCACGCGTAACCAGTCGTGCTCGAAAATGCTCGCGTCCGACGGACTGACGATGCTCCAGGCCTCCTCGGCGGTGAAGCTGAGCACCGGCGCCATCAGATGCAGCAGCGTGCGGGCGATGTGATGCAGGGCAGTCTGCGCGGAGCGCCGCGCGCGCGAGCCGGGCGCCGCCGTATACAACCGGTCCTTCAGGATGTCGAGGTAAAAGCCCCCGAGGTCCTCCGAGCACCAGGTCTGCAGGCGCTGCACCACGCGGTGGAACTCGTACACCGCGTACGCGCCGGTCACTTCGGCCCACAGCCCGCGGTTGAGGGCCAGCGCATAGCGATCGATCTCGAGCATCTGGCCGGAGGCGACCGCATGCTGCGCGAAATCGAAATCGAGGGTGTTCGCGAGCAGGAAGCGCAGCGTGTTGCGGATGCGGCGGTAGCTCTCGACCACGCGCTTGAGAATCTCCCCCGAGATCGACAGCTCGCCCGAGTAGTCGGTGCTCGCCACCCACAGCCGCAGCGTTTCCGCACCGAGGGTGCCGGCGATCTCCTGCGGCGCGATCATGTTGCCCTTGGATTTTGACATCTTGCGGCCTTCACCGTCGACGAAGAAGCCGTGCGTCAGCAGCCCCTTGTACGGCGGCACGCCATTCATCATGCACGACACGAGCAGCGAGGAATGGAACCAGCCGCGGTGCTGGTCCGAGCCTTCCAGGTACAGGTCGGCGGGAAACCCGGTGTCCTGTCGGTGAGAGCCCAGGCCAAGCCTGCGGCCGGCAGGTCCGCCCATCACCGTCTGGTGAGTGGAGCCGGAGTCGAACCAGACATCGAGCGTGTCGCGGCTCTTCACGTAGTGCGCGGCGTCCGCGCCGATCAGCTCACCGGAGTCGACCGTCTGCCACGCCTCGATGCCGCCCTCTTCGACGCGGCGGGCGACCTGCTCGAGCAGTTCGGGTGTGCGCGGATGCAACGCGCCGGTCTCCCGATGCAGGAAGAACGGCATCGGCACGCCCCATTGGCGCTGGCGCGACAGCGTCCAGTCCGGGCGGTTGGCGATCATGCCGTGCAACCTCGCCTGGCCCCAGGCGGGAAAGAACTGCGTCGCCCCGATGCCGCGCAATGCGGTCGCGCGCAAGGTCTCGTTCGGTTTCGCGCCGTTGAAACCGGGCACCTGGTCCATGCCCGCGAACCATTGCGTGGTCGCGCGCAGGATTACCGGCGTCTTGTGGCGCCAGCAGTGCATGTAGCTATGCGTGTGGTTCTTCTCCAGCGCGAACAGCGCTCCACGCTCCTCCAGCGCCTTCACAATCTTCCAGTTTGCGTCCCAAATCATCATTCCGCCGAACAGCGGCAGCGTTGAGACATACTTTCCATCGCCCATCACCGGCGTGAGGATGTCGTCGTCCTTCATGCCATAGCCGCGACAGGAAACGAAGTCCTCCACCCCGTAGGCCGGCGCCGAGTGCACGATCCCGGTGCCGGCGTCGAGCGTCACGTAGTCGCCGAGATAGAGCGGCGCCAGGCGATCGTAGAACGGGTGGCGGAAGGAAATTCCTTCGAGCATCTTTCCTTTTGCGCGCGCGATCGCCGTGCCGGTAAGCTTGTAGCGCTGGAGGCAGGGGTCCTTGAGTTCTGCAGCGAGGATCAGCAACCCGCGCTCGGTATCGACCAGTTCGTAGTCGAATTCTGGATGCGCGTTCAATGCCTGGTTGCCCGGAATCGTCCAGGGCGTGGTGGTCCAGATCACCGCGAAGCCGGGTTTCTCCGGCAGCCTTGCAAGGCCAAAGGCGCGGGCAATCTTCTCCGGCTCGGCGAACGCGAACCCGACGTCGACCGCCGGGTCCTTGCGGTCCTCGTACTCGACCTCGGCTTCGGCGAGCGCCGAGCCGCAGTCGAAGCACCAGTTGACCGGCTTCAATCCGCGGTACAGATAGCCCTTTTCCAACAAACGGCCGAGCACGCGGATTTCGTCGGCCTCGTTGCGGTAGGCCATCGTCGTGTAGGGCCGATCCCAGTCGCCGAGCACGCCCAAGCGCCGGAAATCCTTCTTCTGCCGCTCGATCTGCTCGGCGGCATAGGCGCGGCACAGGCGCAGCGTTTGCTCGGTGGAGAGGTTCTTGCCGTGCTGCTTCTCGATTTGCGCCTCGATCGGCATGCCGTGGCAGTCCCAGCCGGGAACATAGGGCGCGTCGAACCCGGCCAGCGTCTTCGACTTGACGATGATGTCCTTCAGGATCTTGTTGAGCGCGTGGCCGAGGTGCAGGTCTCCGTTGGCATACGGCGGCCCGTCATGCAGCACGAAGCGCGGCCGGCCCTTGGCTGCCTCCCGGATCTTCCCGTAGACGTCCTTGTCCTGCCACGCCTGCACCCATTGCGGCTCGCGCTTCGCAAGGTCGCCCTTCATCGGAAAGGCCGTATCGGGCAGGTTAAGCGTTTTCTTGTAATCGGCCATGTGCTCGTTTCGCAAAAAATTCCCTTGCCCGGGCGACGTCGCGCGCGATCGCCGCGCGTAGCGCGTCCAGGCCCGGGTATTTCTCTTCCTCGCGCAGCTTGGCGAGGAAGCCCACTTCCAGTCGCTGGCCGTACAGCTCCCCGGCAAAGTCGAACAGGTGCACTTCCAGCACCGTCGCGCCATTGGCCTTGACCGTGGGGCGCGCACCGACGCTCGCCACGCCCGGCCAGGGCTTCGTGCCTTGCGCGCCCTCCTCCACCCCCACGGCTTCCACCACGAAGATTCCGTGCACCGGCACGCGCCCGGGTTCGAGAGGGATATTCGCGGTCGCGAATCCCAGTTCGCGGCCAAGCTTGTCGCCGTGCGCGACATGCCCGCTGATTGCGAACGGCCGGCCCAGCAGCGAAGCGGCGCGCTCCACCTCGCCCGCGGCCAGCGCGGCACGCACCGCAGAACTGGAAATCCGCTCGCCGGCGAGCGTCACCTCCGGCATCGGTTCGAGCGTAAAGCCGTGACGCGCGGCGGCGGACTCGAGCGCCGCGAAATCGCCCGCGCGCTTCGCGCCGTAGCGGAAGTCGCGTCCCGCGAGGAGCCAGGCGCAACCCAGGCCGTTCACCAGAACTTCTTCGACGAACCGCTCCGGGCTGAGCAAAGCGAACTGCGCATTAAACCTCGCCACATGCGCGTGATCGATTCCTGCCGCCTCGAGCAGCTCGAGCTTGATGTGCATCGGCGTCAGGCGCGCGGGCGCCTCGGCCGGCGTGAAGAACTCGCGCGGATGCGGCTCGAACGTCAGCACGCAGGCCGGCAGGCCGCGCTCAAGCGCGGCCTGCTTAACGCGCGCGAGCATCGCCTGGTGGCCGCGATGCACTCCGTCGAAGTTGCCGATGGTGAGCGCCGAGCGCGCGGCGCCGCCTGATGCGGCCAGGGACCCGTGCGTGATCCGCATAAGGGGCGCAGTTAAAAGTTTGAATTATAGCGGATTTTGGCGTTTTTCCGCACGCGCGGCGACGAACAGGCCGCCGAATCCGGCCGGCTCGCGCTCGCGCAACTCGAGTCCTGCAGCGGCGGCGAGCGGTCCGAGCTGCCGGTTGATTTCGGTGGCGATCAGCCCGGTCACTACATTCGCCGCCCTGCGCGCAACCGACGGTTCAGCGCCATCGGCGAGGAATTTGTCGAAAATCGAAATGCGGCCGCCGGGGCGCAGCACGCGCGCCGCTTCGAGCATTGCCGCGACCGGATCGGGCACAACGGCAAGCGCGAGGTGCAGCAACACGCAATCGAAACTCGCGTCGGGGAAAGCGAGATGCGCGGCGTCCATCACTTCGGCGCGCACCGTGCGTCCCAGGCGGCGCGCGCGCGCGCGCAGCCGTTCGAGCATCGCAGGCGTGATGTCGATGGCGACGATCTCGACGCCCTCGGGAAGAAACTCGAGGTCGATTCCGGTGCCCGCAGCGACGATCAGCACCCGCTCGCCGGGTTTGAGCGCGACGAACCCGATGGCACGCCTCCTGCCACCAAGGAGCATCGGAGCGCGCGCGACGACCAGATCGTAGAACGGCGCGTACAGCGAGTAGCGCAGCCGGTTCCAGGCGATGGCGTCGAAACGCATTGCGCGAGAGTAAACCATTCCAGGCGAAAACCGCCGAAACGCACTTGCGGGAGGTCGGCGCGGGCTGCTAAATTGCCGCACTGAGAATCCCGAACGCCGATGCCCGACGCCCGACCCTGGCTGCGCTTCTACCGCGACGTTCCTGCGACGCTCGATTACCCGCAAGTCACGCTGTACGAGGCGCTGGTGCGCACCGCGCAGCGCGTGCCGGAAGCCATCGCGTGGGATTTTCTCGATACCACGGCGACCTATCGCGAACTCGTCGCCGCGATCGATGCCTGCGCGAACGCGCTCGCCGCGCTCGGGCTCGAGCCCGGCGAGCGCATGCTGATCTCGATGCCGACCTCACCGCAGGGCGTGATCGCGTTCTACGCGGCGAACAAGCTCGGCGCGGTGCCGGCGATGATCCATCCGCTCTCGACCGGACCGGAGATCGAGCACTATCTGAACGCCAGCGGCGCGCGCATCGCGCTCACCCTCGACGCCTTCTACGGCCGCTTCGCCTCGATCCGGTCGAAGACCGCGCTCGAAACGCTGATCCTCGCGCGCATTCCGGATTATCTTTCGCGGCTCAGGAAATTCGGCTTCTGGCTCACCAAGGGTCGCAAGATCGCGCCGGTGCCCGCCGATCCGCGCGTGCGCTGGTGGCGCGGATTGCTCGCCGGCGCCCATCCGGCGGCGCAGCGCGCAAACACCGGCACCAACGATCCGGCGGCGATCCTGTTTTCCGGCGGCACCACGGGCTTGCCCAAGGGCATCGTGCTGACCAACCGCAACTTCATAGCCGAAGGCATGCAGGCCGCGGCGTGGGCGCGCATGCACGAAGGCGACTCGATCCTCGCCATCCTGCCGATCTTCCACGGCTTCGGCCTCGGCGTGTGCGTGAACGCGGTGTTCATGGGCGGCGGCAAGTCGATCCTGGTCCCGATGTTCAGCGCCGAGGCGGTGGCCGGTCTGCTGCGCAGGAAGCGCCCGAACCTGCTAGTGGGAGTTCCGACACTGTTCGATGCGCTCGCGCGCGACCCTTCGCTCGCGGGCGCGGACCTGTCGTGCCTGCGCGCCACGTTCTCCGGCGCCGATACGCTGCCGCGGCCGGTGAAGGAGCGCTTCGAGAAGCTCGTCGCCGAGCGCGGCGGCCGCGTGCGTCTGCTCGAGGGCTACGGCCTGACCGAAGCCGTGACGGCGATCATGGCCATGCCGGTGGACGAATATCGCGAGGGCAGCATTGGCATTCCCTTCCCCGACATGCTGGCCGCGATCTGCCGGCCGGATACCGGTGAAGCGCTTGCGCCGGGCGAAGAAGGCGAGATCTGCATCTCGGGTCCCGCCGTGATGGCGGGCTATCTCGACGATCCCGCGGCCACCGCCGAAGCGCTGCGCGTGCACGCCGACGGGCGCACCTGGCTGCATACCGGGGACATCGGAAAAATGGATGCGGACGGATTTTTCTATTTCAGCCTGCGCCTGAAGCGCATGATCAAGTCCTCGGGCTTCAACGTGTACCCGGCGCAGGTCGAGGGCGTGCTCTACCAGCACCCGCTGGTCGCGGAAGTGTGCGTGGCGGGCGTGCCCGATCCCGCCCAGGTCGAACGCGTGAAGGCGTTCATCGTGCTGAAGGACGCCGCGCGGGCCAGCGACGCCACGGCCAGAGCGCTGATCGAGTTCTGCCAGCAGCGGCTGATCAAGTGGTCCTGCCCGCGCGAGGTGGAATTCCGCGCCGAATTGCCGCGAACGCTGGTCGGCAAGATCGATTACCGGAGACTGGCCGAGGAAAACCTGGCGCGAAGCGAACCGGACGGAGGCGCGAATGCACGGAGGTGACCGGATTGCGGCGACGCTCCAGGTGCACGGCGTGCGTTTCGTGTTCACGCTCTGCGGCGGGCACATTTCGCCGATCCTCGCGGCGGCCAAGGCGCGCGGCCTGCGCATCGTGGACGTACGCGACGAAGCCACCGCAGTGTTCGCCGCTGACGCTGTCGCGCGCATCACCGGCGTGCCCGGCGTGGCGGTGGTGACAGCAGGACCCGGCGTGACCAACATCATCACCGCCCTCAAGAACGCGCAGCTTGCGCAATCGCCGGTGGTGGTGCTCGGCGGCGCGGCACCGACGGCTCTGCAGGGCCGCGGCGCGCTTCAGGACATCGACCAGCGATCGCTCGTCACCCCGCACGTGAAGCTGGTACGGACGGTGCGCCGGGTGCAAGACCTGGCGCCCGCGGTCGAGGAAGCATTCGCCGTGGCGCGCGAGGGCGTGCCCGGGCCGGTGTTCGTCGAATGCCCGGTGGACCTGCTCTACGAGGAGGCGACGATCCGCGAGTGGTATGCCCTGGCCGCAGGCAAGGGCGGCTCGATTCCGGAGCGGCTGCTGCGCGTCTACTTGAACCGGCACGTCGAAAAAATGTTCGCCGGGAGCGCGGAAGCTGCACCCGCGAGGGCGCGCGCCGTGCCAGCACCAGCGCCGCCCGGCGCGAGCGTGCGGGCTGCCGCGGCTGCGCTGGCGAAGGCCGAACGGCCATTGCTGGTCATCGGCAGTCAGGCGCTCGCACTCGCCGCCGAGGCGCCGCGTATCGCGCAGTCGGTGGCGCAGCTCGGCATTCCGGCCTATCTCTCGGGCATGGCGCGCGGCCTGCTTGGACGCGATTCGCCGCTGCAGATGCGCCACCAGCGCAGGCAGGCGCTGCGCGAGTCAGATTGCGTGGTGCTCGCCGGAGTGCCGTGCGATTTCCGGCTCGACTATGGCCGCCACATCCGGCGCTCGAGCACGCTCATCGCCGCCAACCGCAGCCGCAGGGAAGCGCGCCTGAACCGCCGGCCCGGCATTGCCGCAATCGGTGACGCAGGGCTGTTCCTGTGCCATCTGGCCGAAGCGTTGGGCGAACGGCCCGGCGAACCGAGTGCGCGGCGCCAGGGCTGGATCGACGCGCTGCGCAAGCGCGACCAGGAGCGCGAACTCGAGATCGACCGACAGGCCGGCGCGCCGGGCGAGTATGTAAATCCGATCGCTCTGTGCCGGGCAATCGACGAGGCTGCCGGCGCAACCGCGGTAATGGTCGCCGACGGCGGCGATTTCGTCGCTACCGCCGCATATACCCTGCATCCGCGCTCGCCGCTGTCCTGGCTCGACCCCGGCGTGTTCGGCACACTCGGCGTCGGTGCGGGCTTCGCGCTGGGCGCGAAACTCTGCCGCCCGGAGTCCGAAGTGTGGATCGTTTACGGCGACGGCGCTTGCGGCTTCGGATTGACCGAGTTCGACACTTTCGTGCGGCACGGGCTGCCGGTGATCGCGGTGGTGGGCAATGACGCGGGCTGGACGCAGATCGCCCGCGAGCAGGTGAAGATGCTCGGCGACGACGTCGCCACCGTGCTCGCACGCACCGCTTACCATGAAGTTGCCGCCGGCTTCGGCGCGCAGGGGATCCTTCTCAGGAATGCCGCCGAGATGCCGCAGGCCCTCGCGCGCGCGCGCGCGGCGGCGCATGCGGGCAAACCGGTCCTCGTGAATGCCTGGCTCGACCGGACCGATTTCAGGGAAGGATCGATCTCGATGTGACGGGGCAGGGAGGCGCGCCGGTCGAGCGTGGCGCTAGTTCAGCCGCGCGCACTGCAGCGAGAGCTCGACCGCCTTGGCGCGGATCTCGTCGCTGTCGGAGGCCTCGGGCTCGGCCTCGAGATAGTCGTTCAAGTCCTTGAGCGCCGCGCGAAAGCACTCGAGGCGCTGATACACCAGCCCGCGGTCGCGCAGTTCGTGGTGCGCCTCGGGCGACACGGTCAGGATGCGGTTCAGCACCTGCAGCAGGCGCTCGGGCTTGTCGTCCCTGCGGTAGATGCCCTTCAGGTTGCGCAGCACCCGGGTAAGGATCTGCTTGCGCGTCGCCGGCTCGAGCAGCTGGTCGAGCGGAAGCTGTTCGACCGACATCCCGCCCAGTACTGCGCCGCGCTGTCCGCTCGCGTTCACCACCCTGCGCAGCCGCTCGCGCAGGTCGTCCTCGGCAAGCGGCTCGCCGCCGGAAAACGGGTCGAGCACCAGCACGCCGCCGCGCAGCTTGAGCTTCACCAGGAAGTGCCCCGGGAAGGACACCCCGTCGAGCGGCAGGCCGATGCGCCTGCCGACCTCCATGTACAGGATCGACAGCGTGATCGGGATGCCGACGCGCCGTTCGATCACCTCGTTCAGGTAGCTGTTGCGCGCGTCGTAAAAGTCCTTGGCGTTGCCGCGGAAGCCGAGATCGTCGAACAGGAACTGGTTGAGGGCGATGATGCGCTCCTCGGCGCCATTCGCTTGCGGCAGCCGCGAGCGCAGGCGGATCGCCATGCGCTCGATCTCGCCCAAATAGTGCTCGACGCGCAATCCGGGGTAGGCATCCTCGGCGATCAACAGGCAGGCCTCGGCAAGGTCGATGCGCGCGTCATCGCACTGCATCAGTTCGTCGAAGCGTTGCATCATCATGCGCCTGCCCTACGCGCCACGTCGGGAGAAATCCTTCAGGCGAAAGCCTAGCGCAAGCAGCACCCCGCCGTATACCACCAGACCGAGCCCCACCAGCCCCGCGATCGCCGCCACGCGCCATCGCCATGCGGCAGCGGCCCACCATGGCCCGGGCTCCGCCGCCAGCCAGAGCCCCGCCGCCATTAGAACCACTGCGAAGCCGACTTTGAGTACGAACGCGCCCCAGCCCGGCTCGGGCGTGTAAATACCCCGGCTGCGAAGGTAGCGAAACAGCAGCCCCGCGTTCAGGCAGGCGCCCAGCGATATCGCAAGTGCGAGACCTGCATGGCCCAGCGGGCCGATGAAGGCGAGGTTCATCAGCTGTGTCGCAACCAGCGTGACCAGGCCGATCTTCACCGGAGTCACGACGTTCTGCCGCGCATAGAATCCCGGCGCGAGGATTTTCACCAGGATCAGCCCCGTGAGGCCGATGCTGTACGCAACCAGCGCGTACTGCGTCATGCGCGCGTCCTCAGCCGTGAAGCGTCCGTACTGGAACAGCGTGGTGATGAGCGGCAGCGCGAGCAGCGCCAGCGCCGCCGCAGCCGGCAGCGCCACCAGCAGCGTCAGGCGCAGACCCCAGTCGAGCAGCCTGGAGTACTCCGCCACGTTTGCGTCGGCGTGATATCTGGACAAGCTTGGCAGCAGGATGGTGCCGAGCGCCACGCCGAGCAGCCCCGCGGGAAACTCCATCAGCCGGTCGGCGTAGTACAGCCACGACACGCTCCCCGAGACGAGGAATGACGCGAAGATAGTGTTGATCAAAAGGGAAATCTGGCCGATCGACACGCCGAACAGCGCGGGCGCCATCAGCTTCAGCACGCGCGTCACGCCCGGATGGCGCAGATCGAGCCGCCAGCGCGGCAGCATGCCGATCCGCGCCAGGAACGGCAGCTGAAACGCGAGCTGCAGTGCACCGCCCGCGAACACCGCCCACGCGAGCGCCATCACCGGCGGATCGAAGTACGGCGCGGCGAACGCCGCCGCGACGATGAACGAGACATTGAGCAGCACCGGCGTGAATGCCGGCACCGCGAACCTGCTCCAGCTGTTGAGGATACCCGCGGAGAGCGCCACCAGCGAGATGAACAGCACGTACGGAAACGTGATCCTCAGCATCGCCACCGTGAGCGCGAACTTGTCCGCGTCCGCGGAAAATCCCGGCGCGGAGACGTAGATGATGAACGGCGCCGCCGCGATGCCCAGCAGCGCCGTGAAGACCAGTGCGAGCGCGAGCGCGCTGGCCACGCAATCGACCAGCGCCTTGGTCTTGTCGTCGCCCTCGCGGTTGCGGTACTCCGCGAGGATCGGCACGAAGGCCTGCGAGAACGCGCCCTCGGCGAACATCCGGCGCAGCAGGTTCGGGATTCTGAAGGCGACGAAAAAGGCGTCGGTGGCGAGCCCGGCGCCGAATGCGCGCGCGATCAGCGCATCGCGCACGAAGCCGAAGATTCTCGACACGAACGTCAGGCTGCTCACCGTCGCGAGCGCGCGCAGCAGGTTCATGGCGGGCCGAGAAATGCCTTGCCCGCCGGACGCTTAGCGACTAGAATGCGCCCCTTTTTACGAACCCCGGATTCACCCATGGCCAACATCAAATCTGCCCGCAAGCGCGCCCGCCAGAACGAGGTGCGCCGCAAGCGCAACGCGAGCCAGCTCTCCGCGATGCGCACCGCGATCAAGCACGTGAAGAAAGCCGTATCCGCCGGCGACAAGGCCGCTGCCGCCGCCGTCGTTTCGCGCACCATGGGCACGGTGGACCGCTCGGCTGCGAAAGGCGTGATCCACAGGAACACCGCCGCGCGCGCCAAGCGCCATCTCGCGCACGCGCTCAAATCGCTGGGCTGAGCGCAGCCGCACCGGCGTCGCCTCGTGCGCACCTCGACGGCCGGCGCATCGGACATGGCGGCGATTATAAGAGGCTCATCAATGCCCCGGCGTGACGACCTGGATGTGCTCGAGGCTCACGTTCATGAACGGCGCGGCGAGAATCTGCCGGCCGCCGATCGCCAGCTCCCAGACTTCCGCATCGGTCAGCGCAATGAACTCCTTGGAATCGGCCAGGTAGTCCGTCACGCGCGCGCCGGGAACCAGTTCGATGTAGCCCTTGATGCGGTAGGACCCGGTCAGAATGGTGACCTTGGTCTTGTTCTCATGCTCAGGCATGGATCAACCTCCCCCGTCAATCAGTCTGCCATTCTCCCATAGTGCTGTGATAGGATTCATCGAACGGCGGCCCGGGCCGCCGTTTTTTTTTTGGAGCACGCACATGTCGCACGTGATGAACACGTACGCCCGGCAGCCGGTCGCCTTCGTGCGCGGCGAAGGGGTGTGGCTGTACGACGCGGCGGGCAGGAAATACCTCGATGCGCTGGCGGGCATCGCGGTGAACACGCTCGGCCATAACCACCCGAAGCTGGTGAAAGCGCTCTCCGAGCAGATTGCGCGCATCATCCACACTTCCAACCTGTTCGAGAACCCCGCCCAGGAGGCTGCGGCCGACCGAATCGCGGAGATCACCGGGCTGGACGAGGTGTTCTTCTGCAACTCCGGCTGCGAGGCGAACGAGGCGGCGATCAAGGTTGCGCGCATGTACGGACACAAGCGCGGCATCGAGCGCCCGGAGATCATCGTGTTCGAGAAGGCCTTCCACGGCCGCACGCTCGCCACGCTGTCGGCCACCGGCAGCCGCAAGGTGCAGGCCGGTTTCGAGCCGCTGGTGCCGGGATTCGTGCGCGCGCCGTTCAATGACCTCGATGCAATCAGCAACATCGCCGCGCACAACCGCAACGTGGTGGCGGTGCTGATCGAGCCGATCCAGGGCGAAGGCGGCATCAACGTCGCGCGCCTGGAATACCTGCGCGGCCTGGCCGGGATCTGCGACCGGAACGAATGGCTTTTCATCGCCGACGAGATCCAGTGCGGGCTGGGGCGCAGCGGAAAGTGGTTCGTCTACCAGCACGCAGGCGTCACGCCCGACGTGGTGCCGCTTGCCAAGGGACTCGCCGGCGGGGTGCCGGTGGGCGCGTGCGTGGTGGGCCGGCGCGCCAAAGGCGTGTTCAAGCCCGGCAACCACGGCTCGACGTTCGGGGGCAATCCGCTCGCGATGACCGGCGTGGTGACGACCCTCGACGCGATGCACGAGCAGGGCCTGCTTGCCAACGCCGCGAAGGTCGGCCATGTGATCCGCGACGGCCTCGTGGCGGAGCTGGCCGGCGTTGCGGGCGTGAAGGAGATCCGCGGGATGGGCCTGATGATCGGCGTCGAACTCGACCGCCCGTGCACGGAACTGGTCAGAATGGGGCTCGCGCGCGGACTGGTGTTCAACGTCACCGCCGAGAGCGTGATCCGCCTGCTGCCGGCGCTGGTGATGACCGAGGCCGAAGGCAGGCAGGTGGTGTCCATCCTCGCCTCGCTGGTGAGGGAATTCCTTGCCGGCGCCGAGCAGACGCCGGCGAAAATGGCGCGGGCCTGAGCGTGGCGCCGTGGGGGTGCGCCATTTCCTGCAGTTCAAGGACCTCTCGCTCGAGGAGTTGATGCACGTATTCGCGCGCACGCGCTGGATCAAGGACCGGTTCAAGCGCTACGAGCGCTACTGGCCGCTCACCGACCGCACGCTGGTGATGATTTTCGAGAAGCAGTCAACGCGTACCCGGCTTTCGTTCGAGGCCGGCATGCAGCAGCTCGGCGGCAACGCGGTGTTCCTCAGCACCCGTGATTCGCAGCTCGGGCGCGGCGAGCCGGTGGAGGACGCGGCGCAGGTGATTTCGAGGATGTCGGACATCGTCATGATCCGCACCTTCGAGCAGGAGATCCTCGAGCGTTTTGCCGGCGTCTCGCGCGTGCCGGTGATCAACGGGCTCACCAACGAGTACCACCCCTGCCAGATCCTCGCCGACATCTACACCTTCATCGAGCAGCGCGGCGACATCAGGGGCAAGACGGTGGCGTGGATCGGCGACTCGAACAACGTTTGCAACACCTGGCTGCAGGCGGCGGAGCTGCTGGATTTCAACGTGCACGTCTCCACACCGCCGGGCTACGAGGTGGAACCGGAGCGCGCAGGCCTGTACGGCACCGACCATTACGAGGAGTTCCGCGATCCGATGGGCGCGGCAAGGGGCGCCGACCTGGTCACCACCGATGTCTGGACCAGCATGGGTTTCGAGGCCGAGAACGACGAGCGCAAGAGGGACTTCGAGGACTGGCAGGTGGACGCCGAGATGATGCGCGTGGCGAACAAGGGGGCGCTGTTCATGCACTGCCTGCCCGCGCACCGCGGCGAGGAAGTCGCCGCCGAGGTGATCGACGGGCCGCACAGCGTGGTCTGGGACGAAGCCGAGAACCGGCTGCACACGCAGAAGGCGCTGATGGAGTTCCTGGTGCTCGGCAAGATCAAGGAGTCGCGCGAGTGAAGGGCAAGGTAACGAAGGTCGTGCTCGCCTATTCGGGCGGGCTCGACACCTCCGTGATCCTGAAGTGGCTGCAGGACGTCTACGACTGCGAGGTGGTGACGTTCACCGCCGACATCGGCCAGCCCGACGAGGTGAAACCGGCGCGCGCCAAGGCGATCAAGATGGGCATCAAGCCCGGGAACATCTTCATCGAAGACCTGCGCGAGGAATTCGTGCGCGACTTCGTGTTCCCGATGTTCCGCGCCAATGCGCTGTACGAAGGCGAGTACCTGCTCGGCAGCTCGATCGCGCGGCCGTTGATCGCCAAGCACCTGGTGGCGATCGCAAGAAAGACGGGCGCCGATGCGATCGCGCACGGCGCCACCGGCAAGGGCAACGACCAGGTCAGGTTCGAACTGGGCGCGTATGCGCTGATGCCCGACGTGCGCATCATCGCGCCTTGGCGCGAGTGGGACCTGCTGTCCCGCGACAAGCTGCTCGCCTACGCCGTTCGGCATGGGATTCCGGTGGACTTCAAGAAACGCAAAGGCGGCGCTCCGTATTCCATGGACGCCAACCTGCTGCACATCTCCTACGAAGGTGGGGTGCTCGAGGATCCGAACTTCGCACCGGAGGAAGATATGTGGCGCCTGACGGTGAGCCCGCAGAAGGCCCCCGACAAGCCGCAGGTGGTTGACCTGAAGTACGCGAAGGGCGACGTGGTTGCGATCGACGGCAGGACGCGTTCGCCCGCGCAGGTGCTGGACGAACTCAACCGGATCGGCGGCCGGCACGGCATCGGCCGTCTCGACAAGGTCGAGAACCGCTATGTCGGCATGAAAAACCGCGGCTGCTACGAAACCCCCGGCGGCACCATCATGCTGGCCGGCCACCGCGCGATGGAGTCGATCACGCTCGACCGCGAGGTGCTGGCGCTGAAGGACGACCTGATGCCGCGCTACGCGCGCATGGTGTACAACGGCTACTGGTTCAGCCCGGAGCGCATGCTGCTGCAGAAGCTGATGGATGCCAGCCAGTCGACGGTGAACGGCACGGTCAGGCTCAAGCTCTACAAGGGCACCATCATGTGCGTAGGCCGCGAGTCGAAGACCGATTCGTTGTACGACATGAAGATCGCCACGTTCGACGACGACGCTGGCGCCTACAACCAGGCCGACGCCGCGGGCTTCATCCGTCTGAATGCGCTGCGCTTGCGCATCGCTGCGCGGCTGGCGAAAAAGCGCAAGCACTGATGCGCGCGCCCGTTTCGCTTCGCACATGCCTCGGCGCCTGCGCGCTCGCGTGGACGTGCATCGCCGGCGCGGTACCTTTCGTCGTGCAGCTGGGCGCCGACCGGCTGGTGCTCGACACTCCGGCGGGCTTTGCCGACACGCTCGGCCTCGGATCGCCGCGGTTGAACGAGCTTGCCGAGTCCCTCGCCGGCCCGAGCGTCCGGGTACTGTCTTTCGCCATCACTGATGCGGACCTGCGCCGCTTCATGAACGGCGAGCCGCCGGAGTTCAAGCGTTACGCGGTCGCGGGCACCGCGCGCGAATTCGAGCGCCTGCGCGCGACACAGGAGGATTTCCAGAAGTTCGTCTCGGATGCGCTGCGCGGCCTGGGCGAAGCCCCGCCTGCGGGTAGCGACTTGCACAAGCTGTTGGGGGCCGCACCGGAGGGCAAGCCGATGCTGCTCGAGTTCCTGCGCCGGGATGCCTCCGTGGCGAGCTACATCCAGGGCACCCGCCTGGCGAATCCAAAGCGCGCCTGGAACGACTGGGATGTTAAGCCGCCGGTGCTCGTCCTGGTTTCGACCAGCCTGGCGATGGTGCGCGGCCGGCCGGTCAACCTGTCGATCACCATCTCCCTCGAAGACCCGGCCGACATCGAGTGGCTGGAGCTCAACACCCGGCGCTGGCTCGAGCAGGTCCAGCGCCTCAACCCATAGAAGCAGGATCACAAAACATGCCGTCTTTCGATATCGTTTCGCAGGTCGACAAGCAGGAAGTGAAGAACGCGCTCGAGCAGGCCAACAAGGAAGTCTCCAACCGTTTCGACTTCAAGGGATCGGACGCGCGCATCGAGCAGGCGGAATTCGCGCTCACGGTCTTCGCCGACGACGAATTCAAACTCGGGCAGGTGACCGATGTGCTGCGCGGCCGCATGGCCAAGCGCAACATCGACGTGCGGTCTCTCGAAGAGGGCGCCGTAGAGAAGATCTCGGGCGACAAGGTGAAGCGCCTGGTCACCGTCAGGGTCGGCATCGCCACCGACAACGCCAGGAGGATCCAGAAGCTGATCAAGGATGCGAAACTCAAAGTGCAGGCTTCGATCCAGGGCGACGCAGTGCGCGTGCAGGGCGCCAAGAAAGACGATCTTCAGGCGGTGATTCAGCTGGTGCGGTCTTCGGTCGCCGACATCCCGCTGCAGTTCATCAACTTCCGCGACTGAGTCCTTCGAGCCATCTGTCGTAGATCCGGTCGGCGACCGCGTGCAGGTCGGCGACCCGGGATTCGAGTTCCGCCTGGATTCTGTCCGGCGATTGAACGCCCGGGCTGGCTTTCGAAGCGGCGATCTCTTCGGCGCCGCCGCGGCACCAGGTGCGGATCAATTCCTCGGTCATCTCG
Organism: Burkholderiales bacterium; assembly: GCA_017880775.1. GTDB lineage: Bacteria > Pseudomonadota > Gammaproteobacteria > Burkholderiales > SG8-39 > JADGRQ01. The sequence goes on along the minus strand of JADGRQ010000002.1, from coordinate 153,155 downwards.
ACGTGCATCTGCATGCCCAGGTGCTTGCCTATCGCGAACGCCTGGTTCTCACAGTGGCTGCTCGAGGCGAGCCGCGTCGCACCCGGCGGGATGGTGAAGGTTTCCCCGTGCCAGTGGAAGGACAGGAAAGTCTGCATGTCGCCGAACCATTCGCGCGCCACCGCGTTTTCGGCGACGCGCACCGCACCCCAGCCGATCTCCTTCACCGGGGCCGCAGCAACCACGCCGCCGAAAGCCTTGGACATCAGTTGCCCGCCCAGGCAGTGCCCCACTGTAGGCACGTCGTTGCGCAACCCGTCGCGAACCAGTTCGAGCAGCGGCGCGATCCACGGCAGGTCGTCGTTGACGCTCATCGGGCCGCCCATGAATGCCATGCCCGAGAAGGCGCGCGCATCCTTCGGCACCTGCTGGCCCTCGTCGAGCGCGAACTGCTTCCAGGCGATCGAGCGCCGTTCCAGGACCGTGGCAAAATAACCGGGTCCTTCGGTGCGCGAGCATCTGAAAATGGCTATTGGTTTCATGAAACGTCATTCTAGCGGCGTTGCGGCAGCGATGGCAGCCGCTGTCGCGATTTTGCTTGCCGGTTTGGCGGTCGCCGCGGAAGTCAGCGTCGTCGGCGTGATTGGCGACAAGGCGGCGGTGCTGGTCATCGATGGTGCTGCGCCGCGCACGGTGCGCGTCGGGCAGAGTCTGAACGGCGTCACGGTCATTGCCGTCACCAAGCAGGGCGCGACGCTCGAGTTCGACGGCAAGCGGCGGGCGCTGGCCCTGGGCCAGCACCTGCGCGGGGAAGCTTCCGTGTCGGGCGGCGCTGGCTCCGTCACGCTCGCCGCGGACGCGCGCGGGCATTTCATCACCGAAGCCCAGGTGAACGGTGCCCCGATCCGCTTCCTGGTGGACACCGGCGCGACAATGATTTCGCTGCCCTTCGCGGAAGCGCGCCGGCTGGGCATTGATACCTCGAAGGCGCCCCGCGGCACCGCGATGACCGCCAACGGCGCAACCCTCGCGTACCAGGTCAAACTCGACACCGTGCGCATCGGCGGGGTCGAGCTGCACAACGTCGACGCAGTGGTGCTTGAGGGTCAGGGCCTCAACGTCGCGTTGCTCGGCATGAGTTTTCTGAACCGGGTGGAGATGCTGCGCAACGGCGAGCGGATGACGCTCACCAAGCGGTTTTAGCGGCCCGGAACGAGCGGCACGAAGCGCACCGGAAGTATCTTTCGCGTTTGCGTGCCGCCGTCGGCGCGCTTGGTCACGACCAGCAGTTCCTGCACCTCCTGCATCGCGCCCACCGGAATGACGAGCTTACCGCCGACCTTGAGTTGGGCAATCAGCGCAGGCGGAGTGCTCGGCGCCGCCGCGGTTACAACGATCGCATCGAACGGCGCCCGCTCAGGCCACCCCTGATAGCCGTCGCCGATGCGCACCTCGACGTTCTTATAGCCGAGCCGCGCGAGCCGCTCGGCAGCTTCCAGGCCCAGCGGCTCGAGCAGTTCGATCGAGTACACCTGCCTGACGATCCCCGCGAGCACCGCTGCCTGATAGCCCGACCCGGTGCCGATTTCGAGCACCACGTGTTCCGGGCGCAGTTCGGCCAGTTCCGTCGAGAGCGCGACGATGTAGGGCTGCGAGATGGTCTGCCCGTGACCGATCGGCAACGGCGAATTGCGGTAGGCGTTGCGCACCTGCTCGAGCGGCACGAACTGGTGGCGCGGCACCTTCGCCATCGCCGCCATCACTGCCGCGGAGAAATGTTCGCGGCCGGTTTCGGCGCGCGTTTCGCGCGCCATTGCGTCGATCTCGGCCGCCATGCGCGCGCGCTGGGTGGCGAAGTCCTCCTCGCGGCCCTGCGCCCCCGATTCGGTCACCGGGAAATGCAGCAGCGCGGCAAGCGAGGCGAACAGAATTCCGAGCCGCATCGCCTCATGGGGCGGGCTTTGCCTGCTTCGACGCCTTCTTGTCCTTCCTGATCAGCGCGTAAGCGGAATGGTTGTGAATCGATTCGAAATTCTCCGATTCCACCACATAGGCCTCGATGCGCTCGTCGAGATTGAGGATGGCGGCGACATCGCGCACCATGTCCTCGACGAACTTGGGATTGTCGTAGGCCCGTTCGGTGACGAACTTCTCGTCCGGGCGCTTCAGCAGCCCGTAGAGCTCGCTCGAGGCCTGCTTTTCCACCACCTCGATGATCTCCTCGATCCAGACGAAGTCGTTGGTGCGCGCCGTCACCGTCACATGCGAGCGCTGGTTGTGCGCGCCGTAATCCGAAATCTTCTTCGAGCACGGGCACAGGCTGGTCACCGGCACCAGCACCTTCATGCTGAAGCTCTGCTTGCCACCCTTCACCTCGCCGATGAACGTGACCTCGTAATCGAGCAGGCTTTGCACCTTCGACACCGGCGCGCGCTTGTTGACGAAGTACGGAAAGGTCATCTCGATCCGTCCTTCCGCGGCCTCGAGCCGCTCGACCATTTCGCGCAGCATAACCTGGAAGGTCTCGACCGTGATCTCGCGCTCGTGCGCGTTGAGTATTTCCACGAAACGCGACATGTGCGTGCCCTTGAAATGGTGCGGCAGACCCACGTACATGTTGAAATTGGCGATGGTGTGCTGCACGCGCCCCGCCTTCTCCCGGATCTTCATCGGGTAGCGGATCGCCTTCACGCCCACCTGGTCGATCGAAAGGCGGCGCGTGTCGGCGCTCGCCTGCACGTCCGGAATGTTGTACAGGTCTCGGGTGTTCATATTGTCATTATAACAATCGGCCAAATTACTCCGATATTACGGCCCGCACCGATTTCACTATTCCGGCGGCGTCCAGCCCCACCGAAGCCAGCAGTTTCGCAGGATCGCCATGATCGATGAAGCGATCGGGCAGGCCCAGATTCAGCACCTTGGGCCCGAGGCCGAGTGCGGCGAGGGTCTCGCACACGGCGCTGCCCGCACCGCCCATCACCACGTGCTCCTCGACCGTGACCAGCAGTTCGTGGGTCTCAGCGAGGCGCTTCACCAGTTCGGCATCGATCGGCTTCACGAAACGCATGTTCGCGACGCTCGCGCCCAGCTGCTCCGCGGCCGCGAGCGCCGGCTGCAGCATCGCGCCGAACGCGAGTATGGCGATTCGTTTTCCCTCCCTGCGCAATTCGCCCTTGCCGAGCGGCAGCACCCGCTTGTCCTTCCCGATCGCCACGCCGGGCCCGGCGCCGCGCGGATAGCGCACCGTCGCGGGAGAGCCAAGTGCGAGAGCGGTCGTGAGCATCTGCCAGCACTCGTTTTCGTCCGCGGGCGCCATCACCGTCATGTTCGGAACGCAGCGCAGGAAGGCGAAATCGAACGCGCCGTTGTGAGTCGCGCCGTCGCTGCCCACCAGCCCGCCGCGGTCGAGCGCGAACACCACCGGCAGGTTCTGGATCGCAACATCGTGGATCAGCTGATCATATCCGCGCTGCAGGAACGTCGAATAGATCGCCACCACCGGCTTCATGCCTTCGCACGCAAGTCCGGCGGCGTAGGTCACCGCGTGCTGCTCGGCAATGCCGACGTCGAAATAGCGCTCCGGAAAGCGCTGCGAGTACTCCACCATCCCGGAGCCCTCGCGCATCGCGGGCGTGATCGCCACCAGGCGCGGCTCGCGCTCGGCCGTCGCGCACAGCCATTCGCCGAAGATCTGGCTGTAGGTGGGCTTTGCCACCGCCGCCGGCTTGATGCCCTCTGACGGATTGAACTTTCCCGGACCGTGGTACAGCACGGGGTCTTCCTCGGCAAGCTTGTAGCCCTGCCCCTTGCGCGTGATCACGTGCAGGAACTGCGGCCCTTTCAACTTCCTGATGTTGGTGAGCGTCGGCACCAGCGCGTCGAGATCGTGCCCGTCGATCGGGCCGATGTAATTGAAACCGAACTCCTCGAACAGCGTCGAGGGCGTCACCATCCCCTTCACATGCTCCTCTGCGCGCCTGGCCAGTTCCCAGACCCGGGGCACGGAGCGCAGCACGCGCTCGCTGGTCCGCTTGGCGGTGTCGTAAAGGCGTCCCGAGAGCAGCCGCGCGAGATAGTTGGTCAGCGCGCCCACCGGCGGGGAGATCGACATTTCGTTGTCGTTCAGCACCACCAGCAGATCGGCGTCCATCGCGCCGGCGTTGTTCATCGCCTCGAAGGCCATGCCGGCGGACATCGCGCCGTCGCCGATCACCGCGATCGCGTGGCGGGACTCGCCCTTCAGTTTCGCCGCCACCGCCATGCCGAGCGCCGCCGAGATCGAGGTCGAGGAATGCGCGGTGCCGAAGGTGTCGTAGACCGACTCCGCGCGGCGCGGAAAGCCGGAGATGCCGTCCAATTGCCTCAGCGTCGGCATCTTCTCGCGCCGCCCGGTGAGGATCTTGTGCGGATAGGTCTGGTGTCCCACGTCCCAGACGATGCGGTCTTCCGGCGTGTCGAATACGTAATGCAACGCGATCGTCAGCTCCACCGTGCCGAGGTTCGACGAAAGGTGTCCGCCGGTCTTCGATACCGAATCGAGCACGTAGGCGCGCAGCTCGTCGGCGAGCTGGTGCAGCTGCGGCCGCTCGAGCTTGCGCAACTCGGAAGGTTCGTTGATCGACTTGAGCAGTTCGTACATCTGGGCGCCGCCAGCTTCATTGTAGCCGCGCGCGTGCGCACCGCCCTTTTCAGGCAGCTCGCCCGGCAATCCCGTGGTCAGTGTCGTCATACCTAGAATTGTCTCAGAACCACGAAATCCGCGAGTTGCCTGAGTCGCAGCGCCCGCTCGCCGAAGCACGCCAGCGCAGCATGGCTCTCGGCGCGCAGTTCCTCGGCAAAGGCCTTCGCCCGGGCGGCGCCCAGCGCCGATACGTAGGTCGACTTGCCCTGTTTCGCATCCTTGCCGGCCGTCTTGCCGAGGGTCGCGGTACTCGCCTCGGCATCCAGCACGTCGTCCACGACCTGGAACGCCAATCCGATGAACTTTGCGAAACGCTCCAGCTGCGCGCGCGCGTGCGCGTCGAGCGTACCGCACAGCGCTCCCAGCACCACCGCAGCGCGGATCAGCGCGCCTGTCTTGTGGATGTGCATGAATTCCAATTCCGGCAGCTCGAGCGCTTTGCCGGTGGAAGCGAGGTCGATCGCCTGCCCGCCGGCCATGCCGCGCGAGCCGGCGGCATGGGCAAGCGTCCTGACCATCTGGAGCTGCGTCTCGGCGCAATCCGCGATCGGCGAGTCGGACAAAAGCTGGAAGGCGAGTGACTGCAGCGCATCGCCCACCAGCATCGCGGTGGCTTCATCGTATTCGACGTGCACGGTCGGTTTGCCGCGCCTCAGCGCATCGTCATCCATGCAAGGCATGTCGTCGTGCACCAGCGAGTAGGCGTGGATCATCTCGACCGCCGCGGCGGCGACTTCCAGCCGCTCGGGTGCTGCGCCCGCAAGATCGCCTGCGGCAAATGCGAGCAGCGGCCGCACCCGCTTGCCGCCTTCGAGCGCGGCGTAGCGCATCGCCTCGTGCAGGCGCCCAGGCGCGATCTTCGCAGCCGGCAGCAGGCGTGCGAGCGCCGCTTCCATGCGCGCCTGGACCGAACCCATCCAGCTCTGGAAGTCAGGCGGCGTCACCATCTGCGTCGGCCTGCAGGCTGGAGAGATTCTTGAGTACGTCGCCCTCGAGCACCTTCACCTGCGCGCGCGCGGCGTCGAGCCGCTCCTGGCAGTAGCGCGCAAGCTCGAGGCCGCGCTTGTGCGCACCGAGGGACTGTTCCAGCGACAACTCGCCCTGCTCCATTTGCGCGACGATGCGCTCGAGTTCGGCGATCGCCTTCTCGAACGTCAATCCCGGCTCGGAGGCTGCTGCGGAGGGCTTGAGGTTGCCGGGGACATCGCCGGGGGAACTTTGACGCGGGGACCGGCTCATAAGCCCGATAGTGTGCCGGGGTCGCGCTTTCCGGTCAATCGGCTAGTGCGTTAAAATTGCAGGGTTATTTGCCCAGGGGAGGGGGAATGTCGGACGTCGCGAGCTTGCGTCAGCTGAAGCCGGCCAGTGCGCAGTTGCCGGTGGGCTGGTACTTCGATCGGGAGGTCTTTGCGCAGGAGAAGAAGCTCCTGTTCGATGCGGGCCCCAATTACGTCGGGCACGAGTTGATGGTGCCGAAGGCCGGCGATTACCACACGCTCGCATGGAAGGATCACGCGCAGGTTCTGGTGAGGAACGCAGGCGGCGTGGAACTGCTCTCCAACGTCTGCCGGCACCGCCAGTCGATCATGCTGCAGGGCACGGGCAACGCGCAAAACATCGTCTGCCCGTTTCATCGCTGGACCTATGACATCCAAGGCGAGCTGCTGGGCGCACCGCACTTCCCGCAGAACCCCTGCGTCAGGCTGCACTCGACGCCGTTGAAGAGCTGGAACGGGTTGCTGTTCGCGGGGCCGCGCGATCCGGCGAAGGACCTCGAGCGCTTCTCGCTCGCGTGCGACTTCGACTTCTCGAACTACATGCTGGACCGGGTGACGATCGACGAGTACGCCTGCAACTGGAAGACTTTCATCGAGGCGTATCTCGAGGTCTATCACGTCGAGCCCTTCCACCCGGGACTGGGCGGATTCACCGACTGCAACAGCTTCAGCGTCGAGTTCGGCGAGGAGTATTCGCTGCAGATCGTGCCGGCGAAGTCCGGGCTGATGAAGCCCGGCACGCCGGTCTACCGGAAGTGGCACGATGCCTGCCTCAGGGTCCTCGACGGACGCGAGCCGAAGCACGGCGCCCTGTGGATGACCTACTTTCCATGCATGATGCTCGAGTGGTACCCGCATGTGCTGGTGGCCTCGCAACTGATCCCGCGCGACCCGCAGCACACCACCCACGTGGTCGAGTTCTACTACCCCGAGGAGATCGCGCTGTTCGAGCGCGAGTTCATCCAGGCCCAGCAGGCCGCATACGTGGAAACAGGCATCGAGGACCGCGAACTGTGCATGCGCATGAACCGCGGCCGCAAGACGCTGTGGGAGCACGGTCTGGACGATGCGGGCCCCTACCAGTCGCCGATGGAAGACGCGATGCTGCACTTCCACGAGTGGCTGCGCGCAAGGCTCGGGCGGCCGGCGCAGCGTTGAATTCCTACCGCACACTCGTCGACACCGAGGCGCTCGCGCGGCACCTCGACGACCCTCGGTGGCGGATCTTCGACTGCCGCCACGACCTCGCGCAGCCGGCGCTCGGTGCGAAGCAGTACCTGGAAGGCCACGTCCCGGGCGCGCTGTTCCTGCATCTCGACACCGACCTCTCCGGGCCGAAGAACGGATCGAATGGACGCCATCCGCTTCCGGACCCGCAAGTCTTCATCGCGCTGCTGGGCCGCGCCGGACTGACGCGCGGGCACCAGGTCATCGCGTACGACGCAGGCAACGGCACCATGGCGGCGCGCCTGTGGTGGATGCTGAACTGGGTCGGGCATGAGAGTGCCGCTGTACTCGACGGCGGCTTTGCCAAATGGGTGAAGGAAGGCCGCGAGGTTACGCGCGCGCTGCCCGAATACCAGCCCGCGAAATACGACGGCGTACCCACGGCCGCGAACGTCGATGCCGCATATGTCGCGGCGCACCTCGGTGCAGGCGACACGATGCTCCTCGATGCGCGCGCGCCCGCGCGCTTTCGCGGCGAGGCCGAACCGATCGATCCGGTGGCGGGCCGGATTCCCGGGGCACACAACCGCTTCTGCACCGAGAATCTGGGCACCGACGGGCTGTTCAAGCGCGCCGAGGATCTGCGCAGGGAGTACGGCGCGCTGCTCGGCGACCGGACGCCGCACGAAGTCGTCCACTACTGCGGCTCCGGCGTCGCCGCCTGCCACAACGCGCTGTCGATGGAAATCGCTGGTTTTCCCGGCTCACGCGTGTATGCCGGTTCCTGGAGCGAGTGGATTGCCGATCCGCACCGGCCGCAGGAGAAGGGTTAGCGGCGCAAAATAGCAGTGTGCAGCCGTACGCCGCCGATGCGCTCCTCGTGTCTCACTTCGCGATCGTCGCGTTCATCGTGGGCGGCCTTGTCTTGACCTGGATCGGCGCGGCGCTCGGCTGGCGCTGGGTAAGGAACCCTGCGTTCCGTTATCTCCATCTTGCGGCGATCGGCTTGGTCGCGTTCGAAGCGCTTGCCGGCTACGCGTGCCCGCTCACGCTGTGGGAAGACGCGATGCGCGGCGGTGCGCGGCCGGATTCCTTCGTCGGCCGCTGGGTTTACCGGCTGCTTTACTACGAGGCGCCCGAGTGGGTGTTCGCCGCGCTCTATCTCGCGTGGGCCGCTGCGACCCTCGCCACGGTCCTCAAGCTGCCGCCGCAACGATGAAGCCAGCGCGCCGTAAACGATCCCGCGCCGTTTCGCCGGTGGTGCTGCGCAAGCACCGCCCGGGCGACATCGGCTGGATCGTGCATCGCCATGGAGTCCTTTACGCGCAAGAGTACGGCTGGGACGAGCGGTTCGAAGCCATGGTCGCCGGAATCGCCGCCCGCTTCATCGAGCATTTCGACGCCGAGCGCGAGCGCTGCTGGATCGCGGAACGCGACGGCGACATCGTCGGCTCGGTATTCCTCGTTCGCAAATCGGCGAAGGTCGCGCAATTGCGGCTGCTGCTGGTCGAGCCGGAAGCACGCGGGGTGGGGCTCGGCGCGCGGCTGGTGAACGAATGCAAGCGCTTCGCGCGCCAGGCCGGTTACCGCAAAATCATGCTTTGGACCAACGACGTTCTGCTGGCGGCACGGTATATCTACCAGCGCGCCGGGTACCGGCTGGTAGGCAAGAAAAAGCACCGCAGCTTCGGCCACGACCTGGTCGGCGAAACCTGGGAATTGAAACTTTAGGCCAGCAGCGCGAGCCAGCCGAACATCCGGCTGAACACTTGCTCGCGCACATCGGCGCGCGACAGCATCAGGTCGTGCAGGGCGCCCGGGAACTGCATCAGTTCGACCCTGCGCCCGAGCCTCGGGCTGTAGCGCGCGATGTGGTGCCAGTCGAGCACGATGTCCGACTCATCCGAATGCATCGAAAGCACCGGGCAGCGGATATCGAGCTTTGCCTGCACGCGCCGATGCCCGGCGCGCACCGCGCGCAGCCAGCCGAAATAGGCCGGGAAGCCCTCGATCGGCTTATAGCGCAGGTCGAAACTCCACTCGCCCGCGTAATCCTTGTGCAGGCTTTTCGCGTAAGCAGGCAGCACCGCCTTCGGATTGTTCAGGTAGGGAAAGAACCGGCCCAGCGTGCACGCGATCGCCAGTTCGTGGCGGCGCGAGGCCGGCGCGCGAAAATCGAAGAACGGGCTGTTCAGCACCAGCGCGGAAAGCCGGTCCCGCCGTTCGCCGCAGTCCGCATACAGCGAGCAGGTGAGCCCTCCGGTCGAGTGGCCCATCAGCGCGAGGCGCCCGGCGCCCTCTTCGGCGAGGATCAGATCGATCGCGCGCGTGATGTCGGCGAAGTACTCCTCCAGGCTGTTGCAGAAATTCGGCCGCTGATGCGCCGACATCGAGCGGCCATATTTGCGCAGGTCGAGGGCATAGAAGCGCCAGCCCTCGGCGATGAAGCGTTCGGCCATGTGCGCCTGGAAGAAATAGTCGATGAATCCGTGCACGTAGAGCATCACGCTCCGCGCCGGCGGCATGGCCTTTTTCCTCACCAGCGTCGCCCACACCGCGCCCTCGTAATCGTCCGGGAACTCGATTTGCGTGGTCTCGAAACCCTCGAGCAACACGTCCTGCGTCCACGGGGTCTGCGTCGATCGTGTCATGCCGCGTGCCTCCTGAGGGCCCAGCGCACATGTTCTCTCACCAGCGCCGACGTGTCATCTGCGCGCGCGCGCAGCGCGCCGATCACCTCGGGCGAAGACGCCGCATTGCCCAGCCCGACCGCGAGGTTGCGCAGCCAGCGCTCGTAGCCGATGCGCCGGATCGCCGAGCCGGCCATCCTCGCGTCGAACTGCTGTGCACTCCACGCGAACAGTTCGACCAGCGTCGCCGCATCCAGGCCGTTGCGCACCGCGAAATCCGGTTCGTTCGTCGCCCGCGCGAACGAGTTCCACGGGCACACCAGCTGGCAGTCGTCGCAGCCGTACACGCGATTGCCGACGAGCGGCCGCAGCTCCTCGGGAATCGCGCCCTTCAGTTCGATGGTGAGGTAAGAGATGCAACGCCGCGCATCGAGCCGGTACGGCGCGCGGATCGCCTGCGTCGGGCAGACCTCGATGCATTTTTCGCAACTGCCGCAGTGATCGGAGACCGGCGCGTCCACGGGCAGCGGCAAATCGGTATAGAGCTCGCCGAGGAAGAACCAGGAGCCCGCATCCCGGTCAAGCAGCAGCGTGTGCTTACCGCGCCACCCCAGGCCCGCTTTTGCCGCGAGCTCCACTTCCAGCACCGGCGCCGAATCGGCAAACGCGCGGTAGCTGAACTTGCCCACTGCAGCACCGATGTGCTCGGCCAACTTCTGCATCCGTGTGCGCAGCAGCTTGTGATAGTCGCGCCCGCGCGCATAGCGCGCGATGTATGCGCGGCGCCGGTCGGCGAGCACGGGCCACTCGTCTTCGAGCGCGGCGGCGTAGTTCATCCGGCAGCAGATTGCGCGCAGCGTGCCCGGCACCAACTCGGCGGGCCGCGCGCGGCGCGCGGCGTGGCGCACCATATAATCCATCTCGCCATGCCAGCCGAGCGCCAGCCAATCGAGCAGGCGCGGCTCGGCCGAGGACAGATCGCAATCGGCGATCCCCACCGCCTGAAAGCCCAGATCCATGCCCCAGCGCTTGATGTCCGCAGCCAGCGACGCGTAGTCCATGACGTCGAATCTTAACGTCGCGCTCACCGGCGAAACCGCCACGCTTGCGCTCGGAGCCGCACTCGCCGTGCAGGCCGGGCCCGGCCGCGTGTTGCACCTGTCCGGAGAACTCGGTGCCGGCAAGACCACGCTGGTGCGCGGCCTGCTGCGAGCCCTCGGATACGCGGGCAGGGTCAAAAGCCCGACCTACACCTTGGTTGAACTTTATACCATTTCTGGGTTATCCTTGTATCACTTTGATTTTTATCGATTCAGTGATCCGAAGGAATGGCTGAGCTCAGGCTTCCGGGAAGCCTTCAATCCGGAAACCTTGTGCATCATCGAATGGCCGGAACAGGCCGCGGGTTTGCTGTCGCTGCCGGACCTGTCGATCAGACTGCAATACTTGGATGCGGGCCGCGACGCGTTGCTCGAAGCTCATTCTCCGGCTGGCGAAGACTGGCTCGCATCGGCGTCGCAACGCTACTGCTCGCGCTGACTGGCGCCGCTCTGGCGCAACAAGTCGTCGCCACGCGCGTGTGGCCGGCAAAAGACTACACGCGCATCACGTTTGAATCCAATCAGGAGCTGCGCTACACGCTGCTTTCGGTGAAGAATCCCGAGCGCCTGGTGCTCGATCTGGAGGGCGCGGAGCTCTCTGCCGCGCTTGCCGAGTTGAACGGTAAGGTAACCGCCGGCGATCCCTATGTCGAGAAGCTGCGCGTTGCGCGCAATCGTCCGGGCGTGATCCGTGTGGTGCTCGATCTGAAGACCGAAGTGCGCGCGCAGGCCTTCACGCTGAAACCGGTCGCCGATTACGGCCACCGCCTGGTGCTCGACATTTACCCGCTGGTCGCACCCGACCCGCTGCTTGCGCTGATCGAAGGCGAGGGCGGGATGGCTGCGCCGGCGAGCTCCGATGCGCGCAGCGGCGCGCCCGCGCCCGCAGCCAGGCCGAAGGTTGCAAGGCTCGCAACGGTGGTGATCGACGCCGGGCACGGCGGAGAGGACCCGGGTGCGCGCGGCCGCGGCGGCAGCTACGAGAAGGACATCACGCTGATGATCGCCAGGCGCCTCAAGGCGCTGATCGACGCCGAACCCGAGATGCGCGCGGTGCTGACGCGCGAAGGCGACTACTACCTGCCGCTGCAGATGCGGGTGGACAAGGCGCGCAAGGTGAAGGCGGACCTGTTCGTGTCGGTGCATGCCGATGCGTTCGTCCGGCCGCACGCGCGCGGCTCTTCGGTATTCGCGCTCTCCGAGCGCCGCGCCACCTCGGAGGCCGCGCGCTGGCTGGCGAAGAAGGAGAACGACGCGGATCTGGTCGGCGGCGTCAATCTCGATGTCAAGGACCGCTACCTTGCGCAGACGCTGCTCGACCTGTCGCAAACCGCGACCATCAGCGACAGCCTCAAGCTCGGGCACCACGTCCTGTCGGAGCTGGGCGAGATCAACACGCTGCACAAGCCGCGCGTCGAGCAGGCGAGCTTCGCGGTACTCAAGGCCCCCGACGTGCCCTCGATCCTGGTGGAAACCGCGTTCATCAGCAATCCCGAGGAAGAACGGCGCCTCAATGACGAGGCTTACCAGGACAAGCTCGCGCGCGCGGTCATGAACGGAATCAAGCGGTATTTTGCGAAGAACCCGCCGCGCCCGCAATCACCGCTCGCGTCGAACCCGTAGCCATTCGAGCGCGATCGGCGTCACCGAGATCGCGACGATCGCGATGATCACCAGCGTCAGATTGTTCTTCACCGCGGGGATGTTGCCGAACAGGTAGCCCGCGCCCACCAGCGAGACCGACCACAGCATCGCGCCAACCGCGCTGAAGGCGAGGAAGCGCGCGTAAAACATCTGCCCGATGCCGGCAACGAAAGGCGCGAAGGTGCGCACGATCGGTACGAATCTCGCGATCACGATGGTCTTGCCGCCGTGCCTGTCGTAGAACGCATGGGTACGCTCCAGATGCTTCGGGTTGAACAGGCGCGATTCCCTGAAATGGAACACGCGCGGCCCCAGCCAGCGCCCGATCCAGTAATTGACGTTGTCGCCGCTCAACGCGGCGACAACGATCAGCGCCGTCAGGAAAACGACATCAAGACCGGCGGTCGCGGCGAGCGCGCCGACCACGAACAACAGCGAATCGCCGGGTAGAAACGGCCATACCACCAGACCGGTCTCGCAGAAAATGATGACAAACAGGATGGCGTAGAACCACGCGCCGTAGAGAGCGAGCCACTCGCCGAGATATCGGTCGAGATGCACCAGAACGTCCCAGCCGAGCGCAAGCAGTTCCATGGCGCGATTGTAGCGACACCGCGGGCTATAATCGTCCGCGATGCCGGCGATCCAGGTCCTGCCCGAGTTGCTGATCAGCCAGATCGCCGCAGGCGAAGTGGTCGAGCGCCCCGCGTCGGTGGTGAAGGAACTGCTCGAGAACAGCATCGACTCAGGTGCGAGCGAGATCCAGGTCTCGCTCACCGAGGGCGGCGCGAAGCGCATCCAAGTGCACGATGACGGGGCAGGCATCGCGCGCGAGGAATTGCCGCTCGCGCTCGCGCGTCACGCGACCAGCAAGATCGCCTCGCTCGAAGACCTTGAAGCGGTCGGAACGATGGGCTTTCGCGGCGAGGCGCTCGCCTCAATCGCGGCGGTGGCGCGGCTCGTCCTTTCGACCCGCACGCGCGAGGCGCAGCATGCCTGGCTGGTGCGCGCCGAAGGCGAGCACCTGCACCCGCCCGAGCCCGCGGTGCGCGCCGCCGGCACCACGGTGACGGTCGAGGACCTGTACTTCAATACGCCGGCGCGGCGCAAGTTCCTCAGGACTGAAGCGACCGAATTCGGCCATTGCGAGGAAACGTTCCGCCGCATCGCGCTCGCGCATCCGGAGCGCGCCTTCACCCTCAAACACAATGGCCGCGTCAGCGCCCACCTGAAGGCGCAGCCGCTCGGGGAGCGCGTCGCCGCGCTGCTCGGCGTCGATTTCGGCGCGAGCAGCCTGCGCGTGGAGGCGCAGGCCGGAACGCTGCACCTGGCGGGGCTCGCTGGCGGACCTCAAGCCGCGCGCGCGCGCGCCGACAGCCAGTATTTCTTCGTCAATGGCCGTTACGTGCGCGACCGGTTGCTCGCGCATGCGGCGCGCGAGGCCTATGCCGACCAGCTGCACGGTGACCGACAGCCGGCCTATGTGCTCGCCCTCGAGATCGATCCGCGGCTGGTCGACGTGAACGTGCACCCGGCAAAGACCGAAGTGCGTTTTCGCGACGCGCGCGGGGTGCACCAGTTCGTGTTCCACGCGGTGAAACGGGCACTGTCGCCGGGCGCTGCGCAGGCGCCGGTCGCATACGCCGCGTTCGCGCCAGCTGCGCAGGCGAGCGCATTCCAGTCTGCGCTGCAGATCGCACAACCGGTGGCGGCCTATCAATCGTTCATGGCCGCGGCGCTGCAGCCCACGCCGTCGTATGAGGCGGCAGGCCTGCGGACCGCGCCGTCGTACGAGACCGCGCCGGACGCAGTTCCGCCTCTCGGGTATGCGCTCGCCCAGTTGCACGGCATCTACATCCTCGCGCAGAACGCCGCCGGACTGGTGCTGGTAGACATGCACGCCGCGCACGAGCGCATCGTCTACGAGCGTCTGAAGAATTCGCTCGATGCGGGCGCGATGCCTCGCCAGCCGCTGCTGGTGCCTGCCGTTTTCCAGGCCGAGGCGCTCGATGTCGCGACCGCCGACGAGCAGCGCGCGGCGCTGGAGGCGATCGGTTTCGAGATCACTTCCTCCGGCCCCAATGCGCTCGCGGTGCGTGCCGTGCCGAGCGCGCTGGTCGGAGGAGACGTCGCCGCGCTCGCCCGCCAGGTGCTCGCCGACCTGCGCGAGTTCGGCGCCTCGCAGGCGCTCGCCACGCGCAGGGACGAGCTTCTCTCGGGCATGGCCTGCCATGGGGCCGTGCGCGCAAACCGCGCGCTCAGCGTGCCGGAAATGAATGCGTTGCTGCGCGAGATGGAAGCCACCGAGCGCAGTGGCAGCTGCAACCACGGGCGGCCGACCTGGTACCAGCTCACGCTCGCCGACCTGGACAAGCTGTTCCTGCGTGGCAGGTAGACCCGCTGCCTTTGTCCTGCTCGGCCCCACCGCGAGTGGAAAATCCACCCTCGCGCTGGAGCTCGCGACGCGCCTGCCGATCGAGATCGTGTCGGTGGACTCCGCGCAGGTCTATCGCGGCATGGATATCGGCACCGCCAAGCCTGCGCCCGCCGAGCGCGCGAAGGTGCCCCACCACCTGATCGATCTCGCCGATCCGACCGAAGCCTACTCGGCAGGCCGTTTCCGCAACGATGCGATACGCGAGATCGCGGACATCCTCGCGCGCGGCCGCGTGCCGCTGCTGGTGGGTGGAACGATGCTCTATTACCGCGCGCTCGCCGCCGGCCTGGACGACCTCCCGCCCGCGGATGCGAACATCCGCGCCGCAATCGACGCCGAGGCCGCCAGGCGCGGCTGGCCCGCAATGCATGCGGAACTCGCGCTCATCGATCCGAAAACCGCTGCGCGCGTGCAGCCCACCGACCCGCAGCGCATCCAGCGCGCGCTGGAAGTCTGGCGCATCACCGGCAGAGCGCTGTCCGCGCTGCAGAATTTATCGGCACTGCCGCTGCCGTTCGAGCTGAAGACCTTTGCGATCATGCCACCGGACCGCGCGGACCTGCACCGGCGCATTGCCGCGCGCTTCGATGCGATCCTGAAGGCGGGCATGATCGAGGAAGTGAAGGCGCTGAAGACGCGCTACCGGCTCAGCGCCGAAATGCCGAGCATGCGCTCCGTCGGCTACCGGCAGGTATGGGAGCACCTCGAAGGCGCATACGACAGGGCAACGCTGCGCGAAAAAGGCGTTGCCGCGACTCGCCAGCTCGCCAAGCGGCAGATGACCTGGCTGAGGTCGTTCAACGATGTGGAGACAGTGGACGCGGCGAGCGGGGTGCAGCAGTTGGCAGCGCGGATTCGGGGGGCTTGATGCGAACAGACGATGGCCGGGAAAGCAGCAACGTCGAAGACCGGCGCGACGAAGGAGGAGGCGGTGGCGGCTTCAGGCTGGGGGGCGGCGGGCTGGGGATAGCGGGAATTGTCATCGCGCTCGTGGTCTCGTATTTCACCGGCATCAATCCGCTGACGCTGCTGTCGATGTTCGAGGGCGGTAGCGCTCCCCCGCCGCAGCAACAGCGCCCCGCCCCCGCGCCGCCCAAAGGCGATGCGCAAGCACATCTGGTGTCCGTCGTGCTGGCCGACACCGAAGACGTATGGAAAGCCCTGTTTGCCAAGGCCGGCAAACAGTATGTCGAACCGAAGCTGGTTCTGTTCCGCGGCCGCACGCCTACTGCCTGTGGCACCGGCCAGGCGGCCATGGGCCCGTTCTACTGCGCCGGCGACCGGAAGGTCTACATCGACCTGGCGTTTTTCGAGGCGATGAAAAACCGCTTTCACGCGCCCGGCGATTTCGCGCAGGCGTACGTGATCGCGCACGAAGTCGGCCACCACGTGCAAAACCTGTTCGGCATCTCGGATAAGGTGAACCACCTGCGCGGCAGGGCCTCCGAAGCTCAGGCCAACGCGCTGTCGGTGCGCATGGAGCTGCAGGCCGACTGCTTCGCCGGCGTATGGGGCTTTCACGCCAACAAGGCACGCCATATCCTGGAGAACGGCGACATCGAAGCCGCCATCAATGCCGCCACGCAAATCGGCGACGATACGCTGCAAAAAAGCGCAGGCCGCGCGGTGGTGCCCGAGAGCTTCACCCACGGCTCGGCGGCGCAACGCGTGCGCTGGTTCAAGCAGGGGATTGCGACCGGTGACCCGGAGCAGTGCAATACATTCGCGGCGCGGCCGCGTTGATCCGATCCCGCAACCCCGATTACGGCAGTCCGGCGCGCTACGCCTTCTTCTGCCAGACGGAGCACCAACCCTTCGCGCTCACCTGCTTGCCGGGGAAGATCGCGCAGGGACCCGAAGCGTCGCTCGGCTTGCCCTGGTATTGCGCGCAGTTCGCGCAGGTCTGGCCGGTCTGCCAGTTGGCGAATTTCTTCTTGTCCACCTGCGCGGCGTCGTTCCGGTAGCCCAGCGCCTGCGCCTGCGCGTCTTTCTCGTCGAGTTGCGCGGGTTTCTGCTGTGCCACGGCGCGCGACGCGAACGCCAGCGACGCGATCGCAAACGAACCGGTTTTAAGGAAATTGCGGCGTTGCATTTTCATCGGCTGGCTCTCCACGTTGAAGAAGGCTGGTTGGATCACGAATTCAATGACGCGAATTGAAACACCCAAAAGCAAATAATGCCAGCGCCTTTGATGAATCAGCCCGTGAAGTTCCCCCGGGCGACCGGCACGACGAGCCCGGATACGAAAATTGCGCCCGCTTCATCCACGGTCAATCCAAGGCGGGAGGGCCGCCCGACCGCATCGCCCTGAAATACGGTTCGCCGGATCGGCCGTACCGCGCTCCGGGCGGCAAGCCATCCGCCGAGATTCGCGCATGCGGACCCGGTTGCGGGATCCTCCACGATCGCCGTGCCCTTGCGGAAGAAAAATCGTGCCGTGACGCGTGCAGTGTCCTCTGGCGCCCAGATGTACGCCAGTTGGCGCGCCTCGCTCAATTGTGCGTACCGGGCCAGCAGATCCGGCCTGGGCGCCGCGCTTCGTACCGCAGCGGCGGTTCGCATCGGAATCACGAGTTGTTCGCTCCCTGTGTTCACCCACATCGCGCCTTCGAGGATGTCCTGCGCCGCGACCCCCAGCATTTCCGCGAATTGCTCCCGGCTTGCCTCGGCGGCGCGATGGGTCGGCGCATTCGCCTGCAGCGTCCATTGGTCGCCCTCGGCGCTGACCGGAACGATCCCGGCCAGCATTTCGAGCGACAGGCGATCACCCGCATGCGTCGTCTCGCGCACCACGTGCGCCGTGCCCAGCGTCGGGTGACCGGCAAACGGCATCTCGAAACCCGGTGTAAAGATCCTTACCCGGGCAGTCGCCGTGCTGCTCGGCAGGATGAAGGTGGTTTCCGAGAGATTGAATTGCAATGCGACGGCCTGCATCGTCGCGTCATCCATGCCGCGGGCATCCTCGAACACGCACAGCGGGTTTCCCGAGAAGCGCTCGCCTGCGACGGCGAACACGTTCAAAATGCGAAATGGATAGTCGGTCACGAATTTGACGAAAGGC
Organism: Burkholderiales bacterium; assembly: GCA_017880775.1. GTDB lineage: Bacteria > Pseudomonadota > Gammaproteobacteria > Burkholderiales > SG8-39 > JADGRQ01. The sequence goes on along the minus strand of JADGRQ010000002.1, from coordinate 135,176 downwards.
AATTTCTTCACCAAGGCGATTTCTCGCCCGCTGGCAGCGGGATCTCCGCAACGTTGAGCACCATCGACACCAGCGTGTAGTAGCCGCTTACGCCGACGAGGTCGATCACGCCGCGCTCGCCGATCAGCGCGACGCCGCGCTTGAACAGCGCGTCATCGACGAAGTGGTTCCTGTGCAGAGCGATGCAGAAATCGTAGACCAGTTCTTCGTCGGGCTGCATGCCGGCCGGCCGGCGATTCTGCGCCAGCGCGGCGGCAATCGATTCGGTCAGGCCGCCCTTTAGCGCCAGGGGCTTGTGCGCGAACCATTCGTACTTCGAGTCCCAGAAACGCGCATTGATGAGGATCGCCATCTCATTCAGCCGCGGCAGCAACGAGCTGTTGAAGCGCAGGTATTCACCGAGCTTTTGCACCTGGTCGGTCAGCTCCGGGCTGCGCAGCAACGCTGCGAACGGGCCGCGCACGCCGCCGCGCGGACCACCCGCAATCGCGTCGTAGACGCGCCGCTGCGCGTCCGACATCCGCTCGCGCGGGATCTCCGCGAAGCGCACCGCTATTCCGGCTGCACGCCCGCGGCGCGCAGGATGCGCCGGTAGCTCTCCATCTGCTCCTTGGTGTGCGCGCCGAGCTGCTCGGGCGTGGAAGGGCTGAGCGCGAACGCCTGCTTGTCCATCGCTGCGATCACGTCCGGACGTTTCATCGCCGCGACAAACTCCTGGTTGAGCCGGTCGAGGATGTCCTTCGGCATTTTCGCCGGTCCGTACAGCCCCGCCCACGAGACGATCGTGAACTGCGGCATGCCCGACTCGTAGATGGTCGGCACATCCGGCAGCAGGCCCGAACGGGTCTTCAGTGAAGTCACCAGCGCGCGCAGCTTGCCGTCCTTCACGTGCGCGAGGCCGGTGGTCGGCGTCGCCCACATCACCTGCACGCGGCCACCGACCAGGTCGGCGATGGCCTGCGGCTCGCCCTTGTACGGTACGTGCAGCATGTCGATGCCGGCGAGCGCATTCATCTGCGCGAAGCTCACGATGCCGGTGGTATTGCCGGTGGCATAGGCGAGCTTGCCGGGATTGTCCTTCGCGTAGGCGATCAGTTCCTTGAAGGTCTTTGCCTGCACGCCGGCATTGACGTAAAGGAAGAACGTGTAGCGTCCGATGTCGGTAATCGGCGTGAAATCGGCCACCGGGTCGTATGGCGGGTTCTTTTTCAGCGCCGGCACCGCCGACATCGGACTATTGGTCGCCATCAGCAGCGTGTAGCCGTCGGCAGGCGACTTCGCAACCTCGGCCGCCGCGATCGCGCCGTCGGCACCCGGCTTGTCGTCGACGATCACCGGCTGCCCGACCGCGGCTGAAACCGACTGGCTGAGGATGCGCGCGACGGTGTCGGTGGCCGAGCCCGCCGGGAACGGCACGACGATGCGGATCGGCTTGCCGGGAAACTGCGCCGCCGCAGATGCGGCGAGCAGCATGGACGCGACGAACACTGCGATACGTTTCATTTTCGGCCTCCTTCTCATGGCTCTGATTATAGAATGCAGCAGACCATCGTTGCGAAGTAACGCAACCAAGACACGGGAGCGCGGGAACATGGACATCGGAATCGTCGGACTGGGCAGGATGGGCGCCAACATGGCGCGGCGCCTCGCGCGCGGCGGCGCGCGCGTGCTCGCCTGGGACCGCGAACACGCGGCCTCTGCTGCGCTGAAGGACGAGCCGCGCATCGAGTGCGTGGAAGGCCTCGCCGCGCTCGCCACGCGGCTCGACGGGGAACGCGTGATTCTGCTGATGCTGCCCGCGGGCGAGCCCACGCAAGGTGCGATCGACGCCCTGTTGCCGTTGTTGTCCGCCGGCGACACGCTGGTCGACGGCGGCAATGCCTACTACAAGGACTCAATGCACCGCGCGCTGGGGCTGTCGCAGCAGGGCCTGCGCTTCGTCGACGCGGGCGTCTCCGGCGGCGTGCACGGCCTCGCGCACGGCTATTGCCTGATGCTGGGCGGCAATCCGCACGCGATCGAGATCTTCGAGCCGTTCGCCAGGATCCTCGCACCGGGACCGGAGACCGGATGGCTGCACTGCGGGCCGAGCGGCGCGGGGCACTTCGCCAAGATGATTCATAACGGCATCGAGTACGGCATGATGCAGGCGCTCGCCGAAGGCTTCGCGCTGCTCGACGCGCGCAAGGAATTCAACCTCGATCTGGCGCGGTTGGCCCAAACCTGGCGGCACGGCAGCGTGGTGCGTTCCTGGTTGCTCGATCTCACCGCCGAGATCCTCGCGCAGGGCGAATCGCCCGAGCGCATCGCGCCGGTGGTGGCGGATTCCGGCGAAGGGCGCTGGACTGCGCTCGAATCGATCGAGCAGGGCGTGCCCGCGCCGGTGATCACGATGGCGCTGATGGCGCGATTCTCCAGCCAGGGACGCTCGGATTACGCGCGCCGGCTGCTTGCGCAGCTGCGCGCGAGATTCGGCGGACATCCGGTGCAGCACAAGCGATGATCGTGATCGTGATGGGCGTCTCCGGCGTCGGCAAGACCACGATCGGGACGCGGCTCGCAAGCTTGCTCGGCTGGCGCTTCATCGACGCAGACGAGCACCATCCTGCCGAGAACGTTGCCAAGATGGCGGGCGGCATGCCGCTCACGGACGACGATCGCCGGCCCTGGCTCGATCGGCTGAACGCGCTGCTGCGCGAAAAAGAGGCGATTGGCGAGTCCGCAGTGCTCGCCTGCTCCGCGCTGCGGGAGGCGTATCGGCAGCGCCTCACCAAGAGCCTGCGCTCGGCACGGATTGTCTTCCTGCATGGCGACGAAAACCTGATCCGCGCGCGCCTGGCGCAGCGGCAGCACCGCTACATGCCGGCCTCGCTGCTCTCAAGCCAGTTAGCCACGCTCGAAGCGCCCGCGGACGCCTTGCGCATCGTCGTATCCGGAACGCCGGAGACCTGCGTCGACGCCGTGGCCAGCGGCCTCGGCCTCATCCGCGCCTGACCCACCCTACTCGCCACGCGCCACGCCCTCGCGCCGCGGGTCGGCCCCCGCGCGCCAGCCCTCCGGCACCCGCTCGATGCCGTGCAGGCCGCTGGTGAGACGCGTGAATTTGAGGATGTGGCCGCGCTCAGCGAGCGCATCACCGAGATCTTCGTACGGCGTCCCGCGTTCGATCAGGGTCGGGCCGTTCATGCTGCCGAAGTTCGGCGACGCGATCGCTTCCTGCATGTCCATCCCCCAGTCGAGCGCCGCCACCAGCGTCTTCGCGACATAGTTGATGATGACCGAGCCGCCCGGCGAACCGAGCACCATCTGCAGGCGCCCGGCGCGATCGAACACGATGGTCGGAGCCATTGAACTGCGCGGCCGCTTGCCCGCCTCCACGCGATTCGCCGCCAAGCGGCCCGCACTTTCCGGCACGAACGCGAAATCGGTAAGCTGGTTGTTGAGCAGGAAACCGCGGACGAAGATGCGGCTGCCGAACGCGTATTCGATGCTGGTGGTCATCGCCACTGCATTGCCTTCGGCGTCGACGACCGAGATGTGGCTGGTGCCGGCCGATACTTCCGCGGGAACGTCGCTCCAGGCGAGCGCGCCCTGCGGCATTCCAGGCTGCGCCGCGCCCATCGAGCGCGCACCGATCAGCGCCGCGCGCGCGGTGAGGTACTCGGGCGCAAGCAGGCCGGCGAGCGGCTGCGGCACGAACGCGGGATCCGCGACGTAGCGGTTGCGGTCGGCGTAGGCTAGCCGACCGGCCTCGCTGAACAGGTGCACTGCGTCCACCGAATTCGGCGCAGCCCGCGCGAAGTCCGTTCTTTCGAGGATGCCGAGCATCTGCAGCACCGCAACGCCGCCCGAACTCGGCGGCGGCATGCCGCACACGCGATGTTCCCGGTACAGGCCGCACAGCGGCTCGCGTTCGATTGCGCGGTATGCGGCGAGGTCGCGCTCGGTGAGGTCGCCCGGTCGACGGTGGGATGCCACCGCTCTCACGATGTCCTGCGCGATCTCGCCCTCGTAGAACGCGCGCGCCCCGCCGAGCGCGATGCGCCGCAGCGTCCCGGCGAGCGCCGGGTTCTTCAGCAGGCTGCCCACCGGCCTGGGACGGCCCGCCGCGTCGAAGTAGATGTCTTTGGCGTCACGTACCTCGCGCAACGCGCCATCCCACTCGAGCAGCGCGTGCAGGCGTTCAGGCATCGCGTAGCCCTCTGCCGCGTGCAGGATTGCCGGCTGGAACGGTTCGCGCCAGGCGAGCTTGCCATGCCTGCGATGCGCAAGCTCCAGGGCCGCCAGAACTCCTGGGACGCCGACCGAGCGGCCGTTCGCCACCGCATCGAGATGTGCGAGAGGCTGTCCGCTGCCATCGAGGAAGCGATCGGCGCGCGCAGCCGCTGGTGCGCTCTCGCGACCGTCGTAGGCGTACAGGCGCTGGTCTTTCGCCGACCACACCAGCAGGAAAGCTCCGCCGCCGATGCCCGAGGACTGCGGCTCCACCAGACTAAGAACCATCTGCGCAGCGATCGCTGCATCCAGTGCTGAACCACCAAGTTTCAGCATCGCGTGCCCCGCCTCGGCAGCTAGCGGATGCGCGGCGACCACGACTTGGCGCTTCGCGACAAACGCCTGCTTCGCCTGCAGGCGACCCGCCGGCTCGGGCTGCGGCTGCGCTTGCGCATGGCAGCCGGAAAAGAAAAAGGCGGCCGCGGCCGCCTGTATGACGATGCTCGAGAGCCGCTCGTTCACACCATCAACGGTACCACCAGCAGCGCGACGATGTTGATGATCTTGATCAGCGGATTGATCGCGGGGCCGGCGGTGTCCTTGTATGGATCGCCCACCGTATCGCCGGTGACCGCCGCCTTGTGCGCATCCGATCCCTTGCCGCCGTAGTGCCCGTCTTCGATGTATTTCTTCGCGTTGTCCCAGGCACCGCCGCCTGTGGTCATCGAGATCGCGACGAACAGGCCGGTCACGATGGTGCCCATCAGCACGCCGCCGAGCGCCTGCGGTCCGAGCAACATGCCGACGACGATCGGCACCAGCACTGGCAAGAGTGACGGAATCATCATCTCCTTGATCGCCGCGCGGGTGAGCATGTCCACCGCAGTGCCGTACTCGGGCTTGGCCGTGCCTTCCATGATGCCCGGAATCTCCTTGAACTGGCGGCGCACTTCCAGCACCACCGACCCCGCGGCGCGGCCCACCGCTTCCATCGCCATCGCGGCGAACAGGTACGGCACCATGCCGCCGATCAGCAGGCCGATCACCACCATGTGGTTGGACAGGTCGAAGTTCACGCCGATCCCCGCCCGGTCGAGCGCGTGCGTGTAGTCGGCGAACAGCACCAGCGCGGCGAGGCCGGCCGAGCCGATCGCATAGCCTTTGGTCACCGCCTTGGTGGTGTTGCCGACCGCATCCAGCGGATCGGTGATGGCGCGTACGGAATCCGGCAGGTCGGCCATCTCGGCGATGCCGCCTGCGTTGTCGGTGATCGGTCCGTAGGCATCCAGCGCCACCACGATGCCGGTCATCGACAGCATTGAGGTCGCGGCAATGGCGATGCCGTACAGGCCGGCGAGCGCATACGCCAGGTAGATCGCCGCGCACACCGCAAGCACCGGCCCGGCGGTGGAGCGCATCGACACGCCGAGGCCTGCGATCATGTTGGTCGCATGTCCGGTGGTCGAGGCTTGCGCCACGTGCTGCACCGGCTTGTATTGCGTGCCGGTGTAGTACTCGGTGATCCATACCAGGAAACCGGTCAGCGCGAGGCCGACGACGGCGGTGCCCCACAGGTGCCAGACGGTGATCAGTTTGTTGCCGCCCGCAACCTCGAACGGAACGCTCTTGACGATTTCGCCCATCATCGCTTCGGTGATCGGATAGAAGGCGATCAGCGCGAGCGCGCCCGCGACCCACAGTCCGCGGTACAGCGCGGGCATCACGTTTTTGTCGCTCGCCTTGATCTTGACGAACAATGTGCCGGCAATCGAGGCGAGAATCGAGAATCCGCCGAGCACCAGCGGGTAGATCACCGCGTTGGGCGAACTGGTCTTCACGATCAGCGCGGCGAGGATCATCGTCGCGATGATGGTCACCGCGTAGGTCTCGAACAGGTCCGCGGCCATGCCCGCGCAGTCACCGACGTTGTCGCCGACGTTGTCGGCGATCACCGCCGGGTTGCGCGGGTCGTCCTCGGGAATGCCCGCCTCGACCTTGCCCACCAGGTCGGCGCCGACGTCCGCCCCCTTGGTGAAGATGCCGCCGCCGAGCCGCGCGAATATCGAGATCAGCGAGCCGCCGAACCCGAGTCCCACCAGCGGGTGCAGGATCTGCTCGAGTGCGCTCTTGTCGTGCGCGTTGGCGTAGAGGATCGCGAAGTATCCGGTCACGCCCAGCAGTCCCAGGCCCACCACCAGCATGCCGGTGATCGCGCCGCCGCGGAACGCGACATCGAGCGCCGGCTGCAGGCCGCTCCGGGCAGCCTCGGCGGTGCGAACGTTGGCGCGCACTGAGATGTTCATCCCGATCAGGCCCGACAGGCCCGAGAGCAGCGCGCCGATGGCGAAGCCGAAGGCGGTGGCCCAGCCCAGCTTCGGGATCAGGCCGATCACCAGGAACAGAATCACGCCGACAATGGTGATGGTGGTGTACTGGCGCTTGAGATAGGCCGAGGCGCCCTGCTGCACGGCGAGCGCGATCTCCTGCATGCGCGCGTTGCCCGCGGGCTGGGCCATGATCCACTTGATCGACACCGCCCCATACGCGAGCGCGAGGCCCGCGCACACCAGCGCAAAAATGAGTCCGCCCGACATGATTGCTTCTCCCTTGCTTTTAGATTCGTTGCGGGCCTGGGAGACCCGCCGGCAAAATGGTGGATTTTACCAAAGATCGCCCGCCGGGCACGCCTCAACCGAGCGCCTGCAGCGCACGGGCCTTGATCTCATCGACGGTCCCGCGACCCGAGATCCGCAGGTGCCTGGGGGCGCGCGGATCGTCGGTCGCCCGCCATTTCTCGTAGTACTCGATCAGCGGCCGGGTCTGCGACTTGTAGACCTCGAGCCGCTTGCGCACCGTGGCTTCCTGATCGTCGTCGCGCTGGATCAGAGGCTCGCCGGTGAGGTCGTCGCGGTCGGCGACCTTCGGCGGGTTGAACTTCACGTGGTAGGTGCGCCCCGATGCGAGGTGCACGCGTCGCCCGCCCATCCGTTGCACGATGTCCTCGTCGGGCACGTCGATTTCGAGCACATATTCGATCGGCACGGCCGCGCTGCGCATCGCCTCGGCCTGCGGCAGGGTGCGCGGAAAGCCGTCGAGCAGGTAGCCTTTCGCGCAGTCCGGCTGCGCGAGCCGCTCTTTCGCCAGCGCGATGACGATGTCGTCGGCGACGAGCTGCCCTGCGTCCATCAACTTCTTCGCCGCGAGGCCGAGCGGCGTCCCTGCCTTGATCGCCGCGCGCAGCATGTCGCCGGTGGAGATCTGCGGGATGCCGTACTTCGAAGTGATGAAGCCGGCCTGGGTGCCCTTCCCGGCACCCGGCGGCCCCAGCAGGATCAAGCGCATGGTGCCTCTCCCCTTTCTTATTGAACCATCATTTTACGCACCGTCTCCAGGTCCGCCGGCGTGTCGACGCCCGGCGGCGCCGCGCGCGCTCTCACCGCGACTGCGATGCGGTACCCGTGCCATAGCACGCGCAACTGCTCGAGTGCCTCGAAGCGTTCGAGCGGCGACTCGGCCAGCCCCGCGTAGGTGCCGAGAAAATCCACGCGGTACGCGTAGATGCCGATGTGCCGGTAGAACGGCAGGCCCTCGGGCGGAGCGGGCCTCGCGCCGTCGAACAGCCCCGCAAACGCTTCGCGCGCAAACGGAATCGGCGCGCGACTGAAATAAAGCGCGCGGCCGTTCGCATCGAGCGCCACCTTGACCACGTTGGGATTCGCCACCGACTGCGCGTCGCCGATCGGATGGCAGGCGGTCGAAACGCTCGCCTCGGCATCGCGCGCGAGCGCCTGGGCGACTTCGGCGATCAGCTCAGGCTCGATGAGCGGCTCGTCGCCCTGCACGTTGACCACGATCGTCGCGCCGCTCCACCCTCGCGCTGCCGCAACCTCGGCGATGCGCCCGGTGCCCGAAACGTGGTCCGCACGCGTCAGTACCGCCTCGACACCGTGCGCCCGCGCCGCGGACGCAATGCGCTGGTCGTCGGTGGCAACCAGCACCGAGCGCGCACCGCTCGCGCGCGCGCGCTCGGCGACGCGCACCACCATCGGCTTGCCGCCGAGATCGGTCAGCGGCTTGCCTGGAAAGCGGCTCGACGCGTAGCGCGCCGGAATCACGACAACGAAATCGCTCAACCGGCGATTTCCTCGGCCGGATCGAGCTTGCGCGCCTCCTCTTCCAGCATCACCGGAATCGCATCGCGGATCGGAAACCCGAGCCGGTCGGCCTTGCACACCAGTTCGTGCGCGTCCTTGCGGTGCACCAGCGGCCCTTTGCACAGCGGGCAGACGAGAATCTCAAGCAATCGCGGGTCCACCATGGATCAGGGCAAGCCTTTCAAGTAACCAGCGGCCGAAAGCGGGATCGAGCTCAGCGCTAACCGGGAAAATCCAGAATTCCGGACGCGCGAAACGCCTGCATTTTACCGCGTCCTTCTCGGTCATCACCACCGGCGCGGCGTCGCCGAACTGCAGGTCCCCGGCCTGGAACGCATGGTGGTCCGCGAACGGGTGGCGCACGAGGGTCAGCCCGAGGCGCTCAATCTGGCGGAAAAATCGCTCCGGGTCGCCGATTCCGGCCACCGCGTGCACCGCCTTCCCGCGCAAGGCCTCGGGGCCGACAACGTTGCGGGCATCCAGCATCTGCACGAATCGCTCACCGGCGAGGCGCATCGCATAGCCGGGAACGGCGCTGGTGTCATGCGCGACCACGGCGTCCACCGATCGCAGGCGCGATCTTGGCTCCCGCAGGGGTCCCGCCGGCAGCAGCAATCCATTGCCGAAGCCGCGCGCGTCGACCACCGCGATTTCGAGGTCGCGCGCGAGGGCGTAGTGCTGCAGGCCGTCGTCGCTCACCAGTACATTGCAGTCCGGATGCGCGCTGCGCAGCGCGCGGGCTGCGGCCGCGCGCTGCGGCGCGACCCAGACCGGGCAGCCGCTGCGGCGCGCAAGCAACATCGGCTCGTCCCCCACTTCGTCCGGTTCGGACGCGATGGTAACCTCGCGCGGCGCCTCGACGCGGGCGCCGTGGCCGCGGCTGACGATGCCGGGGCGGTATCCGTTCTTCTTCAGGTACTCGGCGATCCACAGCACCAGCGGGGTCTTGCCGCTGCCGCCGACGCTCAGGTTGCCGACCACGATGAGCGGGACTCCGGTGCGCTCGCTTGCGAGAAGGTGCAGGCGGTAGGCGAGCCGGCGCAGCAGGGTCACCGCGCCGAACAGCCAACTCGCCGGCAACAGCACCCACGCGAGCGCAGTTCGGCGGTACCAGTGTTTTGCGAGCGCTTGCGCGACGATGGCGGCGGGTCGCCGCCTACTTGCTGGCGACGGTCGTGAAGGTGATCTGCGGGTAGCCGGCGACGCGCGCGGCCTCCATGACGCGGATCACGGCCTGGTGCGTGGCGGTCGCATCCGCGCTGATCACGATCACCGGGTCTTTCTGCGTGCCGCCCGCGCGGCGCAGGTCGTCGGCGAGCGCCTGGACGCTGCTGAAGGTGACCGTGGACTTGTTGATGACGTACTGGCCCGAGGAATTCACCAGCACGTTGATTTCGTTGGGTCGCTCGAGCTGCTTTTCCGCGTCCGCGGTAGGCAGGTTGATCTGCAGCTCGGTGTACTTGGAATAGGTGGTGGTGATCATCAGGAAGATCAGGATCACCAGCAGCACGTCGATCATCGGAATCAGGTTGAGTTCCGGCTCCTCGCGCTGATGTCCGCGCCGGAAGTTCATTGCTGTTGCGGGCGCACGGCGATTTCAACGCGCTCGCCGTGCACGGTGTCCACCAGCTTGGAGGCCGCCTGCTCCATCCGCACCACGTAGCCGTCGACCTTGTTCCTGAAATGCCGGTAGAAAATCAGCGCAGGCACCGCGATGGCGATGCCGAAGCCGGTGTTGTAGAGCGCGATCGAGATGCCGTGGGCGAGTTGCTGCGGGTTGGCGCCCGTGGGCGATTGCGAACCGAAGATCTCGATCATGCCCACCACGGTACCGAACAGCCCGAGCAGCGGCGAAGCCGTGGCGATGGTGCCGAGCGTGGTGAGAAAGCGCGCCAGTTCGTGCGCGGCCCCGCGACCCGCCTCCTCGATCGCGTCTTTCATCACGTAGCGCGAGGCCTTGTGGTTGCGCAGTCCCGCGGCGAGCACTTGGCCCAGCGGCGAGTCCTTCGCCAGTTTTTCGACCACCTCGTCGTTGATGCCCTGGCGATGATAGACGTTCACCACCTGACCAAGCAGGTTGGCCGGGACGATCTTCGCGTCACGCAGCGTGACCGAGCGTTCGATGATCAGCGCAACTCCGATGATGGATACGAGCAGCAATGGCCAGATGGGCCAACCGGCGGCCTGGATAATGGCGAACAAGCGGACTCCTTGTAGGAACCTGCGACTGGACGAACAAAACGCGAGACGCGGGCACTTTAGCCAAAGCCTTGCCTGCGGGCAAGTTAGCAAACAATACTGCGAGGCGGTCTGAGGCGCGGAAAATCACTTCGCACCGCGGGCAAGAATCAGGCCGACTTCCTTATCCACAAAAGCTGTGGGTAAGTTTGTGGATATTCTTTGGGCAAGTACGGTTTACCGGCCCAAGAACGGCGCAAAGTCGGTGGCGAGTAATATTTCATCGCATTTTTCCGCATCAATTACAGTGACTTGCAGCAAGCTATCGGGCATCAGACGGAATTGCGACGACGCGCAGGGCCGATCGTTGGCGCATGTGGATTAGTGCGTATGTCTCCCTTGACGGCAAGTGACGAAAAGCAACGATTTTGAAGGGCGTAGAGGACGGTTTTTAGGGCAACAAAAAGCCCCCATTGCGGGGGCCAAACTGGAGAATTACCATGAAAGCGATTCGAGAAAAACTGCTCCGCCTGATCGCTCGGCTTTTGGGAGTGCCGGTGAAGGTTAGGGAGGAGTACTACGGTGGCGCTAGAGGTTGTTCGTCAACCAAGTAGCACACTGATTATCGAACCCCGCCCAAGCACCTTCGCCCGTAAGTTTGGCGACCAGTAATTCGTCGTTGGTGTCAATATGCGGCCTCAACCGATCCCGAATCTGAGCCGCCGTCTGCTCGGTTTTTACGATCCAGGTAGAGTCGAGACAATGCCACCACGAGCCGATTGCCTTAATTGCTTCGATTAGTTCCGGGTAGTTCTTTCCGGGCCTGTTCAGGTCGTACCCAATCATCAAGCTAGCCATGTGTTATTCTTCCTATAGTAGGTGCAGCAAAAGGTGGAGTGCCGGAGAGTTGAACTCCGCGCCCGTGGATTAGAAGGCCTGGGCGGCACCGGCGCACCCCTGAAGTGAGTCGCCACTCCGGCCCGATCTAGTCCGCCCTCCAAGGCTTCAGACTGATCGGGCCTTTTCCATTGGGGCCGCGTCCCGGTGGCATGGGTGTCGCGGCCTCAGTATCATCTCCTCATAACACGGTCTCCTCTGAGGTCTGCTCTTTCGCCACGATTGGAATGACGTAATCCAAGACCGACTCGAATGTCTTGAGGAACTTGTCGCGCGTGGACTTCGTCCAGCCATTTTGCGGAAGTCGCGCCATCAATCCAGCGAGTTCTGGCGGCAGACTACCGGGCCGCAACATTTCAGTTTGGTCGGTTGCATTTTTCCGGACATTTACGCGGGGCGTAGGCGTGGAAGGCGCTGCTGAACGCGCACGCGGTTTCGCTTCCGCTTTCTTGTTCTCTGGTGCTAAGCCCGCCTCTGCGCACAGCGCCATAAACAGCTTCACCATCCGATCTTGCTGAGCGTGCGGAACGAACGTGCGGAATGCGTCGCGCACATGTTGCTCGTCACCGCTCGCAGGATCAGCGAACGCGAACACCTCGGCATAAACTTGTTTAATCCAAGCGGCGAGCGTCGCTTTGTAATCCTTTTCCGGAACCGCTCGGATTTTCTTGAGTACCTCGGTGGCCTGACCCTCCTCCGTGATCAGTTCCAGCATTTGCAGCGATTTGAGCGTCCGCTGGAGTAGAGTCTCGGCAACCCCGGCGCGAAGCAGAACCTCCGTCGTAACAGGAGCAGTAAGTCCCTTGTCGCGAAACCGCTTCAGAAGATTTACGACCGTCGATGCCGGGGCGTAGGGGGCATTTGAACCGCTAGTCAGGGCCATCTGGTTCTCCGTTTGTTACTTGAAGATGGCCCATTATAACTCTGATATCTTGATCCTAGTCAAGATCGACGTATCAGATACTATTTAACTAATTGATTTTATGTGGATAATAAATTTATGATCTGCCAGTTCACAAATCACACGGAGAGCATAAATGAACGCAAACCAAGCGCTTTTCCAGATTGGGCCGGTATTGATGGAGCGCCGCTGCGGCGGTTGGCTTGCTGTCACGCCCAGAGGATGGCCCCTTGGAATTGGCGTGACAGCGGATACGAAGGCTGCGGCTAAAGAGAAATTTCAGGAAGAGCTAGAGCGCTTCGCAAAAATACCTGAGCCTGAGTAGACTGCTCTGGATGAAAAACTCCAATCGCAAAAAGCTTGGCAAGGCCAAGATAAAGCGCGCGGTGCGTAAGACACCACAGCCACGCGAAGCGGATCATCAGCGCCGTTTCGATCAACTACTAGACGACGCGATCTTCGGGGTGAAGAAGAAGGGGAAAATCAGTGAATGAAGCTGATAGGGAATTTCTGTTGAAGGAATTCGCGCTAGTTCATAGGACGATTTTCTGGGCTGCGTTGATGCTATTGGTGTGTGTGCCTGCTGCTGTCTGGGTGATCGTCGCGGTCTACGCAAAGAGATAGAACATCTACTGTTTGGGAGCGCGAGGCCTGACAATAGCGCGTACTAATCCCAATACAGGGACTCCGACAAGAGAGACTGACACGGACCAATGAGCGCCATAAAGGGCTGTTGCAGCGGCTGCTCCAATCGCCGCACATGAAACTATGGCCCCCAGGTATTGGCCTTTACCCGCCTCTTTTGCGGTTGCCTGCAAACCTAATTTTTCATATTCATGGCGATGTACCTGTTCCACTTCCGCCATTTTTAAAATGCGATCGGCGCCATTCGGAATAATCTGATTGAATTTCTCAAGGGCGGCCGGTGGCGGCAGAGGTCCAGACCATTGCTGAACTTGCTGCGTTATCTGTTGCTGGGGAGCTTGCTGAACTTGCGGAGATTTACCGCGTTGACTATGCGGCAGCTTTGACATCCGTTTTTTTCATTGCTTCGCGCAATTGATTTCCGACGCGATACCAATCTTTCCGCATCGCCTCTTGCTCAGACTGATGAGGATAACTATAAGTGTTCACGACGAAGGTATCTGCGGGCGATTCGACGCCTCGCAACACTCCGTAGAGAAATGCTTTAACGGCTTCAGTCATGGTCAGCGGTAAGTATAGCGCGAATAGAGATGATGCAACGCATTGATATAATGGAATTTAATGCCTTGATTATCTATTCTGCCGCAACATGAGGCACCTTTGAGACTTGGGCCAACAGCCTACGAAACATATCGGCAGGCTGATCCCGGTTATTGAACCGGAAAGCGAACTCATCCACGTACTTCTGAAGGTGCTGCTTCGACACGGAAACGTGCGTCGAGCGGATCCCGCGCTTCAGATGCGACCAGAAGCCCTCCAGCGTGTTTGTGTGAACGTCGCCACGCACGTACTCACCCGCGCTGTGCGTCACGTAGGAGTGCTTGTAGCCAAGGCTAGGCAGGAAACGTTTGTAGACGTTCCACTCATCGCTGCTGATCCGCGATCCGATGGCGACATTCTCCATGACTTCCGGGATCAACCTCATCTTGCCAGTGGACTTGACTACCTTGCCGACGAAATTGCCGCAACGCTCTACCATGCCGAGAACAATCGCCTTGCTGTGCTTGTCGCCGTGGCGACGGATTTGGGTACGTGACTTGCGACCACCGATAAAGGTTTCGTCTACTTCTACGTGACCGGACAGCGGGCCGTCCTGCTGCGCCTTGGCCCTCGCGTTCATGAGGATGCGCAGTTGATGCCCGATGCGCCACGCGCACTTGTAGGTGACGCCAAGCTGGCGCTGTAGCTCTTTGGCCGATACGCCGTTGCGCGTAGCGGTCATGAGGTACATCGCATAGAACCAGTCGGTAAGCGGCGTAGGAGAATGGTCGAAGATCGTCCCGGCGCACGGGTAGATATGGCAGCCCTCTTTGCAGGCAAATGCGCGACGGCCCTCGATGCGGGTTAGCTTGCCGACAATGCCACATTTCGGGCAGGCCTCAGCGTTGCCATAGCGCCTTTCGAGGATGGCGAGCAGACAGGCAGCGTCGTCCGGGTATTGGGCTTGGAACTGCTTGCGGGTGTATTTGTCGGCCATGTGAATCTCCTATGGCCTCTACTCTGCCTGATTATTTACTTGCTGTCAAGGGATAGATGCGGATTAGTGTAGACTCGCCGCGCCTGCGCGGGTGCTCTCTGCGCCCCGGGCGAGTGCCCAGCAAAGCCCCGGGAAAATGCCCTTCGGAATCGACAACCCAGCCCTTCGCGATGCCGGGTCAGGCGCCCCGGTGATCGGCGTCACCGAGTTGATGCGCAGCGTGCGCGACGCGCTGGAACACCGTTTTCCGCTGATGTGGGTGAGCGGCGAAATCTCGAACTTCACGCGCGCGGCCTCCGGCCACTGCTATTTCACGTTGAAGGACGCGCAGGCGCAGGTGCGCTGCGTGCTGTTCCGCAACCGCGCGCAACTGCTTGAATGGCAACCCGAGAACGGCGCCAAAGTCGAAGTGCGCGCACTGGTGACGATGTACGAGGCGCGCGGCGAGTTCCAGTTGAACGTCGAGACCGTGCGCCGCGCGGGCCTCGGTCCGTTGTACGAGAAATTCCTGCGCCTGAAGGAAAAGCTCGAGCGGGAGGGCGTGTTCGACCCGGCGGCGAAGCGCTCGCTTCCGCAATACCCGCGCACGGTGGGCGTGGTCACTTCACTCGCGGCAGCGGCGCTGCGCGACGTCCTGACTACGCTCAAGCGACGAAACCCCGCGATCGGCGTGATCGTCTACCCGGTGCCGGTGCAGGGCGAAGGCGCAGGTACGAAAATCGCCGCGATGCTTGCGCGCGCGGGCGAACGCAACGAGTGCGACGTGCTGGTTCTCGCGCGCGGCGGCGGTTCGATCGAGGACCTGTGGGCGTTCAACGAGGAAGTCGTCGCGCGCGCCATCCGCGCCTGCCCGATTCCCGTGGTCACCGGCGTCGGTCACGAGACCGATTTCACCATCGCCGATTTTGCCGCAGACCTGCGCGCGCCCACGCCGACCGCCGCGGCGGAAAGCGTCAGCCCCGAGCGCCGCGCGCTCGCGGCCGGCGTGGCCCAGCTTGCGCTGCGCGTACAGCGCGCGACGCGGCGTTTGCTCGATGACCGCACGCAACGCGTCGATTCTCTCGCGCGGCGTCTGGTGCATCCGCGCGAGCGGCTGGCTGCGCATGCGCGCGTGCTGGTTCAGCTCGAAGCGCGCTTGGCGGCTGCTTCGGGGCGGGTGATCGAATCGGCGCGCTGGCGCCTCGCCGAGTTGCTGCGCTCGATGGGCTACGCCGCAGAGCGGCGCATGGAGCGCGCGCAGGAACGGGTGGCGCGCCTCGCCGCGAGCCTCGGCAACCTCGACCCGACCGCGGTGCTCGGGCGCGGCTACAGCATCACGCGTGCTGCGGATGGGGTGGTATTGCGCGATGCAACAAAGGTGGCGGTGGGAGAAAGCATCACCACCACCCTTGCCAGGGGAACAATCGAAAGCGAGGTCAGGAAGCGCGGCTAGTTATTTTGTGTCGTCGGGTTTTCCGGCCGCCGGGCTGTTGCTTCCGGCAGCCTGATCCGGTTCGTCCGGCTTGTAATCGCCGATGATCTCTTTCGCGGGGCAGAAGCTGACGACGGGGCATTTCCTGCAGGTGATCGCGATTGCTACGGGGCATAGGGTCATTTGCGTTTTCCTCGGGTGCTTGGGTCAGACGGAGAGTCTAGTCCCACAGCAGTCCGGAGACGACGGTATTGGTGTCAAGCACCAGCCGCACGCGCTTCTCGGGCGCGCCGTTCCACGCGCGCGGCCCTGATCTCCTCCTGGATTTCTTGCGGTGTCATCACCGGACCTGCGACCGCGGCCATTCGGTCCATTGCCTGCTTCAGTTCCCCCAGCGCGCGCTGGCGAACGGCCTCGCGCACCATCCGTTCGATTGCTTCGGGCGCCAGCAAGCCGGCCGCTCTGGCTTCCTTGGCGAGGCTGTCGGGCAAGCTGATTTCCAGGGTAGTCATTGCTCTGACTCGGATTGGGACTTGGATTCAATGATAGCCATTTGCCTGCGTCGTCACGATTCCGAGTTCCCCTGTCGGGCCATCGCGGGACGTGCGATGGGGCATAGGCGTCAGCTCAAATGGCTTGTTAGGCCGCATGCTCCTATTCATGGCACAGTACTTTCCATAGGTACTACGCTAAAGAACTTGAAGGCAAGCCGCGATTTGAAAGTTATTGCATTCGGGTGTCTGGCCTTCGCGAGGTCTCGTACCTCGTCAATTGGAAGGTCACATTGTGGTCCCAGAATTACCTCCGCCAGCCTGAGCTGCTCGTCGATGGGGTAGAAGTAAAGGCTGCCCTCCCTTTTAGCTTCTTTCAATTTTACGAACACCCGCCGCTCTTCCTCGTAATGCCAGTGCCGATATTTTGTACAGAGGAGTAACTTTTGCAGCTTCTTGTCGATTTCATGCGGCTGCTCGTTGTCACTAAGCTCGGCGAGCAATCGCTCGTCCTCGTACCGGACTTTTTCAGCAAGAGATCTCTCGATATCGAAGCCAAGGCATATTCCTCTATGTTTTTGGCCATAGTGGCTCCATAGAACTGGATTGGTCCAGTCTGCACTAAAGCAAAGTAGACCTGTGTGGCTGTCGTACGTGCTCTTGAAATCGCGAACGACCGTTCGTACCTCCCGTTCCCGGAAATTAACGGCAAGAAGTTCAAAAGGATCGTTTAAATCCGAAAATCGCGCGAGCTTGATGCGACTGAGGCCGATGTTACTGATTGCGTGGTCTGTGGTCGTTAAGTGATAAACCCGAAGAAATTTCTTGGGCGGTGGCAAAACGACTGCGGCGCTTCCACATGTAGACCGATAGCCAGCCTCGGCCCATTTTGTTCTGAACGCGTGATTCATGGGCAAGGTGTGTCTCCTGCGGCCTAACGAATGAAAGGGACTTCCCCGTCCCGATGAAGTGGCGGTGAAGCCGCGTGGCGCGGGTCTGCCATGATGGTTGTTCGCGCAAACATCAACTGTCTCGAAAGGGGAAATCCATGACGATTATCACCATAGGTATCGATCTTGCCAAGAACGTTTTCTCTGTGCACGGTATCGACGCAAACGGCAAAGTGGCGCTGGAGCGCACGGTGCGTCGTGACCGTCTGCTGGAACTGCTCACCACGCTGCAACCGTGCGTTATTGCGATGGCTGTATGAAAAGGTCGCTACCGGTCACGGCGACGATTTTTCGGGGTCCCTCGACCCCTCCCCATCGGCATTGCGTCGAATACAGCGCATTCTGAGAGGTCGCATTTCGTCGGTGTTCCGCAAATCTGCAACTTTGGGACTTTTCATACAGCCTCAACGTCTTGGTGTGCCGCGGGCCAGCACTGATATTCGCACTCGAGTGGCGCTCGTGGCCCGTCGGCACCACCTAGAGGTTAGAAGCCACATTGCTCAGGCACCAATGAGTAGATTGCAGCGGGTTGGGGTTTACCGTGAACCATGACGCGATTGCGTGCAATACGTTCGAAAACCGCTCCGACTTTCTCAGCAACGCGACGGCTTGGCGCATTGCGCTCCGGCGCCACGATCTCCAAGCGCGTGAGCTGGAGCTGACCAAAGCCGTACTCGGCGATCGACTTAGCCGCGCGTGTTGCAACCCCTTGGCGTTGACAGGACTGTCGCACCCAGTACCCAATGTTTCCGAGGTTTTGACGTCGGTTCAGTTGATTGATCGCGATTCCACCCATCAGCTGCTGCCCGTCCACTGCAAACGTTCCCAAATCGTAGCCGTTTCCCGATTCCAAGTTTCGATCACAAGCGCCGAACCACGCCTCTGCATCCTTGAGCGCAAAGCGCTCATGACACCAAGCCATCCAAATTCCGACGGTCGACAGTGATTCGAGCGCAGCAGCCACAAATGCCGGGCCGTCGCTCTTCTGATAAGGGCGAATGCACAGGTCGTGAGAAACGAGAGGCTGCATCGTGTGGCTTCTAACAAGCAGTCGACCCGTTAAATGGGCCCTTGTAAGACACCAAAAGTGGGGCCGAGCACGGGCAGGCTACGCTCAAGGCTTTGTTTCCTCAACCAGGGTGAACAGGATACGCACCTAGAATTCAGACCGAGTTAGCCACTGAATTCAGCGCGCGTACGACGTATCTCCCCTCACCTCGCCGTCTTCGTCCTCGCCTTCGCGGGGACGACATCATTTGGCCCCAAGCAACCGCGAAGCGCGGCTGACGTCATTCGGCTTGACCCAGAATATGGCCCCGAATTGGCCCTTGCCTGCACACGCGGCCTGCATGGCGACCATGTTGATGCGCGCCGCAGCAAGCTTGCCGAGCGCCGCGGCCAGCACGCCGACGCGATCTTCGCCGCGCATCAGGAACACGGTCTTGCGCTTGCCGATTTTGATTCCCGCCTGCTTCGCCGCAGCGCGAAATTTCCTGCTGTTCTCGGGCATGAAATCCACCTGCGCACCGCCGCGCACGGGAAAGCCGGAAAACGCGACCAGGTTCACGCTCTCCGCCTTCAGCGCTGCGAGCATTCCCGCACCGGTGCCGGCGCGATTGGGAATGAGCATCGAAAAGTAATCGGCCTTGCGAATGGTGACAGCCATGTCGATCTCCTTGATCGGGGGAATCCGGCAGCTTGCGCCGGTATAATCGAAACACTACTCCTCGTATCCGGAATGGCAAACCGCCTCTCCAAAATCACCACGCGCACCGGCGACGCAGGCGAAACCGGCCTGGGCGACGGCTCGCGCGTCGGCAAGGACGCCGTGCGCATCCAGGCGCTGGGCGACATCGACGAGTGCAACTCCGCGATCGGCCTGCTGCTCACCGAGGATGTCCCCGGCGAGATCCGAACCGCGCTTGACGCCGTGCAACACGAGATGTTCGATCTCGGAGGCGAAATCTGCATCCCCGGCCATGCGGCGCTCAAGCTCGAGCACGTGGCGCGGCTGGATGCGCTGCTCGCGCGCTTCAACCGCGACCTGCCGCCGCTGAAGGAATTCATCCTGCCCGGCGGCTCGCGCGCGGCGGCCGCCGCGCATCTCGCGCGCACGGTGTGCCGACGCGCCGAGCGCAGCGTGGTCGCGCTCGGGCGCAATGAAGCGGTGAGCGAAGCTGCGCGCCAGTACCTCAATCGGCTGTCCGATCTGCTGTTCGTGCTGGGCCGCGTGCTCAACCTCCACGCGGGCCGCGGCGACGTGCAGTGGCGCCACCAGCGCGGCAAGGGCTGAAACCCGATGGAAGCAGCTCCCGCGGAGCAGCTCTCCGCCCTGCTCGCCGCCTGCGCGCGGCGCGACCGGGACGCCTTTGCGCGTCTGTACCGGGCCAGTTCGGCGAAACTGTTTGGCGTCGCGCTGCGTATATTGAGGCGAGATGACTGGGCCGAGGAAGTGCTGCAGGAGAGTTACGTCAACATCTGGAACCATGCGCAGGACTACCGCGCAGGCCTGTCTGCGCCGATGACCTGGATGACCAGCATCGTGAGGAATCGCTGCCTCGACTGGCTGCGCCGGCCAAGCAGGGAGGTCAGCGACCCCGACGGTGTGCTGGTCGAGAATACCGAGGCCGACGGCCCCGGGCCGCTGGATCTGCTTTCGCGCTCGAGCGATGCCAGGGCGCTCGCCGAATGCCTCGGGCGGCTGGAAGACAGGCAGCGCCAGGCGATCATGCTGGCATTCTTCGACGGACTGTCGCACTCCGAACTCGCGGCGCACCTGCGCCAGCCGCTGGGCACGGTGAAGACATGGGTGCGGCGCGGCCTCGCGCGCCTGAAGGTCTGCCTCGAGCCGGCAAAATGAAATTCCGCGACTCACCCGAGCTTCAGCAACGCCTCGCAGGCGAGTACGTGCTCGGCACGCTGCGCGGCGCCGCGCGAGCGCGCTTCCAGGGCTGGATGCGCGCCGATGCATCCGTGCGCCGCGTAGTCGATGAGTGGCAGGGACGCCTCGCTCCGATGGCCGAAGCGGTCGCGCCGGTGGCGCCGCCGCGACGCGTGTGGGAGGCGATCGAATCGCGCATCGCTGCGAGCCGCATCGCTACCGGCGTCGCGCCGGTGCGCGCCGGGCTGTGGGAAAGCCTCGCGTTCTGGCGCAACCTCGCTCTGCTGGCAAGCGGAGCCGCCGCCGCGCTGCTTGGTGCGGTGATGCTTTCCGCCCCCGCTCCGCAGCAGCCCGCGCCGCCGCCGCAGATCGTGCGCGTGCCCGCCGACGTCATGCCGCCCTCCTACGTCGTGGTGCTCTCGGATCCGAAAACGCAGAAGCCGGTGATGATGCTTTCGGCGATGCGCAAATCCGATCAGCTGCTGGTCAAACGGCTCGACGATTCGATCGTGGTGCCCGACAAGAGCCTCGAGCTGTGGGCGCTGCCGACCGGCCAGCCACCGAAATCGCTTGGCCTGGTGGCGATGGAGGACAAGCAGATGCTCAAGCTCTCAGCTGCGGCCGACCAGTCGCTCGGCGCAATCCCTGCGCTCGCGGTGAGCCTCGAACCCAAGGGTGGCTCGCCTACCGGTTCGCCCACCGGACCGGTGCTCTACAGCGGTCCCTGCATCATGTACTGGTAGGCATGGGCCGCCGCTCGCCCTCAGTCAAAGCGCTGGTGTTCGACGTGTTCGGCACCGTCGTGGACTGGCGCGGCTCGATCATCCGCGAGGGGATGCGCTTCGGGCGGGCGAAGAAGCTCAATGTGGATTGGGCTGCGTTCGCCGACGCTTGGCGCGCCGGCTACAAGCCTGCGATGGCGCGCGTGCGCTCGGGCCAACTGCCTTGGACGCGCATCGACGACCTGCATCGCATGATCCTCGACGACATCCTCAAGAAATTCGACATCCGCGGGCTCTCACCCGGCGAGATCGGCGAATTCAACCGAGTCTGGCACCGCCTGCGGCCCTGGCCCGACGCGCGCCGCGGCCTGCAACGCCTGAAGAAGCGCTTCGTGATCGGCACGCTCTCCAATGGCAACATCGGGCTCCTCGTCAACATGGCAAAACACGGCGGCCTGCCTTGGGATGTGGTGTTCTCGGCGGAAGTGTTCCGCCATTACAAGCCAGATCCCGAGACCTACCTCGGCTCAGCCGATCTGCTGGGCATTGCACCGGCCGAACTGATGCTGGTCGCCGCGCACAAGGACGATCTGTTCGCCGCCAAGGCCTGCGGGCTGCGCACCGCGTTCGTGCGCCGGCCGCTCGAACACGGCCCGGCGAAGCGCACCGACCTGAACGCCGAACGCGCGTTCGATTTCAACGTCGCCGATTTCAACCATCTCGCCGACCGGCTGTGCGGACGCGTCGCCAAGAAGAAGGGGTAGTCACGAATGGCCGACATCAAGATCGTCAACATCGATGCACTGGGAAAACCGCTCGGGCAATACTCGCACATGACGCGGGTGAAGAGTGCCGCGGAGACGTTGTATATCGCGGGCATGCTCGCACCCGGCAATACCTTCGACGCGCAGTGCACCGCCGTGTTCGCGCAGATTGAAACGGCGCTCAGATCCGCCGGCGCTGCCTGGGGCAACGTGGCACAGTTCACCACCTACCTGGTGCACTCGCAGGACATCGCCGGATTCATGGCCTGGCGGTTGCGCGAGTTTCCGAAAATGTTCCCTGACGGCAAGTACCCGCCCAACACCCTGCTGATTGTCGACCGGCTGGTGCAGGAACAATTCCTGATCGAGGTGCAGACGATTGCCGCTATTTGATCGCCGTCTCCGCACCGGCGTACATATAGTCGCGCGTGGCCGGCAGTTGTCTTGCTGCCGTATTCTTGGCCTTGCAGCCGAGCGCTTGGTAAATGTTCACCCACCCGTTGGCAAACGCGTACGCGCAGCCGGCGAGATAGATTTCCCAGATCCGGAACGTTCTGCCGCCGGCGATGGCGATTGCGCGATCCCGGTTTGATTCGAGCCGGTCCGCCCATTCACGGCAGGTTCGCGCATAGTGGCGGCGCAGCGATTCCACATCGACCACTTCCAGCCCGGCCCCGGCCATTTCCTTCAACGCCAGTGAAATATGCGGCAACTCGCCCGCCGGAAATACATACCGCTCGATGAATTCGCCTGCGCCGAACCGGGCCTCGCGGCTGTCGATGTCGCTTGACGTAATGCCGTGATTCAACGCCAGCCCGTCATCCTTCAACAGCGCGCATACCTTGCCGAAATACAGGCCCAGATTCTTCAGGCCCACATGCTCGAACATGCCCACGCTCGCAATTTTGTCGAACTGGCCCGCGCCGGGCAAATCGCGATAGTCGCGCAACTCGACGTTGCACCGCTCCTGCAATCCCTCGGCCCGGATGCGTTCGCGGACGTAATTGAACTGGTTTTCCGAAAGAGTGATGCCGGTCGCGTGGGCGCCGTACTGTTTCGCCGCGCGCACGATCAACGCGCCCCAACCGCAACCGATGTCGAGAAAGCGCTCGCCGGGCTTGAGCATCAGCTTGTTCAGGATGTGGTCCAACTTCTGTGTCTGCGCGGTTTCGAGAGCATCGCTCTCGTTCTTGTAGTAAGCGCACGAATAAACCATCTGCCGGTCGAGAAACAGGGAATAAAACTCGTTCGAGACGTCGTAGTGATATTGAATGGCCTTGCGATCCCGGCTCCGGCTATGGCGCCTCAGGAGCTGAAAGCCGGTATGTGTCTGGGCGGTAAAGCGGACCGCCAGCTCTTGAGCCACGCGAAATACCTCGTGGATCGATCCTTCGGCGCGAATGTGGCCGTCCACGAACGCTTCGCCGAGCTTGTTGAGGTCCGGAGGAATGAAATAGCGCAGTGCCGACAGCGTGGGTATGACGATGGTGACGGTGGGCTCCGGCGAGCAGCTCACCTGGCGGCCGTTCCACAACTCCAATCGCAACGGGATGTTGGATTGAGATGCCAGCTTGATCAACTTGTCGAAGCGGTTCTCGAGAAACATGGCTAAGCGCCCCGTGGCGCCACGTTGCATTTTTTAATTTTCCAGCGACTCGGCCAAAGTGCCCACTTTCGCGTCGTCTTCATCAATGGGCAGTTCACTAGCAGCTGGATGTCCGGCCTAAGGCCTTGGTAATCATGCAAAATGGGCTGCTATCCAGCGCGACGATGTTCAAATTCTACGCTTCCGGCGCGGTCATCGCCCTCCCATCGGCGGGTAAGCCGTGATGCTCGAAATTCTCGAATTTGCCGGTGTCGCGGTATTCCCGGGCGGGATTGACGCCGCCTATTCCGCCTTGGCCCCGGACTGCCTGACGAGCCTGGCGTAGAGCGCCCGCTCCGAATCCACGAAGGCGGTGAACTGCTCGGGCGTGCGGATCGCGCCCGGCTCCGAGCCCATCGCCCGCAGAAGATCCTTCACGTCGCCCGCCTCGATCGCCTTGAGGATTTCCAGGTTGAGCCGCTCGACGACCGCCTGCGGCGTCCTGGCCGGCGCCATGACGCCCCACCAGGTCGTCATGTCGAAACCCTTGAGGCCCGATTCGTCGAGGGTCGGCAGCTCGGGCAAGAACGACGAGCGTTTCGTCGTCGTCACCGCCAGCGCGCGCACCTTTGCCGCCTTGATGTTGGGCAGCGCGCTCGCGAGGTTGTCGAACATCAGGTGCACGCGCCCGGCGAGCATGTCGGCCACCGCCGGCGCCGATCCCTTGTACGGAATGTGCACCATGTAAGTGCCGGTCATGGTCTTGAACAGCTCGCCCGCGAGGTGGCCGGTCGAGCCGGTCGAGCCGGAGGCGAAATCGAGCTTGCCGGGCCGCGCCTTCGCGTACTCGATCAACTCCCTCACGCTCTTCGCCGGCAGGTCGACGTTCACCACCAGCACGTTCGGCACCTGCACCACCAGCGCGACGTGGCGGAAATCCTTGATCGGGTCGTAGGGAACGGTCCCCATCAGCGATGGGTTGATTGCGTGCGTCGCGATCGCGCCCATCACCAGCGTGTAGCCGTCGGGCGCGCTCTTGGCGACGAAGTCGGCGCCCAGGTTGCCGCCCGCGCCGGGCTTGTTCTCGACCACCACCGGCTGGCCGAGCGCGTCCTGAAGCTTTGCCGCCAGAATTCGCGCAGAAACGTCCACCGGGCCGCCCGCCGCGTAGGGCACGATGAGCTTGACTGGCTTGGCCGGCCAACCTGTCGAGGGCCCTGAGCCGGTCGAAGGCGTTTGGGCGGCAACGAGCGGCGCGGCGACCAACAGTGCCGCCGCCGCAAGCAGGCGCCTCACGGCTACGCTTCTACGAATGCTTCCTCGCGCCTCTTGCGGATCGCCGGCAGCGCGATGATCACCAGCAGAATCAAGGAAGCGATCAGGAACCCCGCCGAGATCGGCTTCTGGAAGAACACCAGCGGGTCGCCGCGCGACAGCAGCATCGCGCGGCGCAGGTTTTCCTCCATCAGCGGCCCGAGGATGAACCCAAGGATCAACGGCGCTGGCTCGCACTCGAGCTTGACGCAGATGTAGCCGAACATACCGAACAGCGCCATCAGGAAGCAGTCGAACGGACTGTTCGACAGGCTGTACACGCCGATCGCCATGAACACCAGGATCGCCGGGTAGAGAATGCGATACGGCACGGTGAGCAGCTTGACCCAGATGCCGATCAGCGGAAGGTTCAATACGATCAGCATCAGGTTGCCCACCCACATCGAGGCGATCATCCCCCAGAACAACTCCGGCTTCTCGGTCATCACCTGCGGCCCCGGGGCGATGCCCTGGATCATCATCGCGCCGATCATCAGCGCCATCACCGCGTTGGACGGGATGCCGAGCGTGAGCAGCGGGATGAAGCTGGTCTGCGCGCCGGCGTTGTTTGCCGATTCCGGCCCCGCCACGCCCTCGACTGCGCCCTTGCCGAATTCGTGCTTGTACTTCGAGACCTTCTTCTCCAGCGTGTAGGAGGCAAAGGAGGCGAGCAGCGCGCCGCCGCCCGGAAGGATGCCGAGCGCGGAACCGAGGAGGGTGCCGCGTATCACCGGAGCGATACTCCGTCTGAAGTCCTCCTTCGACGGCCAGAGGTGCAGCTTCTTACCGGTGAACACCTCCCGTGCCACTCCGGTATGTTCAAGATTCATGACGATCTCGGCGAGGCCGAACATGCCCATCGCCACCGTCACGAAGCCGATGCCGTCGGACAGTTCAGAAATGCCGAAGGCATAGCGCAGCACGCCCGAATTGACGTCGGTTCCCACGATGCCGAGCAGCAGCCCCAGAATCACCATCGAGATCGCCTTCAGCACTGAGCCGTGCGCAAGCACCACCGCCGCCACCAGGCCCAGCACCATCAGCGAGAAGTATTCCGACGGACCGAACTTGAGCGCAACCTCGGCGAGCGGAATGGCGGCCGCCGCTACGATCAAGGTAGAAACGCAGCCGGCGAAGAACGAGCCGAGCGCCGCCACGGCGAGCGCGGGGCCCGCGCGTCCCTGGCGCGCCATCTGGTAGCCGTCCAGGCAGGTGACCACCGAGGAAGACTCGCCAGGAATATTCACCAGGATCGCGGTGGTCGAGCCGCCGTACTGCGCACCGTAGTAGATGCCGGCCAGCATGATCAGCGCAGCGACCGGCGAGAGATTGAATGTCACCGGTAAAAGCATCGCAATGGTCGCCACCGGGCCCACGCCGGGAAGTACCCCGATCAGCGTGCCGAGAAACACGCCGACCAGGCACATCAGCAGGTTGAACGGCGCGACCGCGACGCCGAAGCCGAGGATCAGGTTGTTGACGAGTTCCATGGCGCGCTCCTATTTTTTCTTTGCGCCTTCGGGCGCGGTGTCCTGCGGAGCGGGGACGCTTTCGGTGTGCTCGACTACCCGCGCCATGCCGAGCGAGCGCCGCATTTCGTCCGGATCGGGCCAGATCGGGAAGGGCAGCATAAGCGCCTTCACGAACACGCCCACCGACATGATGATCATGACGACGGTGAGAATCGCCACTTCCTTGAACTTGAACTCATGGCCGCCGAACGCGCTGACGAACACCAGCGCGACGAGCGACAGAACCAGCCCGAGCGGCTTGAGCAGGTAGGCGAACGCGAGGTTGGCTGCGACGATGAACAGTATCGGCCGGAAATAAAAACGCGCCACCTTCTCCCCGTCCACCACGAGCGACTCGACCAGGACGAACGCCCCGAGCAGCGCCAGGAGGCCGCCGAGCACCATCGGAAAATACGCCGGACCCATGCGCACGGCGCTCCCGATTTGGTAGCCGTGCAACAGCTTTGCGCCATAGATCCGGTCGATAAAATCGGGAGTTCCAACGGCACCGGCGACGAACGCCAAGCCGAAGACAATGAACATCAGCCCCGCCCAGAACTCCTTCGGACCTTTGATTTTCATTTTGTCTCCTCCAACGACGCTGCACGGAGGGCCCAAGCGCGCGGCCCGGCAACTGGACAAAGTCTAACATGGTCATTCACTCCGGCGCCGCCGATCCATGCGCTGTTCCCGCCCGCTTGCATCTGCGTCAGTCCGGCTTGCATGCGCCTTGCTCGTGCTGCTCGCGGGAACTGCTCAGGAAGGCGGGCGCGGTCTGAATTCGGTGTCGCCGAAATAGGCGATCGTGCTTTCGCCGGTATTGTCGGTATCGCTCGAGAAAATAATGCCGTTTACGGCGGCGGGTTCTGCCGCAAAAGCCTTCCGGTAATCGGCGATCACGTCGCGCTCGTAATCGACCCAGCGGCCGAGGCGCGCGGGGCCGCTTTCCACCACCACCATGCGCACCCGGTCGGTGTAGGCATTGGGCGCCATCGTCCCGACCGGGGCCTTCGTGTCCCAGATGTAGCACAGCGCGGCAAGCGGCAGTTTCGGCCCGTACAGCAAGCGCGCCATTCGAAGCTTCAGGCGCTCGCCCGGCGGAACGTTGTCGAGGTCGAGTTCGAAGGTCACATACAGGCGCGCCGGAAAATCGTCGCCCCGCCTGGTCGAGAGATCCGATTTGGCGATGAGATTCATTACCTTCCAGCGCCAGGCGAGGATCGGGTGCGTTTTCGGGTCCACGCGCATCTCGCGGATCAGACCCGAGGCCGAAGCGCGCGCTTCGGCGCGCAGCGCGACCCGCCCTTCGTCCTCCACCAGCGAGAACTGCGTGTGCTTCGGCTGGTTGTCGAAAACATGCGGTGCGAGCCAGGCGGGCAGCGGCTCACCGGCGCGCAGCGCGGAGAAGCGCGCTACTTCGATGCTCGACTGCGCGCAGAGGAGGCCCGGCATCAACAGGCTCGCGCCGCCGAGCGAAAGAAACACACGGCGATTCACGCGCGGCGCCTGATCATCAGCCCGGACGCGACCAGGCGCCGGTAATCCTCCGGGCGGTCGACGTCCCATACCGGCGCGAGCTCCCGCCAACGCCACCCCAGCCGCTTCATTCTCGCTCTGGTCTCGTCCATCACCGTGCCGGTACCCCAGCGCACACCGTCGAACAGGCCTGCCGGAGTGCGCCGCACGGCAATCAGCGCATAGCCGCCGTCCTCGGCGGGAGCGAACACCGCATCCGCCCCCGCGGCGAGCCAGCGCACGGCACGCCGCAGGTCGCGCGCACGCAGCGCCGGGCAATCCGATCCGATCAGCACCACGCGCGCAAATCTGCGCAAACCGGTTGCGAGCGAGCGATGCATGCGCTCGCCGAGATCGCGGCCGAGTTGCCTGCGCTGCGGCACGTGGAGGTTGCATACCCTGCCGTCTCCGTGCAGCTCGACGCGCGCGGGTCGCGCGGCACGCGCAGTATCGAGCGTCCGGCGCGTGAGCCGCGCCTGCAGCCGCGCCGCGCCGGCAGCGCCGAGCGCCGGAATGAGGCGCGTCTTCGTCCTCCCGGGAAGAGGCGCGCGCGCAAACACGATGACCAGGGTGCCGTTCACGTCGGCTGGCGATACCGGCGCTCGAGTTCGACCGGATCGGCGCCGCGCCAGTACGCGAACCGCAATCGCCACATCAGCACGATGGTGCGCAGCACGCCGCGCCCCTCCCAGCGCCTGCCCGATGTGACGACGCGTTCGGAGAGGCAGGCCGGCCGGCCGATGCGTTTCAAGCGCGTGCTGAGCGCGACGTCCTCCATCAGCGCGATCTGCGGAAACCCCTCGGCCGCTTCGAACGCCGCTCGCCGCATGAACATTGCCTGGTCGCCGGTCGCGATGCCCGAAATCCGCGAGCGCAGGTTCATCATGCGGGCCACCAGTGCGAGCAGCGGGTGGCGGGCGTCGATGCGCACGTCGAAGCGGCCCCAGTGCGCACGCTCGAGCGCGCGCGCGACCAGCCGATCCGCCGAGGCCGGAAGCAGGGTGTCGGCGTGCAGGAACAGGATCGCGTCGCCTTGCGCGGCGCGTGCCCCGGCATTCATCTGCGCGGCGCGCCCGCGCCGCGCCTCGAGCAGCAAATCTGCGAGCGGCGCCGCAAGCGCCAATGTCGCATCCTCGCTTCCGCCGTCAACCACGATCACTTCGGCGCCGCGCGCGCGCAACGGCGCAAGCGCGGCGAGATGGCCCTCGACGCGTTCAGCTTCGTTCAAGACCGGAACGACGATCGACAGCCTCACGCAGCGTTATTTCCGCAGATCGTTAAGGCTCCAATCGTAGTCCAGGTTGGAGATCGGCGCCTTGCCCTCGGAGATGATTTTCTGCTGTTCGGCGTTGTCGGCGAACAGCTTCGCGTAGCGTCCGAAATACTGCTCGCGCGACGTGATGGCGGCCGACTTGCCGTCGAAACCCTTGTAGCCGCTCGACCAGTCCTGCTTGAACCAGTTGAAGATCATCGAGACCTCCAGGCGGGCGTTTTCCGCGTTGTAGCGGTTGCGCGAACGGTCCGACAGGAACCGCACCGTCTGCTCTTCAAGCTGCCGGTCGAGCCGCTCGGCAGCGTACGCCTCCTCGCGCAGCATCGGGCAGCCGACGGAGGCGCAGTTCACCGCGTAGTGCACGCGCGGCTCGTCGTAGGCGCCCGGCTTGCGCAGCGTCTCGTGCTCGATCGCATCGAGCGTGAACTTGCGCCCGAACAGCGAGAAGAATTCGTCCTTGAATGGGTTGCCGAACACCTTGCCGAAATCCCATACCGATTTGATGTCCGGATAGCGCGTCAGGATCTTCTCGACCATGAACGCGTTGTAGCCGTTGATCAGGAAAGCCATCTGCTGCGGCTTGCTCCAGCCCTTGAACTCGGCTTCGCCGACCTTCGAAAGCGTATCGAGATAGGCTTTGAGCGCAGCACGGTCCTTGGCCATCTCGGCGTAGCGCATCTGCGAGGCTTTGCCGCCCTGGATCAGCACGACGTTTTTCTTGAGCAGGGCGTCCCAGGCCGCATGGCTGTGGTCGAAGCCCTGCGAGAAGGCAGGCGCGGCCAGAAACGCAAACAGCAAGGCGATCAGTCGTTTCATGTTCAACCCCTCATCCAGCCGTGGAATTGCTCGATGCGCCGCAACAGACCTTGCGGCGCGTGCGCCTTCTTCCACACCCCGGCGGCGTACTTGTTCGCTTCCGCGAGCGTGGGGTAGATGTGGATGGTGCCGAGGATCTTGTTCAGCCCCAGGCCATGCCGCATCGCGGTGACGAACTCCGCGATCAGGTCTCCGGCATGCTCGCCGGCGATGGTCACGCCGAGAATCCGGTCCTTGCCCGGCACGCTCAGCACCTTGACGACGCCGTGCGCGTCCTCGTCCGCGATCGCGCGGTCGAGATCCTCGATGCCGTAGCGCGACACCTCGTAGGCAATGCCTTTTTCCTTCGCCTCGGTTTCGTTCAGCCCCACGCGCGCGACTTCCGGGTCGGTGAACGTCGCCCAGGGGATCACCGAGTAGTCCGCGCGGAACTTCCTGAAGGTTCCGAACAGCGCGTTCACCGCCGCATACCACGCCTGGTGGGCAGCGGTGTGGGTGAACTGGTAAGGCCCGGCGACGTCGCCGCAGGCGTAGATGTTCGGGTAGACCGTCTGCAGGTACTCGTTGGTCTCCACCGTGCGCGCCTTGCTGACCGGGATGCCCAGTTCTTCCAGGCCGTAGCCCTTGGTGTTGGCGATGCGCCCGACGGCGCACAGCAGCTGGTCGAACTCGATGCGCACATCCGCGCCCTGATGCTCGCAGATCAACAGCTTGTGTCCGTTCTCGATGCGGAATTCCTTCGCTTTGTGATCGACGCGTACGTCCACGCCCTCGGCGACGAATTTCTGCATCACCAGCGCGGAGATATCCGGGTCCTCGCGGATCAGGATGCGCGGCAGCATCTCCACCTGCGTGACCTTCGAGCCCAGGCGCGCGAAGGCCTGGGCCAGTTCCGAGCCGATCGGCCCGCCGCCCAGCACCACCAGGCGCGCGGGAAGCGTGCGGATGTCCCAGAGGTTCTCGGAGGTGAGGTAGTTCATCCGCTCGATGCCGGGAATCGGCGGCACGAACGGCCGGGCCCCGGCGGCAATGGCGATGGCGCGGGTGGTGATGCGCCGGGCAGAGCCGTCCGCTTTCCTCACTTCGACCTCCCAGGGCGAGACGATCTTCGCCTCGCCCTCGATGCATTCGACCCCGAGCCCGGTGTAGCGCTCGGCCGAATCGTGCGGCTCGACGGTTTTCACCACGCGCTGCACACGCTCCATCACGTCGGCGAAATCGAACTCCACCGCGACCGACTTCATGCCGAGATCCCGCGCGCGTTTCGCCTGCGCGACGAACTTGGCCGAGCGGATCAGCGCCTTGGAGGGCACGCAGCCCGTATTGAGGCAGTCGCCGCCCATCTTGTGCTTCTCGATCAGGGTCACCTTGGCCTTCACCGCGGCAGCGATGAGCGCGGTCACCAGTCCGCCCGATCCCGCGCCGATCACCACCAGGTTGCGCTCGAATCGCCGCGGTCTGGTCCAGCGCGCGTAGACGCGGCGCGCCTTGACCAGGTCGACCAACTTTTTCGCGATCAGCGGGAAGATGCCGAGCAGCACGAACGCGCCGAGCAGCCCCGGCGAGAGGATGCCGCGCAACGACTCGATTTTCGCCAGTTCGGTGCCTGCGTTCACGTACACCACCGTTCCGGCGAACATGCCAAGCTGGCTTACCCAGTAAAAGGTCCAGGTTCTGAGCGGCGTGAGGCCCATCAGCAGGTTGATGGCGAAAAACGGAAACGCGGGCACCAGACGCAGCGTGAACAGATAGAACCCGCCCTCCTTTTCGATTCCGGTGTTGATCGCACGCAGATTCGCGCCGAACCGCTGCTGCACCCAGTCGCGCAGCAGTAACCTGCTGGCAAGGAAGGCGAGCGTGGCGCCGACCGGCGAAGCGAACGACACCAGCAGCGTGCCCCAGCCCAGGCCGAACACGGCGCCGCCGACCAGCGTCATGATCGCCGCCCCCGGGAGCGACAGCGCGGTGACCGCGATGTACACGAGGAAATAGATGGCAGCGGCCTGCAGCGGCCTGGCGTGATAGTAGGTGTCGATCGAGGCCTGCTGCTGCTTGAAGAATTCGAGCCGCAGGTATTGCGCGAGGTCGAAAGCAAAAAATGCGGCGACCAGCGCGACGATGACCGCGACGACGAGTAGCCTGGACTTGCTCATTATTCTTTCCCTGCGCGCTTGGTCGGCGCGGGTGGCTGCGCGCCTTACTGCGCCGCCGCCCGCAACGGCTGGCTCAGGCGCAGCGCCTGGCGCGGCTCATAGCGCGGCCCGTCGGCGATCCGGCTGAAGTACGAGGTGTGCGCGTCCGACCCCGCGGGCCAGTGCGCGAGGAAATGCGCGGCCCAGGCCGCGGCGTCGAAATCGAGCGGTAGCGCGTCCACGTACAGGCCGCCGATGCGCGTGCCGTAGGCGCCCGCGGCGCGCGTCGGCCGGACCGAGATGCGCGTGGCCAGACCGTAGCGCGTAGCGCGGAAGTTCGGCATGCCGGCGGCGCCATTGTTCACGATCGCGCACGGCCCGGACGCAGTCTCGAACGATTGCAGGACCGGCAGGCAGGTGTGGCTGGAGGCGAATACGCGCACCGCGGCGGCAGCAAACGCCGCGTTCGCTGCGGCAAGACCGGCGGGCGTGCCGAGCCGCTCCTGGGAAAATTCCCATCCGGCAAGCGAGGTCGCGTCTCCGTGCACCGCCGCTACACGCACGCCGCCGATCTGCGCGACGGCGAACATCGGCAGCGCGGCGAGCAACGCGAGTTCTGCGGGTAGACTGAGCGCGGTCTCGCGCAAGCGCTCGAGGATGCGGTTCGAGCGCTCGACTTCCGCATCGCCGACCCATTCGGGATAGCCGCAGCCGCAACCGGCCGCCGCCGACGGGCTGGCAAGTTCCGTCTCGACGTTGCCGCGGATCGCGCGATGTTGCAGCACCCCCCGGTTTACGCGCACGAAGTCCGCGGAATCACTGTCGAACCAGTGGAAATCGCCGTTGAACAAGAGGGCGCACTCGCCCCGCTCTGCGCCGAACGCTTCGAGCACGGTTTCGAGCGCGTAGCGATTTCCGTACAGGCCACCGACGACATAAAGCGTTTCAGTCTCGAACGCCGCGGCCGAGCGCAGCGCGGCCGCGGCATAGCGATAGCCGATCGGGCAGCTGCGGCCGCGCCGTCCTTGCTCAACCATCGAGCGCCCCGCCGCAGCTCGAACCCTGCCCGGCGGTGCAGCCGTAGCAGTGGTCACGCACGGCGATCGGGTTGCCCGTAAGGTCCCGCCCGATCAGATCGGAGAGGTGCGCGCGCCGGCGGCCCTCGACGACGAGCGGCAGGCCAAGCATCTGATTGAAATCGCAATCGTAGACGTAGCCCATCCAGTCCACCGAGACGAGCGTCCGGCACATCACGCCTTCGAGATTTTCGTCGCGGTGCGCGCCGCGCAGCAGCGTCATGTAGGCGTTGAACTTTCCCTGCGAGACCAGCGTACTGCCGAAGCGCTGGATCGGCATGTTGGCGAGCGTGTACAGGCGGTTGAAGCTCACCCCGAAGCACTCTCCGAGATGGCGCTTGTAGGCGGCCTCGAGTTCGGCCTGCCCGGGCGGCAGCGACGGGCCCTGCGGGTTGTACACCAGGTTGAGCGTCAGCGGGCTGCAGGGCATGCCGTAGCCGAGCGCGTTGAGCCGCGCGAGCCCGCGGATGCTCTTGTCGAACACGCCCTTGCCACGCTGCCGGTCGACGTTGTCCTCGAGATAGCAGGGCAGCGAGGCGGTGACCACGACGCGGTTGCGGGCGAGGAATCCGGCCAGATCCTCCTGGCCCGGTTCCTCGAGGATGGTCAGGTTGCAGCGGTCGATCACGTTCACGCCGAGGGCGCGCGCGCGTTCCACCAGTTCGCGGAAATACGGGTTGAGTTCGGGCGCGCCGCCCGTTACGTCGAGCTGCTTGATCCCGGCCACCTCGATGAACGCAAGCACGTCGATGACGGTGCTTCGCTCCATCATCTCGGTGCGGTTCGGTCCGGCGTTGACGTGGCAGTGCAGGCAGCTCTGGTTGCACTTGTAGCCGAGGTTGACCTGCAGCGTCTCGAGCCGCGCGCGGCCCACCGCGGGAAAGCCGAACTGCTGCATCAGCGGCAGCGTGGCGTGCATGCGATTTCCTTGTGATTGACGGGAACTACGTTTAGTCGCGCGAACCGGATGCAGCTTACTTCGCTAAAGGGCGGTGTTCGCCGCCCGCTCCGTCTGCTCGTCGAGCAGCTGCACCAGCCGCGAGCTGGTCGTGCGCAGGCGCTGCGACAGCATCAGCACCAGCTCCATCAGGACTTTCGCGCCGAGCATCGGCTGCTCGACGATGATGCGCGCGAGGTTCTCGCGGTCGAGCACCGCGACCGTGGTCGGCTCCACCGCGATGCAGGTCGCGAAGCGCGGCTCTCCGTCGATCATCGACATCTCGCCGAGGGTGCTGCCGGCGTCGACGAGCGCGAGCACCTGCGGCCGGTTCCAGCGGTCCTGTTTGACCACCTCGACCTTGCCTTCGAGTATCAGCATCATGAAATCGCCGCCGTCGCCTTCGTGGATGATCTCCGCCCCGCGCTCGGCGTTGTAGACATTCATGAAGTGCGACAGCAGCCGCACCTCGGCAGTCGAGAAATTCTCGATCAGCTTGCATTTGGGAATCAGGGCGTGGATCTGCCCCGAGAACCCGGTGGCGTCGCCGCGGTGATCGAGGTGGGCCAGATGATCTTGGGGTTCGGCCATGCTTCGCATTGTGCCAAACCCTAGGCGACCAGCCAAACCACGCTTGCCACCCATCCCGCGGCGGCGACCAGCATCCAGGGGTCGCGCAACAGCTCCAGCGTCGGGTCGCCGCCCCCGCCGCGGAAATGCAGCCGGTGCAGGGTCCGGAAGGTGCCGAGCGCCACGAACGGCAGTGTCGGCAGGAGGTCCGTGCCGTGCAGCTCGGCGGTACCGGGATCGATGGTGTACATCGCGTAGGCAGCCAGCAGTCCGCCCGCGCAGAACAGCACCGCGCCATCGAGAAAGCGCAGCGAGTACACCCCGAGCACGGCGCGGCGGTCGGCGGCCTCATCGACGAACTGCGCCAGCTCCGCGCGCCGCTTGGCAAACCCCAGAAACAGCGTGAGCAGCAACGCACAGGCGAACAGCCAGCGCGAAGGCTCGATGCCGATGCCGGCGGTGCCGGCGAGAATTCGCAGCAGGAAGCCGGCGGCGATCACCGCCACGTCCAGCACCGGGACCCGCTTCAGTCCCATCGAGTAAGCCACGTTTACCGCCGCGTAGGCCGCGAGGATCGCCGCGGCCCGCGGGCCGGCCCATGCGCCGAGCGCAAGCCCCGCACATGTGAGCAGCGCGGCGAACGCCAGCGCGGCGCGCGGAGAAATTGCGCCGCGCGCGACCGGACGACCCGCCTTGTCCGGGTGCGCTCGGTCGCTGTCCCGGTCGAACACATCGTTCAGCGCATACACCGCGCTCGAAACCAGGCAGAACGCCGCAGTCACCGCCAGCGCCGCGGCGACGCGCGCAGGGTCACCCGCGACGTGCCCGAACAGCAGACCCGTCAGGACGAACGCATTCTTCACCCAGTGATGCGGGCGCGCCAGCTGAAAGTAGTCGCGAACGGCGCTCATCGGCCGCACGCAGAGTCTGGAAAGTAGCGTTCGCAGAAATAGCAGCGGCCGATCGGCAACGCAGCCGGGATGCGATACCAGCGCTCGCTCACCTGGGCGAGCACGCGCGCGCGATAGGCCTGGTAGTCGAAACCGTCGCCGAGCACGAGGTGGAAGGTCACGCCGCGCAGCTCGATCGTGCGCAGCTCGATCGAGCGGAAATACGGCGCGTATTCGTCGCGCGGCGGCAGGGTCTTGCGCAGGATCATCAGATCGCGCCCGGCATAGGCGCGCCAGTCGGTCAGGATGTCGTCGTGCCGCGCGTGCGACGAGCCGGGGCCGAACACCGGCACCTCGCGGCGCGCGTGGTAGGCGAGGATGGAGGCCGCCGAATAGCCGTCGGCGGCGAGCTGGTAGCGTTGCGCGTACGGCGCGAGCAGACGCAGCAGTTGCGGCGCCTCGGCGAGGTAGACCAGCCCGTCATAGATCCGCGCCCCGCTCCAGCGCTCGAGCGGCGTCACCGCGACGCCAGCCGCGAGCGCGACGTGCAATGCGGCGAGTACGGCGAAAAAGCGCACGCAGCGCTCCAACTCGGCGCGCTCGAGGAACAACGCCGCGCCCAGCACCACCGCCGGAACGAACGACTGCAGCCAGTGCAGGCCGATGGACTTGACCGGGGCCAGCAGCGCAAACACCGCCAGCGACGCGAGCCAGGCGAAGTGCAGCACGCGGCGTTCGGGTTCGAACAATTCGGTGAGCAGCGCGCCGCGCCTTTTCCATGCGTACCAGGCGAACGGCGCAAACAAGTAGACCATGGTCGCCGCGAACAGCGCCGGCGTGCGCCACGAAATCTGCGCGCCTTCATGACGATTGATCGCGTTGAACATCACGTTCGACCAGCACGCCTGGTAATTCCACCACGCGTTGACCAGGCCGAAAGGCAGCGCCGCGAGCAGCGCGAGGCCGAGCCCCTTCCAGCGCCCCCGCACGTCCGGGGAAAGCACCGTCCAGGCGAGAAAGCCGAAACCCAGCAGCACTGCGAAGTATTTTGAAAGGAACGCCAGGCCGAGGCACGCGCCGGCGGCGAGATAGATTTCCGCGCGGTCGGTCTGCACGGCGCGCGCATACAACAACAGCGATGCGAACGCGAACAGGGTGAGCGGCGTATCGGTGGTGATCAGGACGTTCCAGACGCTGAGCGGCGCAAGCAGCAACAGCACGCCGGCATAGTCGGCTTGCGCCGGCCGTGCACCGAACCATGCGCGCAGCGCCGGCCGCGCGAGCAGCGCGAGCGCGGGCGGCAACAGCAGCGCCGGCAGCCTCACCACCCATGCGGCATCGGAGATGCGCAGCAGCAGCGCGAGCCACCATCCCACCATCGGCGGATGGTCGTAAAACCCCCAATCCGGATGCCGGCCCCAGGCGAGGAAATACGCCTCGTCGCCGGTGATGGGCGTGGCCCAGGCAAGCCAGGCGCGGAACGCGAGCGTCGCTGCGAGCGCGGCATAGAACCAGCGTCGCGCGCGCGCGGCTTGGTCGGTCAGGGTGGAATCGAAGGGCACGGATCGGAAACGATTATACGGAGCGAGGCCGCGTCGAGCCGTTGCGCCTCAGCCCCAGGCGCGGGCGAGCAGCGCCGAGCCGGAAACGATCAGGATGCCGTACAGCGCGCGTACGACGGTTGCCGCCGGCACCATTGTGTGCAGGCGGCTGCCGACCAGGATCCCCGCGAACATTGCCGGAACCAGACAGCCGGCCATCAGCAGCAGGTGGTCCTGCGCAAGCAGGCCGGTCGCTCCGAACAGGACCACGCGCACCAGTGAAGTAAACATGATGCCGGCGGCGTTGGTCGCGCGCAGCTGGTCCTTGTCCCGCAACCGGCCGGCGTTGTAGGCCGCGAGCAGCACCCCGCCGGTACCGAACAGCGCCGAAAACGCGCCGCCAGCGAGGCCGACGGGCACGCACCATGCGCGCGCAAGGCGCATCGGCGCACCGCGTCGCGTGATGCCGTACGCGGCGTATGCCAGCACGAACGCGCCCAGCACCGCGAGCAGGGGACGCTCGGGAACCCGGATCAGCACGGTGAGGCCCAGCGCCATTCCGCCGAGCAGGAACGGCACCAGCCAGGCAAACTCGTCGAACCGGATGCCTCTGCGAAAACGCATCCCGAAACCGAACGTCGCCACTAGATCGAGCAGCATCAGCAGCGGCACCGCGAACTTGAGCGGCATCACCTGCGCGAACAGCGGCAGCGCAATCACGGTCGAGCCGAAACCGGTCAGGCCAAACGCGACATAGGCGGAGACGACGATCAGCGAAGCCAGCGCCACCGTTGCGAGCGAGAATTCCATGCGGTCCGGCCCGGCCCGTATCGGCTTGTGTTCAGGCCGGCTTCTTCCTGCGCAACCCGCGGCGCTTGCGCACTGCCTCCGCGAACCCCTCGAGCAGCCTCACGCTGTCGTCCCAGCCCAGGCACGGATCGGTGATGCTTTGGCCATAGGCGAGCGGCTTGCGCAGTTCCTGGCGGCCTTCCACGAGGTTGCTTTCCACCATCACCCCGACGATGCGCTGCTCGCCTGCGGCGATCTGCTCGCCAACGGCGCGCGCGACTTCGGCCTGGCGCTTGAACTGCTTGGCGGCATTGGCGTGGGAGCAGTCGATCATCAACCGCGCGGGCAGCTCTTCCTTTTCGAGTTCCGCAGCCGCTGCCGCCACGCTTTGCGCATCGTAATTCGGCTTGCGGCCCCCGCGCAGGATGATGTGGCAGTCGTCGTTGCCTCGGGTGGTTACGATGGCCACCTGCCCGTTCTTGTGGACCGACAGAAAATGGTGGCGCTGCTGCGCGGCGAGAATTGCCTCCACCGCGATGCGGACGTTACCATCGGTGCCGTTCTTGAAGCCGATCGGCGCCGACAGGCCGGATGCCAGCTCGCGGTGCACCTGCGACTCGGTGGTGCGCGCGCCGATCGCGCCCCAGCTAATCAGGTCGCCGATGTACTGCGGCGAGATGACGTCGAGAAACTCGGAGCCCGCCGGCACGCCCTGCTCGTTGACCTTCACCAGCAGGTCGCGCGCGATGCGCAAGCCCTCATTGATACGGTAGCTGCCATCGAGGTACGGATCGTTGATCAGCCCCTTCCAGCCCACGGTGGTGCGCGGCTTTTCGAAGTACACGCGCATCACGATCTCGAGTTCGGCGGTCAGCCGTATCCGTTCGACGGCGAGGCGGCGCGCGTAGTCGACCGCCGCAGCCGGATCGTGGATCGAGCACGGGCCCATCACCACCAGCAGCCGGTCGGATTGGCCGTGCAGGATCTTCTTCAGTTCGCGGCGCGTTTGCGCGATCAGGGTCTCGACCATCGTGCCCTGGATCGGAAAAAAGCGGATCAGATTTTCCGGTGGCGGCAGCGGCACGATGTCCTGGATTCTTTGGTCATCGGTCAGCGATGTACGGTCGAGCGGCGCTTGCGCGGGGAAGCTGTCAGCGGTCTTGGTCATGAAACTCTCCGGATCGGGGTAAAAAAAACCGCCAGGCATTGCGGCGCTGGCGGTTTTTTCGGGTGTCCTTTGCGTGCCTAGACGATCCCCTCCGCCAGCGGGCGCGGGAAGAAGAAAAACAACTGGCCGAACGTGCGGGACATCAATTGCTCCGGTATCGATTGAAGCACGCTTGCTGTGCGGTGCGCAAGCCCGGGCTCCGGGTTCAGGCCTTGGGCCAAAGCACTATCTGGGTGCAACGGAAAAGAGCGATGCTCTTGCCGCTGGCTTGGTCGGTCACCATCGCGTCGCGCACGTGGGTGGTGCGCCCCAGATGCACCGGAGTAGCGCGGCAGAAGATCGCGCCCTTGCGCAGCGTGCCGAGGAAATTGGCCTTCAGCTCGATGGTGGTAAAGCGGGCTGCGCCCTGTGGGAGATTCGCCACCGTGCCATATCCGCAACTGGTGTCCGCGAGCGCGATCACCGTCGCAGCGTGTAAAAAACCGTCCGGCGCCATCAGGTCCTTGCGCACTTCGAGCCGGCTTTCGAGGCCCTCGGGTGTGACCGCCGGGATCCGAATTCCGACCAGTTCCGGCAGGTGGTCGTCGCTGCGGCCGTTGAATACCTCCGCTGTGATTTCCGGCCGGAAACTCGCCGAGGTCATGGCCCCTCCAAACATCAGCAATCGCCGACTATATGCGGCCGATCAGCACTCGGGCAACCCGACTCCCACCGGCAGCGGGTTCAAGGTCAACGCAAGCGCGCCGATGCTCGTTGGTATGAGTGTTGCTTGAAAGTAGGCGTCGTGCTAGCTTTTCCATGGCTGGCTCGAACAAGGAGGCAACAAATGTCAGCATCCGTCACAGCACCACTGGCAATCCCGATAGCGGGATTCCGCGACGTTTACGCGGTCGCCGGGGTCGAAAGGGCCCTTGCCGACCTCGCCCCCGGCGCCAACGAAGCCCTGCGCGCCGTCTACGAGAAAATGCTGCGCATCGGCGGCCAGCGCTTCACGGTCAAACCCTCGGCGATGCCCGACATGGCGGAACTTGCCGAAGACCTGCCCAATTTCGCCGAGGCGATCGAGGATGTCCGCAAGCACCTCGCGCTGTGCATCGACTCGAATGACGGCATCGAACTCCCGCCGATGCTGCTGCTCGGCGAACCCGGTATCGGCAAAACGCATTTCGTGCGCCGCATCGCCGAGTTGATCGGCACGGGCTACGGCTTTGTGCCGATGAGTTCGCTCACCGCCGGCTGGATCCTGTCGGGTGCGTCGTCGCAGTGGAAGAACGCCAAGCCGGGCAAGGTGTTCGAAACCTTCCTCAACGGCGACTACGCCAATCCGGTAATGGTGATAGACGAGATCGACAAGGCCTCGGCCGAGGGGCATTACGACCCGCTCGGCGCGCTCTACGCGTTGCTCGAAGGCGACACCGCGACGCACTTCGTCGACGAATTCGTCGACCTGCCGATCGACGCCTCGGGCGCCGTATGGTTCGCCACCGCGAACGACGCTACGCTGATCCCGGAGCCTATCCTCAACCGCATGAACGTGTACGAAATCGAGGCACCGGATGCGCAAGGCGCGGTGCGGATCGCGCAGAACATCTACGCCGAGATCCGGCAGGCGCACGATTGGGGCCGGCGCTTTCCCGAGGTACCGGGTGAGCCGGTGCTCGAAAAGCTCTCGAGCCTGTCCCCCCGCGAAATGCGCCGTGCGCTCCAATCGGGGTTCGGCAACGCCAAGCTGGCCGGTCGCGCCGAACTCCGGCCGGAAGACATCCAGGACCCGCGCAACGCCAGAAAACAGCGAATCGGGTTCTAGACCGGCTCAGGTATCTTGCCCGAAAGCCTGAGCAACTTGTCGGAGTCGTACTCGCTCCAGCCACGGTGCGCGAGCGCCGAAACCGAAGGGATGCCGAGCCACGCGATCAGAACCTAAACTCGCTCGCCAACCCAGTCCTTGACCGTTGCCAGCGCGGCCGCGAGCTTCGCCGGCTCGGTGCCGCCCGCTTGCGCCATGTCCGGGCGCCCGCCGCCCTTGCCTCCCACCTGCTGGGCGACGAAATTGACCAGTTCGCCCGCCTTGACCCTAGCCGTCAGATCGGCGGTGACCCCGGCGATCAGCGCGACCTTGCCACCGTTCACCGCACCGAGCACGATGGCTGCGCTTTTCAGCCGGTCCTTCAGCTTGTCCATGGTCTCGCGCAATGCCTTTGCATCGGCGCCTTCGAGCGTGGCGGCGAGGACTTTCGCGCCCTTCACGTCCACCGCCTTCGACGCGAGGTCATCGCCCTGCGAGCCGGCGAGTTTCAACTTGAGGCGCGAGATTTCCTTTTCCAGCGCCTTTACGTGGTCGAGCACCTGCGCGATTTTTTGCGAAACGTCCTGCGGCTGCGTCTTCAACGCATTCGCAGCCTCGTCGAGCCTCGCTTCGTTGTCCTGCACCCATGCAAGGGCGCCGGCGGCGGTCACCGCCTCGACACGCCGGATACCGGCCGCAACGCCGCCTTCCGAGACGATCTTGAACAAGCCGATGTCACCGGTGCGGCGCACATGCGTGCCGCCGCAAAGCTCGGTCGAGAAATCACCCATGCCGATTACGCGCACCTCATCGCCGTATTTCTCGCCGAATAGCGCCATCGCGCCGGCCTTGATCGCATCGTCGTACTTCATGACCTTCGCGGAGACCTCGTGGTTGCGCCGGATCGCGTCGTTCACCAGCGTCTCGACGCGGCGAATCTCCTCGCCGCTCATTGCAGCGTTGTGCGAGAAGTCGAAGCGCGTGCGCTGGAAATCGACCAGCGATCCCTTTTGCTGGACGTGCTTGCCGAGCACCGAACGCAGCGCGGCATGCATCAGATGCGTGGCCGAGTGGTTCCACGCGGCGCGCGCGCGCGACACAGTGTCCACCTGTGAAGTCACTTCGTCCCCGGCCCTGATCGCGCCGGCCTTGACCGTGCCGTGGTGGCCGAATACGTCGGCTTGGATTTTCTGCGTGTCCTCGACGGCGAAGGTTCCGCCCGCGGCGGAAATTTCGCCGCGATCGCCGACCTGGCCGCCGGACTCGGCATAGAACGGGGTCTTGTCGAGCACCACCACGCCCGACTCCCCCGCACTCAGCGCTTGCACCTGCGCGCCTTCGCGATACAGCGCAATGACCCTGCTCTTCAGTGTGAGCGTATCGTAGCCGCGGAACTCGGTCCTGGTGCCGGAGTAGTCCAGACCCGCCGCCATCGAGAACTTCGAGGCAGCGCGCGCGCGCTCGCGCTGGGCTTGCATGGCCGCCTCGAAACCGGCCATATCCAGTTGCACGCCGCGCTCCCGCAGGATATCTGCGGTGAGGTCCACGGGGAAGCCGAAGGTATCGTAGAGCTTGAACGCGGTTTCGCCGTCGAGCAGCCGATCGCCCGAAGCGAGCGCGCCCTCCAGCACCTGCATGCCGTTCTCGAGCGTCTCGGCGAAGCGCTCTTCCTCGACCTTCAGAACCTGCACCACCCGCTCCTTCGCGGCGCGCAGCTCGGGGTAGGCATCGCCCATCGCCTGGTCCAGCTCGGCGACGACACGGTGGAAGAACGGCTTCTTCTGGCCCAGTTTGTAGCCGTGGCGGATCGCGCGGCGGATGATCCGGCGCAGCACGTAGCCGCGGCCTTCATTGCCGGGGATCACGCCATCGACGATGAGGAAGCCGCATGCACGGATGTGGTCGGCGATCACGTTGAGCGACGGGCTCTTCAGATCCTTCGTCCCGGTCTCGCGCGCCGCGGCCTTGATCAGGTCCTGGAACAGGTCGATCTCGTAATTCGAGTGCACGCGCTGCAGCACGGCGGCGATGCGCTCCAGGCCCATGCCGGTGTCCACCGAGGGCCTGGGCAGCGGATGCATCACGCCCTTGTCGTCGCGGTTGAATTGCATGAACACCAGGTTCCAGATCTCGATATAGCGGTCGCCGTCCGCGTCCGCCGATCCCGGTGGGCCGCCGGCGATACCCGGTCCGTGGTCGTAGAAGATCTCGCTGCACGGCCCGCAGGGGCCGGTGTCGGCCATCTGCCAGAAATTGTCCGACTGGTATTTCTGCCCGCCCGGCCTGTCGCCGACGCGCACGATCCGCTCGGGCGGCACGCCGATGTCCTTCGCCCACAGTTCGTAGGCCTCATCGTCGGTCTGGTACACCGTCACCCACAGCTTGTCGGCCGGCAGCTTGTATACCTGCGTAAGAAGTTCCCAGGCGTAGCGGATCGCATCCTGCTTGAAGTAATCGCCGAACGAGAAATTGCCCAGCATCTCGAAGAACGTGTGGTGGCGCGCGGTGTAGCCGACATTTTCCAGGTCGTTGTGCT
This sequence comes from Burkholderiales bacterium, assembly GCA_017880775.1. Lineage (GTDB taxonomy): Bacteria > Pseudomonadota > Gammaproteobacteria > Burkholderiales > SG8-39 > JADGRQ01. The sequence goes on along the minus strand of JADGRQ010000002.1, from coordinate 91,991 downwards.
TGCCACCGGCGCGCACGCAGCGCTGCGAGGTGGTGGCGCGCGCATACGCACGCTTGTCCTTGCCGAGGAACACGTCCTTGAACTGCACCATGCCCGAATTGACGAACAGCAGCGTCGGATCGTTGTTCGGCACCAGCGGGCTCGAGGCAACGACGGCATGCCCCTTGGATTTGAAGTACTCGAGAAAACTGCTGCGGATGTCGGCGCTTTTCATGGGTCCGCTATTCTAAAGGGAAGGGCAAGCGGCGTCCGGACGCCGCCCGCCTTCGACGTTCAGGCCGCGAGGCGGCCGTACTTCACCAGCCGGGCGCGGATTCCCGTCTGCGTGCGCTGGTGCGCGGCCGCGAGTTCCGCGAGCGCGCCGCCGGCGTCGAATGCGGCGAGCAACCTGCGGTCTTCTTCCTCCAACCACGGCTCGCCGGTCTTGGCTGGAAGCTGGGCCTTGCGCCGCTCGAAGCGCTCGCTACGATCCAGCGCCTCGGCCGCCGCGTACAACGCGCGCACGATCTGCGGGCGCTGGTATGCGCTCTCGGGCGGAAACACTTCCCCGCTTTCCGGGTCCACGCCGGCCGCGAGCGATCTGACGATCGCCAATGCTTGTGCCTGTTCCATGACTATCACCCCCTTTTCGCAGCGTAGGCTGCGTCAGGAGATGAACGCCTATTCAGGCTCGGTGGATGACAGGCCCAGCGCGCTTCTGATCACGTCGAAGGGAAAACCGCGGCTCTGGAGAAAGCGTGCGCGCCGCGCGCGCTCCTCGCGCGAGGCGGCGGGCGCGCGGAACCTGCGGCGCAGGATCGCGACGGCGCGCTCGAGGTCGCTCGCACCCGCCGCGGCCGTCGCGGCTGCGATGGTGTCGTCGGCTACGCCCTTGCCGCGCAGATCGAGCGCGATGCGTGCGGCGCCGTATTTGCGCAACATCTGGTGGGCGCGCGCCTCGGCGTAGCGCGAATCCGATAACTGCTTCTTCGCCGCGAGCGCATCAAGCAGCGCCTCGAGCGCCTCGCCCGATTCCGCGTGCGGCGCGAGCTTGCGCGCGAGCTCCTTGCGCGAATGCTCGCGCCTAGCGAGGTGCCTGAGCGCCCTCGCCGTCAGTTCGACCGAGGTGTCAGGCCGGTCCGTCACCCACGCTTGCGCGCCGGCAGCGGCTCGACGTTGTCTTTCGCCCCATCCGCGACCGCCGCGGCAGGCCCCGCCACCGCAATGCCCGCAGCAACGCGGATCTTCTGCTCGATCTCCTTCGCCAGCGCCGGATTTTCCTTAAGGAAATCGCGCGCGTTGTCCTTGCCCTGGCCGAGCCGGTCGCCGTTGTAGCCGTACCAGGCGCCGGTTTTCTCCACCACCTTGAAGTTGACCCCGAGCTCGAGGATTTCGCCTTCGCGCGAAATGCCCTCGCCGTACAGGATGTCGAATTCCGCCGTGCGGAACGGCGGCGCAACCTTGTTCTTCACCACCTTCACGCGTGTTTCAGAGCCGATCACTTCCTCGCCGCGCTTGATCGCGCCGATGCGGCGGATGTCCATGCGCGCCGAGGCGTAGAACTTGAGCGCGTTGCCGCCAGTGGTGGTCTCGGGGTTGCCGAACATCACGCCGATCTTCATGCGGATCTGGTTGATGAAAATCACCAGCGTGTTGGTGCGCTTGATGTTGGAGGTGAGTTTGCGCAGCGCCTGGCTCATCAGGCGCGCCTGCAGTCCCATCTGCGGCTCTCCCATCTCGCCTTCGATTTCAGCCTTCGGGGTCAGCGCGGCGACCGAATCGACCACGATCACATCCACCGCGCCCGAGCGCACCAGCATGTCGGCGATCTCGAGCGCCTGCTCGCCCGTGTCGGGTTGCGAAATCAACAGTTCGGAGGTCTTTACCCCGAGCTTGCCCGCGTATTGGATGTCGAGCGCGTTCTCCGCGTCGATGAACGCGGCGGTCCCGCCGGTTTTCTGCACCTCGGCAATCACCTGCAGCGTGAGCGTGGTCTTGCCCGAGGACTCCGGACCGTAGATCTCGACCACCCGGCCGCGCGGCAAACCACCGACGCCGAGCGCGAGGTCCAGGCCGAGCGAGCCAGTGGACACCACCTGGATGTCCTTGATGGCACCATCGTCCATGCGCATGATGGAGCCCTTGCCGTACTGCTTTTCGATCTGCGAAAGTGCCGCCGCCAGCGCTTTTTGCTTGTTGTCATCCATAATTCACCCCTCTCGTTTACTGGTCGACATCTTCGGCAGGCACTGCCTTTTCCAGACGGTCACCCGGGCCGACGCCGGATACTGTATAAACGTCCATGCATTGTAGTGGTTGACGCGGCGCTGTCAACGCCCCGGTGTAACATCCGCCTTTCCTCAATCAGAACAACCTCTTGGAGAAAACCATGGCAAAGCTCGCTTTCCTCGGACTGGGCGTGATGGGCTACCCGATGGCCGGCCACCTGCTGAAAAAGGGCGGCCACCAAGTCACCGTATACAACCGTAACGCGGCCAAGGCCGCGCAGTGGACAAAGGAGTACGGCGGCAAGTCCGCAGCCACCGCGCGCGAGGCCGCGCAGGGCGCTGAGCTGGTGGCGATGTGCGTCGGCAACGACGACGACGTGCGCTCGGTGGTCTATGGCGACAACGGCGCGCTGGCTGGAATGAAGACGGGCGCGATCCTGGTGGACCACACCACGGCCAGCGCCATCGTCGCCCGCGAGGTGCACGCCAAGGCGAAGGAAAAGGGCATCGGCTTCGTCGACGCGCCCGTTTCAGGCGGCCAGGCCGGAGCGGTGGGCGGGCAACTGGGCATCATGTGCGGCGGCGAGGAGGACGTGTTCGCCAAGGCGAAGCCCGTGCTCGATCTCTATGCCAAGAGCTGTGTGCTGATCGGTACCTCCGGCGCCGGCCAGCTCACCAAGATGGTCAACCAGATCGTCATCGCAGGTCTCCTGCAGGGACTCGCCGAAGGGCTCAACTTCGGCAAGAAGGCCGGGCTCGACATGGAGAAAGTGATTGCGGTGATCTCCAAGGGCGCTGCGGGATCGTGGCAGATGGAAAACCGCTGGAAGCAGATGAACGAAGTCAAGTTCGATGGTTTCGGCTTCGCGGTGGACTGGATGAGAAAGGACCTCGGCATCTGCCTGCAGGAAGCGAACAAGAACGGCGCGCGATTGCCGGTGGCGGCGCTGGTCGACCAGTTCTATGCGCAGGTGCAGGCGCGGGGTGGCAAGCGGTGGGACACGTCGTCGTTGATGAATTTGCTGGCGAAGGATTGACGCGGGCAGTACTGGGTATCAGGCGCCGATGCGCACCGGGATGCGCCGGCGCCCGAAGGGATTGCGGAACGGCTCGTAGCGACCGGCCAGCTGCGTACCGCAGAACTGGCACGCTCCGTCGGCAGTCAGGTGATACCCGCGGATGTCGTACCAGTCGCGCCCGATCACCGTCTCATCGCAGGCCGGGCAGTACGTCGAACCACCCTCGCTGTCGTGCACATTGCCCGTATAGACGTAGCGCAGGCCGGCCAGCCGCGCGATCTCGCGCGCGCGCGTCAGCGTCGCAGCCGGTGTCGCCGAGATGTCCGTCATCTTGTAATCAGGATGAAAAGCAGAGAAATGCAACGGGACGTCGGGGCCGAGGTTGTTTGCGATCCACCTGCACTCGGCCTCCAGTTCGGCGTCGGAATCGTTCTTGCCGGGGATCAGCAGCGTCGTGATCTCGGTCCAGACCTGCGTTTCCTTCACCAGATAGACCAGCGTGTCGAGCACCGGCTGCAGGTGCGCGCCGCACAGCTTGAAATAGAACTCGTCCGTGAAGCCCTTCAGGTCGACGTTGGCCGCATCCATCTTCGCGTAGAACTCGCGGCGCGGTTCGGCATGGATGTAGCCTGCCGTTACCGCCACTGTCTTGATACCCTCTGCACGGCATGCATCGGCCACATCCATCGCGTATTCGGCGAAGATCACCGGGTCGTTGTAGGTGAACGCGACGCTCCTGCAACCCAGCCGCACCGCCTCGGCGGCGATCGCCTGCGGCGTTGCCGCGTCCATCAGCGTGTCCATATCACGCGATTTGGAGATGTCCCAGTTCTGGCAGAACTTGCACGCGAGGTTGCAGCCCGCGGTGCCGAACGACAGCACGCTCGAACCCGGATAGAACTGGTTGAGCGGTTTTTTCTCGATCGGGTCGACGCAAAAGCCCGATGACCGCCCGTAGGTCGTCAGGACCATTGCGCCGTTTTCCATCTTGCGCACGAAGCACGCGCCGCGCTGGCCTTCGTGCAGCCGGCAATCGCGCGGGCACAAGTCGCACTGGATTCGCCCGTCTTCCAGCGGATGCCACCAACGGCCGGGATGCGACGATTCGGCGGCCATTTCAGTCCAACGCCTGCTGGCGGAACTTGAGCACGCGGTAGCGTGACAGCTTGCAACGCGTGATCCATGTATCGGCGGGAACTCCCGCCTTGCGCTTCAACTCGGCCAGAAACTGCCGCTTGTCCGGAAGGCTTTCCCATACCTGCGGCAGGAAGGTGCCGCGCCGCCCGTCGGCCTCAAGGATCAATCCGTCCTCGCCCGGCACGATCGCTTCGAGCAGCTCGGCCTCGTCGGCGAAGCGCAGGCTGCACGGCGTCGAGAGCAGCGACACCTCGACCTCGACCTGCTGCCACTCGGCCGCAATGACGGCGGGAAAGCGCGGGTCGCGAAATGCGGCGTTGACGGCGTTGGCCGCCACGTCCTCGCCCAGCGGGCGCTGCGCCTCGAGGCTGCCGATGCAGCCGCGCAAAGCGCCTTCCTTCTTCAGGGTGACGAACGTCGCACCGGGTTGCTTCAGCCAGGCAGGCGCCGCGGTCTGCGGCTTCGCGCCCAGGCCGAGGTCGGCTGCGATCGCGCCGCGCGCAACATCAACCAGCGCGCGCCCTGCGTCGGCCTGATCGACCGGCGCGCCTTCGTCCAGCGCGAACGACGCGTAGCCGACCACCCGGTCTCGATCGCCCGCCGTGTCGCCCGAATTGCACGCCGCGAGTCGGCGGATCTTTAGTCCTCGTGTACGCGCTACGCGCAACAGGCCGTTCAGCGGGGTCGCGCCGCAGGCCTGGTCATGATTCAAGTCGGCGGAAAGACGCTCGATGCGCTCGAGCGTTGCGCCGTCGATGCGCCTCGCTTCATCGTACGCGTGGTAGTGGGACAGGTCCGTGGAGACCACGATCAGCGTCTCCGGCCCGCCCCACAGACGCTCGATCACCTGCGCGACCTCCTCGACTGAAGCATCACCCACGGCGAACGGCACGAGCGCAAACGCGCCCAGCACGCGCTGCAGGAATGGCAACTGCACCTCGAGCGAATGTTCCATCGCGTGCGCCGGCGCGCTCACGACGACCTGCGGCAATGCGCTCGCGGCTTTCACCGCATCGCGATCGATCGGAATCCTGCCCAGAGGCGTGACGAACGCTTCTGATGTTGGCAGCGCGAGGCCCCTGACCGGCACGCGATGCACCGGCCCCAGCATCACCACGCGCCGCACGACGCCGCGCGCGGACGCGAGCTCCCTGTACGCGCTCGCCGCGACGCGGCCGGAGTAGATGTAGCCGGCATGCGGGACGATCAGCGCCTTGGGGTGTCCGAAGCGCGGCACAAAGCTCTCGACCGTTTCGAGCAGCTCGTCGACCTCCGCAAGCAACGCGCGCGGATCACCCGGATAGAAGGCGCCGGCGACTGCGGCGGGTCTGATGTTGCGCATGGCGGACAAGGGGCTTTCCATACCCCCGATATGGGGACTATCCGCCCGGGGGCAAGGCCGCGTCAAGCCACTCGATCACGCCTTGCAGCGCGTGGATTACCGACTGGCGCCGTACCGCTTCGCGGTCACCGTCGAAGCGCCGCGTCTGGACCCGCAACGCGCCGTCGGTGCCGCGCGCCCAGCCGAAGCACACCGTTCCGACCGGCTTCGCGCGCGAGCCGCCCGTCGGGCCGGCCACGCCGGTGATCGAAAGTGCGAACCCGGCATGGCTGCGCTCGAGCGCGCCCGACGCCATTTCGCCCGCGGCCTGCTCGCTCACGGAACCGTGACGCGCGAGCGTGTCGCTTGAGACGCCGAGCATTTCCTGTTTGGCGGCATCGGTATAGGTGACGAAGCCGCGCTCGTACCATTCGGAGCTGCCCGCAATCGCGGTGACCGATTGCGCCACCCAGCCGCCGGTGCAGGATTCGGCGGTGGCGAGCATCTCGCCGCGCGCCTTGAGTCGGGCGCCGACCAGCGTCGCGAGTGTCGTCAGTGTGTCGGAGGACATCAGCCGAGTTTTCCGATGATGTTCCTAGAACCAGAGCCGTTTGATGATTGCGACCACCAGCAGCGTATAGCCGGCTGCGAGAATGTCATCGGCCATCACGCCGAAGCCGCCTTTCACCCGCCGCTCGAATTCGCGGATCGGCGAGGGCTTGACCACATCGAAAAGCCGGAACAGGAAGAACGCCGCAGCCTGCCAGCCGGGATCTTCCGGCGCGATCAGGAGGATCACCAGGAACGCTACCACTTCGTCCCACACCATCGCGCCGTGATCGGCCACGCCGAGGTTGCGGCCGGTGATCGCGCACGCCCACACGCCGATGGCGAACAGCACTGCGACGATCAGGAACGCCTCGCCCGGAGCGTATTCGCGCAGTGCATACCAGTACAGCGGCAGCGCGAGCAGCGTGCCGAACGTACCGGGCGCGAAGCCGATCAGCCCGACGCCGAAGCCGAAGGACACGAAGTGCGCCGGGTGCGAGAACGCAAAGCGGAAGTCGGGGCGCAGGATCATGTCAGGAAAAATGATCGAAGCCGCCGGCGGCGGAGCGCTCCAAGAAGCGGCGGATCAGCTCGAATTCGGAGGGCATGTCGCGGCGGCGGGGCGGCGCCTGGCGCGCGCGAGTTCGGCGGGGCGCAATGCGGCGGCGAGCTTCTCCAGCACGCCGTTGACGAACTTGTGCCCGTCGGTGCCACCGTAGCTCTTGCCGATCTCGATCGCTTCGTTGAGGACCACCTTGACTGGCGTCGCAGGCTCGGCAGACAGCTCGAAGGCGCCGATGTACAGCACCGCGCGCTCCACCGGCGAGAGCGACGCAAAACTGCGGTTGAGGCATGGCGCGATCAGCGCCTCAAGGTCGCTCGCACGGGCAATCACTCCGTGCACCAGCGCATCGAGCAGCGCGTGATCGGCGTGCGCGTAGTCCTCCGCGGCTGCCGCCTGTGCGAGCAGATCGTCGGCCTCGCCCCCGGCGAGCTGCCAGGCATAAAGCGCCTGCAGAGCCAGCTCGCGCGCGCCGCGCCGTGGCGCCTTCTGTTTCAACGGCTGCGCTCCGCGAGCGCGGCACGCAGCCGCGCCATCTCGACCGCCGCGCGCGCAGCTTCGGCACCTTTTTCGATGCGCGCTAGCGCCTGCGCTTCGTTCTCGGTGGTGAGGATGCCGTTCGCGACCGGCAGCCCGGTCTCCAGCTGTACGTCCATCACGCCACGCGCCGATTCGTTGCAAACCAGCTCGAAATGATAGGTCTCGCCGCGGATCACCGCGCCGAGCGCGACCAGCGCGTCGCAGCGCTCGCTCTGCGCGAGCCACTGCAGCGCGGGCGGGATTTCGAGCGCGCCGGGGACCTCGGCGAGCACCACGTCCTCGCGCCGCACGCCGAGCTCGTCGAGAGCGCGCCGGCAGGATTCGAGCAGTCCCGCGCACAGCGCTTCATTGAAGCGGCTCACGACGACGCCGATGCGCAGGCCGCGCCCGGCGTCGCGCGGCAGCTCGCGCGGTGCGGAGGGTTGCGCCATCGGGCCTAGAGCTTCGGCCGCTCGGCGTAGCCGACGACCTCGAGACCGAAGCCGGCCATGCTCGGCATCTTGCGCGGCGCAGCCATCAGGCGCATGCGTCCGACGCCGAGTTCGCGCAGGATCTGGGCGCCGATGCCGTAATTTCTCAGGTCGGCGCTGCGCGCGCCGCCTCGCTCACGCGGCACGGCGTTCTGGCTCAGCCGCTCTTCGAGGCGGTCCTCGGAATCCGAGCAGTTGAGCAGCACCACCACGCCGCGGCCGTCGGCGACGATCGCCTTCAGCGCTTCGCCGATCCCCCAGGAATGCGTGCCCGGCCCAAGGTCGAGCAGGTCGATCACCGACAGCGGTTCGTGCACCCGCACCAGCGTCTCGTGTCCGGGGCTGATCTCGCCGCGCGCCAGCGCGAGGTGGCTCGAATTCGACGGCAGGTCACGGTAGGCGATCAGACGGAAGCGGCCGAAGGCGGTCTCGACCTCCCGCTCTGCCGTGCGGCGCACCAGCGATTCGTTGGCGCTGCGGTAGTGGATCAGGTCGGCGATGGTGCCGATCTTCAGTCCGTGCACGGCAGAGAACTCGAGCAGCTGCGGCAGGCGCGCCATGCTGCCGTCGTCATTCATGATCTCGCACAGCACCGCCGCGGGCGTAAGGCCGGCAAGGCGCGCAAGATCGCAGCACGCTTCGGTATGGCCTGCGCGCACCAGCACGCCGCCATCCTGGGCGATCAGCGGGAACACGTGGCCCGGCTGGACGATGTCCTCGCGCTTTGCATCGCGGGCCGCCGCCACCTTGATGGTGAGCGCCCTGTCGTGCGCCGAGATTCCGGTGGCGATGCCCTCGGCGGCCTCGATCGAAACGGTGAAATTGGTGCCGTGGCGCGAGCGGTTCCGGTTCACCATCGGCCGCAGGCCGAGGCGCGCCGCGTGCCCCTCGGTGATCGGCATGCAGACCAGGCCGCGGCCGTGCTTGGCGAGGAAGTTGACCTTCTCGGCCGAGACGAAATCGGCGGCGAAAACCAGGTCGCCTTCGTTCTCCCGGTCCTCGTCGTCGACCAGCACCACGATATTGCCGGCGCGGACCTCGGCAACAATTTCGGTGATCGGGCTGATGGCGGTCGGTTCGCGGCGCATGGCCGTTTAATTATAGACCTCTGCACCCCCCCGGATCGCCGTGGTCAGGTCGCTTTGGGTTCCTCGGGCAGGATTTCGCCGGCGGCCTCGGCCTGGGCGCGTGCGTTGGTCTTCTCGCGAATGCGCGCGGACTTGCCCGATCGGTCGCGCAGGTAATAGAGCTTGGAGCGGCGCACGTCGCCGCGCCGCTTCACCGCGATCGAGGCGATCAGCGGCGAGTGGGTCTGGAAGGTGCGCTCGACACCCTCGCCGGAGGAGATCTTGCGCACGATGAACGAAGAATTGACTCCCTTGTCGCGGCGCGCGATGACCACGCCTTCGAACGCCTGCACGCGCTTGCGCTCGCCTTCGACCACGTTGACGTTGACGACCACCGTGTCGCCCGGCACGAAGTCCGGAATGGTCTTTCCGAGCCGCTTGATCTCTTCCTGCTCGAGTTTCTGGATCAGGTTCATGTCACGCTCCGTTCGCTGTGTTCGCGCTGGAACTCGTCCAGCAGTTTTCGTTCCTCGTCCGTCATGCCGCGCGCAGCAAGCATCCCGGGGCGCCGCTGCCAAGTGCGCCCCAGCGCCTGCTGCAACCGCCAGCGGCCGATCGCCGCATGGTGGCCCGAGAGCAGCACCTCGGGTACCCGCTCACCATCCCTCGCCGGCCAGACCTCCGGCCGGGTGTACTGCGGGCAATCGAGCAACCCGCGGACAAACGATTCCTCCTGCGCCGACTGCGCATCGCCGAGCGCGCCGGGAAGCTGCCGCACCACTGCGTCGATCAGCACCATCGCCGCGAGCTCGCCACCCGAAATCACGTAATCGCCGATCGAAACTTCCTCGTCCACGCAGCGGCGGACCAGTCGCTCGTCCACCCCTTCGTACCTGCCGCACAACAGTGTTACAGCCTGCATTTCGCGCAGCTCCATCACCTTGCGCTGCCCGAGCTTCGCGCCCTGCGGCGAGAGCAGGATCACTTTTCCGCTCCGGCCTTCGGCGCGCTGAGCTTCGCGCGCGGCGCCGATCGCCTTCTCCAGCGGCTCGGCCAGCATCACCATGCCCGGTCCGCCGCCGTACGGACGTTCGTCCACCGTCCGATGATTGTCGGTGGCGAAATCGCGCGGGTTCCACAGCGCGAGCTTCCACAAGCCATTCTCGAGTGCGCGCCGAGTGATCCCGCTTTCGCTCACCGCAGCGAACATCTCGGGAAACAGCGTCACCACATCGAAGCCGATCACGGCCGTTGCCCTACCAGTCCGGTTCCCAGTCGACCTCGATGCGACGCGCGCCCGGATCGACCGTTTCAATCACGCCCTCCACCCACGGCAGCAGGCGCTTTCGCTCGCCGCCCACCTCGATCACCTCGTGCGCGCCGTTATGGAATACCTTTTCCACCCGGCCGAGGCTCGCACCGCTGCGGTTGATCACCTCCGCACCGACCAGATCCGCCCAGTAGTAGCGGCCTGGCTCGGGTTCCGGCAGCGTCTCCCGCGGCACCGCGACGGTCGCGCCCTTCAGCAAATGCGCCGCCTCGGGGGTTTCGATTCCGGCGAGCTTCGCGATCAACTTCGCACCGTGCTGCCGCGCCGACATCACGGGCATTTCCTTCCGGCCTGGGCCCAGCCACCACTTCGGGTAATCCGCAGCGGCGCCGACCTCCCCGGTCCAGGGGTCGACCCGCACCCAGCCGCGCAAGCCCCAGGCGCCTTCGATGCGGCCCAGCTCGACCCAGCCGCCGGAGCGCTCCGGGTTCAGTCCGCCCTCAGACAGCCTTCTTGCCAAACTGCCGCACCAGACGTGCCACCGTCGAGGAGAGCTGCGCGCCCTTGCCCTTCCAGTGCTTGACGCGCTCGACGTCCACCCGCAGCGCCTCGCGCCCTTCGGGAGCCTTCGGATCGTAGAACCCGACGCGCTCGATGAAGCGGCCGTCGCGCGCGCGGCGCGAATCGGCGACCACCATGTTGTAGAACGGCCGGTGTTTCGCACCGCCGCGCGCAAGCCGGATCACCACCATTTCCCGTACCCCGAAAATTCGAAAAGGGACGGATTTTAAAGGAATTCCGCGTTCAAGGGAAGGCCGGAAAGCGCTGGTCGGGCCGGGCACGCGGGGCTTTCTGTCCGTAACGGCCGCGATCAGCCGTCAGCGCGGCATCATGCCCTTCATCCCCCGCATCATCTTCGCCAGGTTCCCGCCCTTCATCATCTTCATCATTTTCTGCATCTGCTCGAACTGGCCGAGCAGGCGGTTGACCTCCTGCACCGATACGCCGGCGCCGGCGGCCACGCGCCGCTTGCGCGTGGCCTTGAGCAGCTCGGGTCTGGCGCGCTCGGCAGGGGTCATCGAGTTGATGATTCCCTCGAGTCGCCGGATCTGCTTGTCATCGACGAGTTGCGCCGGATTGATGTTCTGCGTGAGCTGCGCCGGCAGCTTGTCCACCATCGCCGACAGGCCGCCCATCTTGCGCATCTGCTGCACCTGCTGCTTGAAATCCTCGAGGTCGAAGCCCTTGCCCTTCCTGATCTTGGTGGCAAGCTCGAGCGCTTTTTCCTGATCGACGCCCTTGCGCGCCTCTTCCACGAGCGACACGATGTCGCCCATGCCGAGCATGCGCGCCGCCATGCGCTCCGGATAAAACGGCTCCAGGCCGTTCAATTTTTCGCCGGTGCCGATGAACTTGATCGGCTTGCCGGTCACTTGCCGCACCGACAGCGCCGCGCCGCCGCGCGCATCGCCGTCGAGCTTGGTGAGTACCACGCCGGTGAGCGCGAGCGCCTGGTTGAATGCGCGCGCGGTGTTGACTGCGTCCTGGCCCTGCATCGCGTCGACCACGAACAGCGTCTCGACCGGATTCAGCGCCGCATGAAGCGCGCGGATCTCGTCCATCATTGCCACGTCGATCGCGAGGCGCCCCGCGGTATCGACCAGCAGCACGTCGTAATAGCGCAGTCTGGCGTGCTCGAGCGCACGGCGGGCGATGTCCAGCGGCTTTTCGCTTGAATCCGATGGCAGAAAATCCGCGCCGGCCTGCGCGGCCACCGACTTCAACTGCTCGATCGCCGCCGGGCGGTAGACGTCGCAGGAAACCAGCAGGGGCTTTTTCTTCTGCTCGATCAGCCAACGCGCGAGCTTGCCGGTGGTGGTGGTCTTGCCCGAGCCCTGCAGGCCCGCCATCAGGATCACCGCAGGCGGCTGCACGGCCAGGTCGAGGACGGCGTTCGCCTCTCCCATCACGCGCGTGAGCTCGCGATGCACCACGCCCACCAGCGCCTGCCCCGGCGAGAGGCTGCCGATCACCTCTTCGCCGAGCGCCTTTTCCTTCACCGCGGCGATGAAATCCTTCACCACCGGCAACGCGCAGTCGGCCTCGAGCAGCGCGACGCGCACCTCGCGCAGCGCCTCCTGCACGTTCGCCTCGGTGAGGCGCGCTTCGCCGCGCAACGTCTTGACGATGCGCGACAGCCGTTGCGTCAGGTTTTCTAGCAGGGAATTACCCGGTGGTAGACTAAATTGATGCCCGGCATTCTACTGTACGGCCTCACGAGCCTGCTGTACGCGGCGCTCGCGCTGCACTTCTGGCGCACGCGGTGGAATGCGCGCCCGCCACGCGAACGCGCGGCTCCGCCTGTGGCGGGAATACTCGCCTGGGAGCGCGTCGCGCTGCTCGCGCCGCTCGCGTTGCACACCTGGCTGCTGTACGCCGACCTGGTCGCGCCGCAGGAACTGCGCTTCGGCTTCGGCCAGGCGCTGTCGGTCATGCTGTGGATGGGCGTGCTGCTGTACTGGGTCGAGAGCCTGTTCTACACCCTGGACGGAATGCTGCCGCTGGTGCTGCCGCTTGCCGCGCTCGCCGCGCCGCTGCCGGCGCTGTTTCCCGGCATTGCGAGCGGGGCGCACGCTGCCGAGTTCGAGTTCCGCATTCACCTGATCCTCGGCATGCTCGCCTACAGCGTATTCACCATCGCGATGCTGCATGCGGTGCTGATGGCGTTCGTGGAGCGCCGGCTGCACCGCGTGCATGCGCAGGCGGAGCGCGAGCCATCCGGGCCGCTGGGCGGTCCGTGGTCCTCCATGCCACCGCTGCTCACGCTCGAGCGGTTGCTGTTCCGGCTGATCGCCGCCGCGTTCATCCTGCTCACGCTGACCCTCGCCACCGGCGTGCTGTTCTCGGAGACGCTGTTCGGGCGCGCGTTCCGCTTCGACCACAAGACGCTGTTTGCCGTCCTGTCGTGGCTCACCTTCGCGGTACTGCTCGGCGGACGCACCCTGCGGGGCTGGCGCGGCCGCACCGCGCTGCGCTGGACCCTGTTCGGTTTCGCGCTGCTGATGCTGGCGTATGTCGGCAGCCGTTTCGTGCTCGAAGTCATTCTCGGCCGGGGCTGATGGAGGACGTCCCTCTCCCGGCGGAGCTCGCACTGCTGGTGTTGCTGCTCGTGCTGGTGGCGTTCTTCTCGATCGCCGAAACCAGCATGATGGCGCTCAACCGCTACAGGCTGCGCCACCTCGTCTCCCGGGGCCACGGCGGAGCGAAACGGGCGGCGGAACTCATTGCGCGCACCGACCGGCTGCTCGGCGCAATCCTGATCGGCAACACGCTCGCCAGCGCGGGCGCGGCCACGCTCGCTGGCGTGATCTCAGTGCGCCTGCTCGGCGAGGACAAGCTCGCCTACGCGGTGAGCACGCTGGCGATATCGTTCCTGATCATTGTCTTCTCGGAAATCACGCCCAAGGTGATCGGCGCGACCTATCCGGAGCGCATCGGGCTGCTGCTCGCCTACGTACTCAAGCCCATGCTGTGGCTGTTCCAGCCCGCGATCTGGTTTGTCAACTTGTTCGTCCAGCCGCTGCTCCGGCTGATGCGCATACGGCCCGAGCCCGAGGCCCAGCAACTCTCGCCGGAGGAGATCCGCTTCATCGTGCTCGAGTCATCGAGCTTCATGCCGAAGAAGCACGTGTCCATCCTTCTCAATCTGTTCGACCTCGGGGACATCACTGTGCAGGACATCATGCTGCCGCGCGCGCGCATCGAGGCGGTCAACCTCGAAGACACGCCGGAAACGATTGCCCGCCACCTTGCCACGAGCTACCACATGCGCCTGCCGGTGTTCCGCGACGGCGGGCGCGAGGTGGCCGGCATGTTGCACCTGCGAAAGGTACTGCGGGCGCTGCAGGCCGGCACGCTCGACCGGGCGGCGCTGCTCGAGCTGCTCGCGGAACCCTACTTCGTCCCCGCCGCGACCCCGGTGCTCGCGCAACTGCAGTACTTCCAGGAGAACCACGAGAGCATCGCGCTGGTCGTCGACGAGTACGGCGAACTGATGGGGCTGGTGACGCTCGAGGACATCATCGAGGAAATCATCGGAAAGTTCACTACCTCGCTGCCCGGTGCGGCCGAACTCGCCTGGGGCCCGGATGGTTCGGTCGCGGTCGATGGTGGCACGCCGGTGCGCGACGTGAACCGGGCGCTGGGACTGAATCTGCCGCTCGACGGCCCGAAGACGCTCAACGGGCTGATCCTCGAACATCTGCAGGATATCCCCGAGGCCGACGTGAGCATCCGCATTGCCGGCGTGCGCATCGAGATCGTGCATGCCCAGGGGCGGGCCGTAAAAGCTGCTCGGCTGTTCCGTCCGGCCGATTCGCCGGAGGCCTCCGCCGAGGCCTGATTAAAACGTCTAATTCCCATTTTTCTCAATCGGTTACGCCGGAAACCTGAGCCTTTACAAAATACACCTGCCGGTGCATCATCGCCGCTGGTAGCGGCGCCTCAGGAGGAAAACAGGCATGGCGACGGCAGCAGCAGCGCCAGCGGCAACGAAAGGTCCCAGGGAACTCAGCTTCCTCTGGGAAGGCAAGGACAAGGCGGGCAAGGCGGTGCGCGGCGAAATCCGCGCAGCCGGCGAGGCCGCCGTCAATGCCATCCTGCGCCGTCAGGGCATCCGCGTCTCGAAGGTCAAGAGGCAGCGGCTTGGGGGCGGCGGCAAAGTCACCGAAAAGGACATCTCGCTGTTCACGCGCCAGTTGGCGACGATGATGAAGGCCGGCGTTCCGCTGCTGCAGTCGTTCGAGATCGTCGGCAAGGGCGCGACGAACCCGGCGGTGGCGCGACTGTTGGGCGAGGTGAAAACCGACGTGGAGACCGGCTCTCCGCTGGCCGCGGCATTCCGCAAGCACCCGCTGCACTTCGACAATCTCTACTGCAATCTGGTCGCGGCCGGCGAGGCCGCAGGGATCCTCGAAACCCTGCTCGAGCGCCTGGCCAACTACAAGGAAAAAACCCTCGCTATCAAATCGAAGATCAAGGCCGCGCTGTTCTATCCGATCGCGATCATCGCGGTGGCCTTCATCATCACGGCCGTGATCATGATTTTCGTGATCCCCGCGTTCAAGCAGGTGTTCACCAGTTTCGGCGCCGACCTGCCCACACCGACCCTGGTCGTGATGGCGATCTCCGATTACTTCGTGAGGTACTGGTGGCTCATTTTCGGCGTCGTCGGCGGCGGGATCTACGGCTTCCTCTGGAGCTGGAAGCGCTCGCTCCCGGTGCAGATCTTCATGGATCGGCTGATGCTCAGGATGCCGGTATTCGGGCACCTGGTGCGCATTTCGACCATTGCGCGATGGACGCGCACGTTATCGACGATGTTCGCCGCGGGCGTGCCGCTGGTCGAGGCGCTGGATTCGGTGGGGGGTGCCTCGGGCAACTACGTGTACGCGTCGGCGACCAAGCAGATCCAGCAGGAAGTCT
The DNA here is from genome assembly GCA_017880775.1 of Burkholderiales bacterium. Classification (GTDB taxonomy): domain Bacteria; phylum Pseudomonadota; class Gammaproteobacteria; order Burkholderiales; family SG8-39; genus JADGRQ01. Next base: position 76,365 of record JADGRQ010000002.1, on the reverse strand, counting down.
CGCAAGGCACGTCGCTCACGCAGGCGATGCAGAACGCCAACGTATTCCCGAGCATGGTGCTGCAGATGTGCCAGATCGGCGAAGAGACGGGCGCGCTCGACGCGATGCTCGGCAAGGTGGCGGACTTCTTCGAGGCCGAGGTCGACGACGCCGTCGACGCGCTCTCCAGCCTGATGGAGCCGGTCATCATGGTGGTGCTGGGCACGCTGATCGGCGGCATGGTCATCGCGATGTACCTGCCGATCTTCAAGCTGGGCCAAGCCGTCTGAAACAATGACTTCGCTTGGCTGGCTCACGCAGCCGGCCGTGTTTCCCTGGGCCGCACTGGCCCTCGGGCTTTGTGCAGGCTCGTTTCTCAACGTCGTCATCTATCGCCTGCCCAGGATGTTGGAACGCGATTGGCAGGCGCAGCGCGCGGAGCTGCAGGGCCAGCCCGCGCCGGCGACTGAGCGCTACAACCTGGTGGTACCCCGTTCACGCTGCCCCGCCTGCGGCCACCGCATCACTGCGCTCGAGAACGTGCCGCTGCTGAGCTATGCATTGCTGCGCGGCACGTGCTCCGCGTGCCGCGCGAAAATCGGACTGCGCTATCCGATCGTCGAACTCGCCGCCGGACTGCTGGCAGCCTACTGCGCGGCGCATTTCGGGCCGAAGCCCGCGGCATTCGGCGCGATGCTGTTCGGGTGGAGCCTCGTTGCGCTTGCGCTCATCGACGCCGACACCCAGTTGCTGCCCGACGACATCACGCTGCCGCTGCTCTGGGCGGGCCTGCTCGCCAACCTGTTCGAAACCTTTGCGCCGCTCTCCGCGGCGGTGATCGGCGCGGTCGCGGGCTACCTTTCGCTGTGGTCGGTATATTGGCTGTTCAAGTTCGCCACCGGCAAGGAAGGCATGGGCTACGGCGATTTCAAGCTGCTTGCGGCGATCGGCGCCTGGCTCGGCTGGCAGGCCCTGCCGCAGGTGATCCTGCTTTCTTCGCTGGTCGGCGCAGTGGTCGGTATCGCGCTGATGACCATCGCCAGGCGCGGCCGCGACAATCCGATTCCGTTCGGGCCGTATCTTGCAGCTGCGGGGGTGATCGCGATCTTCTGGGGCCCGCAGATTCTGCAGTCGTATCTCCCGCTGCTCAGATGACGGCGGGGGCGGGATGCCGTTTGTCGTGGGCTTGACGGGGGGCATCGGCAGCGGCAAGAGCCGCGCGGCCGATCTGTTCGCCGCCCTGGGCGCATGCGTGGTCGACGCCGACGCGCTTGCGCACGAACTCACCGCACCGGGCGGTGCCGCGCTGCGTGCCATCACCGCGCGCTTCGGCGCGGACGTCGTGGATTCCCGCGGCGCGCTGGATCGCGCCAAAATGCGCGAGCGTGTGTTTGGCGTTCCCGCGGAGCGCCGGGCGCTGGAGGCGATCCTGCACCCGATGATTCGCGCCGAGTCGCAGCGCCGCATCGCTCGAGCGTCGGCGCCGTACGTGATCCACGTCGTGCCGCTGTTGATTGAATCGCCCGGCTATCGCGAACGCGTGCAGCGCGTGCTGGTGGTCGATTGCCCCGAACCACTGCAGATCGAGCGGGTCGGTTCGCGCAGCGGCCTCGCCACCGGCGAGGTGCAGCGCATCATTGCCGCGCAGGTGCCGCGCGCCGAGCGGCTCGCCGCGGCGGACGACGTGATCGACAACTCGGGGGCCCCCGAAGCGCTCGAAGCGCAGGTCGCCGGCCTGCACCGGCGTTACCTCGAACTCGCCCGAGCGGCGGGAAACTGAGGTTCTCGGTTGTCAGCACCTTCCAGATGCTTCAAAATCCAGACAGTTTTCCTCTGACCGAGAAGCCGGCGAGAAACCGGCACGCGCCGTTGTGATCATCTACGAATATCCTCTCAATGAGCGCATCCGCACGCTGCTGCGCCTGGAAGACCTGTTCGAGCGCTCACGCAGCTTCATCCAGCGCACTGAAGCGCACGACCACCACGTCGCGCTGCTGACGCTGTTCGAGATCATGGAGGTCGCCGGGCGCGCGGACCTCAAATCCGACCTGCTGCAGGAACTCGAGCGCCAGAAGCAGGTGCTGCTCGCATTCCGCAACAATCCCGAGATTTCCGAGGACGCGCTCTCGGAGGTGCTCGCCGACATCGAGCAGGTTTCGACTGCGCTGTTCGGCATGACCGGGCGCATCGGCCAGTACCTGCGCGAGAACGAATGGCTGATGTCGATCAAGCAGCGCACCGGCATTCCCGGCGGCGCGTGCGAGTTCGACCTGCCCTCGTACCACTTCTGGCTGCACCGCCCGGCCGATGAGCGCGTCGCGCAACTCGCGCGCTGGACCAGCCCGCTCTACCCCTTGCGCGACGGCACCGCGATCATCCTGCGCATCCTGCGCGAATCGGGCAAGCCGGTGCAGATGATCGCGCCGCAGGGTACGTTCCAGCAGATGCTCGGCGGGCGCGTCGCGCAGATGATGCGCGTGCGGCTCGAGGACGCGCTTGCCTGCGTGCCGGAGATCAGCGCCAACAAATACGTACTCAACATCCGCTTCCTCACCCAGGGCGGCGAGGATCCCCGTCCGCGCACGGCGGACTCCGACGTCGCTTTCGAACTGACGTTCTGCAATCTGTAGCTATGCAGGCAAAGCCGCGCGAGGTTGCGTGTCCACGTTGCGGCACGCACGCGCTATTCAGCCCGAACAACCTGTTTCGCCCGTTCTGCAGCGAACGCTGCCGGCTGATCGATCTGGGCGCTTGGGCCAACGAGTCCTACCGCATGCCCGATACCACGCCGCCTGATCCTGAGTCCGAGGCGCCGAATTAGCCAAGCGACTGAGGCTGCTGCCTGAGGAAGATCTTCTGCATGCCGCCGATCCAGCGGTCGTAGTTGGACGTCTTGGCGCGCATGTAATCGAGTACTTGTGGATGCGGCAGGATGAGAAAGGTTTCCTGCGCCATCACCTTGACGATTTCATCGGCAACCTGCTCGGCCGTCAGCGCGCCGTCGACGCCCGCCGAACCCTCGCCCTTGTACATCCCGGTAAGGACCGCCTGAGGACACAGGCAGGATACATGCACGCCGCGCCGCCCGTATGCGATCGCCAGCCACTCCGCGAATGCGACGGTGCCGTGCTTGGTCACGCCATAGGGCGCCGACTCAACGATGTTGAGCAGGCCGGCAGCCGAGGCGGTGAGCACGAAATAGCCGCCGCCGTGCGCCACCATGTTCTCGACCACCGCGCGCGCGGCCCAGACGTGCGCCATGACGTGTATTTTCCAGTGCCGTTCCCAGACCTCGTCCGGCGTATCCAGGCCGCCGCGCGCGACGATGCCTGCGTTCGAGAAGTAGACGTCGATGCTGCCGTATCGCGCCTCGGCCTCGCGCACCAGTCGCTGGATATCGCTTTCCTTACTCACGTCGCAGGTCACCGCGAGGCCTCCGGTCTCGTTGGCGACTGGTTTCAATCCCTCGGCGTTCAGGTCGGCGACGACGATGCCGGCTGCGCCTTCACGCGCAAAACGCAGCGCGGTAGCGCGGCCGATCCCGCTCGCAGCGCCAGTAATTACCGCGACTTTCCCCTTGAGATCCATCTTCGCCCTCCTGTTGTTCCCGGTCGAACAGTACTACCGTTCGACCGGCAAGGCGAACAAACGGATTTCAAGCGGTTACGATCAATTTCCCCTCCACCTCATCGTGCTTGTCGCCACAGAAGATATCGCATAGAAACTGGAACTCCCCGGTTTTGTCGGGCGTGAAGCGCACCTTAGTCACGATCCCGGGCATCACGACCTCCGCCCGTGCGTGGAAGTCAGGAACGGAAAAGCCGTGCGGCACGTCAAGCGACGTGATCTCGATCACGACCGGCACGCCCTTTTTGACGACGATCACTTTTTTTGAAAACTCGAAACGCTTGACCGTCATGCTGATCACGACCTCGCGGGGCGCTGCGGCGGCGTGATATACGCCCAGACCCAGCGCCGGCGCGGCAGCGACCGCCGCTGCCTTGAGCCAGCGCCGGCGCGTCCATGTCGCGATTGCGCTCGTTTTCATGCCTTCTTCACTACCGGCAATTCAGTCAGGTCGAACTGGTACGCGGCCGGCTTCGCCGCCACCTGGCGGAAACCGAGGCCGCTGTAGGGTTGCTCGGGATTCCACGCCAGCGGAGTTCGCTTTGGCTGCGAGCCGGGCGCCGGCAGCGGAAAGATCAGCGATTTTGCGGCGTGGTGCTGGATGTGGCCGGTGGCGTGGTGGTTCTCCTGGTGGATGTGTCCGTAGAACACGGTCACGTTCGGGAACGGCATCAGCAGTTCGACCGCCTTGGCACCGTCGCGCGTGGCCCAATCCCACTGCGGCATCAGATCGAACAGCGGCCGGTGAGTGAAGACGACGATGCGCGTGTCCCGATCGAGCCGGTCGAGTTCGGTCTTGAACCACGCGAGCTGTTCCTCGCCCAGCGCGGCGGCGGGGTCGGACACGTTGTCGAGGACGATGAAGTGCATGCCCTGGTGGTCGAAAGTGTAGTGTGTCTGGCCGAAGAATTCGCTGTACGCCTTGCCGCGGTCAAGGGACGCGTCGTGTTCGCCCGGGATGAACCTCACGTCCTTGACCTTGATTGCGGAGGCGATCTCCTTGAACTGCGTCATGCGGCGGCGGCGTTCCTGCGGATCGTCAGTGGTATGGGTCAGGTCGCCGGTAAAAATGACAAAATCGGGTTGTGGCGATAGCTCGTTGACGGCAGCGATGGCCTTCTGCAGCGTGCCGCCGGCGTCAGGATTTGGCGGTCCCTGGAAACCCCAGTGAATATCGGAGAGCTGGACGAACAGGAAGTCCGCAGCCCCGGGCGCCCCTTGCGCCTCGGCCCAGCCGGGCAATCCCGACGCGAACACCGCGCCGCCCACTCCCGCAAGTTTGAGGAACTTGCGGCGATCGATTGTTGAGAAGTTCATGCTTGCCTCCGGATCGTAGTAAGGTTGATATCGACGGCGTGAACCTGCCGCCCCCACCAAGCCCTACCGCTAACGAGCCCGCGCCATTCCGCCTGGAATAAATTCATCGGTGCGTCGGTAGTAGCCATGCAGAACAGGCTGGACTTGCGCCACGGAATGAATGATGTTCGGATTCGGTAGGACCCAGGAGGAACTGCCGGAGTCCCGGTTCGCCAGACTGGTCACGCCCCATCTGGACGCGGCCTACAACCTGGCGCGCTGGCTGTCGGGCGACGACACACACGCGCAGGACATCGCGCAGGAGGCGCTCGCGCGGGCGTGGCAGTACTTCGCCTCGTTCCGCGGCGAGGAGGGCCGGCCATGGCTGCTCGGCATCGTGCGCCGGGCGTTCTTCGACTGGCATTCGGCGCGCAAGAGCCGGGCGCAGCGTGAAGAGCCACTCGAGCTCGAATCGCACGAGCACCTGGCCGACGAGTCGCTCTGGGCAGAGAATCCGGAAAGCTGGGCGGGCCGGCTGTCCGACGCCGAAGCATTGAACGCGGCGCTCGCGGCCCTGCCGGTGCATTACCGCGAGGCGTTGGTGCTGCGCGAACTGGAGGACCTGCCGTACAAGGAAATCGCGCGCGTCATCGACGCGCCGGTGGGCACCGTCATGTCTCGCCTGGCGCGCGCGCGTGAAATGATGTTGAAGGCACTGAAAGACGAAGGGATGGCCGCCTATGAACGAAAAGGATGAACGCCTGCTGACTGCGCTGATCGACGGGGAAGCCGACGACGGCGACCGGCGCGGCCTGCTTGGACCCGTGGACGCCGCCGCGCCACTCTCGGCATCGCTGCTGAAGCGGCATGCGGTGCTGCGCGCCTTGAGCGAGGCGACGCGCGCGCACGCGCGGCGCCACCGCGCGCCGCGCGGCTTGGGCGCGCTGCCCGCGCGGCTGGTTCAACCGCGCGGGTTCGAGCCGGAACGCGCCGGGCGGCGCAGCCGATGGAACATGCGGCTGGCGGGCGCGGTAGCGGCAACCGCGCTGGTCTCGGTTGTCGCCACCGCGCTGGTGCTCAATGCTCCAAGCAACGATGCGGATGAAGCACAATTCGTTTCCGCTCACCTTCGCTCGATGATGTCGTCGCACGCGGTCGACATCGCTTCGTCCGACAGCCACACCGTCAAGCCGTGGTTCAACGGCCGGCTGAAATACTCGCCGCCGGTCGAGGACTTCGCGGCGCAGGGCTTCACGCTGGTGGGCGGAAGGCTCGAAGTGGTCCAGGAGGAGGCGGTGGCCGCGCTGGTCTACCGCCGCAAGCAGCATCTGATCGATCTCTACGTGCTGCCGACGAAACAGGCTGGCCGGCTCGGCTCGCTCGGCGACGCGCAGCGCAACGGATTTAACCTTGCCGTGCGCAGCGACGGCGGGTTCACCTACCTCGCGGTGTCCGACCTGAACAGGATCGAATTGAACGAGTTCCTGAAGTTGGCGAGCGCGCCGCGCGGCTAGGGGACAATTCCGGCTAGCGCGCGGCCGCCTCGACCGGACCACCCTTTTCCCAGCTGCCGCGGATCATCGCCAGGCCATGAGCGCCGCAGCTCCAGGCGCGCTCGAGATCGACAGCGCGCACTCCACCGATCGCGTAGATCGCGAGGCTGGTCCCGCGCGCAAGCTGCTCGAAGCCCGCCCAGCCGAGCGTGCGTGCCGCTGGATGCGAGGAAGTATCGAGCACCGGACCGAGCACCGCAAAATCGCACTCGAGCTGCTCCGCGCGCGCAATCTCGGCTGCGGTATGGCAGGATGCCGCGCACGTGATGTCCGTCGGGCGCGCCGCGGCACGCATCAGTTGATCGGCGGGCCAGTGCACGCCGTCTGCGCCCGTCTCGCGGGCAAGTGCCTCGTCGCCATTCACCAGCACGCGCGCGCCGCGGCGATGCGCTGCCTCCACCACGCGGCGTGCGAGCGCCGCGCGCTGCCCCCGCGGCAGCGTCTTGTCGCGCAACTGTACCAGCCGAAGCCCGTCGGCTAGGCGCGCTTCCAGCCGCGCGAGGAACGGCTCGACGCCCATCGTTTCGGCGGAGGAAATCGCGTACTCCTGCGGCAGCGCGAGCGAGCGCAGCACCGGAGCGTTCGCGGGCAGCATCGGCTCGACCAGCGGCGCACCGGGCAACTGCCAGGTAAAGGCCTGCGCTTCCCTGCCATGCGGTTCGCCGCGAAACTCGAGCACGCGGAAGAAATGCAGCCGCACCGTGGCGCGTGCATAGGCGTAGACGCGGGTAATCCACGGAAACGCGCGCAGCACGTCGATGCCCAGTTCTTCGTGCAGCTCGCGCGCAAGCGCGTGGACTGGCGCCTCACCCGCCTCGATTTTTCCGCCCGGGAACTCCCACCAGCCGGCATACACCTTGCCCGCCGGGCGCTGCGCGAGCAGGAACGCGCCGTCGGCGCGCAGGATCACTGCTGCCGCAACGTCGACGATCATCCAGGAACTATTTCTTGCCGCCGACGTGGCGACCCGCCCAGTCTCGGGCGAACTGGTAGGCCACGCGGCCGCTCCTCGAGCCTCGCTGCAGCGACCACTGCAGTGCCTCCTCGCGCGCCGCGGCGGTTTCTCTCGCGCCGCAGCCGAAGCTCGCAAGCCAGTGCGCGACGATGGCGAGGTATTCGTCCTGGTCGAATGGGTAGAACGACACCCACACGCCGAAACGCTCCGAGAGCGAGATCTTCTCCTCGACGGTTTCGCCCGGATGAATCTGATCGCCGACGTATCTCGTCTCAAGGTTCTCCTGCATGTATTCCGGCATCAGGTGGCGCCGGTTCGAGGTGGCGTAGATCAGCAGGTTCTCCGAGGTGGTCGAGATCGAGCCGTCGAGCGCCACCTTGAGCGCGATATACCCCGGCTCGCCCGACTCGAACGTCAGGTCGTCGCAAAACAGCATGAATCGCTCGGGACGGCTGGCAATCAGGTCGACGATCGCCGGCAGGTCGATAAGGTCGTTCTTCTCGATCTCGATCAGGCGCAGCCCGCGGCCCACGTACTTGTTGAGCAGGCCCTTCACGATCGACGATTTGCCGGTGCCGCGCGCGCCGGTCAGCAGCACGTTGTTGGCCGGCTTGCCCTCGACGAACTGGCGGGTGTTCTGCTCGACCTTGCGGATCTGCGCATCGATCCCACGCAGGTCGGTGAGCTTCATGCGGTGCACGTGCCGCACCGGCTGCAGCCGGCCACGGGTGCCCGCGAGTCCGGTGCTCTTGCGCCAGCGGAACGCGATGCTCGCCTTCCAGTCGGTGGGCGGCGCCGGCGGCGGGAGCTGCTGTTCGACGCGCGCGAGCACGTTGTCCAGGCGCGCGAGCAGTTTGTCGAGATCGTTCTTCATGTTCCTAGCTTCGGTACTCGGCGTTGATCTTGACGTAGTCGAAGGACAAATCGCAAGTCCAGAGCGTAGCCGAGGCCCGGCCGCGGTTCAGCACCGCGCGCACGGTGAACTCGGGCTTCTTCATCGCTGCGATCCCTTGCGCTTCGAGGTAGTTCGGATTGCGCCCTCCGCCCTTTGCGACCAGGACCTGGTCGATGTACAGATCCACCTTCTGCGCATCCAGGTCCTTGATCCCGGCGTAGCCGATCGCGGCGAGGATACGGCCGAGGTTCGGGTCCGAGGCGAAGAATGCGGTCTTGACGAGTGGCGAATGCGCGATCGCATACGCCGCCTTGCGGCACTCGGCGACGCTGCGCCCGCGCTCGATCCGCACGGTGACGAATTTCGTCGCTCCTTCGCCATCGCGAACGATGGCCTGGGCAAGAATTCTCGAGACCTCCGAGACCGCTTTTTGCAAGGCGATCAGATCCTTCTTCGCAGAGACTTCCGGACCCTTGCCGGTTGCAAGCAGCATGAACGAGTCGTTGGTCGAGGTGTCGCCATCGACAGTCACGCAGTTGAACGATTCGCTGGTGGCATTCCTCAGCAGCGTCTTCAGTTCTCGCCCGGAGACCTTTGCATCGGTCGCCACGAACGCGAGCATGGTCGCCATATCGGGCCGGATCATCCCCGAGCCCTTGGCGATTCCGGTAACGACAGCTTCGCCGGTGGAGAGCGTGACCCTTCTCGAGGCCGCCTTGGGCACCGTGTCGGTGGTCATGATCGATTCCGCGGCCGAAACCCAGTTTGCCGGGGCCAGATCGGCGACCGCGGCCGGCAGACCGGCGATGATCCGATCCACCGGCAACGGCTCCATGATCACCCCGGTCGAGAAAGGCAGAATCTGCCGCGGTGCGCAGCCGATCACTTCGGAAAGCGCTGTGCAGACCTGAAACGCCCGCTTCAGCCCGTCCTTGCCGGTTCCCGCGTTGGCGATGCCCGTGTTGACGACCAGCGAGCGGACCTGCGCCGAGGCAAGATGCTTCTTCGCGAGCGTCACCGGGGCCGCACAAAAGCGGTTCCGGGTGAACACGCCTGCAACGGTTGTCCCCTTCGCGAGGCGTACCACCAGCAGGTCCTTGCGGTTCGGCTTGCGCACGCCTGCCATCGCGACGCCGAGTTCAACGCCTGCAACAGGATGCAGCGCCCTGGGGTCCGGCGGCAGCAGGTTGACGGCCATTCAGATCAGGTGAGCTTGCCGTGGCAATGCTTGTACTTCTTTCCAGACCCGCACGGACAGGCATCGTTGCGCCCGACCTTCTGGCCCCGGCGCACGAAGGGCAGCGCCGGCTTTGCGGCGATTTCTGCGGATGCCGCGACCGGCTGCGCCGGCTCCTGCGCGAGCGCCTCGTCGAAGCCGGGATGCTGGTACTGCACGTTCTCGACGTGGAGCGCCTGGTCGGGTACCGGCGGGGCTTCCTCGGCGCGCACCTGCACCGCAGTGAGCGTGCGCGTCACTTCGAGCTTCACCGCCTCGAGCATTGCGCCGAACATTTCGAACGCCTCGCGCTTGTATTCCTGCTTCGGATTTTTCTGCGCATAGCCGCGCAGGTGGATGCCCTGGCGCAGATGGTCGAGCGCAGCCAGGTGCTCGCGCCAGTGCGAATCGAGGATCTGCAGCATCAGGTAGCGCTCGTACTGGCGGAACTGCTCCTCCGCGCCTGGCGGAATCTTCTCGCGGTAGGCCGCGTGGGCCCGCTCGATGATGCGCTCGAGCAGCGACTCGTCGGTGAGGTCGGGTTCCTTCTCGAGCCACTCGCGCAGCGGCAGCGACAGATGCAGCTCGGCCGCGAGTGTGGCTTCGAGGCCGGCGACGTCCCACTGCTCCTCGACGCTGTCTTCGGGCACGTGGGCGCGAAAGGTGTCGGTCACCACGCCGGCGCGCAGATCGGCGATGCGCTGCGAGACGTCATTCGATTCGAGCAGTTCGTTCCTCAGCGCATAGATCGTCTTGCGCTGGTCGTTCGAGACGTCGTCGTACTCGAGCAACTGCTTCCTGATGTCGAAGTTGCGCGCTTCGACCTTGGTCTGCGCGCTCTCGATCGAGCGCGTCACCATGGCGTGCTCGATCGCCTCGCCCTCGGGCATCTTCAGCATCACCATGATCTTGTTGATGCGCTCGCCGGCGAAGATCCTGAGCAACGGGTCGTCGAGGGAAAGGTAGAAGCGCGAGCTGCCCGGGTCGCCCTGCCGGCCGGAGCGGCCGCGCAACTGGTTGTCGACCCGCCGCGACTCGTGGCGCTCGGTGCCGATGATGTGCAGGCCGCCGGCTTTGACCACATGGTCGTGCAGCGACTGCCATTCGGAGCGCAGCGTCTCGATGCGCGGGCGCTTCTCCTCCTCCGGCATGTTGTCGGTCGCTTCGATCAGTTGAACCTGCTTTTCGACGTTGCCGCCGAGCACGATGTCAGTGCCTCGTCCGGCCATGTTGGTGGCGATGGTAACCACGCCAGGTCGCCCCGCCTGCGCGACGATCTCCGCCTCGCGCGCGTGCTGCTTGGCGTTCAGCACCTGGTGCTGGAGTTTCTCGCGGGTCAACAGAGACGAGATCAGTTCGGAGTTCTCGATCGAAGTGGTGCCCACCAGCACCGGCTGGCCGCGGCCGTGGCAGTCGCGGATGTCGTTGACGACCGCCTGGTATTTCTCCTTGCTGGTTCGATACACCTGGTCGAGCCGCTCTTCGCGCAACATCGGCACGTTGGTCGGGATGACCACGGTCTCGAGGCCGTAGATCTGCTGGAATTCGTAGGCCTCGGTGTCCGCCGTGCCGGTCATGCCGGAGAGCTTTGCGAACATGCGGAAGTAGTTCTGGAAAGTGATCGACGCGAGCGTCTGATTCTCGGCCTGGATCGTGGCGCTCTCCTTGGCCTCGACCGCCTGGTGCAGGCCATCGGACCAGCGCCGCCCCTGCATCAGGCGCCCGGTGAACTCGTCGACGATGATCACTTCGCCGTTCTGCACCACGTAGTGCTGGTCGCGGTGAAAAAGGTGGTGCGCACGCAGCGCGGCGTACAGGTGGTGCACCAGGTTGACGTATGCCGGCTCGTACAGGCCCGCACCCGGCGGCAGCAGCCCGACGCGCGCCAGTACCTCTTCGGCTTTGGCGTGTCCCTGCTCCGAGAGCAGCACCTGGTGGTTCTTCTCGTCGACCCAGAAATCGCCCGGGCCGTTCTCCTCGGTCTGCTTGGTGAGCAGCGGAGCGACCTCGTTCATCCGGTAGTAGATCTCGGTGCGGTCCTCGGCCTGGCCCGAGATGATCAGCGGCGTGCGCGCCTCGTCGATCAGGATCGAGTCGACTTCGTCGACGATGGCGAAATTGAGGCCGCGCTGGTAGCGGTCCTCGACCTGCATCGCCATGTTGTCGCGCAGATAGTCGAAGCCGAACTCGTTGTTGGTCCCGTAGGTGATGTCGGCAGCGTAGGCGGCGCGCTTGGGCCCCGGCTCCATCTGCGACAGGTTCACGCCGACCGTCATGCCGAGGAAGCTGTACAGCCGGCCCATCCAGTCGGCGTCGCGCTGCGCGAGATAGTCGTTGACCGTCACGACGTGCACGCCCTTGCCGCCGATCGCATTCAGGTAGGCGGGCAGCGTGGCGACCAGCGTCTTGCCCTCGCCGGTGCGCATCTCCGCGATCTTGCCGTCATGCAGCACCATTCCGCCGATCAGTTGAACGTCGAAATGTCGCATGCGCAGCGTGCGCTTGCCCGCCTCGCGCACCACCGCGAATGCCTCCGGCAGAAGCTCGTCGAGCGTCACCCCGTCGGCATGGCGCCTGCGGAACTCGGCGGTCTTGGCGCGCAACTGCTCGTCCGACAGCGCCGCTGTCGCGGGCTCGAGCGTATTGATGCTCTCGACCACGCGGCCGTACTGTCGCAACAGCCGGTCATTGCGGCTGCCGAATACTTTCGTGAGAAGCTTGACGATCATCGGGAGGAAGCCCGTTGCGGCGCGCGCCGCAACGGATCGCAACTCCGCCGGAACGGGCGAAGCCAGCTCGGAAAACGAATATTTTAGCATGGCCGGCAAAGCCAGCCTGCAGCAAGAGGCGCCGCCTAGCGCGTGTTGCGTGCGGTCTGCACCGTACCCGGATTCGACCCCACCAGGAACCTTGCCGGGTTCTGCGCCGAGCCGCGGAAACGAACCTCGAAATGCAGGTGCGGCCCGGTCGAGCGACCGGTGGTGCCGACTTCGGCAATCTTGCGGCCGCGCTTCACGACGTCGCCCTGCTTGGCGAACAGTCGCGAGCAGTGCGCATAACGCGTCATCAGGTCGTTGCCGTGGTCGAGCTCGATCATCTGGCCGTACTGCGGATGCCATCCCGCGAACACCACCACGCCTCCTGCAGCCGCGACGACCGGCGTGCCGGGCTCGGCGAGGAAATCCATGCCCTCGTGCATCGCCTGCTGCCCGGTAAACGGATCGATGCGCATTCCGAAGCTCGAAGCGTTGAAGGTCGCGCCGCTCACCGGCAGAATGGTCGGAATGAGCTTCTTCCTGACCGTCTGCTCGAACATCTGCGCCTCGAGCACGCCCAGCATGTCAGTGCGGTTTTCCATCTGGCGCGACAGCAGGTTCAGCCGGTCGCTGAACTCCTGCATCGACAAGTCGTAGGACGGGAGCGAGGTCGCCTGCGCGCCTCCCAGACCCGGCGCTTCGCCGAAGCGGAATTCCTGCGGCTTGATGCCCGCCAGCGCCGAGAGCCGCTCGCCGAGCGCATCCAGGCGCGTGAGCTGCGCCTGCATCTCGCCCACCCGGACAGCCATCGCGTTGATATTCTGCTGGACGAACTCGCGGGCCTTCTGCGTTTCGCTGCGCTGCACCGCGACCAGCAGATTCTGCAGGAAGGGAATGCGGATTTCGGCGGAGAAGCGCAACGTCAGCCAGTAAAGTCCGGCCGTCAGCGCCACCAGCAACCCGCTCACCAACAGCAACGAGGCCAGCGCATGCCACAGCGACAAGCTCACCGAGCGCGTCTTGGCCAACTTGTCGGATATGACGATTATGTGCAAGTCTCGCGCCTCCCGAGCGCCATTGCCCCGATGCAAGCCCCAAAAATCAACCGATTTCTTGCAGCCGAACCCGACCTGCAGCCCGCTCTTGCGAAAGCGCGTGAAATCGATGCGCTTTCAAAGCTTTGTTCTGAACTCTTGCCGCCCGAGCTGGCGCTGCTTGCGCGCGTAGCCAACTATAAGGATGGCAGGCTTATATTCCTGGCCGCCAACGGAGCGGCCGCCGCCAAGCTCAAGCTGCTGTCCGGCGGACTTTGTGAATCCTTGTCGCAAATGGGGCGTCAGGTTAATTCAGTTTCCGTCAGGGTGCAACCCGCTGCATCAAGAGTTCGACAAGTCGTTCCGAAACAGGCGCGAATCACCGCCGCGGCGTTCGCGGAACTGGAGGCACTGCACCACCGCCTGCGCGATTCCCCGACGCGTAACGCCCTGAAATCCCTATTGGATCGCCACCGCCCTAGACCAGAACCGCAAGACGCTCGAAAGCCAGCAAACCGAGGAAAAGCAGGACCAGAAAAAGACCGTACTTAGCCAGTCGTCCAGCGTATCGCAGATACTTGCGATCGCCGGTGAGCGCCCAGGTGAGCACCAGCACCCCCAAGCCGATCGCAACCACCAGCACAACGACCCGGAGAAGCAGCACCTTTCAGGCGAACTGTCGCGCCAGACGCGCTACGCCCGCGGGGGCTTCCTCGGCGCGCTCGAAGCTGACCGCCTCCCAGGCGTCGGGCTGGGCGAGCAGCGCGCGCAACAGCCGGTTGTTGATGGCATGGCCGGACTTGTGCGCGGAGAACGCGCCGAGCAGCGGCTTGCCCAGCAGGTACAGGTCGCCGATCGCATCGAGCACCTTGTGGCGGATGAATTCGTCGGCGAAGCGCAGGCCCTCGGCATTGAGCACGCGATACTCGTCCAGCACCACCGCGTTCTCCAATCCGCCGCCGAGCGCGAGCCCGCTATCGCGCAGCGATTCGACGTCCTGCATGAAACCGAAGGTCCTCGCGCGCGCGATTTCCTTGAGGTAGGACGTCTCGGAAAAATCCACCGTCACGCTCTGGCCGGAGCGTTCGATCACCGGGTGGTCGAACGCGATCGAGAACGAGAACTTCAGCCCGTCCCAGGGCTCCAGGCGCGCCCACTTGTCGCCTTCGGAAACCTCGATCTTCTTGCGGATGCGGATGAAACGCTTGGACGCCGCCTGCTCTTCGATGCCGGCGGCCTGCAACAGAAACGCAAACGGCGCGGCGCTGCCGTCCATGATCGGCACTTCGGGTCCGTCGAGATCGACGTAGACATTGTCGACGCCAAGCCCCGAGAGCGCCGACATCAGGTGCTCTACGGTATAGATCTTCACCTCGCCAAGCACCAGACACGACGACAGGCGGGTTTCCCCGACCAGATCGGCGCGCGCAGGAATGTCGATCGGCTCGGCCAGATCGATGCGCCGGAACACCACGCCGGTGTCGGGCTGGGCCGGGCGCAGCGTCATCGCAATCTTGCGGCCGGTGTGCAGCCCTACGCCGGTCGCCCGGGTGATTGATTTGAGGGTCCGCTGGCGTAGCATGACGTGAATGTAAGTATCTGCGGCAAAAGGCTTTGTTAGGGGCACGAGCATAACACAGGCGCAGCGCGGCGCCCCCGGCAAGGAGAGCCAGCCGCCGCGCTGCGCCGTGCGTTCGTGCGCCGACGCGTGCGGCTAATCCGCCTGCTTGCGCAGGAAGGCGGGGATATCGTAGCTGTCGACGCCGGACTTCTGCAGCGCCTCGAGCTGCGCATTGCGATCGCGCTTGCGAAATACCGCCGGGGTGTCGCTGATCGAGCCGTAGTCGGTGCCGGTCGCGCCCGGCGCGTGCATCGGCTGGTTGTCGGTTCCGGTCTTCTGCGACACCACCAGCTGAGGCTTCGCCTGACGCGCGCTGTTCGGCGCGCCCAACCCGGTGGCCACCACCGTGACGCGCAAATCATCGCCGATCGTTTCGTCGTAGACACCGCCATAGATGATGGTGGCGTCATCCGCCGCAAAAGTGCGGACGGTGTTCATCACCTCCTTGGTCTCGCGCAGCTTAAGGGTCTCCTTCGAGGCGGTGATGTTGACCAGCACGCCGCGCGCGCCCATCAGGTTGACGCCTTCGAGCAGCGGGCAGGCAATGGCCTGCTCGGCGGCGATGCGCGCGCGGTCGAGGCCCGCGCACGCGGCCGAACCCATCATTGCCATGCCCTGTTCGCTCATCACCGTGCGCACGTCCTGGAAATCGACGTTCACCAGCCCGGGCAGGTTGATGATCTCGGCGATGCCGGCCACGGCGTTCCGTAACACGTCGTCGGCCGCCTTGAATGCGTCGTCCTGGGTGATGTCGTCGCCAAGCACTTCTTCCAGCTTGTCGTTGAGGATCACGATCAGCGAATCGACGTGCGGCGCAAGGTCCTCGATGCCCTGCTCCGCGAGACGCATGCGCTTGGAGCCCTCGAAGGTGAACGGCTTGGTCACCACCGCCACCGTGAGGATGCCGAGCGAGCGCGCGATCTCGGCAATCACCGGTCCGGCACCGGTGCCGGTGCCGCCCCCCATGCCCGCGGTTATGAACACCATGTGCGCGCCGGCGATCGCCTCCTCGAGCCGGTCGCGGTCCGCGATGGCGACCGCCTTCGCGTGCTCCGGTTTGGCACCCGCGCCCAGCCCGCTCGAGCCGAGCTGAATCTGGTTGCGCGCCATATTGCGCGCGAGCACCTGCCCGTCGGTGTTCACCGCGATGAACTCGACGCCTTGCACGCCCTTCTCGATCATGCGGTTGATGGCGTTGCCGCCGGCACCGCCCACGCCGACCACCTTGATCACCGGTCCGGATGGTTGGTTGTCTACGATTTCGAACATTTTGTTTTCTCCTTGCCGTTTGACTGCTGCCATGAAAAGCGAAGCGTTCTGCGCTCCGATCCTAAAAATTGCGCTGGAACCAATCGCGCATCCGCGCGAGCACGTGCTTGAATGAACCGCCCTGCTGCGCGAGCTGCCCGTGCGCGCGCTGCGCCGCACCCTCCAGAAGCAATCCCATGACGGTCGCGTAGCGCGCGTTGCGCACCACTTCGGCGAGCCCGCCCGCGTACTTCGGCACGCCGACGCGCACCGGCATGTGGAAGATCTCCTCGCCCAGCTCGACCATGCCGTGCATCACCGATGAACCGCCCGTCAGCACGATTCCCGAGGACAGCAACTCCTCGAACCCCGACTCGCGCAGCACCTGCTGCACCAGCGAGAACAGCTCCTCGACGCGCGGCTCGATCACTTCGGCGAGCGTCTGGCGGCTCATCATGCGCGGCGCGCGCTCGCCAATGCCCGGCACCTCGACCATCTCGTTGGCATCGGCCAGTTGCCGGAGCGCGACACCGTGGCGCGTCTTGATCGTCTCGGCTTCATGCGTCGGGGTCCTGAGCGCCATCGCGATGTCGTTGGTGATCTGATCCCCCGCGATCGGAATCACCGCGGTATGGCGGATCGCGCCGTGCGTGAACACCGCCACGTCGGTGGTGCCGCCGCCGATGTCCACCAGGCAGACGCCGAGGTCGCGCTCGTCCTCGGAGAGCACCGCGCGCGCCGACGCGATCGGCTGCAGAATCAGGTCGTTCACCTCGAGCCCGCAGCGGCGCACGCACTTCACGATGTTCTGCGCGGCCGACACCGCTCCGGTAACAATGTGCACCTTGACTTCCAGGCGCACGCCGGACATGCCGATCGGCTCGCGCACGTCCTCCTGCCCGTCGATGATGAATTCCTGCCGCAGCACATGCAGGATCTGCTGATCGGTCGGGATGTTGACCGCGCGCGCGGTCTCCATCACGCGCTCGACATCGAGCGGCATCACCTCGCGGTCCTTGATCGGCACCATGCCGGTCGAGTTGAAGCTCTTGATGTGGCTTCCCGCGATGCCGACATATGCGCTCTCAATCTTGCAGCCCGCCATCAACTCGGCTTCCTCGAGCGCGCGCTGCAGCGCGTTGACGGTCGCCTCGATGTTGACCACCACGCCCTTTTTCAGGCCCTTGGATTCGTGCCCGCCCATGCCGAGCACCTCGAGCGAACCGTCGGGCATCGCCTCGGCGACCAGCGCCACCACCTTGGAGGTGCCGACGTCCAGTCCGACGATCAGGTTGCGGTTTTCCTTTGCCATCGTTTGCCTGGTTCCTAACCTTTCAATTCGGGCACACGGAGCGCGAAGCCGTTGGGGTAGCGCAGATCGACGTATTCGTGGCGGCGCGCGAGTTTGCCGAGCGTCACCGGATAGGCCGTGACGAAGCGCGCGAGACGACTTTCCACCGCAACCTCCGCGGCGTCGCGCCCCAATTCCAGCGCCAGTCCGTTCTCGAGGCGCAGCTGCCATGCATAGCGCGGCGTGAGCACCACGCGTTCCAGCGCGGATTCGAGCGGCGCGAGAATCGACGCGAATGCGCGGTAGCGCCGCGTCACCTCCGTTTCGGTCCCGGCCGGCCCGAAGAAAAACGGCAGGCGCTCCTCGGTATCGCCCGAAAAACGCTCACCGAACGTATTCACAAGGCCCGCGTCGCCCCAGCGGGCCAGTGCGCGGTGCTCTTCCAGCCGCACCTCGAGCCGGTCGGGCCAGATGCGGCGCACATCGACGCGCCGCACCCACGGCAGCTGCTCGAACCCGGCGCGCACCTGCGTCAGGTCGGCGGCAAAGAAGTTCCCGCCGATGCGCCCTTGCGCGGCGCGCTCGACCGCGGCACGCGGCGTGCGCGCGAGATCGCCGGTCACGGTCACCTCGCGCAACGGAAACAGCGGCGAACGAAGCAGCAGCTGCGTGCCCGCGAACAGGAACACCAGCACCGCCAGCGCGACGAGGAGGCTGGCCACGGCGTTCAGCAGCCTGGCGTTATTCCACATTCGCGTTCCGCTCAGCCCACATGAGCGCCCTCCAGAATCTTGACGCACAGGTCTTCGTAGGACAGGCCCACTGCGCGCGCTGCCATCGGCACCAGACTGTGACCAGTCATGCCCGGCGAGGTATTGACTTCGAGCAGCCACGGCTCGCTTTGCGCGTCGAGCATCAGGTCGACGCGCCCCCAGCCGGCGCAACCAACCAGCCTGAAAGCCTCGAGCGCCAATGCCTTCAAGGCCTCCTCCTGCTCTACGGCCAGGCCGCAAGGGCAGAGGTACTTGGTGTCGTCGGTGAAATACTTGTTCTGGTAGTCGTAGTTGCCCTGCGGCGCTTCGATCCGGATCAACGGCAGCGCGGTATCGCCCAGGATGCTGGCGGTGTATTCGGGCCCGTCGATGTACTGCTCGGCCAGTGCGAGGTCGTGGTACTTGTTCGCCGCGAGTTCATACGCCGCCGCCAGTTGCGGGACGGCTGTCACGCGGGTGAGACCCAGCGTCGAACCTTCGTTTGCCGGCTTGACGATCAACGGCAGCCCCAGATCGCGCGCAATTTCATTCCAGTCGTCGCTGGCGGAAAGAATGCGGTAACGCGGCGTGGGCAATCCGCCGGCCACCCAGATCATCTTGGTGCGCCACTTGTCCATGCCGATGGCGGAACCCATCACGCCGCTGCCGGTGTAGGGAATTCCGAGCACTTCCAGGGCACCCTGGAGCGTGCCGTCCTCGCCACCGCGCCCGTGCAGGGCGATGAAGCAGCGCGCGAAGCCTTCGCGCTTCAGTTCGATCAAGTCTCGCTCGGCCGGATCGAAAGCGTGCGCATCCACCCCGTTCGACCTCAACGCCCTGAGCACGCCGGTGCCGCTCATGATCGACACCTCGCGCTCGGCCGACTTCCCCCCCAGCAGCACGGCGACCTTGCCGAAGTTCATCCCCCGGCTCATGCCGCCTCCCCGATCACGCGTACCTCGGGGTGCAGGTCGATGCCCGTCCGCGCGCGCACCGTCTCGCGCACATGGGCAATCAGCCACTCGATGTCGGCCGCGCACGCCGCGCCTTTCGGATTGACGATGAAGTTGGCGTGTTTCTCCGAGACGCGCGCCGCGCCGTGCGCCAGGCCCTTCAGGCCGCAGGCCTCGATCAACTGCGCGGCATGCCCTCCGGGCGGATTGCGGAACACGCTGCCCGCATTGGGCAGGCCGAGCGGCTGGCTGGCGACGCGCCGCGCGAGGAGCTGCGTGATGCGCGAGCGGGCCTCACGACCGTCGCCGGCGGGCAGCGCAAACCACGCCGCTGCGAACCACTCGTTTTCGCCAAGCCGGTTTTGATTCGAACCGCCACGCAGCGCGCAGTGGCGGTAGCCGGTATCGAAGTCTGCCGCGCCGCGCACGTGGAGTGTGCCGGAACGATCGATGGTCGCGACGCGCGCGACGATGCGCCAGGTCTCGCCGCCATAGCATCCGGCGTTCATCGCCAGCGCGCCACCGACCGAGCCCGGGATGCCGGCGAGAAATTCGGCACCGGCCAGATCGTGCATCGCGGCAAATCGCGCAACCTTCGGGCTTGCGACGCCGGCCTCGGCGTAGACGCCCGGGCCTGCGGCAGTGGACGCCAGCACCGGGCGTTTCGCCGCGGTGTGGGTCAGCACCACCGTACCGCGCACGCCAGCATCGCGCACCAGCAGGTTGCTGCCCAGGCCGATGAAATACACCGGCTCGCTTTCGGGCAACTGGCGCAGGAAGTTCGACAGGTCGTCGAGATCGGACGGAACGTAGAGGCGGTCGACGGGCCCGCCTACCTGCCAGCTGGTATGGCGCGCGAGCGGCTCGCCGCGCCGCAGCTCACCGCGCAATCCGGTGAAGTGTAGCGTCTCGGTCATGTGCATGACTCAGGCATCGCCCTTGACGAGCTGCGCGGCGACCGTGCCGATCGAGCCCGCGCCCATCGTCAGCACGACATCGCCGTCACGTGCCACGCGGCGGATCTCGGACGCCATCTGCGCGATGTCTTCGACGAACAGCGGCTCGACCTTGCCCGCGACGCGCACCGCGCGCGCCAGCGCGCGTCCGTCGGCGGCGACGATCGCCTGCTCGCCCGCCGGATACACCTCGGCCAGCACCAGCGCATCGGCGCTCGAGAGCACCCTCACGAAGTCCTCGAACAGGTCGCGCGTGCGCGTGTAGCGGTGCGGCTGGAAAGCGAGCACGATGCGCCGCCCTGGAAAAGCGCCCCGCGCCGCATCGAGCGTGGCCGTCATTTCCGCGGGGTGGTGGCCGTAATCGTCCACCAGCGTGAACTTTCCGCCAGTTGCCCCGTTTCGATCCACCGGAATCTCGCCGTAGCGCTGGAAGCGGCGCCCCACGCCGTGGAACTCCGCCAGCGCCTTGAGGACTGCTGCATCCGCGACCCCCAGCTCACCGGCCACCGCGATCGCCGCGAGCGCGTTCTGCACGTTGTGCCGGCCCGGCAGGTTGATGGTCACTTCGAGCGCGGCGCGCGGGGGGCGCAACCCGGAGCGCAGCAGCGTAAAGCGCATCGCGCCCGCCGCATGCTCGACGTTCTCCGCGCGGACCATTGCCTCCGGCGCGAATCCGTAGCTGACCACCGGCTTGGAGACGAACGGCAGGATTTCGCGCACCTGCGGGTCGTCGACGCACAACACCGCGCTGCCATAGAATGGCAGGTTCTGCAGGAAACTCACGAACGCCTGCTTCAAGCGCGCGAAGTCGTGCCCGTAGGTGTCCATGTGGTCTGCATCGATGTTGGTCACCACCGCCACCACCGGCTGCAGGTGCAGGAACGATGCATCGGACTCGTCGGCCTCGACGACGATGAACTCTCCCGCGCCGAGGCGCGCATTCGACTCCGCCGCGATCAGGCGCCCGCCGATCACGAAGGTCGGGTCGAGCCCTCCCTCGGCCAGCACGCTCGCCACCAGACTGGTGGTGGTGGTCTTGCCGTGCGTGCCCGCGATCGCCACGCCCTGCTTGAGGCGCATCAGCTCCGCGAGCATCAGCGCCCGCGGCACCACGGGTATGCGGCCTGCGCGGGCCGCGGCCACCTCCGGATTGTTACCCGCCACCGCGGTGGAGACCACGACTGCGTCGGCGCCCGCGATGTTGGCCGCGTCGTGCTGCAGGCGAACCTGCGCGCCGAGCTGCGCCAGGCGGCGGGTCGCTGCGTTCTCCGCGAGGTCCGAACCGCTCACCGCGTAGCCGAGGGTGAGCAGCACCTCCGCGATGCCGCTCATGCCCGCACCTCCGATGCCGACGAAGTGGATGTGGCGCACCTTGTGCTTCATCGCGCCATCTCGATGCAACGCTCCGCCACGATGCGCGTCGCGTCGGGTTTGCCGAGCCGGCGCGCATTCTCGGCCATCGCCAGCAACCTCGGTCGGTCGAGCGAGCCGATCAGCGCGGCCAGCTTCTCCGGCGCCACTTCATGCTGCGGCAGCAGCAGGGCGGCACCCTGCCCGACGAGAAACATCGCGTTCGCCCTCTGGTGGTCGTCGACCGCGTGGGGAAATGGCACCAGCACGCTGGCCACACCGCCCGCGCACAGCTCCGCAACGGTGATCGCACCGGCGCGGCAGATGACGAGGTCGGCTGCCGCGTAGCGCTCGGCCATGTCGTCGATGAACGCAACCAGCTCGCCCTGAACGCCCGCAGCGCCGTAGTACTCGCGCAGCGCGTCGAGATTGCGCTCGCCCGACTGATGCACGACCTGCGGCCGCGTATCCTGCGGAATCAGCGCCAGCGCCCGCGGCAACGCATAGTTGAGCGCCTGCGCGCCCAGGCTGCCGCCGACGACCAGCAGCTTGAGCGGGCCGCTGCGGCTCGTGTAGCGCTCAGCGGGAAGGGCGATCCCCGCGATCTCGGCGCGCACCGGGTTGCCGGTCCATTCGGCGTTCTTCAGCGCTCCCGGAAAGGCCTCGAAAGCGCGGTCGGCGACGCCGCGCAAGACCCGGTTGGTGAGGCCTGCGACCGCGTTCTGCTCGTGGATCGCGAGCGGCTTGGCGAGCAGCGAAGCCATCAGGCCGCCGGGAAACGCGACGTAGCCGCCCATGCCGAGCACCACGTCCGGGCGGACTGCAAAAATCGCGCGTGCGCTCTGCCAGAACGCAAGCAGCAGGTTGAGCGGCAGCAGCAGTTTCGCCGCGAGGCCCTTGCCGCGCAGCGCGCGGGCATGGATCCACGCCATGCGGTAGCCATGCGCCGGCACCAAGCGCGCTTCCATGCCGCCGCGCGAGCCCATCCAGACGACCTCCCAGCCCCGCGAGCGCATTTCATCGGCCACCGCGAGCCCGGGAAACACGTGGCCGCCGGTGCCGCCCGCCAGGATCATGATCGTCCTCGATGCGCTCATGATTGATTTGGCAACGCGCTCACGCGTTGAGTCCCCGCGCCAGCTGGCGCGATTCCCAGTCGATTCTCAGCAGCAGCGCAATCGCGACACAGTTCACCACCAGCCCGCTGCCGCCGAAGCTCATCAGCGGAAGCGTCAGTCCTTTGGTCGGCAGCAGCCCCATGTTCACGCCCATGTTGATGAGCGCCTGAAAACCGAGCCAGATGCCGACGCCCTGCGCCGCAAGCGCGGCGAAGTGACGCTCGCGTGCGGCCGCCTCGCGCGCAATCGCGAACGCGCGGCACACAATCCAGACGAACAGCGTGATTACCACCGCGACGCCGGCGAATCCGAGCTCCTCGGCGATCACCGCGAGAAGGAAATCCGTGTGTGCCTCGGGCAGGTAGTGCAGCTTTTCCACGCTCGCGCCCAGGCCGACGCCGAGCCACTCGCCGCGGCCGAAAGCGATCAGCGCGTGCGAGAGTTGATAGCCCTTGCCGAACGCGTCGGACCACGGGTCCATGAAGCCGAAGATGCGCTGCATGCGGTACGGCGAGGACAGCACCAGCGCGGTGAACCCGACCGTGAGCATCGCGGTCAGCGCGGCGAAATGCCGGCCGCTCATGCCGCCGAGGAACAGCAGCCCGAACGCGGTCACCGCGATCACCACCAGCGCGCCGAAATCGGGCTCGTGCAACAACAGGCCCGACACCAGCAGCATGACCGCGAGCATCGGCAGCATTCCTTTCCTGAAGCTCTTCATCACGGCGTGCTTGCGCACCGTGTAGTCGGCTGCATACAGCACCACAGCGAGCTTCATCACCTCCGAGGGCTGCACGCTGAACGCAACCAGGTTGATCCAGCGGCGCGCGCCGTGCACTTCGCGCCCGATCCCCGGCACCAGCACCAGCGCGAGCAGCACGAGCGCGGCGCCGAACAGCCAGGGCGCGACGCCCTGCCAGAAGCGCACCGGCGCGAGGAACACCGCGAGCGCGGCGGCCAGCGCACCGCCCAGAAACAGCGCGTGGCGCAGCAGAAACCAGCTGGCGCTCTGCCCGGTATACCGGCTCGCCTCGGCGGTCGCGATCGAGGCCGAATACACCATTGCAAGCCCCATCGCGGCGAGCAGCAGCGCAGCCCACGCGAGCCCGCGGTCGTACTCCGCGGCCGGGGCGCTGCGCGCGGCCTTGTAGTCGTCGCGCCGGCCGAACACGTAGCCCGCGACGCTCATTTCACCCGCTCCATCACCGCGCGCGCAAACACCTCGCCGCGCTCGCGGTAATCGCGGAACATATCGAAGCTCGCGCATGCGGGCGAGAGCAGCACGGCGTCGCCGGGACGTGCGGCGCGGGCCGCGGCTCGCACCGCGTCCTCGAGCGTCGAACAGCGCTCCACCGGAATGACTGCGGGCACGCCCGCGCTCTGGAGCGCGGCGGCGATCTTCGGCGCATCGCGCCCGATCAAAAGCACCCGCGTGGCGTGCCGCGCGACCGCCCCCGCGAGCGGCGTGAAGTTCTGTCCCTTGCCCTCGCCGCCAAGAATCAGCACCACCGGCCGGCCCATCCCTTCCAGCGCGGCAATCGTCGCACCGACGTTGGTGCCCTTGGAGTCATCGAAATAATCGACGCCGGCGATCGTGCCGACCCGCTCGAGGCGATGCGGCAGACCGCGAAACGATTTCAGACCTGCGACGATGGCTTCGACGGATGCCCCGGCCGCGCCCGCCAGCGCCGCGGCGGCCATCGCATTGGCCGCGTTGTGCATGCCGTGGATCTGCAGGTCGCGGGTTGCGACCAGGCCCCGTGCGCCTTGCGCAATCCACTGCGCGCCGTGCGCGCTCAGCAGACCGAAATCGTCCTCGCCTGTCGGGGCGCCGAGCCCGAAGCTCAGCCGCCTGCCGCCGGCAAGCGCCATCGCCATCGATCGTACGTCGTCGCGATTGAGCACCTGCATTGCCGCGCCGGCGAATATGCGTTCCTTCGCCGCAGCGTAGTCGGCCAGGCCGGCGTAGCGGTCGAGGTGGTCCTCGGACAGATTGAGCATTGCTGCCGCGTCGGCCGCAAGCGTCCAGGTGGTCTCGAGCTGGTAGCTGGAGAGCTCCAACACCCAGACTGCGGGCAGCCGCCCTGCGTCCTTGCGCGCCGCGAGCGCCGCGAGCGCCGCCGGGCCGATATTGCCGGCAACCTCGCAATCGATTCCCGCCGCGCGCAGCAGGTGGCCCGTGAGCGCGGCCACGGTGGTCTTGCCGTTGGTGCCGGTCACCGCGACCAGCTTCCCCCGATCGCTCGCAGCGAGCGCCCAGGCGAACAACTCGATTTCCCCGGCGACCGGAATCCCGCGCGCGAGCGCCGCCTGCACCAGCGGCGTCTCGAGCGGCAATCCGGGGCTCGGCACCAACAGCTCGACGCCTTCGAGCAGCCGCGGCGCGAACGCGCCGCAGTGCAACTCCGCCTCGGGCAGCAAGCGACGAAGATCGTCTGCGCGCGGCGGAACCGCTCGCGTGTCGGCGACGCGAGGCAGGCCGCGTTCGCGCGCCACCCAACGCGCCACCGCAAGGCCGGTATCGCCCAGGCCCAGCACCAGCACGCGCCGTCCCGCGAGCGGCGCGGGCTGCGGCGGCTTCAGGGGCGGGAACGGATCGGCCATGAGCATCGCGGCTCTCAGCGCAGCTTCAGGGTCGACAACCCGAACAGCACCAGCATCATGGTGATGATCCAGAAACGCACCACCACCTGGGATTCCTTCCAGCCTTCCAGCTCGTAGTGGTGGTGCAGCGGCGCCATGCGGAACACGCGCTTGCCGCCCGAGACCTTGAAATAGATCACCTGGATCATCACCGACACGGTTTCGGCAACGAACACGCCGCCCATGATGAACAGCACGATCTCCTGGCGCACGATCACGGCGATCGTGCCGAGCGCGGCGCCGAGCGCGAGCGCTCCGACATCGCCCATGAACACCTCGGCCGGGTAGGCGTTGAACCACAGGAAGCCGAGCCCCGCGCCGACCATGGCGCCGCAGAACACCGCCAGCTCCCCGGAGCCGGCGATGTACGGCAGGCCCAGGTAGCGCGCGAACACTGCATTGCCGGCGACGTAGGCGAAGATGCCGAGCGCACCGGCAATCAGCACCGTGGGCATGATCGCCAGTCCATCGAGTCCGTCGGTCAGGTTCACCGCGTTGGAGGTGCCGACGATCACGCAATACGTGAGCACCAGGAAGCCGAGCGCGCCGAGCGGATAGGCGATGAACTTGAAGAACGGCACGATCAGCTGGTTGAGCGCAGGTACGCCCTGTCCCATCCATGCAAGGCAGCCAGCCGCGGCCAGGCCGAACAGGGACTGCCAGAACAGCTTGGCCTTCACCGAAAGTCCCTTCGGATTGCGGTGCACGACCTTGCGGTAGTCATCGATCCAGCCGATGCCGCCGAAGGCGAGGGTCACCAGCAGCACCACCCAGACGAAACGGTTGGCAAGGTCGCCCCACAGCAGTACGGTGATGGCGATCGACAGCAGGATCAGCGCGCCGCCCATGGTCGGCGTGCCGGTCTTGACGAGGTGCGATTTCGGCCCGTCGTCGCGCACCGACTGGCCGATCTTGTACGCGGTGAGCTTGCGGATCACGTACGGCCCGAGGATCAGCGAGAACGCGAGCGCGCTGAGGCAGGCGAGCACCGCGCGCAGCGTGATGTAGCTGAAGACGTTGAACAGACGCACGTCCCTGGCCAGCCATTGCGCCAGTTCGAGCAGCATCAGTGCGCCTCCGCCGCGTGGTTCTGCTCGGCGAGTGCCGCGACCACCCGCTCCATCTGCATGAAACGCGAACCCTTCACCAGCAGCGTGCAGCCGGTCCCGCTCCAGGCGCCGAGCGCGGCGAGCAGCGTCTCGGAAGAGGCAAAGTGCCGCGCGCCAGTTCCGAATCCAGCGACCGCGTGCGCGGTCAGTTCGCCGAGCGCGTACATCGCCTCGATGCCGCGCTCCTTCGCGTAGCGCCCGACCTCGGCATGGAAATCCGCGCCCTGCTCGCCGACCTCGCCCATGTCGCCGAGCACCAGAAGGGTTCGCCCGCCCGCGCCGGCCAGCACGTCGATCGCAGCCCGCACCGAGTCCGGATTGGCGTTGTAGCTGTCGTCGATCAGGGTCGCGCCCTGCGCCGCGCGCTTGACCTGCAGACGGCCGCTGTACGGGCGAAACGCGTTGAGACCGGCGGCGATCGCGGCCGGTGCGATGCCGGCGGCATGCGCGCAGGCTGCCGCGGCGAGCGCGTTGCGCACGTTATGCGCGCCGGGAATGGCAAGCGTGGCCTGCAGATCGCCCGCGGGCGTAGTGATGCTGATCTCGCTCGCCAGATGCTGCAGCCGGCAGCGGCCGCGCACCATCGCGGCACGCTCCAGCCCGAAATCGACCATGCGACGTTCGCCTGCTGCGGCACGAAACAACTCCGCCTGCGTGTCGTCCGCGTTCAGCACCGCAATGCCGTCGGCGGGCAGCGCCGCGTACACAGCCGCGTTCTCCGCCGCGACCTGCTCGAGCGAATGCAGGAACTCGAGATGCTCGCGCTGCGCGTTGGTGACCAGTGCGATGCCCGGGCGGGCGATTCCCGCGAGGTAGGCGATCTCGCCCGCGTGGTTCATGCCGAGCTCGATTGCGCAGATGCGGTGCGTCTCGCGCAGGCCGAGCAGCGTGAGCGGCACGCCGATGTCGTTGTTGAGATTGCCGAGCGTCGCCAGCACGTGCGCATCCCCGGCGAACGCGCGCAGAATTGCGGCGAGCATTTCCTTGGTGGTGGTCTTGCCGTTCGAACCGGCGATCGCGATCAGCGGCACGGAGAAGCGCCCGCGCCACGCGCGCGCCAGGTCGCCGAGCGCGCGGCGCGTGTCCTCCGCGATCAGGACGGCCATGGGCAGCGTGGCGCCCGAGGCGAAGAACGCGGCGTCGACCAGCGCGGCCGCTGCGCCGCGCGCCGCGGCGGCCGCGAGAAATGCGTGGCCGTCAAATCGTTCGCCGCGCAACGCGACGAACAACTCGCCGCGCGCCACGTTGCGTGAGTCGGTGGACACGCCGGTGAACCCCGCGTCGCCGATCGCCCGCGCGCCGATCATGCGGGCGGCTTCCACCACGCGCATCATGCGCGGCCTCCTGCGGGCCAACGCGCCAGCGCCTGCGTGGCCGCGGCGACATCCGAAAACGCGGATCTGCGCCCGGCGATTTCCTGATACTCCTCGTGCCCCTTGCCCGCGATCAGCACCACGTCATTTGCTGCAGCAGCGCCAAGTGCCACCGCAATCGCGCTGGCGCGGTCGGGCTCGACCTGTACGCTGGCTGCCGCCCCGGCCGGGATGCCGCGGCGGATCGCGGCGATGATCGCGAGCGGATCTTCCGAGCGCGGATTGTCCGAAGTCAGGACCAGCGCGTCGGCCAGCCGGGCGGCGGCCGCCCCCATCAGCGGGCGCTTGGTCGCGTCGCGCTCGCCGCCGGCACCGAACACCGCCACCAGACGTCCGCCCGCGGCGTCGGCCACCGGACGCAGCGCCGTCAGCGCTTTCTCCAACGCATCGGGGGTGTGCGCATAATCGATCACGGCAAGCGGCTTGCCGCCGCCGCCCACGCGCTGCAAGCGCCCCGTAACCGGCGGCAGCGTCTCCAGCAGGCGGCCGGCGGTTCTCGCATCGATCCCGTAGCCTAGGAGCGCAGCGAACACCGCGAGCGCATTCGCGGCGTTGTAACGGCCGGCGTGGGGCAGCCGCAGCTCTAATGCGCCCCAGGTCGAATCGATCGCGATGTGCGTGGCGCCGCCTTCGTAGCGCAACTCGCGCGCCGCCGCGAACTGGTGAACGCTTCCCGGCGCGACCGCTGCCCGCGACAGCGCGTAACCGATCGTCCGCACGCCGCGGCTGCCGAGGCGCTGCGCAAGGCGCACGCCGAACACGTCGTCGAGATTGAGTACCGCGACGGCCAACCCGGGGACGTCGAACAGCCGCGCCTTGGCCCGCGCGTAGGCATCCATCGTGCCGTGGTAATCAAGGTGGTCGTGCGACAGGTTGGTGAGCACCGCGCAGTCGAATTCGACGCCGTTCACCCTGCCTTGCGCGAGGCCGTGCGACGAGACCTCCATCGCCACGGCGGCCGCGCCGCCCGCGCGCATCGAGGCGAGCAGCCGCTGCAGTTCAAGCGCATCGGGCGTGGTGTTCGGCAGCGGCTCCAGCGCGCCGCCGATGCCGGCACCCAGCGTGCCGATCACCCCCGTCGTCACGCCGTGCGCGCCGAGCGCGGCCGCGAGCCACTGTGAGCAGGTGGTCTTTCCGTTGGTGCCGGTGACGCCGCACATCCACAGCGCCTCCGACGGACGGCCGTAGAACTGGTGCGCCAGTTCGCCCGAGCGCAGCTTGAGCCCCTTCACGCCGGCGTTCGGCACCCGCCACGCCGGGTCCCAGGCGAAGGCATCGGATTCCCATACCACCGCCGCGGCGCCGCGCGAGATTGCATCGGGGATGAACCTGCGGCCGTCGCCCGCTTCACCCGGATAGGCAAAGAATGCGCGGCCCGGCGCACAACGGCGGCTGTCCGAAACAAGCCGCTCGATCATCGCGCCCTGGCTCGCCAGTTCCCCGAACAGGTCCACTCGCCGGTCCATTCGCTCGAATCGGATTGCGCTGTGGCGCAGCCATGCAGCGACCACACGGTCTGCGCCACTGCCAGTAGAAAGTGCTTCATCAGGTGCTCTCCTTGGCTTCTTCGCCTTCGCCGGGCAACTCGATCGGCCGCATCGGCGCGTCCGGCGCGACGCCCAGGCGACGCAGTGCGCCTTGCATCACCTGAGAGAACACCGGCGCGGCGACCGCGCCGCCGTAGTACTGGCCGGCGGAGGGCTCGTCGATCATCACCGCGATCACCAGGCGCGGATCGGAGGCCGGCGCGAGGCCGACGAAGGAGGACAGGTACTTGTGCGCCGAGTAGCCGCCGTTTTCCTGTTTGTGCGCGGTGCCCGTCTTGCCTGCGACGCGATAGCCCATGACGCGTGCGCGCGGCCCCGTACCCCCAGGCTGCACCGCGAGTTCCAGCATCTCGCGCACGGCGTGCGCCGTTTCCGGTGCGATCACGCGTTTTCCGGTGACCGGTCCGTCGAGCTTGACCAGCGAGAGCGGCGCGAGTTCGCCATCGCGCGCGAATACGCTGTAGGCGCGCGCCAACTGCACCAGACTCACCGAGATGCCGTGGCCGTAGGCCATGGTGGCCTGCTCGATCGGCCGCCATTGCTTCCACTCGCGCAGCCGGCCGGAGGCTTCGCCCGGAAAGCCAATGTCGGGCTGCGCACCGAAACCAACCTCATGAAACAGCGCCCACATCTCTTCGCGCGGCAGCGACAGGGCGAGTTTCGCCGCGCCGACGTTGGAGGACTTCTGGATGATCTGCGCGACCGTCAGCGCCCCCGCCGGATGGGCGTCGTGGATGGTGTAGTTCGCGATGGTCAGCCTGCCCGGCGCGGTCTGCACGGTCGACGAAGGCGTCACCTTGCCCAGTTCGAGCGCCACGGCGACGGTAAAGGGCTTGAGCGTCGATCCCGGTTCGAAGGTGTCGGTCATGGCGCGGTTGCGAAGTTGCGCACCGCCCAGCCGCCCGCGATTGTTGGGGTTGTACGAGGGGACGTTGGCGAGCGCGAGCAGCTCGCCCGAACGCGCGTCGAGCACCACGATCGCACCCGCTCTTGCGCGGTGCTGCTCCACGGCCGCCTTCAGGGCGCTGTAGGCGAGGCTCTGGATCTTGCCGTCGAGTGCGAGGATCAGGTCGCGGCCGTCCTGCGCGGAGCGCACCGAGCCGACATCCTCGACGATGCGTCCGAGACGGTCCTTGATCACGCGCCGGCTGCCGGCGTTCCCCGCCAGGCTCTTCTGGTAGGCGAGCTCGATGCCCTCCTGGCCGCTGTCCTCGACGCCGGTGAAGCCGATCACATGGGTCATCACCTCGCCGCCGGGGTAGTAACGGCGGTACTCGCGGTTCTGGTAGATGCCGGGGATCCCGAGCGCGGCTACCTGGTCGGCGGTCTCGGGCGGGATCTGGCGCTTCAGGTAGACGAAATCGCGCTCGGCGTCGGCAAGCTTCGTCTGCAGCTCGCGCGCATCCACGCCTAGCAGCTTCGCCAGGCGTGCAAGCTGTGCGGGTCCCGCGCTCACATCCTCCGGGATCGCCCACACCGACTTGACGGGCGTCGAGATCGCGAGCGCCTCGCCGTTGCGATCGAGGATGCGGCCGCGCGTCGCGGGCGTTTCGATGACGCGGGAGTAGCGCGATTCGCCTTTCATCTGCAGGAAGTCGGTATCCACCGCCTGCAGGTAGAGCGAGCGCCCGACCAGCACCGCAAACGCAGCCAGCAGGACGAGCAGCACGAAACGCGAGCGCCACAGCGGCAAACGCACGATCGCCGGGGATGACGCGAAGCTCATTTCCCGGCCGCCTCGAGTTCCACTACCCGCACGCGGCGCGGGTCGGGCGCGCGCATCCCGAGCGATGCGCTGGCGATGCGCTCGACGCGCGCGTGCAGCCCCCAGGTGCTCGCTTCGAGCTGCAGTTGGCCGTATTCGACGTCCAGTTCGCGGCTGCGCGCCTGCTCGCGTTCGAGCTCGGAGAAGCCCTTTCTCGCCTGGTGCTGCGAGGTGATCAGGCCGAGCGCGCAGGCAAGCAGCAGCGCGAGCAGCACCAGGTTCAGCTTCGCCACGGCACCTCCGTACCCGTCGGAAGGAGCGCACTCGTGCGCTCGGCAACCCTCATGATCGCGCTCCGCGCGCGCGGATTGGCGGCGAGTTCGTCGGCGCATGCGCGCACCGGCTTGCCGATCAGTTTCACCAGCGGCGCGGGCATTTCGGATTCGCGCAGCGGCAGGCCGCGCGGCATCGGCGGCCGCGCACTGCGCGCAAGGAAACGCTTGACGATGCGGTCCTCGAGCGAGTGGAAGCAGATCACCGCGAGGCGCCCGCCCGGAGACAGGCGCTCGAGCGCCAGCGGCAGCATCAGCGACACGTCCTCAAGCTCCTGATTGAGGAAAATCCGTAGAGCCTGAAAGGTGCGCGTCGCCGGGTCCTGGTGAGCCTCGCGCGTGCGGACTGCCTGACCCACGAGCTGGGCAAGTTGGCGCGTTGTTCGGAGGGGTTGTTCTGTCCGAGCAGCAACAATCGCCTTTGCAATCTGTTGAGCAAACCGTTCTTCGCCATACCCACGGATCACCTCCCTGATCTCGGATTCACCTGCATGCGAAAGCCATTGCGCCGCCGATTCGCCGTGCGTCGGGTCCATGCGCATGTCGAGCGGGCCGTCGAGACGGAACGAAAACCCGCGCTCCGCCGTCTCGAGCTGCGGTGAGGACACGCCCAGGTCGAACAGCATCCCGTCCACGCGCGCGATCCCCAGTGCGTCGAGCACCTCGGACAGCGCCGAAAAGCGCGCGTGACGGATGGTGAAGCGCGGATCCCTGATCTCGGCCGCGGCAGCAACGGCCTGCGGATCGCGGTCGAGCGCGATCACGCGGCCCCGCGATCCGAGCTTTTCCAGCAGCGCGCGGCTGTGCCCGCCGCGCCCGAAAGTTGCGTCGAGGTAGATGCCCGCCGGTTTCGGCGCCAGTGCGCAAAGCGCCTCGGCGAGCAGCACCGGCCGGTGTTCTGTGCGAGGCGCCATGGGCCTCGCTCACAGCGAGAAATTCTCCATGCCTGGTGGCACGCCGCTGCCCGAGGCCAGGTCCTTCTCGAGCTTCGCGCTGCGCAGCGCGTCGTCCCAAAGCTCGAAGTACTGGCCCTGCCCGAGCATCATCACGTCGCGCTCGAGACTGGCATGCCTGCGCAGCGCCGGTGAAACCAGGATGCGGCCCGAGCTATCGGGCGCGAGGTGTTCTTCGAAGCCGAGCAGCAGGCGCTTCCACGCGCTGGTCTGCGGAT
Organism: Burkholderiales bacterium; assembly: GCA_017880775.1. Lineage (GTDB taxonomy): Bacteria > Pseudomonadota > Gammaproteobacteria > Burkholderiales > SG8-39 > JADGRQ01. The sequence goes on along the minus strand of JADGRQ010000002.1, from coordinate 43,885 downwards.
TGAAACTCGGAAATTTTTCGACTTGCGCACGCACCGGGTCCCAGGCGCGGCGCGGGTAGAGCAGCACGCAGCCATCGGGATGCGCGGTCAACACCAGTTCGCCGCCGTCCGACGCCAATGCATCGCGATGACGCGTAGGCACCGCGAGACGGCCCTTGGCGTCGAGTGTAATGACCGTTGCGCCGTGAAACGTTCCACCCATTTGCGCTGTCTCCGGCAAATCCGTTGCGCAAACCCCGAATTCGCCACTTTTTTCTATGTTTCCCCACTTTAATGTAAGGCAAGGTCGGAGGTCAAGCCATCAATTAGGAAATTTCCTAGATACGACAAAGACTTAGCCGAGATTCTGAAGGCCTGAATCTGTGTAGCAAAATAATGTTTCAAAACAATATGTTATAAACTATACTCAATCTTGTTTCTTGGAAAGTAGGTTAACGCGCGCTGCATTTGGACCAGCGCTGAAAAAAGGCGATGAGACGGCGCTGAAGCGCCGTCGATCTGGATAAACGCTGATCGCCCCGCGGAAGCGGGAACGAGAGAACCCGCTCAGCGCAGCAGCTTATATTCCCCACCCCGCTCCACCGCGCGCTTGTAGGCCGGCCGCGCATGGATGCGCTCGAGAAACGCCATCAGCTTCGGCCGGCTTGCATCGAGCCCGCCGCGCGCCACGGCCGCTTCGAGCGGAAAACTCATCTGGATGTCCGCTGCGCTGAACTCCCTGCCCGCGAACCATTCGCCCTTGCCGAGCTCGGCTTCCATGAAATCGAGATGGCGCGCAATATTCGGCTCGATGAACGAACTCTTCGCCTTGCCCGCGATCGCGCGCGCGACCGGGCGCACGAAGAACGGCATCGGCCCCTTTTCGATGCGGTCGAAGATCAGCTTCATCAGCAGCGGCGGCATCGCCGAGCCTTCGGCGTAATGCAGCCAGTAGGTGTAGCGCAGCCGCTCGGGTGTTCCGGACGCAGGAACCAGCCGGCCGGCGCCGTAGCGATCCACCAGATACTCGACGATCGCGCCGGACTCGGCGATCGTCAGTTCGCCATCGGTGATGACCGGCGACTTGCCGAGCGGGTGCACCGCGCGCAGCGTCGCCGGCGCCAGCATGGTTACCGCATCGCGCTGGTAGCGCTTGATGTCGTATTCGACGCCCAGTTCCTCGAGCAGCCACAGCACGCGCTGCGAGCGGGAGTTGTTGAGGTGGTGGACGATGACCATGGATTGGTTCTCGCACTACGAAATCAGGCGGACGATGGCAACCCCGAACAGCACCAGCATGACCATCGCGAACGCATTGATCGTCACGCCATGCCGGACGCCCTGGTTCAGGCGGGAGAAATAGCGTTGTGCCTCCGGAATCTCACTGGCGGCGTCCGCCTCGATTGCGGCACCTGCGCTCTTGGCCGCGCTGATGCCCGGCCGGTTGCGAACGTCACCGAGCCAGAACAGGATCGTCGCGCCAAGACCGAGCAACGGCACCACCCAGGTGAATGAGCTCATCATGGTCGAGGACTGCATCCACGCAAAAAGCGCTGCCAGCGCGGCATACACCGCTCCCCATCCCGCGAATATCTTGAAACTCAACGCGGATGCGAATCGGAGTTGGGTAAACATCTGCTTGTAACGTACTTCAATCGGGACGGACACGTTTGGCCTCCGAACTTTAGTGCTCAGGTACTCCGCAACCTCGACCAGGTTGCCGTCTGGATCGCGCAGGTAAATCGACCGTATCGGCCCGAGCGCGCCGCGCCGCGCGACGGGTCCGGTATCGATGGCGATGTTCTCGGCGCGCAGATGGGCGATCACTTCATCCAGCGCAACGTCCGCAAGCAGACAGAAATCCCCCGCGCCGAACGTCGGCGTCTTCGCCTTGGTCGGCGTCTCGGTCGAACGGTCCTGGAGATTGATCTTCAGATCGCCGAAGCGCAGCGCATGGCGCGGCTGCCCCTCGGGCCCGCGAAAAGACTCCCGCGCGAAACCCAGCGCGCGCTCGTAGAATCGCGTGGTCGCCTCGATGTCGCTCACCGTGAGAACGATATGGTCCAGCCGGTCTGCAAGGATCTTCATTGCCGTGGTTTACTGCGGCTTGATGCCCGCAGCCGTGATGATCCGTCCGTAGGCTTCCATCTCCGAGCGCACGAAGCGCGCGAATTCCTCCGGCGGCATGTCCATCGTGTCGTTGCCGAGGTTCGCGAGTTTTTCGCGCACGCCCGGGTCCGCCAGCGCCCTTCTCACATCGACGGAAATCTTCGCGACGATGTCCGCCGGAGTGCCTGCGGGCGCCCACAATCCGAACCACAGCGGCGCATCGGCGCCGCTCACGCCCGCTTCCCCCGTGGTCGGGACTTCGGGCAGCTGGCTGTTGCGCTTCGGAGTGCTGACCGCGAGCGGACGCAGCCTTCCGCTCTTGATATTCGACATGGCCGCCGAAATCGGCGCCCAGTAGCAATCGATTGACCCGCCGAAGATGTTGGTGATGACTTCCGGTGTGCCCTTGAACGGAATCTCCGTCACCTTGATTCCAGACGCCGCAATGAAGCGCTCGGTGTTCAGATGCGTGCCGCTGCCGATGCCGGCGTGGCCGAAGTTGAGCACACCCGGCTTTGCTCGCGCCGCATTGACGACATCCATCAAGGTTGCATACGGCGAGCTCCCGGAAACCACCAGGACGTTGGGCTGCACTGCCAGCGGCACCACGTCGATGAAATCCTTCAGCGTGTCGTAAGGCAGCTTGGCGTAAATCGCAGGGTTGACCGAGTGCGCGGACGAATTGATGAGCAGCGTGTATCCGTCCGGCGCAGCCCTTGCCACCGCCGCCGAGCCGATCGAGCCGCCCGCGCCGGCACGGTTCTCGGGCACCACCGGCTGCCCCCAGTACTCGGCGACCTTTTGCATAACGATGCGCCCTACGATGTCGGTGGAACTGCCGGGGGTAAACGAGATGATCACGTGCACCGGCTTGTTTGGGTAACCCTGCGCAAGTGCCTGAAACGCGCAGGCGGCCAGCATCGCCACGAGGGTGCCGAACATTCTCTTCATTGCGTCCTCCCTGTCACAAAAGTCCGTCGCCGACGGGCACGTTCTCGGGCGCGAGCTGCACCCCCGACGCTTCCGCCTGCTGCACCAGCAGCGTAGCGAAATCCTGCTCCATCATGCCGCGCCCCATCATCGCCTGGATCAGGTCGCGCGTTGCGGCGGCAAGCGGCATCGGCACTTCGAAACGCCGGCCCGCTTCGAGCCCCAGGTCCATGTCCTTGCGCAGCAGGTACGGCGTGAACGTCACTTTGAAGTCCAGATTGACGAACGCAGGCGTCTTGTAGCGCGTAAAGGTCGAGCCCATCACGCTCTGGTTCATGAATTCGAGAAACGCGTGGCGCGGCACGCCCGCCTTCTGCGCCAGCACCGTGATCTCGGCGAGCGATTGGGTGACCACGCCGAGAAACACGTTGTGGCAGATCTTGACGATGCGCGCGAGCTCACCTTCGCCGACGTAGCTCGCCGCCGGCGCGATCATCTTGAGAAAAGGCAGCGCCTGGTCGAACGCGCGCCTGGGGCCGGAACAGACGAACGACAGCCGCCCCGCCTTGATCACCTTCGCGTTGCCGCTCACCGGCGCCGCTAGGTAGTCGATGCCGCGCGCGGCGAGCATCTCCCTCAGCTCGGCCGAGCCTTCCAGCGAAATGGAGGAACACTCGATCACCATGCGCGGCACCCGCTTCGCGCCATCGAGCATCGCCGCGATGACCTGCCTGACATCGCCCCAGGTCGAGACCATGCAGAACACGATGTCGCAGGCCGCGAGTTCGCCCACGCGCTGCGCGATCTTCGCGCCGTATTGCGCCAGCGGCTCGGCCTTGGCGCGCGTGCGGTTCCACGCCAGCACGTTCGCACCGCCTTTCGCAAGGCGCGCGGCCATTTCGTAGCCCATGCGGCCGGCGCCGATCCAGCCGAGTTTCGCTTCAGTAGGGGTTGGCAATCGGAAGCTCCTCAGCGGGATACAGCGAAATGATCTGCGCGCCCTTGTCGGTGAGGATCACCTCCTCCTCGATGCGCGCCGCTGAGATCCCGTCGCTCGCCGGGCAGTAGGTCTCGACCGCGAACACCATGCCGGCTTTGAGCTCGATCGGCTCACGAAACGACGTCAGGCGCGATATCAGCGGCCGCTCGTGCAGGCCGAGGCCGAGCCCGTGGCAGAAGTTCAGGCCGAAGGCGTCCATCTCGCTCGCGAACCCGGCCTGTTCGGCTTTCGGCAGCGCGCGCGCCACGGTGTCGCTCGACACGCCGGGCTTCAAGAGCGCGATCGTCTTGTCCATCCACTCGCGCGCCTTTGCGTACGCAGTGCGCTGCGAGCTGGTGGCCCGCCCGACGTTGAACGTGCGGTAGTAGCAGGTGCGGTAGCCCATGAACGACTGGATCACGTCGAAAAACGCCTGGTCGCCCGGGCGGATCAGGCGGTCGGTGAAATTGTGCGGGTGCGGCGAGCAGCGCTCGCCGGAGATCGAGTTGATCGCCTCGACGCAGTCCGAGCCCATCTCGTACAGGCGCCCGGTGGCAAGCGCGACGATTTCGGATTCCTTCACGCCGGGCTTCAGCGCCTCGGCAATGTCCTGGTAGACGCCGTCCACCATGGCGGCGGCCATGTTGAGCAGCGTCAACTCGTCGATGTTCTTGATCTCGCGCGCCTCCAGCATCACCTGCTGGCCGTCGCGCACCTCGATGCCGAGGCGCTGCAGCTCGAACAGCATCGGCGGTTCCACCACGTCGAGCCCCAGCGGCATGTCGGCCACGCCCTCGGCCACCAGAATCGCTTTGATCTCCTTCGCGGCGTCGCGGAACAGCGTGATGTCCGAGCCCACCGCGCCGCGCATGCCGAGCAGGCCCGCGCGGCAATGGTCGTGATGCAGCCAGGGCGCATGCAGCTTGTGGTGCCGCGCCGCCGAGCCGAAGTCCCAGATGTACGGGTCGCCGTTCCCGGTGAGAAGGGAATAACGCGTGAGCTTGTCGCGCGCCCACTCGCCGATCACGGTGCTGGTGGTGTAGCGGATGTTGTGCTGGTCGAACGAGAGCAGCGCACCGAGCCCCGAGCGGGAGAGGGCGTCGCGCACGCGCGCGATGCGATAATCGTGCAGGCGGCGGAAATTCACCCGCTCCTCGAAATCGACCTGGGTGTGGCCCGGCGCCGGGACGGGGCGGGACCAGTCATGGTGCGGGTCGATGTCGTGCGGGCGGATCTGTTTCGGTTCGGGCTTTTTCTTGCTGACCATGCGCTGGGATCCTGTTGCGGGAGTTTCTAGTGCACGTAGTTTACTTCTCAGGCGTGGTGCTGAGTTCGATGCGCCGCCGGATCGCGCGCAGCGCTTCGGCGTCGCCCGCGGCTTCGGCTAGCTTCGCCTGCACGCCTAACCAGGCGAGCAGCGGCCGGCGCCAGCCCTGCGCTGACGAAATCTCCACCGCGGCCGCGATTTCGTTCGGGGTAACCTGCCCCTGCCGCATCTTCACGCCTGTCGCGACCAGCCGGGAAACAGGATCCTCGGCGCTCGTAGCACCGCGCCGCTCCTTGCGCCCGGCAAGGAAATCCGCGTAAGCCAGTTCCTCAACACCGGCTTCAGCGCGCAACACCTCGAACCCGGAGCACTCGCCGAAATCCAGGCTCGCGACGCGCACCGCGCATTGCACCAGTTCCGCCCGCGCGAGCAGGTCGCCGCGCCCGGTGCGCGCGAGTTCCGCCTTCGCCAGCGCGAATTCATCGTCGGCGAGCCTCGTATCGCCGTTCAGGTAATGCTGCCGGAAGCGCTGCATCGCGCCGGCCGAGTTCAGCTGCCAATCCGGCGGCGGCGGACCGCCGGCGCAACCCGCGAGCGACACCAACAGCAAGAGGCCGCCAACTCTCACGGCAGCTTGATCCCGGTCTCGCGCTCGAACGGCCAGTTGCGGTTGATCTCGTCGATCAGATTCGCGACCTTGCGCAGGCTCGCATCGACCTCGGCGCGCAGCGCGCGCAGATCGGTCGTCGCCGCCTTGGCATTGGTGCCGACGACCTGCGCATCCGCGAGCAGCGCGTCCACTTTTTTCAGGCTCTCGCGCACCTCGCCCAGAATGCTGTTGGCCTGCGCAACCGCTTTCTGTGTCTCGTCCATCACGCCGCCGGCGCCGAATACGCGCTGCTCGGTCTTGCCGAGCATGCTGTCCGTCTTGCCGAGCGCGCTGTCGAGCTTGGTCGAGACCCCGCTCAGGGAAGTGAGCAGGCTGTTCGCGCGATCGATCGCCGCAACTACCTTCTTCGCGTTGTCCTCGCTGCCGAGCACGCCGCCGAGCACGCCCTGGCGTCCCCCCATGCGCTCCGTGATCGTGCGCACGTTGCCGAGGCTCGCCTGCAGGCTGCCTTCGGTCGCGGTCATCTGCTCGATGTTTTCGAGCGTGTTCTTCAGCGCCGCAATCATGCGCGGCAACTCCTCGGTCGCGTCGCCGCGCAGCACGGGACGCTCGGCGCGGTCCTCGAGCGGGGGGTCCTGCAGGTTCGCCGTGAACACGCGGATCTTCGAGCTGCCGACGAGCGAGCGTTCGAGCGTGAAAATGCTGGTCGAGCGCAGCCAGCGTGCGTCGTCCAACGGCACGTCGATGACGATCCGCGCCTTGCCGTCGTCCCGGAGCACGATGCGCCGCACGCGACCGATCGAAAAGCCCGAGAACGTGAGGTCCATGCCGACACTGACGCCTTCCGCGTTGTCGACCACCAGGATCAGGCGCTGCGTCGGCTCGAACACGCCGCGCGCGTACATCACATAGAGCACGAATGCGATGGCGGTCGCGACCGTCAGGATCAGCAGCAGCTTGACCTTGAATTCGAGGTCCTTGGGCAGCAGCGTGAAACCCGGCTCCTTGTCGGAAATCATATGTATTTCGCAGCCAGCGACACGACCTCGAGCAGGCCGAGCACGAAGAACAGCCGCACCATCCCGTTCAGCACGGCGACCGGCACGGACCTGACGCGTTCGGTGGCTTCCAACCCGGCGACGATCGGAATGACGGCGACCGCCGCGCCGAACACGATGCACTTGAGGATGAAACCGGCCATGATCGGCAGGCTGAAGATGTAGCCTACGACACGCGTGTAATCGTCGAAGGCCCACGGCGAGAAACCGTACATCGAGAAATACGCCAGCACCAGCGCCATCGCGCAGTTGAGCACCGTCAGCGAAACCAGCGAGATCGCCGCGGCGGCGACCCGCGGCACCAGTTCGTGGCGCAGCAGGTTCTCGCCGGCCGCCTCGAGTTCGCCCGACTGCCGCATCAGCGCCACTTCGGCGGCAATCGCTGCGCCGGAGCGCAGCGCGACGAACAGCGCGATCAGGAGCGGGATCAGCTCGAGCACCAGTGCGCGCACGACCAGCTCCAGCGCGAACTGCGACAGGTCATAGTTGCGCGCCACGTTCATCGTGATCTGTATCACCACCAGGCTGAACAGCGCCATGAAGAGCGAAAACGGCAGCAGGATCTGCCACGCCGTGAAATAGATCTGCTTGACCGCGACCGTGCGCGTCGCCGCAACGTAGGTCGACGGCGACAGCGCGGCGGCCAGCGCGTAGCCGCCAAAGCGCAGCTCCCGTCGCCAGGATGCGATCCAGTCGACGAGCTCCGCGGCGACGTTCTGCGGCATGGGGTTAGCGGCCTTCCGCGATCCGCTGAACGGCGCTGCGCTCGAGGCCGAGCTTCTCGCCCGCGGCGATGACGTCGTTCCAGGTGGTCGCATCCACCGCAATGCCCACGGCGAGGCGCTTCGCCCTGGTTTCACGCTCCGGATCTCCGGCAATGCGTACGCGATCGACGCCTTCCGCAGGCGGCGATTTCTTCACCCAGGCGACGAACTCCGCCGCTTCGCGCGCGAACTGCGGCGCCGTGCCCAGGCGCTGCGGATCGATCAGGATGGAGAGCATGCCGTTCAGCACACGTTTTTTGCTTCGGTCCTCGGTGTGCCAGGTTCCGCCGCCGGAGAGCGCACCGCCGAGCAGTTCGCACACCACCGCCAGGCCGTAGCCCTTGTGAAGGCCGAAGGTGGTGAGCGCGCCGAACGGCTCGATCACGCCGTAGCGCGCATCGGTCGTCGGCCGGCCGTGGTCGTCGATCAGCAGACCGGGCGGAACCGCTTCGCCCTTGTTGTGCGCCACGCGTATCTTGCCCTGCGCGACGCCGCTGGTCGCCATATCGAGGATGAACGGCGGCTGGCCCGCGAGCGGGATGCCGATGGTCACCGGATTGGTGCCGAAGCGCGCATCGGTGCCGCCGAAAGGGGCGACGATCGAGCGCGAGATCACGTTGACGAAGCTGATGGACACCAGCCCCTGGGCGACCGCGTTCTCGGCCCACTGGCCGATGCGGCACAGGTGGTGCGCGTTCGCGAGCGCCATCACGCACACACCGTGCTGCTTCGCACGCCCGATTGCGATCTCGGTCGCCTCGGCACCGATCACCTGCCCGTAGCCCGCCTGCCCGTCCAGGGCGACGAGCGCCCCGCCGTCGAACTTGATCACCGGATGGCGGTTGGTCGCGAGGCCCCCTTCCTTGAGCGACTCTACGTAGCGCGGGATCATGCCCACGCCGTGGGAGTCGTGCCCGGTCAGGTTGGCGGTGACCAGATTCTCGGCCACCAGGCGCGCCTCGCGGGGGTCGCTGCCGCCCGCGGCGACGATCGCCTCGATGGCGCGGGTCAGGGGTTCGCTGCTGAATGTGAAAGTGTTTGCCATGGTGGGGCGAAGTGTAATTTAGAATGGCTCACATGAAGAAGACTCCCGAACAACTCCGCAGCCACCGCTGGTTCGGCGTCAAGGACCTGCGCTCCTTCGGCCATCGCTCGCGCACCGCGCAGATGGGCTACGACCGCTCCGACTATCAGGGCAAGCCGGTGATCGCGATCATCAACACCTGGTCGGACATCAACCACTGCCACACCCACTTCAAGCAGCGCGTCGAGGAAGTCAAGCGCGGCGTCTGGCAGGCCGGCGGCTTTCCGCTCGAAATGCCGGCGATGGCACTCGCCGAGACGATGCAGAAGCCCACCACCATGATGTACCGCAACTTCCTCGCGATGGAGACCGAGGAGCTGCTGCGCTCTTATCCGGCCGACGGCGCGGTGCTGATGGGCGGCTGCGACAAGACCACCCCCGCGCTGATCATGGGTGCGACCAGCATGAACCTGCCCGCGATCTACCTGCCGGCCGGCCCGATGTTGAACAGCCACTGGCGCGACCAGACCCTCGGTTCGGGCTCGGATACCTGGAAGTACTGGGATGAACTGCGCGCCGGCCGTATTTCCGAGGCGGATTGGCAGGAGATCGAAGACACGATCGCGCGCTCGCCCGGCACCTGCATGACGATGGGCACCGCTGCGACGATGATGTCGCTCGCCGAGGCGCTCGGCTTCACGCTGCCGGGCTATTCGTCGATCCCGGCGCCGGATTCGAACCACGCGCGCATGGCCACGCTGACGGGCAAGCGCATCGTCGAGATGGTCTGGGAAGACCTCAAGCCCCGCGACTTTCTCTCCCGCGGTTCGTTCGACAACGCGATCACCACGCTGATGGCGATGGGCGGCTCGACCAACGCGATCGTGCACCTGGTAGCGATGGCGGGGCGCGCGGGGCTCCCCTTCCCGCTCGAGCGCTACAACGAGATCTCGGCGAAAACGCCGGTGATCGCCAACGTGCGTCCCTCGGGCAACAAGTACCTGATGGAGGATTTCTTCTACGCGGGCGGCCTGCGCGCGCTGCTGAACGAACTGCGCGACCTGCTCGACCTGTCGGCGAAGACCGTGAACGGACGCACGCTGGGCGAGAACATCGAAGGCGCGAAGGTCTGGAACGCGGACGTGATCCTGCCTCGCGACAAACCGCTGAAGGCATCGGGTGGCATCGTGATGCTGCGCGGCAATCTCGCGCCAGACGGCGCGGTGATTAAGACCAGCGCGGCGGCGCCGGAGCTGCTGAAGCACACCGGCCGCGCGGTTGTGTTCGAGGATTACAACGACATGGCGGCGAGGATCGATACCGACGACCTCGATGTAGACGCTGCTTGCGTGCTGGTGCTGAAGAACGCCGGCCCTTTGGGCGGCCCCGGCTTTCCGGAGTGGGGCATGTTGCCGATGCCGAAGAAACTGATCAAGCAGGGCGTCAAGGACATGGTGAGGTTATCCGACGGCCGCATGAGCGGCACCAGCTACGGCACCTGCATCCTGCACGTCGCCCCCGAGGCCTTTGTCGGGGGCCCACTTGCGTTCGTGCAGAACGGCGACCTCATCGAACTGGATGTGGAGAAAAAAGTCCTGAACCTGAAGATCAGCGACGCGGAGATGGCGAAGCGCAAGGCCGCGTGGCAGAGACCACCGCTCAAGTACGAGCGCAGCTACGGCGCGATCTTCTCGCGCCACGTGAAGCAGGCCAACGAAGGCTGCGACTTCGATTTTCTCGAAGGCACCGCGCCGACCGCGGAGCCGGAGATTCATTAAGCGCCGGCGATCTGCGCTGCGCTGCGTATGCTAGTTGAAGCCGATCGCCCAGTTCACGTCGAAGCGCGTGTCGTCGGTACGGTCGACGCGCGTACCGAAGTCCTCGTAGAGACGACCCCAGCGAAACCGCAACCGCATACCCGCCAGCGCCGATTCCTTTGCGAAGCGGTAGACGAGGTCGGTGTCGTACTCGCGCCATTTAGGCTGGCCGGCACGCGTCACCGGATCGACGGCATGCCTGCCGTCGGAAATGTTGAAATCGAAGCTGAACCCGGGCAGCCCGGCGCCAGCAAGGTCGAACGTGGTTCCGAGCAACGCAGCCTCCTCGCCCGCGCGGCTGAAGGTCTTGATGCGCTGGGTGATGTAGAACGGTCCGAAGCTGTACAGGTTGCGGATCTGCTCGCCGTCGCCGGTGCCGCCGAGCGCGCCGTAGGCCTTGAACCAGTTCCAGCCGAGCTCGCCGTACAGTCCAGCGTTCCAGGTCTTGAACGCCCTGCCAAGCAGTAGATTGGCGCCGTCGGAGCGCTGGTCAGTGTACTGGGCGGCGACGCGGTAGTAGGAGTCTTTGGACGTGCGCGTCACCCAGTCGACGTCGACGTACCCGATGCGGATGGTGTCCTCTACCGAGTAATAGAAACCCTGCACCCAAGCATCCTTCTGCGGCGACCACTGCAGGCCGCCAGTCCACATCCCGGTATCCTTCGTGGTCACGCCAGCCAGCCGCGACATGCTGACGAATTTGTCGGCGTTCAGGTCTTTCACCTTGGAAACGTAGCCTGCCTCGTAGCGTAGCGCCTCGCCGATCGGCCCCCCGAGCATCGCCGCCTCATAGCTGAGCGGCGTCATCCGGATGTCGCGCGAGCCCAGATAATTCATGTCGGTCTGGATGCCGCGCACTCCTTCCGCCTTCTGCGGATTGGTGCCGATTGTCTGACGATACAGCGTCAGCGTCTGGTCCGACACTTTGAGCTTGGCGTAGGCTTCACCGAGCACGCCGTAACCATCCTGCCCGGGCTTGAGGGAAAGCGTGCCGTCGCGGTCGTTCGGCCCGTAGAGCGGAAGCGAGGCGTAGAGCGTGCCGCCGAAGGAAAGGAAGTCGCGCCAATACCCGGTGCGGCCCCACAGCCAGCCGCCGGCGGCCCAGGATTCCTGGATCCTGGTCGGCAAATCACGATTGAAATACAGCGTCCTGAATTGCGCTCCCGCCTTGGCGTCGGCGGTGAAGGAATCCTCGGCTGCAGCCGCGCTGGTAGCGAGCAGCGGACCAAGCGCGACGAGGAGCGCGGCGGGCAATTTCACGCGCGCAAGCATATCAGCCTCGCGCTCGGTCTGGACAGGGTCGCCATACGGAGCTGCTCGGGTAGAATCCGCGTCGCAGCGTTGTAACCGCGCAGTTACTCAAGGAGGAAAATAATGAAACCACTATCGTTCGTCGCGGGCGCGCTGCTCGCGCTCGCCAGCGCCGCCGCGTCCGCGCAGACCTACCCCAGCAAGCCGATCCGCATCATCGTGCCCTTTGCCCCGGGCGGCACCTCGGACATCCTCGCCCGCGCGCTCGGGCCACGGATCACCGAATCGATGGGCCAGCCGGTGATTGTGGAAAACAAGACCGGCGCCAACGGCAACGTCGGCGCGGATTACGTCGCCAAATCGGCGCCGGATGGTTACACGATGCTGCTTTCCGATGTCGGCGCGCTGTCGATCAACCCGAGCGTGTACACCAACATGCCCTTCGATCCGGTGAAGGATTTCTCGCCGATCGTGATGATTTCGTATTCCCCGCACGTGCTCGCCGTGCACCCGTCGCTGCCGGTGAACAACGTGCAGGAGCTGATCGCCTACGCCAAGGCGAACCCCGGCAAGCTCAACTTCGCCAATTCTGGCACCGGCGGCGCGCCACACCTCGCGGGCGTCGAGTTCGCGCAGCGCACCGGCGTGCAATGGGCCTACATTCCCTACAAGGGCGGCTCGGCTGCGGTGACCGACGTGATCGCGGGGCAATCCAACGTGCTCTTCAACGGCATGCTCGCGACTTATCCGTCGGTGAAGAGCGGCCGTTTGCGCGGCCTCGCGGTTTCCAGCGCGACGCGCGTGCCCTCCGCGCCAGAACTGCCCACGGTGGCCGAATCCGGCCTGCCGGGTTTCGAAACCGGCTCCTACCAGGGGCTGCTCGCTGCGGCCGGCACGCCGCGCGACATCGTGATGAAACTCAACGGCGAACTCACCCGTATCCTCAACACCCAGGACATGAAGGACATGCTCGCCAAGCAGGGCACCGAGGTACGCGCCGGCCCTCCCGAGGCGCTCGGCTCGTTCATCGCCAGCGAGAAGGCGCGCTGGGCGAAGGTGGTAAAGGAAGCTGGCGTGAAGGCCGACTGAGAAAACTGAGGACAACCATGGATCTTCCGCAAAACGCTTTCAAACGCGCAATCAAGGCCGGCACGCCGCAGATCGGCCTGTGGTCGAGTCTGTCTTCCGCCTATTCGGTGGAAATCATCGCCGGCGCGGGATTCGACTGGATCCTGCTCGACATGGAGCACAGCCCGAACGACCTGGAGAGCCTGCTGTCGCAGTTGCAGGCGGCGGCACCCTATCCGAGCCATGCCGCCGTACGCGTGCCGTGGAACGACATGGTGACCATCAAGCGCGTGCTGGATGCCGGCGCGCAGACCCTGCTCATCCCTTACGTGCAGAACGCCGAAGAGGCGAAACAGGCGGTCGCCAACACGCGCTATCCGCCGGCGGGCGTGCGCGGCGTCGCGGGCACCACGCGCGCGTCGCGCTTCGGCCGCGTCAAGAATTACGCCAAGCGCGCGCACGAGGAAATCTGCGTGCTGGTGCAGCTCGAGACCCAGTCCGCGCTTGCCGAGATCGAGAAGGTGGCGGCGATCGACGGCGTCGACGGCATCTTCATCGGCCCGGCCGATCTGCACGCATCGCTGGGCTACACCGGCGAGACGGCCAATCCGGCCGTCATGCCGGTCATTGAAGACGCGATCCGGCGCATTCGCAAGGCCGGCAAGGCGCCAGGCTATCTGTCGCCGGTCGAGGCAGACGCCAAACGGATGCTCTCCGCGGGCGCATTGTTCGTGGCCGTGGGGGCCGATGTCGGCTTGCTCGCGCGCGGCGCGGAAGCGCTGTGCACAAAATTCAAGTCCTGAGAACCCGCTCGGTGAAACTGGCCATGAAACACGAAGTCATCCTCGTCACCAAGGTCTTCCCCAGCACCCAGGAGAAAATGGAAGCTGATTTCACGGTGCACAAGTTGTATGAAGCTGCCGACCGGGAAGCGTTCCTCAAGCTGCATGCGCCGCGCGTGCGCGCGCTCGCGACCTTCGGCCCGTTCGGCGCCGACGCGAAGCTGATGGACGCGCTGCCCAGGCTGGAACTGATCTCCCACTTCGGCGTCGGCTACGACTCAATCGACATCGGCGCAGCCAAACAGCGCAAGGTGATCGTCACGAATACGCCCGACGTGTTGAACGACTGCGTCGCCGACACCGCGATGTCGCTGATATTGAACGTGATGCGCCAGTACCCGCAGTCGGAGAACTGGCTGCGCGCCGGAAAGTGGCTCGCAGAGCCCGGATACCCGCTGACCGTCTCGCTGGGCGGCAAGACGCTTGGCATCCTCGGGCTGGGGCGCATCGGCGAGGCGATCGCAAAGCGGGCGCAGGCCTTCGGCATGAAGATCGCGTACCACAATCGAAACAAGAAGGACGTGCCCCACGCCTACCTTCCGGACGTGGTATCACTCGCGAAGCACAGCGATGTGTTGCTGGTCGCGGCGCCGGGCGGAGCGCCGACCAGGAACATCGTCAATGCTGCAGTGCTCGACGCGCTCGGGCCGCAGGGCTTTCTGGTGAACATCGCGCGCGGCACGCTGATCGACGAGCCGGTGCTGATCCAGTATCTGCGGGAGAAGAAGATCGCGGGTGCGGGGCTGGATGTGTTCGTCAAGGAACCGGCCGTGCCGCCGGAGTTTTTTGCGTTGGAGAACGCGGTGATCTACCCGCATGTCGGCAGCGCCACGGTGGAAACGCGCACGGCAATGGGCAACCTGCAACTGGAAAACCTGCGGCTGCATTTCGCGGGCAAGCCGGTCAAGACCCGCGTCGTGTGAGGCTCCTGTTCTGGCTGTCGGTGCTGGTGTTCATCGGCGGTCCGCTCGCAATGGCCGCTGCAGTGATGCTGTGCTTCCAGGACCGGCCGCTGGTGCACCGCGCGGCCGAGTTCACGCCCGAACACATCGAGCGCGCGATGCGGGTGCTGGTTAGGAACGACCCGCGAAAGATGAAGAGCGGGACGCTGCGTACCCTGTCGATCGGTGGCGAGGAGCTCGATCTCGCCGCCAACTACCTTGCAAACCGCTTTGGCAACGGCAGTGCGCGGATCGTGCTGCAACCGGGTGGGCTCACGCTGGCGGCGAGCGTCGAGGTGCCGCGCAGCCCGTTCGGGCGCTTCGTGAACGTGGACGCAGCAGTGCGCGAGACTTCGGGGCTGCCCGCATTCGAGCACTTGAGCATCGGCCGCCTGCCAGTGCCCGGCTGGCTGGCAGACATGGTCCTCACGCGTGCGTTCGAAGGACTCAATCGCACCGAGGAGTACCAGGTTGCGGCAGACGCCATCCGGAACGTCAGCATCGCCGACGGGAGCCTGCGGGTGGTCTATGAGTGGCGCGAGGATCTGCCCGACCGGCTGCGCAAGGTGCTGCTGCCGCCGGCGGACAGCGAGCGGCTGAGGATCTATCAGGAGCGCCTCGTGCAGATCGCCGGGAACGCCGCCACACCCCGCAAGCTGTCGCTCGCGGATCTGCTGGTCCCGCTGATGCAGCTCGCCTCGGAGCGTTCCGCCGCGGGCGACGCGCAGGCGGAGAGCCGCGCCGCGATTGTCGTCGTCGCCTTTTATGTAAACGGCAAGGGACTGTCGGCGATCGTGCCCGGCGCGAAGGGCTGGCCGCGCCCGGCGCCGCGCCAGGTGACGCTGAACGGCCGCGAGGATTTCCCGCAGCATTTCTCCATCTCGGCGGCGCTCGCGGCGAACGCAGGCGCACCGCTGTCGGACGCGATCGGGCTCTACAAGGAGGTGGAAGATTCGCGCGGCGGCAGCGGCTTCAGCTTCAACGACATCGCTGCGGACCGCGCCGGCACCGTGTTCGGTGAGCTGGCGGCGCGCCCGGGCGACGGCGCGCGCGCGCTGCAGCAACGCGTCGCCGCCGGCCTGAAGGAGCCCGACATGATGCCGGACGCGGCCGACCTGCCGGAGTTCATGCCGGAGGCCGATTTCAAGCGCCGCTTCGGCGGCATCGGCGCGCCCGCGTACAACAAGATGATGCTAGAGATCGAGCGGCGTATCGCCGCGTGCGCGTTGTACCGTTTCTAGCCGGCCTGGCTCTGCATCCAGTTCTGCGCGCCCATGCCGCCGACCAGCGCGATCTGCGTCTCGAGCCAGTCGATGTGCTCTTCCTCGGACTTGAGGATATCCTCGAGCAGTTCGCGCGACACGTAGTCGCCGACCGTTTCGCAGTGCGCGATCGCATCCTTCAGCGGCGGGTGCGCGGCGCGCTCGAGCTTCAGATCGCACTCGAGCGCCTCGGTCGCGTTTTCGCCGATCATCAGCTTTCCGAGGTCCTGCAGGTTCGGCAGGCCTTCGAGAAAAAGAATGCGCTCGACCAGGCAGTCGGCGTGTTTCATCTCGCCGACCGACTCCTTCTTTTCGTATTCCTCGAGCTTGTTCAGGCCCCAGTTGCCGAACATGCGGGCGTGCAGGAAGTACTGGTTGATCGCTGTGAGTTCGTTGAACAGCACCTTGTTCAGATGCTGGATGACCTTCTTGTCGCCCTTCATGGCTATTCCTTTCGCTGTCGATCCCCTACGCGAAAGTCTAGCAGCACGCGAATCGTGCCCGCGAGCCGTTACGCCAACGCCGAGGAAAACACCACCTGCGCTGGAGAACGGGATTGCTCGAGGATCTCCACTGCCGCCTCGCGGCAGCGGCCGCAGCTCGCCCCCACGCCCAGCGAGCATTCGAGGTCGCTCATCGAACACACGCCCGAGGCGACGCATTGGCGGATTTCGCGATCGGTGATGCCGTTACAGACGCAGATATACATCGGACTCAGTCCTTGATGAATGCGACTCATTATCATGCAGATCGTCACTCAGATGAGAAGAGTTTGCAACCATTGAATTGATGTTAGTGATTACTTTCATGTAAGTATCCATTCAATAGTATATTTTCTATAGATCTAAGCATACGCCCTTGACAATATTAATAGGAATCATTATCGTTTAGACATGAACAAGCCTCGAGAAGTCACGCAGGAAGTCACGCAGCCGCTGGGCGCCGGCAAGGACGACACCACCTTGCCGCACTCGCAGCGCGTGAACAGCGCGACGCTGTTCGGCCCGTCGCGCGAGCTAATCATCGAGCACGACGGTCGCGAATACCGGCTGCGAATGACCCAGAACGGAAAGCTGATTCTCACGGCATAAGGGGGAGACCGCCGTTGGCCGCCGCGCTGCAATCACGGTTCACCGCGCCTCGCGTCTTCGGCGCAACGCGCCGCATCGGTGCACTCGTTACGCTCGGGCTGCATCTCCTTGCGGTGCTCGCGCTGCTCAGCTACGCGCCCGCGCGCTCGGCCTTGTCCGCCGCGGTGCCGATCATGTTCGATCTGATCTCGCCGCCGCGAACCGAGCCCAAGCTCGAGAAGCCGATCGAGCCGGCCAAGCCCAAGCCCCTCGCAAAGGCGCCGCCGAAACCGATCGCACCGCAGCCGATCATGACAGCGCCCGTTGAGGCGCCTTCGCCTGTGGTCACCGCGCCGCAACCGCCCGCGCCGCCCGCAGCGGCGCCGGCTCATGCCCCGCCCGCAATACCGACGCCCGCAACTGCCGCGTTGCAGGTGACCCAGCCGATCTTCAACGCCGATTACCTCGACAATCCGGCGCCCGCGTATCCCCCGCTCTCGCGCCGCATGAGCGAACAGGGTCGCGTAATCCTGCGCGTGCTCGTCAGCGTCGCCGGCCGCGCCGAGGACGTACAGGTCCGCAGCCCGAGTGGCTCCGTGCGCCTCGACGACGCCGCGCGCGATGCCGTGCGCCGCTGGAAGTTCGTGCCCGCCAGGCGTGGCTCGGAGCCGGTCGCGGCCTGGGTGCTGATTCCGATTTCTTTCAAACTCGAAGGCTAGATCCGTGGAACCGACGCACGCCATCGGATTCGCGAACTTCTTCGCGCAGACCGACACCCTCGCTCGGGTGATCCTCCTCATCATCCTCGGCATGTCGATTGCGACTTGGTACCTGATCGTCACCAAGTCCCTCGCGCTGATGCTCGAGCAGCGCAAGAGCACGCGCTTCCTCGAGGCGTTCTGGAACGCGCATTCGCTCGCCGCGGTCGAGAAGCATATCGAGGAGCACCATCCCGACGAACCGTTCTCGCACCTCGCCTGGCACGCGATCGTGTCCTCGCGCCATCACGAGCGCCACCGCGCCGGTCGCCTCAACGAGGCCGGCACCAGCGCCGAGTTCCTGACGCGCGCGATGCGCCGCGTGATCGACGAGGACAACGCGCGGCTCGAATCGGGCCTCACGGTGCTCGCTTCGGTCGGGTCGACCGCGCCGTTCGTGGGCCTGTTCGGCACCGTATGGGGCGTGTACCACGCACTGGTCGCCATCGGCCTGTCGGGCCAAGGCACCCTCGACAAGGTCGCCGGTCCGGTCGGCGAGGCGCTGATCATGACCGCGCTCGGCCTCGCAGTCGCGATCCCTGCGGTGCTCACCTATAACACGTTCGTACGCTCCAACCGCCTGGTGCTCGCCAGGCTCGACGCGTTCGCGCATGACCTCTACGCGGTGCTGACCACCGGCTCGCACATTGGCGATCCCGCTGCCGCGGTGCCGCTCAAGCGCGCCGTCGTCGCAACTGAAGCCGTGCGTGGAGCAGCCTGACCATGGCGTTCGGCGGATTTGACCGCGGCGCCCAGAACGCGCCGATGGCCGAGATCAACATGATCCCGCTCATCGACGTGATGCTGGTGCTGCTCGTGATCTTCATCATCACCGCGCCATTGCTGACGCACGCGGTGAAGGTCGATCTACCCAAGGCAACCTCGACGCCCAACATCACCCGGCCGCAGAACGTGCAGCTCGCGATCGATCGCGATGGCGTCGTGTACTGGAATGGCGAGGTCGTCGATGAAGCCGGCTGGCGCTCGCGCATGCAGGCCGCCGCCGCGCTGAGCCCGCAGCCTGAAGTGCACGTGCGCGGTGACAACACCGTCGCCTACGGCAAGGTGGCACGCGTGCTGTCGGACGCCGCGCGTCTCGGCCTAACGCGCATCGGCTTCATCACCGATCCGAATGAAACACCGTAGCCTCGCGCTTCTCGCCGCGCTGCTGCTCGCGCTCCCGGCGCTCGCGCAGGAAGGTGCCGATTCGGGCGCGCAAGGCATCGTCCACCTGCTCAACTACATCGGCGTCGACTACGCCGGCGCGGTCGAGGGCGGCAAAGTGAAGAGCCCCGACGAGTACAAGGAAATGACCGAGTTCTCGGCGCAGGCGCTCGAGCGCATCAAGGCGCTGCCCGTGAACCCGGCCAAGCCAGCGCTGGAAGCCGATGCCACAAAGCTCGCCGGGCTCGTCGGCGGCAAGGCTGCCCCGGAGGCCGTGGCCGAATCCGCCGCCGGGTTGCGCTGGGCGCTGATCCGCGCGTACGGGCTCAGGGTGGCGCCGCGCAGCGTGCCCGATCCCGCGCGCGGCGCGGCGCTCTTCGCGGCGAACTGCGCCGCCTGCCATGGCGCGCAAGGCCGCGGCGACGGCCCTGCCGCCAAAGGCCTCGATCCCCTGCCCGCCGATTTCCACGACGCCGCGCGCATGGCCGAGCGCAGCGTCTACGGCCTGTACAACGCCATTACGCTCGGGGTCCCGGGGACCCCGATGGCGCCGTTCGCGAAGCTCGGCGAGGAAGAGCGCTGGGCGCTCGCGCTCTACGCGGCCAATCTGGGAGCGAAGCCGGAACGCGTGCTCGAGGGCGAGGCCGCGTGGCGCGGCGGGCAGGCGCGTGCGGCGTTCCCCGACCTCGCGAGCCTCACCGCCTATTCGGAGAGCGAGGTCCGGCGCCGGGCCGGCGAACCGGCGGCGCTCGCGCTGGCCTATCTTCGTGCCCACCCCGAAGCGCTCGTGGCCGCGAAGCCGGCCCCGATCGCTTTCGCTCGCGGCAAGGTCGCGGAGAGTCTCGCTCTCTACCGGGAGGGAAACCGGACCGCAGCGCGCGATGCCGCGATCAGCGCTTATCTCGAGGGCTTCGAGCTGGTCGAGAACTCGCTCGACAATGTCGACAAGCCGCTGCGGCTCGAGATCGAACGCGAGATGCTCGCGCTGCGAGCGGCGATCGCCGACGGCGCGGCGCCGGCCGCACTCGAAGCGAGGGTCGCGAAGGCAGACGCGCTGCTTGCCTCGGCACAGGGCAAGCTCGATTCGGGCGAGCTCTCGCCGGCAGCGGCCTTCACCACTTCGCTCGTGATCCTGCTGCGCGAAGGGCTCGAGGCAATCCTGCTGCTTGCCGCAATCGTCGCCTTCGTCACCAAGACGGGCCGCCGCGATGCGCTGCCCTATGTGCATGCCGGCTGGATCGCGGCGCTGCTGGCGGGCGCCGCGACCTGGGTGGCGGCCAATTCGCTGATCGACATTTCCGGCGCCAACCGCGAACTCACCGAGGGCCTCACCGCGCTCGTGGCCGCCGCAATGCTGCTCTACGTCGGCTACTGGCTGCACGGCAAGAGCCAGGCGCGGGCCTGGACGGCCTTCATCCGCGACAGCGTCGGCCAGGCGCTGGAGCAAAAGACGCTGTGGGCAATGGCAGGGGTGTCCTTTCTTGCCGTTTATCGCGAGCTATTCGAGCTGGTGCTGTTCTACGAGGCGCTCTGGGTGCAGGCGGGCGCCGAAGGCCGCACACCGGTTCTCGGCGGCATCGCCGCGGCTGCGCTGCTGCTCGCCGCTGCGGGCTGGGGAATGTTCAAGTACAGCCTGCGCCTGCCGCTCGGACCGTTCTTCTCGGTCATGTCGCTCCTGATTGCGCTCCTCGCGATCGTGTTCGCCGGCCAGGGCGTCGCAGCGCTCCAGGAGGCGGGCGTCGTGGGTGCGAGCCCGGTCGGCTCCTTTGCCGCACCGATGCTCGGGGTGCACCCGACGCTCGAGACGCTCGGCGCGCAGTTGGTCACCGCAGTGCTGATTGTGCTCGGCATGTGGGCGGGACAACGCGAGTCCAGCCCTTCGGCCGAACCGAAACCAAGCCATCCCCGGCAGCCGTAGCGGGAGCGATGACTGCGATTTCTTGATTGCGGTAGCCGCAAAGAAACAGATTCATTCAATTCGCGGCAAGCCAGGTGACTTCTCCCAGCCAGCCATAACCCAGGAGGAGTCGCACCAATGTCGTTCAGGACAGGCATTAAACCCTTGGTCATTGCCTTGCTCGCCGCGTTCGGCGCAGGTGGTACCGCGCTCGCCGCAGAACCCACCTTGCCCGAAGTCAAGGTGCAGGATCGGGCGGAAAGCGCCGAAGGCCCGGTGCAGGGCTATCGCGCCACCCGGTCCAGTACCTTCACCAAGACCGATACGCCTCTCAACGAAGTACCTGCGTCGGTGAGCATTGTTCCGACCCAGTTGATGAAAGACCAGGCGATGCAAAGTCTCGGTGACGTATTCCGCTACGTTCCGGGAACCTTGATGCATCAGGGCGAGGGCAATCGCGACCAGATCGTCATCCGCGGCAACAGCACGACCGCGGACTTTTTCGTCAACGGCGTGCGCGACGACGCACAGATCTTCCGCGATCTCTATAACCTCGAGCGCGTCGAAATCCTCAAGGGTCCGGGCGGAATGGCCTTCGGCCGCGGCGGTGCCGGCGGCGTGGTCAATCTCGTCACCAAGCGCCCGGTTTTCTACAGCATCCGCGAGGGCACTTTCACCTATGGCAGCCACAACCACTTGCGCAGCACCATCGATGTCGGTGACAAGCGGGGCGATTCGGCCGCGTTCCGCCTGAACGCGATGATCGAAGGTGGCGATACGTTCCGCAACGGCGCGGATCTGAAGCGCTACGCGATCAATCCCACGATGACGCTGACGCCAGGCGCGCGCACCGCGCTCACGTTCAGTTACGAGCGCGTTCACGACGACCGGACCGCCGACCGGGGTTTCCCGTCGCAAAATGGCAGACCGTTCAACGCAGACCCCAGCACGTTCTTCGGCAATGCCGGCCAGAGCAACTCGCTGCAAACGACCGACAACTTCTCCGCCGTTCTCGACCACGACCTCGGCAACGGCTGGCAACTGAAGAACACCTTCCGCATGGCGTACTACGACAAGTTCTACCAGAACGTCTATCCAGGCAGCGCCGTCAGTGCCGCGGGGACCATGACGCTTTCCGCGTACAACAACCAGAACTGGCGCACCAACGTTTTCAACCAGACCGATCTGACGAAAAACTTCAACACCGGCGGTGTCGAACACACGCTGCTCCTCGGCGCGGAGATCGGCCACCAGAACAGCACCAACAAGCGCAACACCGGATTCTTCGGAGCTGCCACCGGCATCACGGCATCGGCCAGCAATCCCGTTGCGACCGCGACGCGCTTTGCCCCGAACACCACCGACGCGGACAACAACGTGAAAGCCGACGTCGGCGCGCTCTACGTGCAGGACCAGATCGCCCTGTCCAAGGAGTGGAAGGTGATCGCCGGTTTGCGCTACGACCGCTTCAGCGTCAATTTCGACGACCGGCGGGTACTCGTGCCGGCGGTCGATCTGGCGCGCATCGACAGCGCCGTCAGCCCACGCGCCGGATTGATCTGGACGCGTACGGCAGGCTCCACCTATTACGCAAGCTACAGCTATGCCTTCCTGCCTTCGGGCGAGCAACTGGGCCTCGCAACGACGACCGCCGATCTCGCGCCGGAAAGAGCCAGGAACTACGAGGTCGGTGCGCGCTGGAATCTGTTGCCGAAACTGACGCTCTCGGCTGCGCTTTACCGCACCGACCGCACCGACGTGCGCGTAGCCGACCCGGTGAACATAGGTTTCTTCGTCAAGAGCGGACTGCAGCGCACGCAAGGGATCGAACTCGGCCTGCAGGGCGAGGTCACGAACTACTGGCAGGTATTCGCGGCTTACTCGAACATGGACGGTCGCGTTCTGAAGCCGATCACCAGCGGCATGACAGCGACCGTAGCCTCGATCACGCCGGCCGGCAACAAGATCGGCCTTGTGCCCGAGCAGACCTTGTCGTTGTGGAACAAATTCAATCTCGGCTCCGGCTGGGGCACCGGACTCGGCGTGATCCACCAGTCCTCGTCGTTCACCTCGTTCAACAACACCGTGCAGCTGCCGGAGTTCACGCGGGTCGACGGCGCGCTCTACTACGCCTTCGATGCCAGTACGAGGCTGGCGTTCAACGTCGAGAACCTCTTCGACAAGAAGTACTTCCCGACCGTCGACGGCGACAACAACATCAGCCCGGGAGCGCCGCGGACTTTCAGACTGACGCTGAGCAAGTCTTTCTGACCGTGGCCTGATACTCCGCAGCCTGGTTTAGAATTCCCTCCACAACTCCAAGGAGGACAACGCAATGAAACGATCCATTCTCGCGCTGTTCGCGCTTGCCTGCGCCTCGCTCGCTCACGCACAAGCGTGGCCGTCGAAACCGATTCGCTATATCGTGATTTTCGCGCCGGGCGGCACCACCGACATCCTTGCGCGCCTGATCGCACCGAAGATGTCCGAGGCGCTCGGCCAGCCGGTGGTAGTCGAGAATCGTCCCGGAGCGGCCGGCGCGCTCGGCGCGGAGATGATCGCGAAAGCCGCGCCCGACGGCTACACCATCGGCAGCGGGACCATCAGCTCGCACGCCATCAACGTCACGCTTTACTCGAAACTTCCGTACGATCCGATCAAGGACTTCGCGCCGATTACCATGCTCGCGACGCTGCCGAACATGCTGGTGGTGCACCCGAGCCTCGGCGTGAACACCGTGCAGGAACTGATCGCTTTCCTGAAGGCGAATCCGAACAAGCACTCGTTCGGCTCCGCGGGCAACGGCACCTCGCAGCACATGTCGGGCGAACTGTTCAAGACGATGACCGGCGTGCAGATGCAGCACATTCCGTACAAGGGCAGCGGCCCCATGATCCCGGATCTGCTCGCGGGGACGATCTCGATGAGCTTCGAGAACATCACCACCGCCTACCCGCCGGCGAAGTCGGGCAAGTTGAGGGCGCTCGCGGTGACCTCGTCGAGGCGCTCGTTCATGGCGCCCGAAGTTCCCACGATGTCCGAGGCGGGCCTGCCCGGCTACGACATCAGTTCCTGGCAAGCGCTGTTCGCGCCGGCGGGCACGCCAAAGGACATCGTGGCGCGCCTGTACGCCGAGGTGGCCAAGGCACTCACGGCGCCCGATGTAGCGAAGCGCATCCAGGATCTGGGCCTCGATGCGGGCGGGATGCCTCCCGAGGAACTGGCTGCACTGATCCGCAGCGACATCCCGCGGCTGGGCAAGATCGTCCGCGATTCCGGCGCGAAGGTGGATTGACGCCGATCAGTCCTTCAGGAATGCCCTGACCGGTTCGATCTGCGCGGCGCAGGCTCCGTGGCATTCTCGACCAACGCGTTCGGCGTGCCGACCGGCGAGCCGGCTTCGCGCAGCGCGGCTTCGCCTGCATGGGTCGGTTCTCCAATACGGGAGAACGACCCGCAAGAAACGTGCCCGTGCCTCAACCTAGTGGGCCGGCCTTCACGATCCATTCGGCGATGGACTCGAGAACCGCGTCGATCTCGCCCAGCGCGGGCGTCGCGCGGAGCGACAAGTCGGAATGCGCGGAGCGAAGCTGCTCGAGGATTCTCGGCAGGTCACGCTTCAGGTGGCCCCCGGTGCCGAGGAACAATGGCACCACCGCGATGCTGCGCACCCCGCGCGCGTAGAGCCGTGCGACCGTCTCCTCCAGCGTCGGAGGCATGGTTTCGAGAAACGCAAGCGCGACAGACTCGCCATCGACTTGCTGCGCGACCAGCGTGCGCAATCGCTCGAACGGCCGCGCCCAGTCAGGCTCGCGCGAGCCGTGCGCAAAGAGAACGATGGCGGATTCAGTCATTCCACGCGGCGCGATTCGCCCTCGATCGTCACCGGGCCCGGCGGACGCTTGCGGCGTCCAAACAGGCTTGCGATCGCCGCAACCATGCCGGCCAGCACGAAGAACGCGAGCAGCGTGATCCATGCGAACACGACTGCGGCGACCAGCACCGCGACGATTGCCACACCGGCGACGATGCGCAGCAACGCGGTCAGGCGGCTTTCTCGGCGGGATCGAAATCGATCTCCACCTTGGCACCATTCGGATCGAGGAAGAACAGCTGCCAGGTCCCGTAGGAAGGCAACTGGCGCAACTCGTAGGCGATGTCGCGCGCCTTGAGCTTGGCCAGCGCCGCGGCAAGACCCTGCCCGGTGAAAGCCATGTGGTCGATCACGCCTTTCACCAGTTCCCGCTTCTGCTTGCCCGCGACGACATGCAGGATCGGGTCCTTGCCCTTGCCGCCGTCAGCGTAGAGCCAGGCGCCGGGAAAGGTGAACGCGGGGCGCGCTCCCGGCTTCAGGTTCAGGAACTCCGCGTAGAAATCCAGCGTCGCCGGCAGGTCGTCGGTCAGGATGGTGAAGTGGTTCATCGCAGTGACGGTCATCGCAACTCCTATGCGGCAGCGGCCGGCTTGGGTTCGCCGGCCTTGACGCGCTCGAGCATGGTCATTGCCGATGTGACCATGGTGGCCATGTCGCCCATGTTTCCGGGCACGATCAGCGTGTTGTTGGTGCGCGCGAGCAGCGCAAACGCATTCACGTACTGCTCCGCCACCTTGAGGTTCGCCGCCTGCAGCCCGCCGGGCGCGTTCACCGCTTCGCCGACGGCGTGTACCGCCGCGGCAGTCGCCTCGGCGATCAGCCGGATGCGCGTCGCCTCGCCCTGTGCGCGGTTGATCGCCGCGGTCTTGTCGCCCTCGGATTTCAGCACCGCAGCCTGCTTTTCGCCGTCGGCGACGTTGATTTCCTGCTGGCGCTCGCCCTCCGATTTGGCGATCAGCGCGCGCTTTTCGCGCTCGGCGGTGATCTGCTGCTGCATCGAGCGCAGGATCGCCTCGGGCGGCGTCAGGCTCTTGATCTCGTAGCGCAGCACCTTGATGCCCCAGTTGCGCCCGGCCTCGTCGAGCGATGCGACGATCTGGCGGTTGATCTCGTCGCGCGATTCGAACGTCTTGTCGAGTTCCATCTTGCCGATTTCGCTGCGCAATGTGGTCTGGGCGAGCTGGGAAATCGCGGCGATGTAGTTCGACGAACCGTAGGAGGCGAGACGCGGATCGGTGATCTGGTAGTAGAGGATGCCGTCGACCCCCAGCTGGGTGTTGTCCCTGGTGATGCACACCTGCTCGGGCACATCAAGCGGCACCTCCTTCAGCGAGTGCATGTACGCGACGCGGTCGAGGAAAGGAATGATCAGGTTGAGGCCCGGCTCGAGCACGGCGTGAAACTTGCCCAGCCGCTCCACCACCCAGGCACTTTGCTGCGGCACGATGCGCACGCCCTCGATCGTGAACACCACGATGACCGCGATGAAGAAGATCCACACCGAGTATTTCTCGGTTGCCGGAATCTGCGACGCGGCGATCGCGACGACCAGCGCAATGATCAGCTTGACGAACATGGTCATGGTGCCTCCTTGTTTCGAGTACTGCGTCGCGTCCAGCGCTTCAGGCCGGACGCGTCCTGGTCACCGTCAGTGTATTGCCTTCGGTCGCGACGATGTAGAGCATCCCGCCCGGATCGATGGATGCATCGCCCTTGACGTGCGCCTCCCAGTTTGCACCCCGGTAACGCACGCGCGCGAGCCGCGCGTCCTGGTTCACCCACGCCTCGAACGTTACCGGCTGGGCATGATCCATCGATTTCATCTGCTGCCGCGCATTTTTGGCGTGATAGATGTGCACCAGGTAGGAGCCCGCGCCGGCAATCACGCCGGCGGCGATGGCCTGCGCCGGGAACCCCAGCCCGAGCCAGGCGCCGGCACCGCCGCCGAACGCGGCGATCCCGAGCATCAGCAGGTAGAACGTGCCGCTCAGCAATTCGGCGATCACCAGCGCGAAACCGGCCAGTATCCACACGAGGTAGTGGTCCATCCGGCTAATTTCGCACGTGCGCGGTCGCGGCGCAACCACCGGCGCTAGAATCACCCGGCCATGACAGATCCCGTTGCCCTCATCGCGGCGGAATTGATCGAGCTGGGCGAGCGGCCGCGTCTGCTGAGCGCATTCAGCGCCCGGTATCCCGGCCTCGACGCGGCGGCAGGCTACCGTGCTGCAGAACGTTTGCATGCGCACCGGCTCGCTGCCGGATGGAAACCGGTGGGGCGCAAAATCGGCTTCACCAACCGAACCATCTGGGCGCGCTATGGCGTTTACGAACCGATCTGGGGCTACGTGTACGACCGGACCATCGTTCATGCGCGCGCGCGACACGCGGAAGTGGAACTTGCCGGGCTGGTACAACCGCGCATCGAGCCCGAGGTGTGCTTCGGGCTGAAGACCTCGCCACGATCGAGCGACCCGGCGTCGCTGCTCGAAGCGATCGAATGGGTGGCGCACTCCGTCGAGATCGTTCATTGCCACCACCCGGAATGGAAGCTGCAGATTGCCGATTGCACCGCCGCCAACGGCCTGCACGGGCGGCTGGTGCTAGGCGCGCCGGTTGCGCTGCGCGAGCTGCCGGACCTCGGGCAAGCGCTGCCTGGACTCGAAGTCGCATTGATGAAAGGCGGCGTCATGATCGATCGGGGCGTGGGCACCAATGTGCTCGACAGCCCGCTGCTCGCTCTCGGCCACCTGGTCGGCATGCTCACCGCGCACCCGGTGCACGCGCTTCGCGCCGGCGAAATCGTCTCCACCGGAACTCTCACCGACGCGCACGCGGTGGCCGCGGGTGAAACCTGGACGACCGATTTCTCAGGTCTTGCGCTGCCGGGTCTCAGCGTGACCTTCCGATGAGCGCGCTGCCGCTTTCCGGCATCACCGTCGTCGCGCTCGAACAAGTCATCGCCGGGCCGTTCTGCACGCGCCAGCTCGCCGACCTCGGCGCGCGCGTGATCAAGATCGAGAGGCCCGGCGCAGGCGACGCGGCCAGGAGCTACGACACGACGGTCAACGGAATGTCATCGCACTTCGTCTGGGTGAACCGCTCGAAGGAGAGCTTCGCGCTCGACGTGAAGCATCCGCAGGCGAAAGCGGTGCTCGCGAAACTGATCGAACGCGCGGACGTCTTCGTGCAGAACCTTGCGCCGGGGGCCGCCGAGCGCCTCGGGCTTGGCGCCGCCGAATTGCGCGCGAGGTACCCGCGGCTCATCTGGTGCGGAATTTCAGGATACGGGCCCGCCGGGCCCTACGCGGAAAAGAAAGCCTACGACCTGCTGGTGCAATGTGAAACCGGCCTGCTCTCGGTCACCGGCACCGCCGAGTCGCCGGCCAAGGTGGGCATTCCGGTCGCCGACATCGCGGCCGGCATGTACGCGTTGTCTTCGATCCTGGCTGCGCTGCTCAGGTGCGGGCGCGACGGTACCGGCGCCACGCTCGACATCACGATGTTCGAGTCACTCGGCGAATGGATGGGGTTCCCCGCCTATTTCACTGCGTATGGCGGATCGCCTCCGCCGCGCGCAGGTGCCTTCCACGCAACAATCGCTCCGTATGGCCCCTTCCGCGCCGGTGACGGCCACAGCGTATTCCTGGGGGTGCAGAACGACCGCGAGTTCGCGCGCTTCTGCAAAATCGTGCTGTCAAACGCCGGGCTTGCAAGCGACGCGCGCTACGCGACGGGCCCGGCACGCGATGCGAACCGCGCATCGCTGCAGGCCGAAATCGAGCGGGTATTCGCGCAACTCACGGCCCCGCAGTGCGTCGAGCGGCTCGAGCGCGCGGAGATTGCCAATGCGCGCTTGAACAGCATGCGGGAGTTCTGGGACCACCCGCAGTCGGCGGCACGCGCGCGCTGGCGCGAGGTGCAGACGCCCGCGGGACCGGTGCGGGCGATGAAGCCGCCGTTCAACCTGGATGCGTGCGAGCCGCGCATGGACGCGGTGCCCGCTCTGGGCGCGCACACCAGGCGGATCCTCGAAGAGATCGGCTACGCCACGCCCGAAATCGAGCGCCTTTCGGCAGCCGGGGCGATCAACTAGTCTTTCTTGCCCGTTTCGATTTTCGCCGCTCGCGCGAGATCGCGGTGCACGCGCGCCACGCGCTCGACTTCGCCCTTCGCCGCGAAGCGCTCGTAGAACCCTTCGTCGCGAAACTGGCGCGCCATCTCGGTCCACGGCGCGAGGCGCTGCTCCCAGCGCGCCACGCGCTCGGCTTCCGGGTCGGCATCTTCCCGCGCGAGATCCGCGCACACGCGGATCATCGCCTTGATGGTCACCGGCCGCGTCACCATGTAGCCGTCCCTGGCCCACGTCGCGTCGCCGAAGACGGTGCGCGCCGCCTTGAGGAAGTCGCGCACGATGGCGTAATAGCGCGGCACTTCCTTCGAACTGCCGCCGGCGAGCTGGATGCTGCGCCAGCGGCCGCGCACCCAGCGATGCAGTTCGTTGAACAGTTCCGCTTGCAGGATCCACTTGTCGCGCTGGCTGCGCCCGCCCAGCCGGTTGATGCGATAGCGCAGCGGGCTGTCGCCTTCGCTGTAGAGCTTCTCGACCACGCGCGCGGCGAACCTGCGGTCCGGCGCCGCGAACGACACGCGCTCGTACAGGTCCACCAGGTGGCTCTTATTGATGCGCGTCGGCGTCGAGTTGATGATGACGAACATCTCGGTGGCGAAGTCCTCGCTGCGGCCATCGAAGATGATGCAGGGCACGTTGATGGTCGCGGCATCTTCGGGCCGGTCCTGCAGGTAGAAATGCAGCGCCGCGAGGCGGTGCTGGCCGTCGATGATGAGGAACTTCTCGCTTGGCGCCGAGACGATGCCGGCCCCGTCCGCGCCGTTCGAAGCAAAACGCAGACGCTCGGGCGTGAACAGCAGCACGGTGCCGGGAATCGGCGGCTGCGTCACCGCGGTTTCGTAGAAGTTGCGCAGCGCCTTGACCTTGGCGCGCGAAAGCGAGCGCTGAAATGCCTGGTCGGTGCGCTCTATCTTCGAAATGAACTGCGCGACATCGTCGTCCTCGGCGATGCGTTCGGGCGCGATCTGTTCGCCCTCGCCGTAAAATCGGCTGATGAAGCGTACCTTTGCGAGGAGGTCCTTCGCCCGATAACTGGCGAAAAAGAAGATCCCGTCCTTCTGCCGGATCTGCGTCGCGTGCATGTTCTTCGTCCTGTGGATAACTCGGGGCCGCCTGCCCCGAAGTGGCAGAACTATACCCGACTCTTATATAGAGGGCCCGCGACCCCTCCCCTCGACCCCTTGCCGGGGGGGTCAGCCGGCGCAAGGGGGCAGCATGAGGGCCTGCAGCACGTCCCCGGTGGAGCGGTTCTGTACGAAGGCAGCTACCCCCGCGTCCCGGGGCTTGGCGGTCGGCGGGAGCGGAAGGCTCCTTTTAAGCGCGATTTTCCCGCCGGCATCGAAGGCGAGCGGCCCCTCCCATTCACGCACCACGAAATCGTGCCGCAGCGTGTGGCCGCGGTTTTCGCCCGCGCGGACTTCGCTCACCAGGCGGTTCTCGTAGGCGGCCAGATAGGCGACCGAGTCCTTCAATTGCGCCATGTCGAGCAGCTGCGCTCCCAGTGCGACCTCAAAGGCCCTGGCATTGGCCGACTCCAGCTTGATGTCGAGCCGGGCCCGCGCAGGCATGGCGTTGATGCGCTTCACCGACGCGGCGAACTCCAGGCTGCTCCAGCGGCGAAAATCGTCCCCCTGAACGATCACCTGCGGCGTGTATACGACCCTGGCACGTTTCACGTCCAACAGGCGGCGCTGGCGCGTCGCGAACTCGTGTTTTGCATAGGGGTCGTTCCAGCCGAGGTAATTCCAGTAGTCCACGTGCAGCGATAGCGGCACCACTTGCTGCGGCGTGTAGCCCGATTGCAGCGACGACAGCCAGCGGTCGGCGGGCGGGCAGGAATCGCAGCCCTCCGAAGTATAGAGCTCGACCAGCGCCGCGGTGCGCTCGCCGCTGGCGGCGCTGCATTGGACAGCCTGCGCAGGCAGCAGGACGGGCATTGCACCAAGCGCTGCGAGCAGCAGATTCACGATTGTGCATTTCATCGCATCCTCACGGTTTCGTCGTTCAGCTAGGTCGCGACGGACCTGCCGAACATTACGCTGCGAAACACCCTTCGGATGCGGCTGTCCGCGCGCCCTGCACGCCCATAATCCCCCGACGGTGCCCCTCCTCGCTTTCTTCCTCGCTTCGTTCGCCTGGAACTACGGTCTCGGCATGACCTACGTGGTGGTGCCGCTGTATGCGCATTCGCAGGGGCTTTCGGGCGTCGAAATCGGGACGCTGTTCTCGTTGCCGGTGTTCGCGCAGGTCGTGTTCAACCTGCTCGGCGGGGCGTGGACCGACCGGGTGGGCGGGCGTCGCATCATGCTCGCCTCCTGCTGGCTGCTGGCCGGCGGCGCGCTGGAACTGGTTTTCGCGCACGGCTTCTGGATGCTTTTCGCGGGTCAGTTGCTGCTGGTGCTTGCGCGCGCCACGTACTGGCCGGCAACCTGGGCGCTGGCGAGTGAGCTGCCCGGGGTGCGCAGCGTGCAGCTCGGGCGGCTGAATTCCACCACCAACTTCGGACAGATCGTGGGCACGGCCAGCGCGGGTTTCATCCTCGCGGCTGCGGGATTCACACCCTCATTCCTGACGCTGGCGGCGATGGGACTCGCTGCGTACGCCCTTGGGCTCGCCTCGCGCGAGCCGGCGCGCAAGGGCGCCGATCGCGAACGCAGCGTGTTCGCCGGCTACCGGGAGCTGTTGCGGCTGCGCATCATGTTCTACGCGATGATGTGCGCCTACCTTTCCGCGCTGCCGTTCTCGCTCGCGATGTCGTTCTATCCGCTGCTGCTCAAAGACTACGGCTTCGGCGAGCAATCCTCCGGGCTGATCATCGCGCTGCGCGCAGTTGGCGCGATCGGCGCCGGGCTGCTGCTCGCGCGCTTCGTCAAATCCGGACCGGCGAGCCTCGCGCCGGTCATCGCCGGCCTCTCGGTCGCCTTGTCGGTCGGACTGTTGCCGCTCATCAACCACGCCGCGCCGATCTCGGTCATGATGCTCGTTTCGGGCGTCGGCTCGAGCGTGATGACGCTTTACTTCCAGATCACGATGAGCGAGATCAGCACCCAGGCGCAGCGCGGCTCGGCGCTCGCGCTGGGCGGTTTTGGCTGGGGGCTGTCGCATCTGTCGACCCCGCTCGCGATGGGCTGGTTCGCCGACCGGTTCAGCATGGCGAGCGGGTTCTACGTGCTGGGCGCATTCGCCGTGGTATGGACGATGGTGATTGCGGTGCTGCGCCCATGGGCGTTCAGCCGGACGGCGAACCCTGGGCAGCGATGAAGCTCTCGGTACTCGACCAGTCGCCGGTGATCTCCGGCCTCGACGCACGCCGCGCGATCGAAGAGACGCTGCTGCTCGCGCGCCGCGTCGAAGCGCTCGGCTACCAGCGCTACTGGCTGGCCGAGCACCACGCGATTGCGGCGCTCGCCGATCCTTGCCCCGAGGTGCTGCTCGCGCGCCTGGGCGCGGAAACGAAAACGATCCGCGTCGGCACCGGCGGCGTGCTGCTGCCCTACTACAGCGCTTTCAGGGTCGCGGAAACGTTCTCCATGCTCGAAGCGCTTTACCCGGGACGCATCGACCTGGGCATCGGCCGGGCGCCGGGCGGCGACCAGCGCACCGCGCACGCGGTCGGCGGCGGGCAGATTCCGAGCGCGGAGCAGTTTCCGCAGCAGGTCTGGGAGCTTGTTTCGCACCTCGACGGCACGCTCCCCGACGACCACCCCGACCAGCGCGTGCGCCTGCAGCCGGCGGTCGAAACCGCGCCTCCGGTTTGGCTGCTCGGCTCATCGGACTATTCCGGTGCGCTCGCGGCCCAGCTCGGATTGCGATTCGCGTTCGCTCACTTCATCAACGCGCGCGGCGGGGATGCGGTCACGCGCGCCTACCGGCAACGCTACCAACCGTCCGGGCGCGAACCACGGCCGCATGCGCTGGTCTGCGTGTTCGCGATCTGCGCCGACACGAAGGACGAAGCCGACCGCCTCGCCGCTTCGATCGACCTGCGCCGGTTGCACATGGCGACCAACCTGGATACGCCGGTGCCGACGCTCGAGGAAGCACTCGCCCATCGCTACACGCCGGCCGAGCGCGAGTACGTGCGCAGCCAGCGCGAGCGCGCGATCATCGGAGACCCGGAGCACTGCAAGCGCTCGCTGCTCGAGCTGGCCGAACGCTACGCCACTGATGAGGTGATGGTGCTCACCATCACCGGCGATTACGCATCGCGCACGCGATCTTATGAACTGCTCGCAGAAGCGTTCGCCTAGCGCAAAGCCTTGTTGTCGCGCACGTCGTCGTCCGGGCGAGTGTCGAAATTCGCGCCGCCCGAGCCCCGTGGCGGCGCCTCGAGCAGCTTGACGATGCCAGAGTGTCCGTGCGCCAGCGCAAGGTCCTTGGCAGTCTGGCCGGCGCGATTAGGCGCGAGCGGATTCTTCACCCGCGGCAGCAGCAGCTTCACCATCTCCTCGCTGCCCACGTCGGCTGCGGCATGCATCACGCCGTTTCCCGCCAGATCCCGCACCTCCGGATCTGCGCCGGCATCGAGCATCAACCGCGCGGTGGTCGCGTTTCCGGTGAGCGCCGCCCACTGCAGGACGGATTCACCTGCGTCGTTGCGCGCGCGCGGGTCGGCGCCGGCCTTGATGAGCAGGTCGGCGAGTGCGGGATCCTCGTTGAGCGCGGCAAGGTGCAGCGCCGTCTCGCCGGTGGCCGAGCGCGCGCGCAGGTCCGCATGCATCTCGATCAGCGAGCGCGTCAGCCCTTTCATGCCGCGCTCGATCGCGCGATGCAGCGGTGTCTCGCGCGCGGCATTGCGCGCGTTGACGTTGACCTTGCCGCGGCGGATCAGGCCCTCGGCGAGGAGCTCCTTGCCTTCGTCGATCGCCTCGAACACGCGCGCGACTTCGGGATCGAGCACCGGGGTTTGCTGTCCCGATGCGATCGGCGCGAATGCCAGCGCCAGCACGAATGCGATTTTTCGCATGCCGGAATTATGCGCCGGGCAGCGTGCGGGCTCGCGTGCGCGGGCCAGGCCTCAGGCGGCACGGGTGGTGCGCGCTCCTGACTCTCGGGTTGCCAGCGGCCCGGATGCATCTGCGTGAAGATCAGGATGGTGCGACGCAAGGACACGGTCTCCTCTTATAGTTTTTATGGCCGCGATTGTGGCGGCTAGCGGGCGAAGCTACTATGAATGGAACATTTAGCACAATATTGTTCGCAACCCCCGCCCATGTACCGACTGTTTCGCCATATCCCCACTCCCCGTTCCGCTCCGCTTCCGAACCGGCTGACGCCGGGCTGCGGTTGATGTCCCCCCTGCGCATCGCCCGGCTCGAAGCCCTCGCCTGCCGCGCGCCGATCGACACGCCGGTGGTCACTTCGTTCGGCATGATGCGCGACCGGCCGGCGGTGTTCGTGCGCATCGAAGACGCCGACGGCGTCGTCGGCTGGGGCGAGACCTGGTGCAACTTCCCGACGGTCGGCGCCGAGCACCGCGCGCGGCTGCTTCGCTCGGTGTTCGCGCCGCTTGTCAAAGGCAAATTATTCGCCTCGCCCGAAGCCGCGTTTCTCGAACTGACTGCGAAGACGGAAGTGCTCGCGATTCAGGCCGCCGAGCCCGGCCCGATCGCGCAATGCGTCGCCGGCATCGACATCGCGCTGTGGGACCTGCACGCGAAGCGGCTCGGCCAGCCGCTGTGGAAGCTGCTGGGTGGAACCTCGCCAACGATCCCGGTCTACGCCAGCGGCCTGAACCCCACCGCGCCCGAGAAGCTCGCCGCGCAACGCCACGCGGAAGGCTATCGCGCGTTCAAGCTGAAGATCGGCTTCGGCGTGGAGCGCGACGTCGCCAACTTGCGCGCGCTACGCGACGCGGTCGGCGACGCGCCGCTGATGGTCGATGCGAACCAGGCCTGGGACCTCGCGACGGCGCGCGAGATGACGAAGGCGCTCTCTGCATTCGGATTGCGCTGGCTCGAGGAACCGCTGCGCGCCGACCGCCCATGGAGCGAATGGCAGCTGCTCGCGGCGCGGATGGACATTCCGCTCGCCGCCGGAGAGAACCTCGCCGGCTTTGAGACATTCGGCGAAGCGCTCGAATCGCACGCGCTCGGCGTCGTTCAGCCGGACATGGCGAAATGGGGCGGCTTCACCGGCTGCATGCCGGTCGCGAAGAAGATCCTCGGCGCCAAGGCGCGCTACTGCCCCCACTACCTCGGCGGCGGCATCGGCCTGCTTGCCTCCGCGCACCTGCTCGCTGCGGTGGGCGGCGACGGCATGCTCGAAGTCGACGCCAACCCGAATCCGCTGCGCACTGAGCTATGCGGGCCGGTCGCCGCAGTCACGGACGGGCGCATCATGCTCTCCGACGCCCCCGGCCTCGGCATCAAGCCCGATCCCGCGCTCCTCTCGCGCTACCGGGTCCTTGCAGACTGACGCTCGCCCTATTCCGGCGTGATATTCGCGAGCTTCGCGACCTTCGCGTAGCGCTCCATGTCCTCGCGGACGATCTTGTCGAGCTGCGCGAGCGTGAACGGCTTGCCCGGTTGGCTGCCGGATTTCTCGAGCCGGTCGATCACCTCCGGCGATTTCAGCGCTGCGGCGATCGCGCCGTGAACGCGCTCGATAGTGTCCTTCGGCGTGCGCGAGGGCAGGAACGCGCCGAACCACGGCACCAGCAGCGCGTCCGGGTAGCCTGCTTCGGCGATCGTCGGCATCTGCGGGAACTGCGCGAGCCGCTCGCTGGTGAACGTCGCCAGCGGCTTGAGCCTCCCCGATTGGATGTACGCCTGCACGAGGCCGACCGATGGCGCCATGAACGACACCTCTGCGTTGATCAGGTCGGGGATCGCCGGCGGCTGGCCCTTATAGCCGATCCCGACCATGTCGAGGCCGGCGACCTGGCGCAGCAGCTCGGTCTGCATGTGGTTCGACGTACCGGAGCCCGGGTTCACGAAATTGAGCTGCCCCGGCCGCGCCTTCACGTACGCGACGAACTCCTTCAGCGTCGCGACCGGTAGCGAGGCCGGGACCACGGCGATGTTCTGCGTCCAGACGATCAGCCCGACGCAGGTGAAGTCTTTCAACGGGTGCCACGGCAGGCTCGGGTAGATCGCCGGGTTCGACAGCACCGCCGGTCCGCCGATCAGCCACGTGTAACCGTCAGGCACGCTCTTCGCGACCGCCTCGATACCGATGTTGCTGTTCGCGCCGGGCCGGTTCTCGATGATGATCGGCTGGCCCCACGTCGACGCGACCTTTTCGGTGACCACGCGGCCAACGATGTCGACGATGCCTCCGGCGGGCAGCGGCAGCACGACGCGAATGGGTTTGGTCGGATAGCCCTGCGCCGGCGCGAGCACCGGCCAGCAGGCGAGCGCGAGGCACAGCAGGCGCGCAGCGATGGACATGAAGGTCTCCTCTGATTTCTTGCTGTTCGAACCTGGCTTGTCATCGGCTGTTGTCACAGACCGGTGCGCGCGCAATCGACGTTGTGGCAAATGGTGCCCGCATTTGCCCCATTCAGGCAAGCGCAGGCAAAAAGGGTGGACTGGTCTCTCTAATCTTTAGCCCGCTCTCGACCACGGGTATGGGTTCAAGTAAACTAACCCAGTCTGGAGGCGTCACCCATGGATACAGTCAACATTCACGAAGCCAAGACCCATCTGTCGCGCCTGGTCGAGGAGGTCGCGGCGGGGGGCGAGGTCGTTATCGCCAAGAACGGCGTGCCGCGCGCACGCCTAGTGCCGCTCGAGCGCGCCCGCAAGCTCAAGTTCGGCGTGCTGAAAGGAAAGATCCGCTACCCGGACGATTTCGACGCGCCTTTGCCGGCACGAGTCATTGCGCTGTTTGAGGGCCGAAGCGTGAAGTGAGGCTGCTCCTCGACACCCACATCCTGCTCTGGACGCTGGACGACTCCCCCAGGCTGGGGACCCGCGCGCGCGAACTGATGACGGCGCGCGGCACCGAATGCTTCGTTTCCGCGGTCAGCTTCTGGGAGATCGCGATCAAGGCGGGTTTGCGCCGCAAGGACTTCCGGGTGGATGCGGACAAGCTCATCGAGGCCTGCCTTGTCGCCGGACTGAGGCTCCTACCCTTCGTCCCCGCGCACGCCGTTCGGGTAGCGCGGCTGCCGCGGCATCACGCCGATCCATTCGATCGCGCCCTCGTCGCGCAGGCGCTGGTCGAGCCGCTCACCCTGCTCACACGGGATTCGAAGCTTGCGCCCTACGGCAGTGTGGTGCGAGTCGCGTAGCGCGCTCTCTTTCGCCTACGGCAACGTCCCGGCCAGAACCTCGGCGAGGTGCAGCGTCCGACGCCCGGTGGCCTGCTCGATCTGCTCGCGGCAGGAAAATCCGTCGGCGACGATCAGCGTATCTGCCGCCGCCGCGCGCACCGCGGGCAAGAGCGCGAGCTCGCCGATTTTCTGCGATGTCGCGTAATGCTCGGGCTTGAAGCCGAACGCCCCAGCCATGCCGCAGCAGCCCGTGTCGGGCGCCTGCGCCGCGATGCCGGCAGCCGCGAGCAACTCGATATCCGCTGCCATGCCGATCAGCGATTTCTGGTGACAATGACCATGCAGCAGGGCGCCGGCCGGATGTTCCTTCCCGCCGCGCGGCGGACTCCAACGCCGCTGTGCCAGAAACTCCCCGAGCGTCACGGTCTGGCGCGCAAGCCGCCCGGCACGCTCGTCATCGGGAAACAACTGGCGTAGCTCGTCGCGGAACACCGCCACGCAGGACGGCTCCAACCCGACCACCGGGATGCCGGCGTCGATCTGCGCGCCGAGCGCGGCCATCACGCGCGCGAGCGAACGCCTCGCGTGATCGAGCATGCCGAAGTCGTAGTACGGCCGCCCGCAGCAGACCTGCTCGCGGGGCACTTCGACCCGGCACCCCGCGGCCTCGAGCACATCTGCAGCGGCAATGGCCGTATCCGGGCGGAAATAATTGTTGAACGTGTCGGTCCACAGCACGACGGGATCGCCGCGGCGCACCGGCCGCGCGGCGAACCGGGCGCGGAAATTCGCCGGCGCAAAGCGCGGCATCGACCGCTCGGGCGCGATTCCCGCGACCGTCTTCGCCAGCGCAGCGAATCCCGGGGCCTGCGTCAGGAAGTTGACGAAGCGCGGAAATCTTCCCGCCAGCGGCGCCCACTCGCCGATGCGGCCCATCGACCAGGCCTGCACCGGCCGGCGGCGCCCCTCGTAGTAGTGCGACAGGAACTCGGCTTTGTACGCCGCCATGTCGGTGTGGGTGGGGCAATCGCTGCGGCAGCCCTTGCACGCGAGACAGCCGTCGAGCGCCTCCTTCACGTCCTCGCTCTGCCAGCCCTCGCGGATCACCTCGCCGCGCAGCATCTCCGCCAGCAGCCGTGCGCGGCCGCGCGTCGAATGGCGCTCTTCGCGCGTGGCGCGATAGCTCGGGCACATCGTCCCGCCCAGGGCTGAGCGGCACTTGCCCACCCCGACGCAATGCTCGGTGGCGCGCGTGAAGCCGTCGCCCACCGGCGTCTTGAATGCGAAACGGGTGGTGAGCGTGACCGGCTTGTAGTCCGGGCCGAGCCGCAGGTTGTCCGTCGCGCGCAGCACGCCTTTGCCGTCCGCGTCGATCAGCTTGCCGGGATTCATGCGATTGAGCGGGTCCCAGATGTGCTTGAATTCGCGCAACGCCTGCATCAATTCCGGGCCGTACATGGCCGGCAGGAATTCGGCCTTCGCCTGGCCGTCGCCGTGCTCGCCCGAGAGCGAGCCGCCGTAGTTCACCACCAGTTGCGCCGCCGCAGCGAGGAATGCGCGCCACCGCGCGAGACCCTCCGCCGATCGCAGGTCGAACGTGATGCGCGCATGAATGCAGCCATCCCCGAAGTGGCCGTAGAGCGAGGTCTTGTAGCCGTTGCGATCGACCAGCGCCTGGAACTCGCGCAGGTAATCGCCCAGACGCAGCGGATCGACCGCCGCATCCTCCCAGCCGACCACGGGGTCCGGACCAACGCCGCCGAGATTGAGTGCGGTGGCCGAAGCGCCGGTTTCGCGGATGGTCCAGATGCGCCCAGCCATCCTTCGGTCCTCGATCAGCCAGGCGCTGGGCGCGGCAGGCTCTGCCGACAGACTGCGCATCAGCGCCTGCGCCTGCGCCACCGCCTGCGCGCGCGTGTCGGCGCCGAACTCGACCATCAGCCACGCTTTACCCTCGGGCAGGCGCCGGATTTCGTCGAGACACAGGTTGCGCTCGCGCAATCCGCCGATGATCCTTTCGTCGAGGCCCTCGCACGCGATCGGGCCCGCGGCGAGCACCGACGCCGCCGCGTCGCCCGCCGCGTAGATGTCCGCGTAGCCGAGCACCAGCAGCACGCGCTCGGGCGGACTCTTCACGAGGAGCGTCTCGGCCTGCAGCGTCAGCGCGCAGGTCCCCTCGGAGCCGACCAGCGCGCGCGCGACGTTGAAGCCATTTTCGGGCAGCAGCTGATCGAGGTTGTAGCCCGATACGCGCCGCTTGATCTTGGGAAAGCGCGCGCGGATCAGATCGCCATATTTGCCGGCGAGCGCCTTGAGTCCCTGGTAGATCTCCGCCTGCCTGCCGCCGGCGGCGGCGACCGCGGCGAATTCCGCATCGCTCGTCGCCCCGCACCAGAAACGCGCACCGTCGTAGGCGAGCACCTCCAGACGAGAAATATTCTCGACCGTCTTTCCGGCCATGACCGAGTGCGCGCCGCAGGAATTGTTGCCGATCATGCCGCCGAGCGTGCAGCGGCTATGCGTCGCCGGATCCGGGCCGAACGTGAGCCCCTCGCACTCCGCGGCCGCGCGCAGCGTGTCGCACACCGCGCCGGGCTCGACCAGCGCGATGCGCCGGGCGGCATCGATCGCGAGCACGCGGTCGAGGTACTTCGAGCAGTCGATCACCACCGCGACGTTGACGCATTGGCCGCACTGCGAGGTCCCGCCCCCGCGCGCGAGGATCGGGACGCCATGTTCGCGGCACGCGGCGACTGCCGCCACGACGTCCTCGACCGAGCGTGGCAGCACCACGCCTACCGGCACCTGGCGATAGTTGGAAGCGTCGGCGGAGTACGCGGCGCGGGCGCCGGCATCGAAGCGCACTTCGCCCCGGATGGCCTTCGCCAGCGCGGCATGGAGCGGCGCGAAAGGCGGCGGCGTGAACGGCATCGGGCGATTATAGCGGCGCGAATTTCCGATTCCCGTGCCGATGGCGTACCATCATGTCGACCGCCAGGAACCGGGGCGCGAGGCATCAGTCATTTTTTCGGAGACCGCCGGCACAGGCGGCTCCGCCATTCCCAGCCAATTCTAAGGAGCCGAAAGATGAGCACGACCGACAGGAAGTGGGAAGCGCTTATTGACAACCTCAAGGTGAGCCGGCGCGATTTCGTGTTCACGAGTCTCGCGGCGGGCGCGTTGTCGCTGACACCGCGTTTCGCCGGCGCCCAGACCGCCAAGCCCTACAAGCTCGGCGTGCTGCTGCCGTCCACCGGCACCGGCGCGAATTACGTCGAGAACGCAATCAAGGGCATTCCGCTCGCGGTTGCCGAGATCAATGCCAAGGGCGGTTTCCTGGGCAAGCATCCGATTGAAATCGTCTACCGCGACGACCAGACCAAACCCGACGTGGGCGCGCGCGAGGCGAAGTCCATCATCCTGAACGACAAGGTGCAGACCATCATCGGCACCTATTCGAGCGCCGTGGCCCTCGCCATCGAGGAGATCACGCACGAGCACAAGGTGCTGCACATCGCGGCGACCTCGAACAGTTCGAAGATTACGCAGGACAACTACTCGCCGTATACCTACCAGTTCTGCCCCGACAGCAATATGCAGTCGGGCGCCGTGGTGGTGGCGGTATCGAAGATGGTGAAGAAGAACAACTGGAAGTCGTACGTCTCGATCGGTCAGGACTACGAGTGGGGGCGCGATACGCACAAGGGTTTCACCACCGAACTCGTGAAGGCGGCACCGCAGGCGAAGGAAATCAAGCAATTGTGGTTCAAGCTCGGCGAGACCGACTTCACCTCCTATATCACCGCCATCATGGCGGCGAAGCCCGATTTCCTGTTCGGCGCGATCGCCGGCAAGGACTCGGAAACCTTCCTGCAGCAGGCAGGCCAGATGGGGTTGTTCAAGCGCGTGCCGTTCCCGGGCGGACTGATTTCGGTGACCGAGCTGCGCCAGCTGCGCAAGACGCTGCCGCGCGGAATCATCGGCCTCGCGCGCTGCCCGTTCTTCGCCCACCTGAAAGAACCGCTGATGCAGAAGTACATCAAGATGCACCGCGCCAAATTCGGCGACGACAATTACCCTGACGATTGGGCTTGCATGCACTACGACGCCGTCTACGGGCTGGAGCAGGCGATCAACAAGGCGAAAAGCATCGAAACCGAGGCGGTGGTGAAGGCGCTGAAGGGCGCGACGCTCGACACCTGCCGCGGCAAACGCACCATGCGCGACTGCAGTAACCAGCTGGATGTACCGTCCTACGTCGGCGAGGTATGGGATTCGCCCGACTATCCGTTCCCGATCTACAAGCCCGACACCATGATCGTGGTCGAAGGCCACGACGTATGGACGCCGAAGTGTGAAGACGTCGAAAAACTCAAGAAGAAGCGCGCCTAGGCGCCGCGGCTGACGGCGGCGTTCGCCCCGCCGTCAGCGCCCCTTTTCCGCCACCCTTTCAGCCGGTTGCGCAGGACGCGATGGACCTCAGCGCATTCACGATTCAGCTCTTCAGCGGCCTGTCGCGTGCGATGGTGCTGTTTCTGTTGTCGGCCGGCCTGTCGCTGATTTTCGGCGTGATGAACATCCTCAACTTCGCGCATGCGACGCTGTGGCTGGCCGGCGGCTACGTGACCTACTCGATGTTCGATTTCATGAGCGGCCGGTTCGGCGCCAGCCCGTGGCTGCTGCTGCCGGCGATCCTCGGGGCCACGGCGGTGATGACCGCGGCCGGGTTCGCGCTCGAGCGCTTCCTGATCCGGCGCACCTATGATCGCGAACTGCCCGAGCAGCTGTTGCTGACCTTCGCGCTGGTGCTGATCATCGGCGATCTGATCAAGCTCGTCTGGGGCGTCGAAAATCGCCGCATCAGCCTTGGCATCGAGCCGATCGAGATGCTCGATACCTTCGTCAATCCCTACCATTTCGTCATCATCGCGACCGGCGTCGCGGTCGCCGCGGGGCTGTGGTTTTTCCTGCATCGCACGCGCTTCGGCAAGATCGTGCGCGCCGCGGTGTACAGCCGCAGCATGGTGAGCGCGCTGGGCATCCCGATTCCGGCGATTTACGCAGGCGTTTTCGCGCTCGGTGTCGGGCTTGCCGCGTTTGCAGGGGGCGTGTTCCTGCCGCTGCTGCCGATGTCGCTCGGCGTCGACCACGACATCATTGTGCAGTGTTTCGCGGTGGTGGTGATCGGCGGGTTTGGCAGCATGCTCGGCACGTTTGTCGCCGCGGTGATCGTGGGCGTGGTGTATTCGTTTTCGATCCTGTTCTGGCCCGACGGCGCGCTGGCGATGGTTTTCCTGATCGTCATCCTGGTGCTGATCTGGCGGCCTTGGGGCCTGTTCGGCACCGAGTTGCGTTCTTGATCGCACGACGTGAACGCCGACGACAACCGCGGGCGCTCGAGGCTGTATGCAAAGTACGGCCTGTCGGGGCCGGCCGCGGTCGTGCTGTTGTTTTTTTTCCTCCTGGTGCCGCTGCTGCCGGGGGAGTTCTGGACCATCGTTTCCACCGAGATCCTGATCCTCGGCCTGTTCGCGATGAGCTTCAACCTGCTCTACGGCTACATGGGGCAGATATCGTTCGGGCACGCGGCATTTTTCGGCCTCGGCGCCTACGCCACGGCAATGGTGTTCACGCGCTTCAAGACCGTGGGCGGGGAGATCTCGACGCCCGATTTCCTGCTGTCGCTGCTGGCTGGGCCGCCGGCCGCCGCGCTCGGCGCGCTGATCGTCGGTTTTTTCTGCGTGCGGCTGACCGGCATCTACTTCGCCATGCTTTCGCTCGCCTTCGGCGAACTGCTGTTCTACATCGTGTTTTCCTGGTACAGCTTCACCAAGGGCGACGACGGCATCCAGGGTCTGCTGCCGCCGCTGTTTTTTCAGGATGCGGTCCACTATTACTACCTGACGCTGGCGATCGTCATCGCGGCGCTGCTCGTGATGTGGCGCATCACCGAGTCGCCGTTCGGCTACATCATGCGCACGCTGCGCGACAACCAGCGTCGGGCGGCGTTTCTCGGCATCAATGTGCGCCTGCACATGCTGATGAATTTCGTGATTGCCGGCGCGTTCGCGGGACTGGCGGGGGCCCTGTGGGGGCCGTTTTCGCGCAGCGTGTCGCCGGGGCTGCTCGGTTGGCAGGAGTCCGGCATCGCTGTGTTCATGGCGCTGATCGGCGGTGCCGGAACCTTCGTCGGGCCGTTGCTGGGATCGGTGATCTACACCCTCCTGCAGGCGGTGGTCACCATGTTCACG
Organism: Burkholderiales bacterium; assembly: GCA_017880775.1. Classification (GTDB taxonomy): domain Bacteria; phylum Pseudomonadota; class Gammaproteobacteria; order Burkholderiales; family SG8-39; genus JADGRQ01. The sequence goes on along the minus strand of JADGRQ010000002.1, from coordinate 620 downwards.
ACCTACTGGCCGCTGACCATCGGCACCGTCATCCTGCTGATCGTGCTGTTTGTGCCCGGCGGCGTGCTGGGGCTGATCGAACAGCGCATCAAGAGCCGCCGCGGCCAGGCTGCGAATGCCGGCCACGAGGCCGCATCCGGAACGGGGAAGCGGTAGCCATGGCCGCGATCCTCGAAGTCACCAAGCTGCACAAGCATTTCGGCGGGATTCACGTCACGCGGCACGTGAATTTTTCCATGCAGGAAGGCGAGCAGTCGGCGATCATCGGGCCGAACGGCGCCGGCAAGAGCACCTTCATGAATCTGCTCACCGGGTATCACCGCTGCGATGCCGGCAAGGTGGTATTCGAGGGGCGGGACATCACCAACCAGGCACCGCACAGGATTGCGCGTCTCGGCATTTCGCGCGCGTTCCAGGTGAGCAGCATCTTCGCCAAGATGACCGTCGCGGAAAACGTACGCTCGGCGGTGCACGCGCAAATGCGGCGTTCGTTCAGCATATTCGGTGCCGCCAGCCGCATCGGCATCGACGAAACCGGCCGCATGCTCGCGCTGTGCGGGCTCGACGGTAAACGCGACCTGGTTGCCGGTGAACTCGCGCAGGGCGACAAGAAACGTCTC
>JADGRQ010000001.1 GCA_017880775.1 Burkholderiales bacterium | reverse complement strand
GTCGCTGCTCGCTGCTTTGGCGGCGCCCGCTGTCTCAAATGCGCAGACGGCGCCGGCCGCGGACAAACCCGCTGCTGCGCCAGAAGAGAAATCGCCGCATACGATTACCGGTAACGTCGGTTTGTTCAGCAGCTACCGGTTCCGCGGCATCGACCAGACCTTCGGCAAGGCGGCCATCCAGGGCGGCATCGATTACAGCCACGCAAGCGGCTTTTACGCCGGCAACTGGAACTCCAATGTCAACGAGGGCGCGGGCTACCCCGGCGGCAACATCGAGATGGACTTCTACGGCGGCTGGAAGAACGCGTGGGGCGACTGGGGCCTGGATCTCGGCGCAATCTACTACTACTACCCGGGCACCAACGCTGGTCCCGCCAACTTTCCCGTTATCGCCAACAACCGCACCGGCAACATTGCAACCGGGCGCGTGGACAACACCGAGGTCTATATCGGCGGCAGCTGGAAGTTCCTGTCGCTGAAGTACAACCATTCCGTCGGCGACTATTTCTCCGTGCCCGGCACGAAGAACTCGAGCTATCTCGACCTCGGTGCAACCCACGACCTGGGCGACGGCTGGGGTCTCAATGGACACATCGGTCACCTGAATTTCAAGAACATGACCAACGGCAGCTACACCGACTGGAAACTGGGCGTGACCAAGGACATCGCCGGTTGGGTGCTCGCCGCATCCTATGTCGATACCAACGCCAAGGGCGACTGCAGCGCGACCGCCGTCAACCAGGTCTACTGCTTCCCCAACAGCAACGGCACCACGACCAAGGACGCGGGCAAGAGCACGTTGGTCCTTTCGGTCAGCAAGACGTTCTGAAACCGGCCACGGAGCTACGCCATGAAACTGGTTACAGCCATCATCAAGCCGTTCAAGCTCGACGAAGTGCGCGAAGCGCTGTCGGCGATCGGGGTGCAGGGCATCACCGTCACCGAGGTCAAGGGCTTCGGGCGGCAAAAAGGCCACACCGAGCTGTATCGCGGCGCGGAGTACGTGGTCGATTTCCTGCCCAAAGTGAAGCTCGAGGCGGCGGTCAAGTCCGAACTGCTCGAGCGGGTCATCGAAGCGATCGAGAAGGCCGCCAATACCGGCAAGATCGGCGACGGCAAGATCTTTGTCTTCGATCTCGAAAAAGTCATACGCATCCGCACCGGCGAGACCGATGCGGCGGCGCTCTAGGGAGCAAATCATGAAGAGATTGTTCACCATCCTTGCGCTGGTCACGTCGCTCGGCATCACCGCGGGCGCGGTCGCGCAGGACAAGCCTGCGGCCCCGGCCGCGGACAAACCCGCGGCGGCGGCGGAAGCCAAGCCGGCCGCCGATGCGGCGAAAGCTGGCGATGCGAAGCCGGCGGCCGAAGCCGCGAAGGCCGAGCCGCCCAAGCCGAAGGTCGACAAGGGTGACACCACGTGGATGCTCACCGCTACCGCGCTCGTGATCCTGATGACGATTCCGGGCCTGGCGCTGTTTTACGCCGGAATGGTGCGGGCGAAGAACGTGCTCTCGGTGCTGATGCAAGTGTTCATGTGCTTTTGCCTGATCGCCGTGCTGTGGGTGATCTACGGCTACTCGATCGCTTTCACCGGCGGCAACGCGTTCTTCGGCGGCTTCTCAAAGCTGTTTCTCGCGGGGGTGAACGCCGACGCGCTGGCGGCGACGTTTACCAAAGGCGTCGCGATTCCCGAGCTCTGTTTCGTGGCGTTCCAGCTGACCTTTGCGGCGATCACCCCGGCACTGATCGTCGGCGCGTTCGCCGAGCGGATCAAGTTTTCGGCGGTGCTTATGTTCCTCACCCTGTGGTTCACCTTTGCGTACCTGCCGATCGCGCACATGGTGTGGTTCTGGGACGGTCCCGACGGCATTACCGACGCCAAGAGTCTTGAGACCGTCACCGCCGCGGCAGGCTGGCTGTGGGCCAAGGGCGCGCTCGACTTTGCAGGCGGCACGGTGGTTCACCTGAATGCCGGAATTGCCGGCCTGGTAGGAGCGTATGTGATCGGCAAGCGCATCGGCTACGGCAAGGAGACGATGGCGCCGCACAACCTGCCGCTCACCATGATTGGCGCGTGCCTGCTGTGGGTAGGCTGGTTCGGCTTCAACGCCGGCTCGAACCTGGAAGCGAACGGTGCGGCCGCGCAGGCGTTCCTGAACACGCTGGTAGCGACCGCGGCGGCAACGCTTGCGTGGTCGCTGGTCGAGTCGATGGGCAAGGGAAAAGCCTCGATGCTCGGCGCGGCTTCGGGCGCGGTGGCGGGGCTTGTGGCGATCACCCCGGCGTGCGGATTCGTCGGCACCATGGGCGCGCTCGCGGTTGGCGTCGTCGCCGGGGTGATCTGTTACTGGGGCGTCAACGGCCTCAAGCGGATGCTCGGCGCCGACGACTCGCTGGACGTGTTCGGCGTGCACGGCGTGGGCGGGGCCACCGGCGCGATCCTCACCGGCATCTTCGCTGCGCCCTCTCTGGGCGGTTCCGGGATCTACGACTATGTCGCCAACAAGGTGTCACCCGACTATTCCATCTGGGGTCAAGTCGTGATACAGGCGACCGGCGTGCTGACGACCCTGGTGTGGTCCGGAGTCGTGGCCTACGTCGCGTTCAAGCTGGTCGATCTCACGATCGGCCTGCGCGTGGCCGAAGAGCAGGAACGTGAAGGCCTCGACGTGTCCACCCACGGCGAAGGTGCGTACCGCATGTTGTAAGCGAGGTCTATCCGTGGTCCTGACAAGGGCGCCGAAAGGCGCCTTTGTCTTTTTCGGACCATCGCTTTCAGCGTGCTAGTCTAAGCGGGAGGCATTCCTCGGAGGACTCTCATGGCCGGTACAATTCCCGTTTGGACGCCGCCCGCGCTGGCAATTGCCGGCACGGCCGACACTTTCCCAGTGCGGCGCATCTTCTGCGTCGGGCGCAACTACGTGGAACATCAGAAGGAAATGGGCGGCGACGGGCGCGAGGCGCCGTTCTGGTTCATCAAGTCTGCGCATGCGCTGGTTGCGGGGGGCGGCAACGTCCACTATCCGCCCAAGACCGCCAATTACCATTACGAAACCGAGATGGTGGTGGCGCTTGCAAGAGGCGGCCGGCGCATCGCCGTCGCGGACGCCAACGCGCACGTATTCGGCTATGCGGTCGGCCTGGACATGACGCGCCGCGACCTGCAGCAGTGGGGCAAGGACCACGGCCGCCCGTGGGATTTCGGCAAGGACTTTGACGAAGCGGCGCCGTGCGGCGCGCTCGCGCCCGCGGCGAAGATCGGTCACCCGGCGAAGGGCGCGATCTGGCTGCGCGTAAACGGCAAGGAGCGGCAGAAAGCCGACCTGTCGGACATGATCTGGAACGTGCCCGAGCAGATCGCCTACCTTTCGCAGTACTACACACTGGAGCCCGGCGACATCATTTTCAGCGGGACCCCGGCGGGCGTCGGGCCGGTGCAGCCGGGAGACGAACTGCATGCGGGCATCGACGGCGTGGGCGAACTCAAAGCCAAGATCATGCCTGCGCTATGAAGCTGTACACGTATTTCAGAAGCTCGGCGGCGTTCCGGGTGCGCATCGCGCTGAATCTGAAAGGGCTCGAATACGAGCCCGCGTTCGTGCATCTCCCTCGGGGCGATCACCGCAAACCGGAGTACGCGGCGGTCAATCCGCAGGCGCTGGTTCCGGCGATGTTCGACGACGGCCAACTGCTGACCCAGTCGCTCGCGATCATGGAATACCTGGACGAGAAATACCCGGGCCCGCCGTTGCTGCCGAAGGACCTGACCGGCCGCGCGCGCGTCCGGTCGCTTTCGCTGCTGATCGCGTGCGAGATCCATCCGCTCAACAATCTGCGCGTATTGCAGTACCTCGCAAGACAACTCGGGCATCCGGAGGAAGTGAGGAATTCCTGGTACCGCCACTGGATCCACGACGGCCTCGCGAGGCTGGAAGCCGATCTGCTGCGCGCCGCGCGGCCCGGGAAGTTCTGCCACGGCGATGCGCCGACCATGGCGGATTGCTGCCTGGTGCCACAGATCTTCAATGCCAGGCGTTTGGACTGCGACACCTCGCATGCGCCCACCGTGATGCGGGCTTTCGACGAATGCATGAAAATCGAGGCGTTCCAGAAGGCTCAACCCTCGCAGCAACCCGATGCGGAGTAAGACGATGAGTGGCATATTTGCCGCGATTACGGTCTCCCACGTTCCGACGCTCTCGCGCGCGGAGATCACGCCCGATTTCCAGCGCACGCTGATAGACGCCGAGCAGCGGCTCGGCGAGAAGCTGCGCGCTGCCAAACCCGACCTCTGGGTCATCGCATCCACGCACTGGGTTTCGACTTTCAATTGGTTCGCCACCTGCCAGTCGGTGCACCAGGGTATCTGTGTCGCCGACGAAGCCCCGGACCTGCTTCCCGGGGTGCCGTACCGGTATCGCGGCGATCCGGAGTTCGCCGGCGCACTGGTCGCGGCCTGGAATGCAGCGGACATTCCGGCGGTGCGCAACGATTCCCCGCACTACGCCTGGGACTACGGCACCTACGTGCCCCTGTCCCACCTCGACCCGAGGGCAGAGCTCGCGGTCGTCGGCGTGCCAACCGTGTTGATGGCGAATCTCGAGGAATCGCGGCGCGCAGGCGCCGCGATCCACGACACCGCCCGGCGCCTGGGACGGCGCGCGGTGTTCGTCGCCAGCACCGCGCTGAGCCACGCACTGGTGCGCGGCCGGCACCATATGCCGACGTTCGAGCGCATCGCTCTGGACCGGCGCTTCATCGATCTGATGACGGCCGGAAAGATCGCCGAGCTGCTCGACTGGCTGCCGCAGTTCAGCCGCGAGTCGGCAGCGGAAATGGGCGGAAGGGTGCTCGCAACGATGCTTGGCTGCCTCGAAGCGATGCAGCAGGACGGCGGGGCGCTCGCATGCGAGATGATCGGCGATTACGCGCAGTCCTCCGGGAGCGGCAACGCCACGCTTTGCGCGACCGTCGCGGGTGGCGGCGCGTGAAGACCGACCGCGCGGCGGCAACCCGCCGCGCCTGGCTCGAGACGATGGAGCGGTTTCGCTTCGATCCGGACGTGCCGGCGAGCGAGGCAATCTGGTCGCCACGCCTCGAGTGCTGCTCGCGCGACGAGTTGCGCTCGATCCAGGAGCAAAAGCTCGCCGCGCTGGTGCCGTTCCTGTACGAAAATTCGACGTTCTACCGCCGGCGCTTCGAACTGCTCGGCCTGATCCCCACCGACCTTCGCACGGTCGCTGACCTGCAACGCCGATGGCCGGTGGTCACCAAGGACGAGATGACGCAGGACGTGAGCGCCGCGCCGCCCTATGGCACCTATACGACTGTCACGAACGAGGTGTGGCGGGACAACGGCTGGATGATGTTTACCACCTCGGGTTCGACCGGTGCCCCGCGCATTTTCCGCTACACCCAAAACGACCGGCGCCTGTTCACCTGGGCTGCCGCCCGCGCCATGCACGCATTCGGCATTCGTCGCACGGACACGCTGCTGCTGTGCTCGGGGTTCGGCCCGCACGTGTTCGCGTGGATCGCACAGCACGCGCTGACCCACATGCGTGTCGCCTGGATCCCCGGCGGCGGGCTCGATGCGTCGGCGCGCGCGATCCTGGTGCAACGCCACCGGCCGACGGTGCTGTGCTGCACGCCGTCCTATGCATTGCACCTCGCGCGCGTGATGCAGGACCTCGGCTTCGATCCGGCGGCGCAAGGGGTGCGTCTGGTTTTTGTCGCCGGCGAGCCGGCGCTCGGCGTGCCGCAAACGCGCGCGCGCATCGAATCGCTGTGGAATGCGCGCATGGTGGAGTTCTACGGCTGCACCGAAGCGGCCGCGCACGGCGGCTATTCCTGCCCCGTGGGCACGCGCTCCGAGGGGCCGGTGTTCGCGCACCTGTCGGAGGACAGCCAGATCTGGGAAACCGTGCGTCCCGACGATTACGCTCCAACCGGTCCAGACGAGCGCGGATTGACGGTGGTGACGAACCTCAACTCGGAAGGCTCGCCGCAACTGCGCTTCCTGGTGGGCGACTACACTACGCTCGACGCAGGCGCCTGCGAATGCGGGCGCACGCATGTGCGCGCGATGGGCTCGTTCGTCGGCCGCGCCGACGATCTCATCAACGTGCGCGGCGTGAAATTCTTCCCGGCCGACATCGAGCGCGCGGTGCGCTCGATCCCCGGCGTCGGCGACGAGTACGAAATCGTACTGGCGACCGACGACGGCGGCATGGACGTGATGACGGTGCGCATCGAGCACTCCGAGCATGCGCATGCCGCCGCGCTGATCGAGCGGCTGCAGGCGGAAATTCGCACCCGCGTCGAGATCCGCGCGACGGCCGAAGTGCTGGTTCCGGGGACGCTGCCGCGCACGGAGTTCAAGGCCAGGCGGATCCGCGACGCCCGCCGCAAGACGTAAGTCAGCTTGCGCCGTCTTTCAGCAGGTCGCGTGCGATGATCAGCTTCTGCACTTCGGTCGCACCCTCGTAGATGCGCAGCGCGCGGACCTCCCGGTACAGGCGTTCCACCGGATGGCCGCTCACCACCCCGAGTCCGCCGAACAGCTGGACCGCGGCGTCGATCACCTGTTGCGCAGATTCGGTAGCGTGCAGCTTGGCCATCGCCGCTTCGCGTGTGATGCGCAGTCCGCCGACGTCGCGCGCCCAGGCCGCGCGGTACGTGAGCAATGCTCCCGCCTCGATGGCGGTGGCCATGTCCGCAAGTTTCGCCTGCGTCATCTGAAAATCCGCGAGCGTCTGGCCGAACATGCGGCGCGCACGGACACGCTGGAGTGATTCATCCATCGCGCGCCGCGAAAGCCCGAGCGCGGCTGCGGCGACACTGGAGCGGAACACGTCGAGGTTGCGCATCGCGATCTTGAATCCTTCACCTGCTGCGCCGAGCAGATTGCCTGCCGGCACGCGGCACCCGGTGAAGCGCAGCGTTGCCATCGGGTGCGGGGCGATGATCTCGATGCGCTCCGTGGCCGACAATCCCGGCATATCGGCGTCCACCACCAGCGCCGAAAGCCCCCTGGTGCCCGCGGCTTCGCCTGAGCGTGCGACCACCACGTAGAAGTCCGCGATGCCGCCGTTGGAGATCCAGGTCTTGACCCCGTCGAGGACGTAGTGCCCGCCGTCAAGGCGCGCGGTGGTTGAAATGGCGGCCACATCAGAGCCTGCATCGGGCTCGGATAGCGCGAAGGCCGCGATTGCGCGGCCTTCGGCAACGCGCGGGAGGTAGCGTGCCTTGAGCGCATCGCTTCCGGCAAGCGAGATCGCGCCGCTGCCCAGCCCCTGCATCACGAACGCGAAATCGGGCAGCCCGCCGTGATAGGCGAACACCTCGCGCAACACACAGATCGAGCGCAGGTCGAGTGTGCCGCCGCCAGCAGGAACGGCGTAACGCAGCCAGCCGGCAGCGCCCATTTCACGCACCAGGCGGCGGCAGACCGCGTCGCTGTCCGCGGCGTGCGTCCAGTCGCCGAGCGCTTCGCGCGCCCAGGCCTCGGCGTCGCGCGCAAGCCGCCGGTGGGCGTCGTCGAAGAACGGCCAGTCGAGGTGGGCGAAACGATTCATGGGTGTTTGACCGAGGATTTACCGAGAATGGTAGGCTGAGTTTTCCACAATGTTCAGTTTTCAGGAAGGGCGTTCGATGAACATTCGGCGGCCTGCGACCTGTTGTGCTCCGGCATGACGCAATCCATACCCCGCTTCAAGCTGTTTCTGCCGCGCCGGGACCGAACGGCGGCGATGCCGTTCATCATGCTGGCGACGTTGATCGACATGGCGTCGATCGGCCTCATCATTCCCGTGCTGCCGGCACTGGTCGGCAGCTTCACCGGCTCGCAGGCGGACCAGGCCTTCTGGTATGGCGTGGTGACGTTTGCCTTCGGCCTTGCGAACTTCTTCGCTGCGCCGATTCTGGGTGCGCTCTCGGACAGCAACGGCCGCCGGCCGGTGCTGCTGCTTGGGTTTTGCGGTCTTGCGCTGAGCTTCTTTGCTACCGCACTTGCCACCGCGTTGTGGATGCTGATTGCAGTGCGGCTGGTGAGCGGCGCGATGCAGGCCAACCAGGCGGTCGCCAACGCCTATGTCGCCGATATCACGCCGCCCGAGGGCCGGGCGAAGCGATTCGGCATGCTGGGGGCGATGTTCGGCGTGGGCTTCATCCTCGGGCCGGTGATGGGCGGGCTGCTGGGTGCGATCGATCTGCGCCTTCCGTTCTACGTCGCGGGCAGTCTTGCGCTGCTCAATCTGCTTTACGGCTATTTTGTGCTGCCGGAATCGCTGCCCGCTTCAACATCCACGCAGCGCCGGCGCGCATTTGAATGGAAGGCCGCCAATCCGGTCGGTTCGCTGCGCGGGCTGGCACAGCTCAAGGGCGCGGGACGGCTGGTTGCGGTGATCGCGTGCAGCGGGCTTGCGCAGTTCGTGCTTTACACGTGCTGGGTGCTGTATACGACCTTCAAGTTTGGCTGGGGGCCGCTGGAAAACGGCTGGTCGCTTGCGGCCGTAGGCGTCGTGTCGGCCGTCGTGCAGGGGCTTCTTCTCGGACCTCTCCTCAGGCACTTCAGCCCACGGCGGCTGGCCGTCCTCGGGCTTGTGTCATCGACACTCGCCTACGTGATGTGGGGTTTGGCCAGCCAGGGGTGGATGATGTTCGCGGTGATCTTCGTCAACGTGCTCGGCGCAACGGTGGCGGCATCCATCCAGAGCATCATATCGGGAGCTGCGGACGCGCGCAGCCAAGGGCAGGCGCTCGGTGCGGTGGGTGGCCTGAACAGCCTGATGGCGGTGATTGCCCCGTTGATCGGTGCGCCGCTGCTGACGATGGTGTCGCATCTGCCGAAGGGGGACTGGCGGATCGGCACACCGTTGTACTTTTGCGCCGTGCTTCAGGCCGCGGCGCTGGGCCTGGCAATCAGCCACTTCCGCCGCGAGCGTCAGATGCGGACATCGGCATGAACCATCTGCGCTTCGATGGCGCGCTTCGCACGTCAATCACACGGAATCTCGCCCTGCTGGTTGCTGAGCCCCCGCAAGCTTCAAGCCTCAAGCGCGCCGCGGTTTGCCTGATCCTCACCGATGACGGCGGGGGTGGCGCTGCCCTGGTACTGACGCGCCGCGCCGAGCACCTGAGCGCGCATTCCGGTCAGTTCGCGCTGCCCGGCGGGCGCATCGACACGGGCGAAACCGCCGCTGCGGCGGCGCTGCGCGAAGCGCGCGAAGAGATCGGAATCGACCTCACGCCTGCATCGATCCTTGGCCGGCTGGACGACTATCCGACGCGTTCGGGGTATCTCATCACGCCGATCGTCGCATGGGCGCCGGATGATGCGGCGATGCGTGCCAATCCTGCGGAGGTGGCCGCAATCTACCGCGTGGTCCTCGCCGAACTGCGCCGGCCCGGCTCGCCCGAGTTCGTCGCCATCCCGGAAAGCGATCAGCCGGTGATCCGTTATCCGCTGCTCGGCACGCTGATCCACGCGCCGACCGCGGCGGTGCTGTATCAGTTCATGGAGGTTGCGGTGCACGGCCGCGCCACGCGCGTTGCGCACCTGGAGCAGCCCGTCTGGGCGTGGCGCTAGCAGACGGGATCTCAAGACACCCCCGCCAGTTCCTTCACCAGGCGTTGTGCGAGCGCGCTTGCGACCTGCCGGCGATAATTTGCCGGAGTGACGGTCGTTCGCATCGGACTCACCTGCTTCTGCACCAGCTTTCCGAGTCGCGCGAACAACGCGTTGTCAATGGCCTGCCCGGCGAGTTCGCCGGTACCTTCCAGCAGCCGCGGGTGCGTATTGGTCCCGCTGAGCGCAACGCGCAGCGATTCGATGCGCCCGTCGGATGCCGCAAGCGCCACAGCCACGCCCGCAAGAGGAAAATCGATCGCGCCGCGGGGCCGTGACTTGCGGTAAGCCATGCGCACACCGGGCGCCGGCGCTGGAACATGCACCGCAATGACGAACTCGCCGCGTCCGAGCGTCAGATGCTGCGCCCCATCATCGCGGTACAGCTCGCCCAGCGGCGAGCGGCGCCCGCCCGCCGGCGACGCGATTTCGGCCTGCGCGTCGAGCGCAAGCAGCACCGGCGCCAGATCGCCGCTGTAAGCGGCGTGGCAGCGCGTGCCCTGCGGCGCCACGTGGCAGACATCGCCCTCGCGCTTCAGGCAGTAGCCGTTCGAGCGCCGCCATGCTTCGCTCTGGTTGTAGTACACGCAGCGCGTATCGAGGCAAAGATTGCCGCCGACGGTGGCGGCGCTGCGGTGTCCCGGGCCGGCGATCGAGCGCGCTGCCTGCGCGAGTGCCGGCAGTTCGGCGATCACGCGCGGATCACGCGCCAGGCGCGCGACGGTGACGATTGCGCCAATCGCTACGCCCGTGTCCGCCCAGTCCAATTTGTCCAGCCCGGCGAGGCCGGTCAGATCCACCAGCGTCGCCGGGCGGTCCAGGCCGTGGCGCAGGTTGGCCAGCAGATCGGTCCCGCCAGCCAGTGCGCGCGCGCCAGGATCGGCGAGCAGCGCTGCGGCTTCGGCGATGCTCGCGGGCCGGCGCAACACAAAGCCGTTCAAGACCTGCATCTCAGCTTCCCGCTCTGGCACGCTTCAGCCGTTCGCTGCGCCGTCTGGCGTGGATCGCATCGAGCACGCGGTCGGACGTAAGCGGCAATGTGCTGACGCGAATCCCCGTCGCCTCCGCGACCGCGCTGGTAAACGCCGGCAGAAAACCCGCCAGCGAAGCTTCGCTCGCCTCCTTGGCGCCGAAGGGCCCGTTCGGATCGCGCGACTCGACGATCTTCACATGTATCGGAGGCGATTCGACGATTGTCGGCACCCGGTAGTCGAGGAAGTTGGCACGCACCGGCAGCCCGTTGTCATGGAACTGGGTCTCCTCGCCCGTCGCCTGCCCCATGCCCATCCACACGGCGCCCTGCACCTGGCCCTCGACCGAAAGCGGATTGATGGCGAAACCGCAGTCATGCGCGACCCACACGTTTTCGACGTTGACCTCACCGGTTTCCTGGTCGACCGACACCTCGACCACCTGCGCCGCGTAGGAAAACCCCGGGCTGGGGCCCACGCCCGCGCCGCGAAACTTTCCTCCCTGCAGTTCCTCCGGTACGCTGTAGGTGCCCTTGACCGTGATCGGACCGGTTTCCGCGAGCGCTGCGCGCACCGCCTCGCGGTAGGAAATCGCGCGATCCGAGCCGACCACCCTGTAGGTTTCGCCGAGGCACTCGATGTCTTCAGCACTGGTTTCGAGCCGCCTTGCGGCGGCATCCACCAGATGCTTCCTGAGTTCCTTCCCGGCGGCGAGCGCAGCGTTGCCGACCATGAAGGACACGCGCGAGGAATACGATCCGTTGTCCTTCGGCGTGAGCGCGCTGTCGGCGGCGATCACGCGGAAGCGCTGCAGGCCGATGCCGAGCGCCTCGGCAGCGACTTGCGCGAGCAGCGTCGAGGACCCCTGGCCGATATCGGCCGCGCCGGTCAGCAGGGTGATCGAGCCATCGAAGTCGAGTCTCAGGTTGACCGTGGCGTGGGGCTCGCCGGTCCAGTGCACCGGCTTTGCCGCGCCGGAGACGTAGTGCGAGCAGGCCATTCCAAGGCCGCGACCGGGCGACAGCTTGCCCTTTCGCTGTTTCCAGCCCGATGCCTGCTCGACCCAATCGAGGCATTCGGGCAGGCCGTATGAATTCACCTGCAGGTCGTTGATGGTCCGGTACGGCGGCGTGATCAGGTTGGCCCTGCGCACGGCAAATGGATCGAGACCAAGTTCGCCGGCCATGCTGTCGAGCATGGTTTCGAATGCGTGGCGCATGTCGACCGAGCCGTGGCCGCGCATCGGCCCGCAGGGCGGCGTATTCGCGTAGACGCGATAGCCCCGGTATCTGACCGCCGATGTCCTGTAGAGCGCGTTGATGAGCGCCCCCGCGTAGAGAATGGTGACGATACCGTAGCCCGCGTAGGCGCCTCCGCGCTGCACGACTTCGGCGTCGGTCGCGGTGATCTCGCCGCTCCTCTTCATGCCGATCCTGAGACGGATGTCGGTCTCCGGGCGCGCGCGGTGCACCGTAAAGGTCTGCTCACGCGAGAGCTCCACTTTGACGGTCCCGCCCGCCGCACGCGCAAGCAGCGCCGCGATGATCTCGAAGGGCAGCGTTTCGGTGCGGTGCCCGAAACCGCCGCCGACGAAGGGCTTCACCACGCGAATCGCGGCGGGATCCATCTTCAGGCACTGGGCGAGCGTGAGGTGCACATAGAACGGCACCTGAGTCACCGAGTGCAGCGTCAGGCGACCGCGTTCGGGGTCGAACTCCGCGAGCGCGCAGTCCGGCTCCATCTGCGCGTGCGCAACTTCGGCATAGTGGAAACTCTGCTCGCGCACCAGGTCCGCAGACGCAAAGCCGCCATCCACGTCGCCGAAAGCGTGACTCACCTCGCGCTCGATGTTGTCGGGCTTGTCCGCATGCAGCGGCACCGCACCCGCAGCGCGCGCCGCGGCGGCCGTGATGTAGACCGGCAAGCTCCGGTATTCGACCTCGATCAGCTCGAGCGCTTCGCTCGCGATGCGCGCGTCGTCGGCCGCCACCGCAGCCACCGCCTCGCCCCAGTAGCGCACTTTGCCGCGTGCCAAGGGGAACTCATTGTGGGCAATCGGCAGGATGCCGTACGCGACATCACAGTCCGCGCCGGTAATGACTGCGCGCACCCCGGGCAACGCGCGCGCGCGCGCCGTGTCGATGCGCACGATCTCGCCGTGCGCGACCGGGCTTCGCAGGACGACTCCGGTGAGCGCCTGCGCGGCAGGCAGATCGGCCGTATACAAAGCACGGCCTGTGACCTTTTCGACGCCGTCGATCAGCGGCTGCGGCTGGCCGACCGTCCGCACCCGGCCCGCAACCGCGGCCCGCGACTCCTTCGTCGCGCCTTGCACTTCATTCATGACGCGTCCCCCGATGCCGCCTGCACGGACTCGATGATTTTCACGTATCCCGTGCAGCGGCAAAGGTTGCCCGACAGCGCCTCGCGGATCTCCGCTTCGCTGGGATGCGGCTCACGGCGCAGCAGTCCCTCGGCCGCCATGATCATCCCCGGCGTGCAGTAGCCGCATTGCGTTCCGAGCTTTTCATGAAATGCCTGCTGCAAGCGATTCAGGCGGCCGTTTGCGGCAAGCGACTCGATCGTCTCAATCTGCCTGCCCTCGCAACGCGCGGCGAGCGTCAGGCAGGCGAGCGCCGGCTCGCCGTCAAGCAGCATGGTGCATGCGCCGCATTCGCCGCCGTCGCAGCCGCGCTTGGTCCCGGTTAGGCCGGCGAGCTCGCGCAGATAATCGATCAGCAACAGGTCGTCGGCGACCGCGTCCTCGCGGCGGCGGCCGTTCACCGTCAGCGATACGATGCGCTTCATCGCGCGGCCTGCTGGTCCGGGCGGCACTGCGCGCGCGCGTCGCCAACCGGATCGCGCAGCTTGAAACGCTGCAGCTTTCCGGTCTCGGTGCGCGGCAATTCCTGCACGAAGACCACGGCCCGCGGGTACTTGTAGGGGGCAATCGAGCTTTTTACGTGGTCCTGCAGCTGTTTCGCCATGCTTTCGCCGCTCCCGTAGCCCCGCGCCAGCACCACGAAGGCCTTCACGATCTGGCCGCGCTGCTCATCGGACGCGCCCACCACCGCGCATTCCGCCACGGCGGGATGCGTCAGCAGCGCGCCTTCGACCTCCGGGCAGGCGATGTTGTAGCCCGCCGAGATGATCATCTCGTCGGTGCGGGCCTGATACCAGAAATAGCCGTCTGCATCCATGAGGTAGGCGTCGCCGGTAATGTTCCAGCCATCCTGCACGTAGGTTACCTGCCGATCGTCATCCAGATACCGGCAGCCGGTTGGCCCCTTCACGGCAAGCCGGCCGATCACGCCAGGCGGACAGGGTCGCCCGGCATCATCGAGGACCGTCGCCCGGTAACCCGGGATGACCTTGCCGGTCGCGCCCGGCCGGATTTCCTCTCCGGCTGCGGCGATGAACATGTACAGCATCTCGCTCGAGCCGATGCCGTCGATGAGCCGCACGCCGGTTGCCTGCTCCCAGGCCGCGCGCGTGCGCGCAGGCAGCGCCTCGCCGGCGGACACGCCCGCCCTGAGGGTGCTCAGATCGTAATTCCGCGCGATCTCGGCCATCGCTCGGTACATCGTCGGCGCGGTGTAGAGCACGGTCACGCCGAAGTGCTCCACTGCTTCAAGCAGCGACTCGGGCGTGTACTGCTCGATTAGCACCGACGAGGCGCCAAAACGCAGCGGAAAATGCAGCAGCCCGCCCAGGCCGTAGGTAAAAGCGATCGGCGGTGTTCCGGCGACGATATCCTGCGACGTGTGCTTCAGGATGTATTTCGGAAAGCACTCGCAGGTCGCCATCACGTCTCGATGCAGGTGCATCGTTCCCTTTGGCACGCCGGTGGTGCCCGAGGTGAAGGTGATCAGCGCCACATCGTCGGCGGCCGTGTCAACGTTCGCAAACCGGGCGGGCTTGCCCTGCGCCAGCCGGTCGATCGAATCAGGTGAATCGTCATAAAAATACTTGACGTGCCGGAGCGTCGGGCATTGCGCGCGTGTCTCCTCCAGCTCGTGAGCGAGCCGCTTGTCCACGATCGCGTGGCTGATACACGCCTTGCGGACCACCACCGCCAGTTCGCGGTTGCGCAGCAGCGGCATCGTCGGCACCGGAATCGCACCGGCCTTCAGCACCGCAAACCAGCAGGCCGCCAGCATCGGATTGTTCGGCGCGTGCAGCAGCACTCGGTTGCCCGGCACCAAGCCCATCTCCTCGGTGAGCACGCGGGCGATGCGGTTCGCCTGCTCGAGCAACTGGCGGTAAGTCCAGATCCCGCGCTCGGTGCGTAGTGCGGGCCGCTCCGCGCGGACGCCCGCCACTGCCTTGTCGAGCAGTTCGGTCGCGCAGTTGAGCCGCTCGCCGAACTGCAGTTCGGGAAGATCGAAGATCAGCTCCGGCCACTGATCGCGCGGCGGCAAGTTGTCGCGCGCGAAAGTGTCGAGGTGACTCGTGTACGGTGTCACGACGCACCGTCTTTCAGCAATTCGCGCGCGAGGCGCCGGTGCGGCTCATCGAAGAACGGCCTATCGAGGTGGGCGAAGCGGTCCATGCGTGGGCGATCGATGGATGAATGATGATTCATTCGGCGGGGTGGGTCAACGGGGACCGTGCCGCGTTTCCGCCTTCAGCTTGATCTATCTCAAGAAACCATGGCAATGGACCCGGCAATAGGGGCATGCACCGGTTGACAGACCTCGGCGGGCTCGGTCAGACTGTCGAATGAATGGTGATTCATTTTGGTTGCGGCGCCGGAACGCCGCGCCGGATGCTGCGGGAGAGCGCGAACCGTGTTTGAGCTCGAAGTAGGCGCAGGGGTGGCGCGGCTCGCGCTCGGGCGGGCGCCGGTCAACGCCATCAACGCGGCGTGGCTGGAGCAATTTCACCGTTTGCTCGACGGGCTCGCCGCACGCGACGATTGGCGGGTGCTGCACCTGCGCAGCAGACAGAAGGTGTTTTGCGCAGGAGCCGACCTGGCTGAGATGCGCGCGCGTTTCGCTGCGGCTGACGGCGTTGAAGCGATGGTCGGTACGGCAGCAGAAATGCAGCGGCTTTTCGCGCGTCTGGAGGCGCTGCCCCAAGTGACGCTGGTCGAGCTTGGCGGGGCGGCGCTTGGCGGCGGCTTCGAACTGGCGTTGGCTTGCGATCTGCGGATTGCGGCCCACGAGGCGAAGCTCGGGCTGCCCGAGGCGCGCCTGGGACTGGTACCCGGCGCAGGGGGAACACAGCGGATGACGCGCGTTGCCGGGCCTGCAATCGCGGCGCGGGTGATTCTGACGGGCGAGGTGCTCGACGGCGCGGCAGCGCAAGCGGCTGGGCTGGTGCAATGGGCGGTACCGCGCGCCAGGCTTGCCGAGCGTGCCGCGGCAATCGCCATTCAGGTGGCGTCGCTGCCTGGCGCAGCGCTGCAGGCCTGCAAGTCGTGCATTGCGGCGGCCGGGGACCCGACACGAGATGGCTACGCGGAGGAACTCGCGCAGTCGCGAAAGTTGTACGCAAACGAGGCGACGCGCCAGCGGGTGGCGGCGTTCCTCGCCGGCGAGCTTCCATGAACCGACGTAGACTTGGAGAGCACTATGAAACTTGACGGTAAGACTGCGGTTGTTACAGGCGGCGCATCCGGCATCGGCAAGGCAACCACTTTCGAGCTGGCGCGCTGCGGAGTGCGGGTGATCCTCGCCGACATCGATGAGAAGGGCGGGGCGGCAGCGCAGAAAGAGGCCCAGGCTGCAGGGCTGCGGGTCGAATACCTGCGTGTAGACCTCACCGACGCGGCATCGGTCGATCAGTTCGCCGAACAGGCGCTCAAGCAGGCGGGCCGCGTCGACATTCTGGTGAACACGGCCGGCTGGGGCCGCGCACAGCCTTTCCTGGAGAACCCGCCGGAATTCTGGGATCGGGTGATTGCGATCAACCTGATGGGGCCTATCCGCCTCACGCGTCGCCTGTTGCCGCCGATGTTCGAGGCGCGCGCGGGAAGAATCATCAACGTGGCGAGCGATGCCGGAAGGGTAGGCAGCCTCGGCGAAACCGTCTACTCGGCTGCCAAGGGCGGGCTGATCGCTTTCACCAAGTCGCTCGCGCGCGAGGCCGCGCGCTACAACGTCAACGTCAACTGCGTCTGTCCTGGTCCGACCGACACGCCGCTGTGGCAGGCGGTACCGGAGAAGCTTCGCGACGCGTTCATCAAGGCGATCCCCTTCCGCCGCGTGGGCAAGCCGCAGGAGGTCGCCGATGCAATCATTTTCTTCGCGGGCGCGCGCTCGGATTACGTCACCGGACAGGTGCTCAGCGTGAGCGGCGGCCTGACGATGGCAGGTTGAACACTCAATCCCGCCTACTTTCCATAGAGAGCGTGCAATGAACATCCAAGACCGGTTTTCAGCGCAGAACGTCGATTCCCGGGATTTCCGTCCCAGACACTTTGGCTGGCAGCTCGACGGCAAAGTTGCAACCGTCACTCTCAACCGGCCGGAGCGCAAGAATCCGCTCACGCTCGACTCGTACGCCGAGTTGCGCGACATGTTTCGCAACCTGGTCTATGCAAAGGAAGTGAAGACGGTTGTGGTGACCGGCGCGGGCGGCAATTTCTGCTCCGGCGGCGACGTGCACGAAATCATCGGCCCGCTGGTGAAAATGCAGGAGGAAGACGACATGGGCGGCCTGCTCGCATTCACCCGCATGACCGGCGACCTGGTCAAGGCGATGCGCAACTGCCCGCAACCGATCGTGGCGGCGATCGACGGAATATGCGCGGGAGCCGGCGCGATCCTCGCGATGTCGGCCGATCTGCGCTACGGCACCGCGGCAAGCAAAGTCGCGTTTCTGTTCGTGCGCGTAGGCTTGGCGGGCGCCGACATGGGCGCCTGCAACATGCTGCCGAGGATCATCGGCGCGGGACGTGCGGCTGAGCTTCTGTACACGGGCCGCTCGATGGACGGGTCGGAGGCCGAGCGGTGGGGCTTCTATAACAAGCTGTGCGCTCCGGAAGCGTTGCTCGCCGACGCGCAGGGAATCGCGCGGCTGCTCGCCGACGGGCCGACGTTCGCGCACGCCATGACCAAGCGTTGCATCCACCAGGAGTGGAGCATGGGGATCGACGACGCGATCGAGGCCGAGGCGCAGGCGCAGGCGATCTGCATGCAGACCAAGGACTACGGGCGCGCCTATCGCGCGTTCGTGGCGAAGCAGAAACCGGTTTTCGAGGGCGACTGAGTGGCGCTGCTCAACCCACCCGGCGTGCCCCTCGCCCGCCCTGCCGGCGCCCGCGCGGAGTGAGAACTTGATTCAGCATGACCGCCAGTCCCCGGTCGACATACTGGTCGACCGTCATCTTGCCGCGAAAATGCCATGCCTTGAGCGCCCAGGCGTGCGCAAACATCACCAGCTGATAGGTCAGCAACTCGACATCCACGTCCTCGAAGATTCCGGTGCGCGCGCAATCCTCGACGCATCCGGCAATCAATGCGTTGGTCTCGAGCTCTTTCTGCTTGACTAGGTTGCGGCGCGCCTTGCGCAGCGATTTCGTCTCGCGGTAGGCCAGCACCGTGGCGTCGACATTGGCGTCGATTACCCGGCAATAGGCGTGCACGGTGGCGCGGAACCGCTCGAGCGGATTGCGGCTGCCGGCGACGGCGAGCGGGATGCGCTCAAGGTAGGAATCGAGCACTTCGAGGATGGCGAGGAAAAGCACGTCCTCCTTGTCGCCGAAGTACTGGTAGATGAGGCCGACGCTGACGCCGGCGCGTCCGGCGATCTCGCTGATGGTGGTCGCGTGATAGCCCTGCTTGCCGAAACGCTCGATTGCCGCCTTGATGATCTGCCGCCGGCGCCGGTCGACTAGAGCGCGGTCCTCGACCTTGCTCTTCACGCCGGCGGGTGCCGCCGCCCGCGCGCCCGGCTTCAACGCCACGGCGGTGCGAACCTGCGCTTCGCGCTCAGCACGCAATGAAGAACCGCTGCTTCAGCGTGTCAGGGATCGCGTGAGCGCGCAAGCGGCCCCCGGGCATGTTTTCGACCCAGGCGCGCGTTTCAGTGCCGGTGGCAAGCTGTGCACCGTCTGCTCGAATGACCTCGTGACGCACCCGGAACGATTTGCCACCCCAATGCTCGACTCGGCTGCGTACCTCGGTGGTCACCCCGAACGGCGCCGGATTGCGAAAATCGAGACTGCTCGCGACCGCCGGCATGTCCATCCGGGGGAATTCCGTGCGCAGGCGCTCCGGCGTCAGGCCCGCGAGGAAGAACAGGTTCCAGGTTCCGGCATCGATCCAGCGAAAATAGACCGGGTAGTAGATGATCCCCGCCGGGTCGCAATCGCCCCACGTAACATCGCGCAGAATTATGCCCGCCAGTGGCGATCCGGAGGTTTGGTTGCCGCGAGCAACTTTGCTCATCTTGGATGCGGGGAATCCGGGTAGTTCGTCGAGTGCCCGAATTATGACCAACTTTCTGCTTGTGGTCGCGACGGACTGCTAGCACTGCTCCCACGGCAGCCCGTTGAACCGCCAGCCAGCCAGCGAGTTGCGCTGGTGCTGGTCGTTCAGTTCGCCCTCGAACCCGTGCATCACGTTGTAGACCCTGGTGAAACCGACGCGCTCGAGCACTTCGCCTGCGTCCTGCGAGCGGTTGCCGCTCCTGCAGATGAGCACGATCGGCCGCGTGGTGTGGTTGGTGCCGGCAAGCTTTTTCACCTGGCCGACGAAGTGCGGATTGACGTCCCAGTCCGGGCCATCGTTCCAAGCGACGTGCAATGCGCCATGCGGATGGCCGACAAACAGGTATTCCATCTCGCTGCGGCAATCTATGAACAGCGCGTTCGATTCCTTTTTCAGGAACTCGAATGCCTGCTTGGGCTCGAGGTGATCCATGGCGGCGGCGCTCGGGGCGGCAATTCGGGGAGGGCGATTATACGTCGCGGCTTGCCGCAAAGTTGACACGCCCATTGCGCCTCGGCACACTTGGGCCGAGCGCCGATTTGAAGTTCAGCTTGCGGGCGCCCGGACCGTCGACGCGAAACGGCCGGCCAAACAAATCCAGCTAAAGAGACGGTCGCAGTCCCAAGACCCGTTTCGAGCGCAAGCTGAACGGGTTTTTTTTGCTTTCCAGGATCCAAAGTTGAACCAGCCGTCGCATTCCGCCCGCATTGAGTCCTTGCTCGAGGAGCGCATCCTGGTGCTCGACGGCGCAATGGGCACCATGATCCAGCGCGAGCGGCTCGCGGAGGAGCAGTTCCGCGGCGAGCGCTTCGCCGCATGGCAGCGCGAGGTGAGGGGCAACAACGATCTGCTGACCCTCACCCAGCCGGCGCTGATCCGGCGCATCCACTGCGATTACCTCGCAGCGGGTGCGGACATCATCGAGACCAACACGTTCAACTCGACATCGATCTCAATGTCCGATTACGGCATGCAGGCGCTCGCCTACGAGTTGAATGTCGAGGCCGCAAGGCTCGCGCGCGATGCTGCGCGCGAGTGGGAGGCGAAGACGCCCGGGCGGCCGCGCTTCGTCGCCGGCGTGCTCGGCCCGACCAGCAAGACGGCGTCGCTCTCGCCCGATGTCAATGACCCGGGTTTCCGCAACACCAGCTTCGACGAGCTTGCCGCCGCCTACGGCGAGGCGCTGAAAGGGCTGCTCGACGGCGGCGTCGATCTGGTTATGGTCGAAACGGTGTTCGACACGCTCAACTGCAAGGCGGCGCTGTTCGCGATCGAGAACGAGTTCGAGCGCCGCGGCATGCGGCTGCCGTTGCTCATCTCGGGCACCATCACCGACGCGAGCGGGCGCACGCTGTCGGGGCAGACCGGGGAGGCGTTCTACAACTCGATCGCGCATGCGCAGCCGCTCGCGGTGGGCTTGAACTGCGCACTGGGGGCGAAGGAACTGCGCCCCTATGTCGAGGAGATGTCCGGGTTCGCCGCGACCTATACGTCCTGCCACCCGAACGCCGGATTGCCCAACGCATTCGGCGAGTACGACGACACGCCGGAATCGATGGCGCGGCAACTGGGCGAATGGGCGCGCGCGGGCTGGCTGAATATCGCTGGCGGCTGCTGCGGCACCACGCCCGAGCATATCCGCGCGATCGCCGAGGCGCTCGGCGGTGTCGCGCCGCGCCGGATTCCGGAACTGCCGAGGAAGCTGCGGCTGGCCGGGCTCGAGCCGCTCAACATCGACGACGCATCGCTGTTCGTCAACGTAGGCGAGCGCGCCAATGTCACCGGATCGAAGGCGTTTGCGCGCCTGATCCTCGCCGGCGACTATGCGGGGGCCCTCAGCGTCGCCCGCCAGCAGGTCGAGAACGGCGCGCAGATGATCGACGTGAACATGGACGAGGCGATGCTCGACTCGCAACAGGCCATGACCACGTTTTTGAAGCTGATGGCGGCGGAACCGGACATTTCGCGCGTGCCGGTGATGGTGGATTCCTCGAAGTGGAGCGTGATCGAGGCCGGACTGAAGTGCCTGCAGAGCAAGGGCGTGGTGAATTCGATCAGCCTGAAGGAAGGCGAAGCTGAATTTCTGCGTCAGGCGCGCCTGGTGCGCAAGTACGGTGCAGCGGTGGTCGTCATGGCCTTCGACGAGAAAGGACAGGCCGACACGCTCGCGCGGCGCACCGAGATTTGCTCCCGCTGCTACAAGCTGCTCACCGAGGTCGCCGGCTTCCCGCCCGAAGACATCATCTTCGACCCCAACATCTTTGCCATCGCGACCGGGCTCGAGGAGCACGCGAATTACGGCATCGACTACCTCGCCGCGGTCACATGGATCCGGCAGAATCTGCCGCACGCCAAGGTCTCCGGAGGCGTCTCCAATCTTTCATTTTCGTTCCGCGGCAACGATGCGGTGCGCGAAGCGATGCACACCGCGTTCCTGTATCACGCGGTGCAGGCCGGCATGTCGATGGGAATCGTCAACGCCGGCCAGCTCGGTGTCTACGCGGAGATCGAGCCGCGGCTGAAGGAACACGTCGAGGATGTGATTTTCAACCGCAGGCCCGATGCCACCGAGCGGATGGTCGAGTTCGCCAACAGCGTGAAATCCGCAGGCCGCGAGAAGACCGAGGACCTCGCGTGGCGCTCGGGCACGGTCGAGGAGCGGCTGATCCACGCGCTGGTCAACGGCATCGCCACCCATGCCGTCGAAGACGCGGAAGAAGCGCGCAAGAAATTCGCGCAGCCGATCGAGGTGATCGAAGGGCCGCTGATGGATGGCATGAACGTGGTCGGCGACCTGTTCGGCTCCGGCCGCATGTTCCTGCCGCAGGTGGTGAAATCCGCGCGCGTGATGAAACAGGCGGTCGCTCACCTGGTGCCGTATATCGAAGCGGCGAAAGCGCTCTCGGGCGAGGCCGGCAAGCCGAAGGGCAAGATGGTGATTGCGACGGTGAAGGGCGACGTGCACGACATCGGCAAGAATATCGTCGCGGTGGTGCTCCAGTGCAACAATTATGATGTCGTCAATCTCGGGGTGATGGTGCCCTGCCAGCAGATTCTGGAGACCGCGCGCCGTGAAGACGCCGACATCATCGGCCTGTCGGGGCTGATCACCCCGTCCCTCGAGGAGATGGCCCATGTGGCGCGCGAGATGGAGCGCGAGGGATTCAAACTGCCGCTGCTGATCGGCGGCGCCACCACCTCGCGCGCGCACACGGCGGTGAAGATCGCGCCCAACTACTCGGGTCCGGTGGTGTACGTTCCGGATGCTTCGCGCGGCGTGTCGGTGATGAACAGTCTGCTGTCGGCTGCCGGACGCGATGCCTACATGGCGGCGGTGAGCGCCGACTACGACCGGATCCGCGCGCAGCATCTCGAGAAGAAAGGGCCCGGGCCGCTGCACCCGATTGCGGAGGCGCGCCGCCTCGGCGCGAAGACCGACTGGGCGGCCTACCATCCGCCGGTCCCTGCGCGCCCGGGGCTCACCGTGCTGCGCGATTATCCGCTCGCCGAACTGGTGGATTACATCGACTGGACGCCGTTCTTCCAGACCTGGGAGCTCTCCGGCCCGTATCCAAAAATCCTGGACGATCCGGTGGTCGGCGACGCCGCGCGCAAGCTGCACGCGGATGCGCTCGAGATGCTCGAGCGCATCGTCAAGCATCGCTGGCTCACCGCGAATGCCGTGTTCGGGCTGTTCCCGGCCAATGCCGCGGGAGACGACATCGAAATCTACCGCGACGAAACGCGCGGCAAGCCGGCGCACGTGTTCCGCAACCTGCGGCAGCAGAATCACAAGCCGGCCGGCCGGCCCAATTTGTGCCTGTCCGATTTCATCGCGCCGAAGGAATCCGGCATCGCCGATTACATCGGCGCATTCGCGGTCACCGCCGGCATCGGCATCGATGCGCGCGTGGCCGAGTTCGAACGCACGCACGACGATTACAACTCGATCATGCTGAAATCGCTCGCCGACCGTCTCGCCGAGGCGCTCGCCGAAGCGCTGCACGCGCGCGTGCGGCGCGAGTTCTGGGGCTATGCGAGCGACGAGCGCCTCTCGGGCACGCAGATGATTGCCGAGGAATACCGCGGCATCCGGCCGGCGCCGGGCTACCCCGCCTGCCCCGACCACGTGCAGAAAGCGATGCTGTTCGCCCTGCTCGGGGCCGAGGAAAATGCCGGCATGCAGATCACCGAATCCTTCGCCATGCTGCCGGCGGCATCGGTCAGCGGTTTTTACTTCTCGCACCCCGACTCGAGCTACTTCGCCGTCGGAAAGCTGGGCCGCGACCAGGTCGAGGACTACGCGCGCCGCATGGCGATGCCGCCCGCGGAGGTGGAGCGGTGGCTCGCGCCTTACCTGGCATACGAGCCTGAAGCGGCGAAAAGCGACGCCACCATCTGACATAATGGCGCCCCGATTCAACACTGGAGAAGCGCAATGGGCAAAGGCGACAAGCGCACGCGGCGCGGCAAGGTCAACAACGGCAGCTACGGCAAGAAGCGCCCGGGCAGGGCGGTGAAGAAGAAAAAAGGCGCCTGAGTTCCGCCTAGAACGCCTCGAGATCCTCGGCGCGCACGCCCGCGTCCGCAGGAAGCACCAAATTGCGCCCCGGCGCGATGTACTGACCGAGCGGCCATTCCGCAAGCACGCGTTCGAGCGCCCGGAGGTGATCCGCGTCAGTGAGCTCCACCAGAATCCGTTCCGGTCGCTGCTCGCGCAACACGCGCGCAAGCATCACCTGCAGCTCGACCCGGCCGACACAGCAAGGGCAGGCGCGCGGTGAAAGCGCCGCCCATTCACTGCGCTCTTTCGTGAGCCTCGCCATCAGGGCGCTTTTCCCGGGACCCGGCGCGCCGGTGACGACGTGCACCGGAACACGTTTCATTTCACTTGCGCCAGAACGCGGGCGTCATGACCACCAGCAGCGTGAGCATTTCCAGGCGACCCAACAGCATCGCAAAGGTGCAAACCCAGGTCTGGAAGTCGGTCAGGATTTCGAACGTGGTCGCGGGCCCAACCTGATTGAGGCCGGGACCGGCGTTGTTGATGCATGCCACGACGGCCGAGAACGCGGTGATCACGTCCAGCCCCGAGGCGGTCAGCGCAAGCGTCATCAGGCTGATGCTGCACATGTAGACAAACGCGAACACCAGCACCGCGAACACCACGTTGTTCTCGATCGATTGCCCGGACAACTTGACCGGGGAGTACACCTTCGGATGGATGATGCGCAGCAGTTCGCGGAAGATCTGCTGGAACAGGATCCGTGCACGCACCATCTTGATGCCGCCGCCGGTCGAGCCGGAGCAGGTGCAGAAGCTGCAGAGAAACAGCATCCATAGCGGCGCAAATACCGGCCACAGGTTGAAATCCGTATTGGCGTAGCCGGTGGTGGTGGCAATCGAAACGACATTGAATGCCGCGTAGCGCAACGCGGTGAGGTAGTCCGGATAGGTCCGGTTGCCGAGCAGGTAGCCGGCGATCAGCAGGCAGCTGCCGATGGTCACGGCCAAGAACAGCCCGGCCTCGGGATCGACGCGGTAGGGCCGCAGGCTCAACTGGCGCCAGGCGAGGAAATGAGTACCGAAATTGATGCCGGCCACCAGCATGAAAAAGATCGCCACCGCCTCGATCGCAACCGAATTGAAATACCCGAAGCTCGCGTCATGCGTCGAGAAACCGCCCAGTCCCATGGTTGAAAAGGCGTGGCAGAAGGCATCGAACCACGTCATGCCTGCCCAGCGATAACCGAGAATGCACGCAACCGTGATTCCGCCGTAGACGATGTAGAGCCCCTTGGCGGTCTCGGTAATGCGCGGCGTGAGCTTGGAGTCCTTCATCGGACCCGGGGTCTCGGCCCTGTAGATCTGCGATCCGCCGACGCCGAGCAACGGCAGGATCGCGACGGTCAGCACGATGATACCCATGCCCCCCAGCCAGACCAGGAAATGCCGCCACACGTTGATCGACGGCGGCAGCTGGTCCAGACCCGAGAGCACAGTCGCGCCGCTGGTGGTGAACCCCGAGACGGTCTCAAAATACGCGTCGGTGAAGCTCAGTTGCGGCAGATAGAGCATCAGCGGCAGCGTCGCGAACGCCGGTAGCACCGTCCAGACCAGGGCCACCAGCAGAAAACCGTCGCGCACCTGCAGTTCACGCGTCAGCTTGCGCGTAACCACCCACAGCGCGGCCCCGCTGCCGAGCGTGACCAGCAGCGCCATGTTGTGCGCACGCTGCGCGGCGTCGTCGAAGCCGATGGAGACCGCGAGCGGCACCAGCATGAAGCCGGCAAACAGCATGATTGCCAGGCTGAGTACGTGCAGGACCGGCGCGACGTGCATGTCTTATAGAAAACCGTATCCCACCTGGAACAGTTTCTCGACCTGCGGAATGGTGCGCTTGTTGGCGACGAACACGATGACGTGGTCCTCGGCCTGGATCGTCGTGTCATGGTGGGCCATGATCACCTGATCGCCGCGCACCACCGCGCCGATGGTCACGCCACCGGGCAGTTCGATCTCCTCGATGCGCTTGCTGATCACGCGACAGGTGCGCGCGTCGCCATGCGCGATCGCCTCGAGCGCCTCGGCCGCCCCGCGCCGCAGGCTGTGCACAGCTACCACGTCGCCGCGCCGCACGTGCGCGAGCAGCTTGCCGATGGTGGCCTGCGCCGGCGAGATCGCAATGTCGATCTGGCCGCTCTGCAGCAAATCGACGTAGGAGCGGCGGTTGATGAGCGCAACCACGCGCCGCGCGCCCATGCGCTTGGCGAGCAGCGAGGACATGATGTTGTTCTCGTCGTCGTTGGTGACCGCGCAGAACAGGTCCATCTCGCCGATGTTCTCCTGCTCGAGCAGCTCCTCGTCGGTGGCATCGCCGCTCAGCACCAGAGCCTTGTCGAGGCGCGAGGCGAGCATCTCGCAGCGCCGCTTGTTGTGCTCCACTACGCGCACCGAATAGTCGCGTTCGAGCGCGCGCGCGAGGCGCAGTCCGATGTTGCCGCCGCCCGCGATCATGACGCGTTTCACCGGCCGGTCCATGCGCCGCAGCTCGCGCATCACCTGGCGGATGTTCTGCGTCGCCGCCAGGCAGAACACCTCGTCGTCGACCTCGATCACGGTGTCGCCGTCGGGCACGATCGACGTATCCTTGCGGAAAATGGCGACGATGCGCGCATCGATATTTGGCAGCTGCTTGGGCATATCCTTGAGCGGATGCCCGACCAGCGGACCCCCGCTGAAGGCGCGCACCCCGATCAGCGACACCTTGCCGCGGGCGAACTCGAGCACCTGCAGCGCCTCGGGAAACTCGACCAGCCTGACGATGTAGTCGGTCAGCACCTGTTCGGGGCAGATCGCCAGGTCGACCTCGAAGAACTCCTTGCCGAAGATGCGCTCGTTGTCGAGGAAATCTGCGGCGCGGATGCGCGCGATCCTGCGCGGCACGTTGTAGAGCTGCGCCGCCAGCTTGCACGCGACCAGGTTGGTTTCGTCGCTCTGCGTGACAGCGATCAGCAGGTCGGCGTCGGCGGCGCCGGATTCCGCCAGCACCGACGGATGCGCCGCGCTGCCGACGACGGTGCGCAGATCCAGCCGGTCCTGCAGCGCGCGCAGGCGTTGCGCATCCACGTCGACGACAGTGATGTCGTTCTGCTCCGAGACCAGGTTTTCCGCCACCGAGGCGCCGACCTGCCCGGCGCCGAGAATCACGATCTTCAAGCGGATTCTCCGCCTTGAAAAGGCGGCAATTGTATGCCCAATATCTCCGGTCCGAACCGCACGAGCGCTAGCCTTCTTCCTTCTTTCCGCCCGGCGAAATCCCCAGCGCCTTCAGTTTGCGGTACAGATGCGTGCGCTCGAGGCCGGTGCGCTCGGCGACGCGCGACATGCTGCCCTGTTCCCTCGCGAGCTGGAACTCGAAATAGAGCTTCTCGAATGTCTCGCGCGCCTCGCGATAAGGGCGGTCGAGCGGCAGCTCGCCGGAGGCCTGCGGCGCGGAGTGGGCCGAGATCACGCGCTCGAAGTCGGTGAGCTGGATTTCCTCCTCCAGCGAGGTGAGCGCCAGGCTTCTCACCACCGCCTCGAGCTCGCTAAGATTGCCCGGCCAAGCGTGCTGGCGCAGCGCATTCAATGCCGCGGTCGAAAACCTGCGCGGCAGGCAGGCGCGCGCCTCGACCAGCTGCCCCAGCATCAGCGCGGCGATGTCCGGGATGTCCTCGGCGAACTCGCGCAACGCGGGCAGTGCAAGCGTCAGTTCCGACAGGCGCGCCGCAAGCTCGGGATCGTACTCGTGGCGCTCGATCAGCAGTCTCGGCTCGACCGGAGAATAGGTCACCACCCGCGCTCGATGGCGATCGCAGCGCGCCAGCAGAAACTCGAGGTTCTTCTGCTCCACGCGTGCGAGCTGTGACAGGTCCGGCAGGAACAGGATTCCACCCGCCGCGCGCGCCAGTACTTCCGAGGGCGGCTCGGCCAGCAGTTCGGCGCCGGCAATGAACGGCGCTCCCGCGGCGAGCAGGAAGCGCGCGAACAACTCCGCCTGCATGCCGCGTTCGCCACGCAGCAGCAGCGGCGTGCCGACCGAAGCGAGCTGTGCCAGGCGTTTCTTCAGGTCCGCCAGCGCTGCCGAGCGACCGAGGGTCGCGAGCGTCAGCGGCTGTGGTCCGGCAATTTCCTGGTTGCGCAGCGCGCGTTTGACCGTGCTGAGCAAGCGCTGCAGCGCAATCGGCTTTTCGAGGTAATCAAGCGCGCCGATGCGCGTCGCCTCCACCGCGGTCTCGATGGTGCCGTGACCCGACATCATCACCACCGGCATCGTGAGCTGGCCGCTCGTGGCCCATTCCTTCAACAGCGAAATGCCGTCGGTGTCGGGCATCCAGATATCGAGCAGCACCAGGTCGGGGCGGCCGCGCTCGCGCAGCGTTCGCGCCGCCTGCGCGTTCTCCGCGAGCAGCACCTGGTGGCCCTCGTCACTGAGGATCTCCGAGAGCAGCTCGCGGATACCGACTTCGTCATCTACGACCAGGATCTGTGCCATGCGCCCGCCTATGCCGCGACCGCCTCGACGGCACCATCGCCGCCGGCAAGCGGCAGATAAATCCTTACCGTCGCGCCCTGTCGCGGCCGGTTTTCGATCGCGATCCTGCCATGATGCTCGTCGACGATCTTCTTGACGATCGCCAGCCCGAGCCCGGTGCCGCGCGGCTTGGTGGTGACGTAAGGCTCGAACACGCGCGCCATCATTTCCTCCGGGAAACCGTCGCCGTTGTCGGAGACGCGCAGGCAGACGGTCTCGCCCGCCGGCTCGGTGCGGACTTCGATGGCCGGTGCATCGCGCGGCTCGCGCGACGCGAGCAATGCATCCTGCGCGTTCTGCACCAGATTGTGGATCACCTGGCGGATCTGTGCAGCGTCGGCGCGCACCCGCGACAGTCCGTCGGCGAGCCGCCCGCACACCGGAACGCGCGAATTCTCATATAGCGAAAGCACCTCGCCGACCAGCGCGTTGAGATCGAGCGGGGCAAGCTGCGGCGCAGGCAGGCGTGCGTAATCGCGGAAATCATCGACCATCGCCTTGAGCGCCGCGACCTGGCTGACGATGGTTCGCGTACCGCGCGCGAGCGCCTCGGCGTCTTGCGCGCCGAGCTTGGCCGAGAGCTTCGCCTGCAACCGCTCCGCCGACAGCTGGATCGGGGTGAGGGGGTTCTTGATCTCGTGCGCGAGCCTGCGCGCAACCTCCGCCCAGGCGGTGGCACGCTGCGCCTGGATCAGCTGGGTGATGTCTTCGAACACCAGCACGTAGCCTCCACCCGAGACCGCTGGCAGCCGCGATCCGCGCGCGAGCAGCCTCTGCCCGGTGCTGCGGCGCTCGAACTCGAATTGCCAGTTCCGCCCGCCATGGGCGAGCAACTGGTCATGCAGCGGGCCGGCAAACGATTCGAGCGATCCGCCCCACGCCCCGAGCGAACGGCCGACGCAATCGGCAAGCTGTTCACCCAGGATTGCGGAAGCGCCGCGATTGGCGATCGACAGCTTAAGATCCCGGTCGAACACCAGTACCCCGGTGGAGAGATTGGCGAGAATATTCTCCAGGTACGCGTTCGCCGCTTCGAGCTGGATGCGGTTCAGCTCGGCGGCGCGGCGCGCCTCGTCGAGCTGGCCAGTCATGCTGTTGAACGACTCGGTCAGCACGCCGAGTTCGTCGCGGCTCGTCACCGGAGGACGCTGGGAGAAATCACCGCGCGCTACCGCCTGCGTGGCCTGCGCGAGATGCCCAAGCGGCGCCGACAGGCGCTCGGCCAGGATGAAGGCGAGCGAGATCGCGGAGGTGAGCGCCATCAGCAGCGCGAGCGTGAGCGTGACGATGTAGATGCGCTTCAGGCCCTGGCGGGATAGCGCCAGTTCCTTGTAATCGCGGTACACAGCTTCCACCGCCTCGGCGTTTGCCGCGAATCCGGGCGGGACCGGATGGCGCAGTTGCAGGAAGCGCGCTTCGTCGCTCAATGCGATCCCGGCGAGCGGCACGATCACGCGCAACGCCAGCGGACGCCCGGCTGGCGCGTCGATCGCGGCGTGACCCCGGCCGGAACGCGCCTGGCGCAACTGCGCCTGGGTCGGCAATTCCGGCAGCAGCTGGGTGACGCTGTCGCTCGCGCTCGCCACCAGCCGCCCGACGCCGCTGACGATGACCGCTTCTTCGACCCCCGCCTGCTCGCGCAGGCGATTCAACGCGATGACCTGCTGCTCGCCCGAGCGCCCGCCAAGCTCGAGCGCCATGCTGCGCGCCTTGCCATTCAGCTCGGCAAGCATCTGGTCGAGCGCCGATTGGCCGAGGTGAATGCCGCCTTCAAGCGCGCTGTCCACGCGCACGTCGAACCAGGATTCGATCGAGCGCGCGAGAAATTGCACCGAAACCGTGTACACCAGCGCGCCCGGCAGTACCGCCATCGTGGCGAGCAGCACAAGCAGCCGCAGCGACAGACGCGCGCCGAATACCCGCTCGCGCAGCCTGCGCCGCAGCGCGACCAACTGGAACCCCACCAAGGCAGCCAGCGCGGCGGCCAGCGCCAGATTGAGCCCGAGCAGCACGGCGTAATGACGCGCAAACAGCGAGGTGTTGGCGCTCGCAGTCGCCAGCAGGAACAACATCACGCCGGCGAGCGCACTGCCAAGGATCAGCAGCGTTTTCATCGTGGCGAGACCTCCACCGGCACTGCCGGCGCGGCGCCCCGGTCTGCCGCGTCCGGCTTGTCCGGCACGCGATCAGGCCCCGCGCGATCCTGGCCCGCACGCTCGTGGTCCGTGCGCTCCGGACCCGCAGGCTGGGCCAGGAAGACCGCCGGCGGGCGGAAGCCGAAGCGCCACCAGTCGGACTCCAGCCGCAGTTCACGACTGGTCAATGCGCTCACCTGAAACGGTTTGGGCAACAGCGACAAATCCAGGTGCAGCCTTACCGCCGCCACATAGTCGACATCGGCAAGCGGCGTGCCGCGCTCGAGGACCAGCCAGTTGCGCAGCCGGCGCAGTACCGCGAGTGCCTCGTCGATGCTGGCGAAACTTTGCTGCAACAAGCCCGTCGATAACCGGTACTGGCGCGAAATCGCGTGATATGAAAGGCGGATGTGCTGCCTCCGGGTGGCCGCCTTCTCGTCGAACCAGTACCAGCGCGGCCGGGTCAACTCGAACTCCACCAGAAAGTACAGCGGCACGCCGTTGGCCACGGTCTGCTCGAGCCGGTGGTTGAAATCGAAAGAGAAGTCCGCGCTGAGCGCGATTCCATCGTCGACCAGTTCGAGCCGCGCCTCCCGCACGTCGATCTCGTCGGCGCGCGCGAACTGCGCGGTGCCCGCAACGAGCGCGACGGCGGCAGCAAGCTTGAGGATCAGCAACAGGCCGCGCATCGCTGGCGCTTCAGCAAGCCTTCTCCAGTATTGCGAAGAAAAATCCGTCGTGCCCGTCGTCCGGCAATAACTGCGCCGGAGCGCCCTCGGTCAACACGCCGCGTTTCGCGGTGGGTTCGCACGCGAGGAATGCGTCGATAACCGCGTCGTTTTCCTCGCGAAACACCGAACAGGTGACGTACAGCAATTTACCACCCGCAGCGAGCGCCTGCCAAAGTGCGCGCAGGATCGCGCTCTGTTGCGCGGCAAGACCCGTGAGGTCGGATGCGCGCCGCAGCCATTTGACGTCGGGGCGGCGGCGGGCGATGCCCGAGGCGGAGCATGGAACGTCGGCGAGGATCCGCTCGAACGCGCGGCCGTCCCACCAGTCCCCGGTGCGCGTGCAATCGGCGACACGCACCTCGGCCCGCAATTCCAACCGCGCGAGGTTCTGCCGGACCCGCCGACAGCGCACCGGGTCGATATCGAGAGCTGTGAGTTCCACGTCGGCAAGCTCGAGGATATGCGCCGTCTTTCCGCCCGGGGCCGCGCAGGCGTCGAGCACACGCTGGCCGTCGGCAAGCTCAAGCAGTTCGGCCGCCCGCTGCGCGCCGGCATCCTGCACCGAAACATCGCCCTGTAAGAAGCCCGGCACCCGCTCGACCGGAACCGGTTTGTGCAGCAGCAGCGCCGATACACCCACACGCCGGGCCGGCATCCCATCGGAGATCAGCCGCGCCAGATAATCCTCGGGCGTGGTGCGTCGTCGATTGACGCGCAGGCACATCGGCGGATGCGTATTACCCGCCGCGAGCACCCGCTCCCAGGCATCGGGATATGCGTTGCGCACTCGCTCGATCCACCACGCCGGATGCTGGAAACGCGATTCCTTGTCAGGATCGAGCCGCGCGGCCAAGCGCACCCGGTTTCGAAGAAAGGCTCGCAATATGGCATTGACGAACCCCTGTGCGCCGGGCTTGTGCAGACGCGCGCACGCGCGCACTGCCTGATCGACAACCGTGTATTCGGCGTAACGCCCCGATTCGAGCGCGGCAAGCGCCGCCAGCAGCAGCGCTCTCAGGGCAGGTTCAATCTGCCCGCGCGCGGAAAGTGCGCGCAACGCCGCGTCGTCCCGCCCGAAACGCCGCAGCGCACCATGCACCAGGTCGAGCACGGCGGCGCGCGTCGCGGCATCCCGCCCGGGTTCGCGTTCATCGGCGAGGCTGCCGCCCTGCAGTACGCGCGCGAGGCTCCGGCTTGCGCGCGCCAGCGATTCCGCGAGGTCGGCATTGCGCCGCAGCGGAACGTTCATGCCATGCCGAGCCGGGTACCGGACGCGATCGGGAATCCTTGCAGGAATTCGGCAGCAGCGAGCCGACGTCCACCCGCACGCTGCAGTTCGGTCAACTCGAGTGCATCCGCACCGCATGCAACCAACACTCCGAGCGCATCGGCGCGCAACACCTCCCCCGGAGCGCCCTCGCCGTGCGCGGGGCGGGCACGCCACACCTTGAGAGGCGCACCGGCAATCGACGTGCTTGCACCGGGGGCCGGATCGAACGCGCGCACCACGCGTGCGAGTTCGGCGCCGGGGCGCCGCCAGTCGATATGCGCCTCGCGCTTGCCGAGCTTTGGTGCATGGGTGACGCCTTCGGCGGGCTGCGCAGTGAACACGGCACGACCTGCGGCGAGTTCGCGCAGAGCGCCAACGATCATTTCCGCACCGAGCGCGGCAAGTTTTTCATGCAGCGTCGCGGCAGTTTCATCCTCCGCGATCGTGACCGGCTGCCGCGCCAGAACGGGACCGGTGTCCAGTCCACAGTCCATACGCATGATACTGACCCCCGTCTCGCGATCTCCCGCGAGCAGCGCATGCTGAATCGGCGCCGCGCCGCGCCAGCGCGGCAATAGCGAAGCGTGGATGTTGAGAGCCCCCAGCGGCGCGGTTCCGAGCAACGCCTCGGGAAGGATCATTCCATAGGCGGCCACCACCAGCACGTCCGGGCTTGCAGAACGGACGACTTCCACGCTTGCGGATTCACGCAGACTCACTGGCTGAAACACCGGAATGCCGCGTCGCACCGCGAGTTGCTTGACCGCGCTCTGCGCGGCGCGCATTCCGCGCCCTGCGGGCCGGTCGGGCTGAGTGAGCACGAGCGGCACTTCATGGCCTGCGGCGAGCAGCGCAGCGAGCGAGCGTTCGGCAAACCCCGGCGTGCCGGCGAACACGATGCGCATGGGGATCAGAGAAGGGCGAGGTTCAGGTCACCTTCCCCCGCACTCCCCATCCACACGTCTGGGATTCAGGCGCTCTTGCGCAACTGCTTGGCGAGCTTGGCGCGAATGCGCGTCTGCTTGAGTTGCGAGAGATACTCGACGAACACCTTGCCCTCCAGATGATCCATCTCGTGCTGGATGCAGACCGCCAGCAAGCCCTGCGCCTCGAGCGTGAATATGGTTCCATTCGCGTCGTAGGCGCGAACCCGCACACGCTCGGCGCGCGGAACCACCTCGAAGATGCCCGGCACCGACAGGCAACCCTCCTCGATGTCTGACTCGCCGAAACTCTCGACGATCCGCGGGTTCACCAGCGTCACGAGCGAATCGCGCCGTTCGGAAACGTCTACGACGATCAATTGTTTGTGTTCGTCGACCTGCGTCGCCGCGAGCCCAACGCCTGGAGCCGCGTACATCGTTTCCGCCAGATCGCGAGCCAGCTGCTTGAGATGATCGTCGAACACCGTCACCGGCACCGCCGGTTTGTGCAGCCTCGCATCGGGGTACCGCAGGATATTCAGGGTAGCCATGTAAATTGCTTGCGAATTGAACAAATTAGATGCAGAATTTCATGCGGTATGTAAAAAGAGTGTGCTTTACGCTACATTGGGTAGCGGAAACGCATTTCAAGCCAGCCTTGGACGGGGGCTC
Organism: Burkholderiales bacterium; assembly: GCA_017880775.1. Lineage (GTDB taxonomy): Bacteria > Pseudomonadota > Gammaproteobacteria > Burkholderiales > SG8-39 > JADGRQ01. Next base: position 235,917 of record JADGRQ010000001.1, on the reverse strand, counting down.
CCATGCGACTGCGACTGTATAAGTCTATCACAACACTCGTTTTTGTTCTCTTTTGGCTGTTCGCCGGCACCGTCACCGCACAGGCGCCGGCGAAGGTTCCGACGATAAAGCCCGACGCCCCCGACCGATACGTGGTCCAGAAGGGCGATACGCTGTGGTCGATTTCAGAACGCTACCTCGACGCCCCTTGGCGCTGGCCCGAACTCTGGGACATGAACAAGGACCAGATCAAGAACCCGAACCGCATCTACCCGGGCAACGTACTGGTTCTGGACCGCCAGCGGGGCCAGCTCGCACTCGGTCCAACCGTCCATCTGAGTCCGACGGTCCGCGCCGAGTCGACCCGAGCGGCGGCGATCCCGAGCATCCCGCCGTACATGATCGAGCCTTTCCTGTCGCGGCCGCTGGTGATCGAGCCCGACGGGCTGAACAACGCACCCAGGATCGTCGCGGCGGAGGAAAAGCGCGTCATCGTGGGGCCGGGATTCTCGGTCTACGCAAGCGGTTTGAGCGGCTCCAAGGAGGACACGTGGTATGTGTACCGCCGCGGCAGGGCGCTGATCGACCCGGAGTCGCAGCGAACGCTCGGTTACGAAGCCGAGCATCTGGGAACCGCGCGCGTAACGCGCCCGGGCGAACCTGCGACGCTGGTGATTGTCGCCGCATCGCACGAAATCGGGCCTGGCGACAGCTTGATCGCGGCGGGCCCCCCACAGCCGATCGAGTACGCACCGCACGCGCCGGGCAAGGCGGTGCGCGGCCAGGTCATCGCCGTGCATGGCGATATCAGCAGAATCGGCGAGGCGGCGAGCCAGTCGGTGGTGACGCTGAACCGCGGCAGCGTGGACGGGCTCGAGCCGGGCCACGTGCTCGCGTTGTATCGCCAGGGCACGCTGGTCGGCCCGAAAACTATCGGCGGCACCGCCGGCCCCGAGGTCAAGCTGCCGGAAGAACGTTACGGACTGCTGTTCGTATTCCGTGTTTTCGAGCGCGTCTCCTACGCGCTGGTGATGAACGTCTCGACTCAGGTACACCAACTTGATGTCGTGCAGAATCCCTGAACGCAGTACCCGCCTGCGTCCGCCGAGCGGACGCCCGGCCGGAAGACCCCGCCCAGCATGAGCCGGGGGCCCGGGCTCGCCGCGTGGCTCACGCTGGCGCTCACGCCCGGTCTCGGCGCTTCGACAACCCGCCGGCTTCTCAAGGAGTTCGGGCTCCCCGAAAACGTATTGGCCGCAAAGCGAAGCGCGCTTGAGCGCTTCGCACCGTCCGAAGTGCTGCGCGGTCTGGACGCTGCCGATACGCAGAGCGCGGTCGAACGCAGCCTCGAATGGGCGGAATCGCCCGGCTGTCATATCGTTCCGCTGTCCGATCCCGTCTACCCGCGCCTGCTCTACGAAATCCCGGATCCGCCAACGCTGCTGTTTGCGCGCGGCAAGATGAGCCTCGCCAACCGTCCGGCGCTCGCCATCGTCGGCAGTCGCAACGCGACGCCGCAGGGTGCCGCCAACGCCGAAAGTTTTGCCAAGGCATTCAGCGGGTCGGGAATTACGGTGATCAGCGGCCTGGCGTTGGGTATCGATGCCGCTGCGCACCGCGGCGGGCTGACCGGTGAGGGCTCGACTGTTGCCGTGCTGGGCACTGGAGTGGATGTTCCCTATCCGGCAAGAAATGCGGCGCTGGCCGAGCAAATCGCCGAGCGCGGGTTGTTGCTCTCCGAGTTTTCGCTCGGAACGCAACCGATCGCCCACCATTTCCCCCGCCGCAACCGGTTGATCAGCGGAATCGCGCGCGGGGTCCTGGTGGTGGAAGCAGCCATCGCGAGCGGCTCGCTGATCACCGCGCGCGCTGCGCTCGAACAGGGCCGCGACGTGTTTGCGGTTCCGGGGTCGATCCACTCGCCCCTCGCCAAGGGTTGCCATGCGCTCATCAAGTCGGGTGCGAAACTGGTCGACTGCGTCGAGGATGTGCTGTCCGAACTGGGCGACTGGCGGCACGCATCGACGCTCGAACTGCCACCGGCTCGGTCCGCTGATGAGCCAGGGCTGCTCGCTCAGATGGGATTCGACCCCGTCGACCTCGATGCGCTGTGCGCGCGCGCAGGCTTGCCGGCAGAGCAAGTATCGGCGCAGTTGCTTCGCCTGGAACTCGACGGGCGCGTTGCCGCGCTGCCCGGAGGGCGTTTTCAACGACTCAGCTGAGGAAAAAACAACATGTTCGACATCCTCGTCTATTTGTTCGAGCACTGCCGTCAGGCCGACGTGTCGCACAACAGAGAACTGGTCGCGAAGAAGCTCTCGGCCGCCGGATTCGAGGATTCGGACATCAGCGAGGCGCTGGCCTGGCTCGCCGGAGTTCTGCACGCGCCGCATCGGGCCTGCGCGCCTCTGCCCGCTTCCTCGCGCGCGCTGCGCGCATTCGCCCCGCGCGAATGCGCGAAACTCGACGCCGAATGCCTCGGATTCCTGATCGATCTCGAACACGCTGACGTGCTCGACCCGGGATTGCGCGAACTGGTGCTCGACCGCGCGCTCGCCGCCTCGGCAAACACGCTCTCGCTCGACCAGCTCAAGCTGATCGTGCTGATGGTGCTGTGGAACCGGCAGACGCCGACCAGCCAGCTGATTGCCATGGATCTGCTTTCCACGGACGCGCAGCGTCTGTCGCACTAGCGCGCACGCGCGCAAGCTCGCCCGTCGCCCGTTGCCCGTTGCAGGGACGCGCACTTTCGCACGCCAACGACGCCGTCGCGGTTGACAGCCGGCGGCGTTTGCTCGTATCGTCGGCACCCCTTTGGGCGCCCGATGCTCCAGCGCATGAGCAAGAAACTGATCATTGCGGAGAAACCTTCCGTCGCGAACGACATTGCGCGCGCGATCGGCGGGTTTGTGCGTAAAGGCGACTACTTCGAGAGCGACGGGATGGTGCTCTCGTCGGCCGTCGGCCATCTGCTCGAGCTCGCCGTTCCCGAGGAATATGAAGTCAAGAAGGGCAAGTGGTCCTTCGCCCACCTGCCGGTGGTGCCCCCGCACTTCGATCTCGCACCGATCGAGAAGAGCGAAGCGCGCCTGAATCTCCTGCTCAGGCTGATCAAGCGCAAGGATGTTTCGGGTCTGGTGAACGCTTGCGATGCCGGACGCGAAGGCGAGTTGATATTCCGCTACATCGTGCAGCATGCGCGCACGAAAAAACCGATCCAGCGGCTCTGGCTGCAGTCGATGACCCAGGGCGCGATCCGGGAGGGTTTCGAAGCGCTGCGCGCGGACCGCGATCTGCTGCCGCTCGCCGACGCCGCGAAGAGCCGATCGGAGGCCGATTGGCTGGTCGGCATCAACGGCACGCGCGCAATGACTGCCTTCAATTCGAAGGAAGGCGGCTTTTATCTGACGACGGTCGGGCGCGTGCAGACACCGACGCTCGCGATCCTGGTCGAGCGCGAGGAAAAGATCCGCAATTTCAAGTCGCGCGACTACTGGGAGGTGCACGCCCGCTTCGGCGCCCGGGCCGGCGAGTACGCGGGGCGCTGGTTCGACCCGGGGTTCAGGAAGGACGACGATCCGGAGCGCAAGGCCGAGCGCCTCTGGGACGCGGCCAAGGCCGAGGCGATCCGCGCCGCCTGCGATGGCAAGACCGGCACGGTCACCGAGGAAACCAAACCTTCGAGCCAGCTCTCGCCGCTGCTGTTCGACCTCACCAGCCTGCAGCGCGAGGCCAACGGCCGCTTCGGTTTCTCGGCAAAGAACACGCTCGGACTGGCGCAGGCGTTGTACGAGAAGCACAAGGTGCTCACCTATCCGCGCACCGACGCGCGCGCGCTGCCCGAGGACTACGTCGCGACCGTGAAAAAGACGCTGGGCGCGCTGAAATCCGGCGAATACTCCGCGTTCGCGGGCCAGATCCTGAAGAGCGGCTGGGTCAAGCCCAACAAGCGCATCTTCGACAACAGCAAGATCTCCGATCACTTCGCGATCATCCCGACGCTGGAGGCACCCAAACGCCTGAGCGAGCCGGAACAGAAACTCTACGACCTCGTGATGCGCCGCTTCCTTGCGGTGTTCTACCCGCCGGCCGAGTCCCTGCAGACCACGCGCGTCACGGAGGTGGCGGGGCACAGCTTCAAGACCGAAGGGCGCATCCTGGTGAGCCCCGGCTGGCTGGCCGTCTACGGCAAGGCTGCGCAGCAGGACAACGAGAGCCTTCCCGCTGTCGCGCAGAATGAAAAGGTGCGACTGGTGGAGGTACAGGTGCAGGCGAACCAGACCAAGCCGCCAGCGCGTTACAGCGAGGCGACGCTGCTGTCTGCGATGGAAGGCGCCGGCAAGCTGGTTGAGGACGACGAGCTGCGCGCCGCCATGGAACAGAAGGGTCTCGGAACGCCGGCAACCCGCGCGGCGGTCATCGAGGGATTGATCCGCGAAGAATACGTGCATCGCAACGTCCGCGAACTGGTGCCGACGCCAAAGGCGTTCTCGCTTATGTTCGCGCTCAAGCATTTCGGGGTCGGCGAAATCACGTCTCCGGAGTTGACCGGGGACTGGGAGCACAAGTTGAAGTTGATGGAGGCCAGCAAACTCGGGCGCGACGAGTTCATGGATCACATCCAGACGGTGACCCGCGATCTGGTCGAGCGCATCCGCAACGGCGACATCCCGGACACGGCGTTCGCCACCGTGGACGCACCGTGCCCGAAATGCGGCGGCCTGGTTCAGGAGAATTACCGCAAGTTTCAGTGCCAGAAATGCGACTTCTCGCTATGGAAGGTGGTTTCGGGCAGGGAGTGGGCGCCCGAGGAGGTCGCCGAGCTGATCCAGAAGCGGCAGATCGGCCCGCTCACCGGGTTTCGCTCGCGCGTCGGCAAGCCATTTACCGCCTTGATGCGCCTGAACGATGAATTCCGCGCCGAGTTCGACTTCGGTCCGTCGCGGGAAGAAGACGAGTCGGGCGAGGCGCCCGATTTCAGCGGCCAGACCCCGCTCGGCGCATGCCCGAAATGCAACGCGCGGGTGTATGAGCACGGCGCGGCCTACGTGTGCGAGAAGGCGCTCGGTGCGGCGCGGACCTGCGATTTCCGCTCCGGCAAGGTGATCCTGCAGCAGCCGGTCGAGCGCGCCCAGATGGAGAAGCTGCTCTCCGACGGCAAGACCGATCTGTTGACCCGGTTCATTTCCAAGAAGGGCCGCCCGTTCAAGGCCTTTCTCGCAAAGCGGCCCGATGGGTCGATCGGCTTCGAGTTCATGGCGCGCGCGCCACGCAAGGAAAAAACGCCGAGATCGCCTCAGCCGGACGCCGCCACCACCACCGAAGTCAGTGCTCCCAAGCGCGCCAGGACGGCCGCGAAGACCGTGCAACACGCGGCCAAACCGGCGCCACCCGCCAAAGGCGTCCGCAGGCGCGCCGCGCCGCGCTGATCAGATATCCAGATTTCGAACGCCGAGCGCGTTCGACTCGATGAACGCGCGCCGCGGCTCGACTTCGTCGCCCATCAGCTTGGTGAAGATCTCGTCGGCAGCGATGCTGTCTTCGATCTGCACTTTGAGCAAGCGGCGCATGCTCGGGTCCATCGTCGTTTCCCACAGCTGTGCGGGGTTCATCTCGCCCAAGCCCTTGTAGCGCTGCAGCGTCATCGACTTGCGCACCTCCTCGAGCAGCCAGCGCGTCGCCTCCGGAAAGTCCCTGACCGCCTGGCGACGCTCCCCGCGCGTCACATACGCGCCGACGCCCACCAGACCGCGCAGCAGTTCGGCGGACTGCCGCAGCCGCGCGTAATCGCCCGACAGCAGGAACTCCTGGTCGATCTGCGTGAGGCGCACGTTGCCGTGCCGCTCGCGCTCGATGCGAATCTGGTAGCGCTCGGTCTTGGTATCGAAATGCGCGCTGATCCGAACGCCGTTGCCAGGGATGGAGGCGGCCAGGGTTTCGGCCGAGGCTTCGGCCGCATCGCGACGGCTCAGGTCGACCTGCGCGCCGCGCAGGATCGCCGCAAGGACGCCGCGATCGATCCAACCCGAGACCCGGTCGATCACGGCCTCGGAAAGCAGGTAGGACTTCGCCAACTCGGCGAGCGCGTCGCCGCGGATGGGCTCGCGACGCGGCGCAGGAAACAGCGCGGCGTCGTCGAGTGCCTTGCCGAGCAGAAACTCGTTCAACTCGTGCTCGTCCTTCAGGTAACGCTCCTCCTTGCCGAGCTTCGCCTTGTAAAGCGGTGGCTGGGCGATGTAGATATGGCCCCGCTCCACCAGTTCCGGCATCTGCCGGTAAAAGAAGGTTAGCAGCAGCGTGCGGATGTGCGAGCCATCGACGTCAGCGTCGGTCATGATGATGACGCGGTGGTAGCGCAGCTTGTCGGCGTTGTACTCTTCCTTGCCGATGCCGGTACCGAGCACGGTGATCAAAGTGGCGATCTCCGCCGACGAGATCAGCTTGTCGAAGCGCGCCCGCTCGACGTTGAGGATCTTGCCTTTCAACGGCAGGATTGCCTGGAACTTGCGGTCTCGCCCCTGCTTGGCCGAGCCGCCCGCCGAATCGCCCTCGACGATATACAACTCCGATTTCGACGGATCCTTCTCCTGGCAGTCGGCCAACTTGCCCGGCAGTCCGAGCCCGTCGAGGATCCCCTTGCGCCGCGTGATCTCGCGCGCCTTGCGCGCGGCTTCGCGCGCAGCGGCCGCCTCGATGATTTTCATGGTGATGGTGCGCGAATCAGTCGGACGCTCTTCGAGGTACTGGCGCAGCTTTTCGGCGACGATTTCCTCGACCACCGGCCGGACTTCCGAGGAAACCAGTTTCTCCTTGGTCTGCGACGAGAATTTCGGCTCCGGAACCTTGATCGAGAGCACGCACGCGAGGCCCTCGCGCATGTCGTCACCGGTGGTCTCGACCTTCGCCTTTTTCCCCACCTCGTTCGCCTCGATGTACTTGTTGAGCGAGCGCGTCATCGCCGCGCGCAACCCGGTGAGGTGGGCGCCGCCGTCCTTTTGCGGGATGTTGTTGGTGAAACACAGCACCGATTCCTGGTAGGAGTCGTTCCACTGCATCGCCACGTCGACGACGATCCCGTCCTTTTCGCCGCGCGCGCTGAACACGTTCGGATGCAGCACGTTCTTGGTGCGGTTCATGTACTCCACGAATCCCTGCACGCCGCCGGAAAAGGCGAAGTTTTCCTCCTTGCCGGTGCGCTGGTCGACCAGCACGATGCGCACCCCGTTGTTGAGGAACGAAAGCTCGCGTAGGCGCCGCGCCAGGATATCGTAGTGGAAATCGACCACGCCGAACGTCGCGTGGCTCGCCAGGAAATGCACTTCCGTGCCGCGTCTCTCGGTGTCGCCGATTGCGCGCAGCGGCGCGGTCGCCACGCCGTCGCGAAACTCCATCTGGTGCGCCTTTCCGTCGCGCCAGATCGACAGGCGCAACCACTCTGAAAGCGCGTTCACCACGGAGACGCCCACGCCGTGCAGCCCCCCCGAGACTTTGTAGGTGTTGTTATCGAATTTCCCGCCCGCATGCAGTTCGGTCATCACGATCTCAGCCGCCGAGCGCTTCATCTCGTCATCGTCCATCACCCCGGTCGGGATGCCGCGCCCGTTGTCGAGCACCGAAACGGAATTATCGGTGTGAATGGTGACCACGATCTCGTCGCAGAAGCCGGCCAGCGCCTCGTCGACCGCGTTGTCGACGACTTCAAACACCATGTGGTGCAGTCCGGTGCCATCCGAGGTGTCACCGATGTACATGCCGGGGCGTTTGCGCACCGCATCAAGGCCCTTCAACACCTTGATGCTGTCGCTGTCGTAGTTACTCGCTTCGTTCACTCTGGCTGTTCCCTCGCGGCTAGATGCGCATCGGCATGACGACGTACTTGAATTCCTTCTCCCCCGGCACGCAAATCAGCGTGCTCGACGCGGCATCCGCGAAACTCGCCTCCACCACGCTGCCCGAGACGTTGTTGAGCACGTCGAGCAGGTAGGTGACGTTGAAGCCGATGTCGAGGCCGTCACCGCTGTACTGGACCTCGAGTTCCTCGTTCGCTTCCTCCTGCTCGGCATTGGACGAGACGATCTTCAGGTTGTTGTCGGTCAGGACCCAGCGTATACCGCGGAATTTCTCGTTCGAGAGGATTGCCGCGCGCTGCAGCGCCTGGCGCAGCGCCTCGCGGTCGATCTGCAGGCGGTTCTTGTGTTCCTTTGGAATGACCCGCGTGTAATCAGGAAACTTGCCGTCGACCAGCTTCGATACCAGCTCGACGGTCCCGAACTGGAACCCGGCCTGCGTCGATGACACCTCGACCCGAACCTCTTCGTCGCTCTCGGCGAGCAGCTTGCTCAGTTCAAGCACCGTCTTGCGCGGAATGATCACCTCCTGGCGGGGAAGTTCCGCGTCCAATTGCATCGTGGCGTACGCAAGGCGATGCCCATCGGTGGCGACCAGCTTCAACTGCCTGTCCTCGACGACCATCAGCAGGCCGTTGAGGTAGTAGCGGATGTCCTGCTGCGCCATCGCGTACTGCACCAGCCCGAGGAGCCGCCGCAGCGCCCTTTGCGGCAGCGCAAATCGCGCAATCTCGCCGGCAGGCTTTGCCAGCCGCGGAAAATCCTCTGCCGGGAGCGTCTGCAGGGAGAAGCGACTGCGGCCCGCCTTGAGCAGCAGGCGCTTGTCCTGCAAGTTGAGCGAGACCTCCGCACCTTCGGGCAGCGCGCGCAGGATATCGAGCAATTTTCGCGCCCCAACCGTAACCGCGTGCGCCGCTCCCGAAGCGTCCAGGCTGCTACGTGCGCTGATCTGGATTTCGATGTCGGTCGCGAGAAAGGACAGGCACCCGTCGCTGCGCTCGATCAGCACGTTCGACAGGATCGGCAAGGTATGCCGACGTTCGATGATGCCGCTGACCGCCGCGAGCGGTGCGAGCAGATCGTCGCGTTTCGCCTTTACCAGTTCCATTTCTTTTCCTTAAGGATACTTAGTAGTAGTTAATAGGCGGCTGCACAATCCGGGAAAACCGCGCTCGCACGTTGATTGGTTTGCGGATATCGCAACTGTCGGTTGCGGGGAAAGCTGTGCATTGCGTGTGCATGGCTGTGGATTGAAACACCGCCGATCGCCACCGGCAACATTATCCACAGCTTGTTCCGCCTCAGTGCACAGCTTCGCATGATCCTTTTCAGCCCTTGAGAACCTGCTCGAGAACCAGGTAGTCGCGATTGAGTGACTGGTCCTGTTTGCGCAGCGTCGAGATGGTGCGGCAGGCGTGCAGCACCGTGGTATGGTCTCGGCCGCCGAATGCATCGCCGATCTCCGGCAGGCTCATCTGCGTGAGGTCCTTGGCCAGCGCCATCGCAACCTGGCGCGGGCGCGCCACGTTGCGGCTGCGCTTTTTCGAGTGCATGTCGGACAGCTTGAGCTTGAAGAACTCCGCCACCGTCTTCTGAATGTTTTCGACCGTGATCTGCCGGCTCGCCACATTGAGGATATCGCGCAGCGCCTCCTTGGCGAGATCGAGCGACAGTTCCCGATTGTTGAAGCGCGAGAACGCAAGCACTTTTTTCAGCCCGCCTTCCAGTTCGCGCACATTGGAGCGGATGTGCTTGGCGATGAAGAACGCGATTTCCTCCGACAACGGAACACCTTCCGCATCGGCCTTCTTCAGCACGATCGCGACGCGCATCTCGAGTTCCGGCGGCTCGATGGCGACGGTGAGCCCCCAGCCGAAGCGCGAGATCAAGCGCTCTTCCATGCCCGCGATTTCCTTCGGGTAGGTGTCGCAGGTGATCACGATCTGTTTATGGGCTTCGACCAGCGCGTTGAACGCGTAGAAGAATTCCTCCTGCGTGCGGCCCTTGTTGGAAATGAACTGGATGTCGTCGATCAGCAGCAGGTCGAGCGAGTGGTAGTAGCGCTTGAATTCCTCGAACGATCGTTGCTGGTAGGCGCGCACGACGTCGGTCACGTACTGCTCCGCATGGCAGTAGCGGATCTTGGCGGCCGGGCGGTGTGCGGCGAGCGCGTTGCCGATCGCCTGCACCAGATGCGTCTTGCCGAGACCGACGCCGCCGTACACGAACAGGGGGTTATACGAAATTCCGGGATTTTCGGCGACCTGCAGGGCTGCGGCGCGCGCAAGCTGGTTCGCTTTGCCGGCGACAAAGCTCTCGAAGCTGAAGGCGGGATTGAGTCGCGCCCGCTCGAGCGTCGGTGGCGTATGGCCGTTTGTGCGCGCCGCGGGCCGCGGCGCGGGATCGGGGCTGCGCGCCAGCACGATGTGGATTTCGACCGGTTGCGGCGCGGCTTCGCCGGCGAAGCGGCGAATCCGCTCGCCGAAGCGGTCGCGCACCAGCTCGAGAACGAAGCGGTTTGGCGCGAGCAGCGTCAGGCTGCCCGGGTCCGAGGCCGCGGCGTCCAGCGCAAGCGGCCGGATCCAGGTATTGAATTGCTGTGCGGGGAGTTCCTGTTCGAGGCGGCGCAGGCACGCGTCCCATAGGTGTTGCATCTTGAAATCGGGCTTTTTGTTTTCGCGCTGCCGCTCTGATGGGGGATGGCGCGCCCGGGTTGGCGCGTGGGCTTGGTCGAGCAGGTTTATTTTACCGCGTTCGGTTCAAGTTATCCACAGGCAGGGCCAGAAAATCACGGAAATTTGACAAGGGCTTAGCTAAGACGCTGTAATAGCCGGTTTTCGCCAGACGGGATCCCCATGAAGCGTACCTACCAACCTTCCAAGACCCGGCGTTCGCGTCGCCACGGATTTCTTGTGCGCATGAGCACGCGCGGAGGTCGCAAGGTTATCGCCGCCCGCCGCGCGAAGGGGCGTCGGCGCCTGGCGGCCTGACCGGCGTTACCGCGCGCGTGGCCGGCGCAACGCCGACGCGATCGATCCTTGGCTTTCGCCCGGATCGTCGGATCCCCACCCAGGCAGAATACGAGCGGCTGCTGCGTACCGGCGTACGAAAATCCTTGTCCGGATTCACGTTCATCGTTGCGCCGACGACCGCAGGCTCGGCTAGGCTCGGCATTCTCATGTCGCTGAAAGTTTCTCGGCGGGCAATCGTGCGCAATCGCGTGAAGCGCTGCATCCGCGAGGCGTTTCGTCTGGAGCACACCGGTCTTGGCGCGATCGACATTCTGGTGCGCCCGCCTCAGAACATCCGGGTCGAACGCAATCTGGTTGCGCGCCTGCGCACCGCATTTGCCGGGCTGAGCGCATGAGAGAGCCTTTGCGTCTTTTGATTCGCGCCTATCGTTACGCTGTCAGTCCCATACTCGGCTGCAACTGCCGTTTTTATCCTAGCTGCTCCGAGTACGCGGAGCAGGCCATAGGCCTGCATGGTTCATTGCGCGGCGGCTGGCTTGTTGCGCGGCGCATCGCTTGCTGCCACCCGTGGCACCCCGGCGGATACGACCCGGTGCCTGAAGCCGCGCAACAGGAACGCTGAATTCTTCCGGCACCCGAATTCGACGCAATGAGAATGGATACCCAACGCCTGATCCTGCTGTTCATTTTCTGCTTCTCGGTGTTCCTGCTGTGGCAGGCCTGGGAAAAGGACCAAAGGCCGAAGATTGTGGCGACCAGCGCGTCAGTTCCGGCGGGCGTGCCTACGCCCAGTTCCGCAGCCAACCCCGCAGCCAAGGCGCCGGCGGCCGCGCCTACCGCTGATCGCGCCGCTGCCGTCCCGGGGGCGCCTGCCGCCGCCGGCGCGCCCAAGAGTGAGAGTGTCACGATCAGGACCGACCTGTTTGTGGCGGAAATCGACAGCCTGGGCGGCACGCTGCGCCGGCTCGAACTGCTCAAGCACAAGGACGCCAAAGAGGTCGACAAGCCTTTTGTGCTGTTGGATCCCGGGCATTCATACAGTGCCCAGAGCGGCTTGATCGGCGACGGGCTGCCCAACCATCGCACGCCGTTCCGGGTCCTGCCCGGCGAGCGCGCGCTCGGTGATGGCGTGAACTCGCTCGAGGTGCGCCTGCAGGCCGAAAACGGCAGCGGCGTTACGGTCGACAAGATCTACACCTTTCATCGCGACAGCTACGTGATCGACGTTGCATTCGAGTTGAAAAACGGTGGCGCGGAACCGCTCGCTGCGCACGCCTATTTCCAGCTGGTGCGCGACGACAACGCGCCCGCGGGGGACACGGCGATGATGAAGAGCTATACGGGCGCGGCGGTCTACACCGCAGAGAAGAAGTTCCAGAAAGTCGAGTTCTCCGCGATCGAGAAAGGCAAGATCGATTATCCGCGCCAGGCGAGCGACGGCTGGATCGCGATCATGCAGCATTACTTCGTTTCTGCGTGGCTGCCATCGGACAAGCTGCCGCGCGAGTACTACACGAAGAAGCAGCCCGACGGCCTGTACTCCGCGGGGGTGATCGTGCCGACGCCCGAGATCGCGCCGGGGGCGAGTGCACGGGTCGCCGTGCCGCTGTTCTCCGGGCCGCAGGAGCATGAGAGGCTCAAGGCCGCGGCGCCGGGACTGGATCTAGTGGTCGACTTCGGCTGGCTGACGATCATCGCCTGGCCGCTGTTCTGGGTGCTGGAGAAATTTCACGGGCTGACCGGCAACTGGGGTGTGGCGATCATCCTGCTCACCGTGTCTCTCAAGCTGGTGTTCTTCCCGCTGTCGGCGGCGAGCTACAAGTCGATGGCGAAAATGAAGCTCGTCACGCCGCGTCTGACCAAGCTACGCGAGATGTACGCCAACGACCGCGCGCGCCAGAACCAGGCGATGATGGAACTCTACAAGACGGAGAAGATCAATCCGCTCGGTGGCTGCTTCCCGATCCTGGTGCAGATCCCGGTATTCATTGCGCTGTACTGGACGCTGCTCGCGGCGATCGAACTGCGCCATGCGCCGTTCATTCTGTGGATCAAGGACCTGTCGGCGCTCGACCCGTATTACGTGCTGCCGGTCCTCATGACCATCACGATGATCCTGCAGACGCGGATGAACCCGGTGCCGCCGGACCCGGTGCAGGCCAAGGTCATGGCGTTCATGCCCTACATCTTCAGCGTGTTCTTCTTCTTCTTCCCGTCCGGTCTGGTGCTTTACTGGCTGGTGAACAACATCCTCTCCATCCTCCAGCAGTGGCAGATACAGCGCATGTTCGATCGCGACAAACCTGCCCACGCCAAGCGCTGAAGATTCCCCGAACGCCTTCACCCCGCCGGCAGTGCACCCTGACACGATTGTGGCCATTGCGACCCCTCCGGGCCGCGGCGGCATCGGCGTGGTGCGGGTCGCGGGAGCACTTGCGGCGGAGATTTCGCGCGCGGTGACCGGCGCCGTTCCTCCCGCTCGGCGCGCGACGCTGGCTGAGTTTCGCGACGGGCGCGGGGAATTGATCGATCGCGGGCTGGCGCTGTTTTTTCCCGCTCCGCACTCCTACACCGGCGAGCCGATGCTCGAGCTCCACGGGCACGGCGGCATGGTCGTGATGCAACTGCTGCTCGAAGCCTGCCTCGATGCCGGCGCGCGCCTGGCGGAACCGGGCGAGTTCACGCGGCGCGCCTTTCTGAACGGCAAGCTCGATCTGGCGCAGGCGGAAAGCGTAGCCGACCTGATCGAAGCGGCCAGCAGCGATGCTGCGCGCTGCGCGTTGCGCTCGCTCTCCGGTGAATTCTCCGCCGCAGTGCGCGCGCTGGTTGCACGTCTGACCGAACTTCGCTCCCTCACCGAGGCGATGCTCGACTTCCCCGAAGAAGAGGTCGACGCAATGCATCGCGATGACGCGTTGGGCAGGCTCGGGCAGGTGCGCGCGGCGCTCGACGAGGTTCTGGCAAGGAGCCGGCAGGGCAGCCTGCTTCGCGAGGGTATCCGGGTGGTGATTGCCGGCCGCCCGAACGTCGGCAAGTCGAGCCTGCTGAACCGCCTCGCCGGCGAGGAGCGCGCCATCGTCACGCCGATCGCAGGCACCACGCGCGATGTGTTGCGCGAGGACATCCGGATCGACGGCGTGCCGCTGCACGTGGTGGACACGGCGGGGCTGCGCGAGTCGGGCGACGAGCTCGAGCGGATCGGCGTGGAACGCGCGTGGCAGGAACTCGCGCGCGCCGACGTGGTGCTCGCGGTGTTCGATGCCTCTTGCGGGATGCGCGAAGAGGATCACGCGATCCTGAAACGCTTCGCGGGCGCACTTCCCGCCGGCGCCGTGCGCATCGATGTATTCAACAAGATCGATCTTGTGGGCATGCCGGCAAAGCTCACCGACCAGGCGCCGCGCGCGGCCCATCTTTCGGCGAAGACCGGGGAGGGTTTGGAATTGCTGCGCGGCGCGTTGCTCGCCGCCGCCGGCTGGGAGCGTAGCGGGGAGACGTTGTATCTTGCGCGCGCGCGGCATCTTGGCGCGCTAGCATCCGCTCAGCAGAACCTGTCGGTCGCGGGCGACACCCTGCCGCGCTGGGAACTGTTCGCGGAGGAATTGCGCCTCGCGCAGGAAGCGCTCAACCAGATCACCGGCGAGTTTACGTCGGATGACCTTCTGGGCGAGATTTTTTCGCGGTTTTGTATCGGGAAATGAGTTGATGTTTCAGACCACCCGCCGAATTCCAAAGTACCTGATAGGAGCTTCCCCATGCCCGTACGTCACGTTCTCAACCCCAGCCTGGAGACCATTCACTGGGGCTATTTCGATGCCAGGATTCCGGCACGCCTGCAGGTCGACTCGGGCGACACCGTTGTCGTGGATACGGTGTCCGGCTGGGGCGACGTGATGGACGTCTCCCTGTTTCGCCCCGACCACCTCGAGATCGTCACCAGGATGAAACCGGTTCTCGGACCGCACATTCTGACCGGTCCCATCGCGGTGCGCGGCGCGATGCCGGGCGACGTGCTGGAGGTGCGCGTCCAGGCGATCGAGCGAGGTGTGCCTCACGGCGCTGGAGACCTGCCTCAACGGCACGTTCCAACTGGTGCTGCGCAAAGGCATGCGGCTCGCGATGCCGCGCGCGATCACACCGACGCATTACATCAGCCTCGGCCTCGACCCTGATCTCGACAACGCTGCGAAGCAAGCGCTGCGCGACATGATCGCCTGGCTGGTACAAATGAAGGGTTGGACGCCGTCCGAGGCCTATGTGTTCTGCAGTCTCGCGTGCGATCTGCATGTCACCCAGACGGTGGACGGCAACAAGGGCATCCATGCGATGGTGAATCGCAAACTGGTGGGTTAGAGTAGCTTTCCGACAAAAGGAGGTGCGCCTTGAACGCTCCAGAGTCACGCTTCCAGGTCAACCAGCTGACGCCAGACCCCGCGGTGCAATTCGACCGCAAGATCGCCGAGCAGTACGTTCTGTATGCGCACCGGCTCGCTGCGCGCGGCTACGTGCAGGCCGCCGTCGGCAACATGGTGATCCGCGTGCCGCATGCGGACTATCCCGACGGGCTGTGCTACGTGAAGAGCCAGGGCGTGTCTCTGGAAGAGATGGGCGTCGACGACCTGGTGGTCACCGACGTGCCCTGCGGGCGTATCGTGTGCGGCGAGCGCGCCACCACCGTGGGCCACCAGATGAAC
Source organism: Burkholderiales bacterium (assembly GCA_017880775.1). Taxonomy (GTDB): domain Bacteria; phylum Pseudomonadota; class Gammaproteobacteria; order Burkholderiales; family SG8-39; genus JADGRQ01. Next base: position 220,425 of record JADGRQ010000001.1, on the reverse strand, counting down.
CGCGAGATTCTGCGCCTGCGGCCCGACATCCACTGCGTCATCCATCTGCATCACGACGAGACGGTGGCCTTTCTCGCGGCCGGCGATTGGGAAATCCGACCACTGGGGCTGACGTTTTCCTACCTGATGCAAAAGCCGGTGCAGTATCTGCCCGCGCACATTAACGTCGAAGAAGACGTGGCGCCGATCAAGACATTCATCCGCGACACCAATTGCATACTGATGAAGCGCCACGGTATCACCGTACTCGGGCGCAACGTGTCGGAATGCTACGGCCGCGTCAACATCCTCGCCGCTGAGGTCAAGCGCAACATCCTCGCCGAGCAACTCGCCGCGCTGCGCGGCACGACGGTGGACTACATTTCGAAACAGGAAATGGAGCAGATGTTCCGCGCCGGTGACGCCGTGATGTATCCGGAGGTGAATAGATGAGGCGTGCCGCCTTCGCGGCGGCGTTCGTGCTGTTGCTTGTCACCGCGGCGGGCGCTACCCACGCCCAATGGCCTGTGCGCGCCCTGAAGCTGATCGTGCCGTTCCCGCCGGGAGGCGGCACGGATCTCGTCGCGCGTTCCGTGGCGGCGAAGCTCGCCGAAGTCCTCGGCCAGCCGGTGGTGGTGGAGAACCGTCCGGGGGCCGGCGGCACGATTGGCGCCGATGCGGTGGCAAAAGCCGCCCCTGACGGCTACACCATCGGCATCGCTACATCGAGCACGCACCCTGCCTCGGTGGTGCTGCAGAAAAACGTACCTTTCGATCCGCTGAAGAGCTTCGCCCCGATCACCATGATCGGCAGCACGTCCTATGTGCTTGTCGCAAGCCCGGCGCTGCCCGCGAATACGCTCGCTGAACTGGTAGCGTACGCGCAGGCCAATCCGGGTAAGCTCAACTTCGCCAACGTCGGTACCTCGACGCTCGGCTACCTGCTGTCGTTGCAGTTCAAGGCGCTCACCGGCACGCAGATGCAGGACGTGTCCTACAAGGGCTCCTCGCAGATCTATCCGGACCTGATCAGCAACCAGGTATCGGTGTTCCTCGACAATCCCGGCGCGTCGACGCCGCTGGTGAACTCCGGCCGGCTGAAAGCCTATGGCGTAACTACGCCCACGCCTTCGATGTCCGGGGTGCCGCTGTTGTCGCAGGCGGGTGCGTCGGTCGGGTTGCGAGATTTCGACGCGGCGTTCTGGTACGGGCTGGTCGCGCCGGCAGGCACGCCGAAGGCGATCGTCGAGCGCATCCAGGCGGAGACGGCCCGATATGTGCAAAGCGCCGACGGCCGCAAGGAATTCGCCGCGCGCAGCCTCGAGCCGGTGGGCAGCACCCCGGAGCAGTTCTCGACCGCGATCCAGCAGGACATCGAGCGCTTCGCCGCGCTCGCCAGGCAGCTTGGCATCGAGCCGCAGTGAGAACCGGCGCGGCGTCTTCCTCGAAACGAGTCGGGCGCGCTCGCTAGGGTTTGCGCCAGGAAGTCAGGGCAATGCGCGCCGCGCGCGACTCCTTTTTCAACCCGCTTCTCAGCCTTGTACTGTGTGCCGCGACGGGTGCGTTGTTTGCATGGCTGAAGACGCCGCTGCCCTGGATGATCGGCCCGCTGGTAGCGATGGCAGTGTGCAATTTCAGCGGCTTGGAGTTGCGCGCACCGACCGGCGGGCGCGAACTCGGACAGGTGATCATTGGCACCGCGCTCGGCCTTTACTTCACCCCCGCGGTTGCACACGAGGTTGCATCCAAATGGTATCTGCTGCTGCTCGCGGCGCTGCTCGCGATTGCGCTTGGCGGCCTGTGCGGCTGGTTTGTCGCAAGCGCCACGGGCACCGACCGGACGACGGCTTTCTTTGCGAGCGTGCCCGGCGGTGCGACGGAGATGGCAGTGCTGGGCGAGCGTTTTGGCGCACGCACCGACCGAGTTGCGATCGCTCAGTCGCTGCGCATTCTCGTCGTGGTGATCGTCGTTCCGTACGCGCTTGCGTATTCCGGCGTTCGCGGCGCGGATGTCTATGTGCCTTTGGCAACGGCGCTCGAGTGGCGCGGACTCGGCACGCTGCTGGCGATCGCAGCGGTGGCGGGTGGTTTCTTCCTGATGGTCCGTCTGCCCAACGCTTTCATGCTCGGTCCGCTGGCGATCGTCATCGCGCTGACCGCGAATGATCTGCAGTTTTCTTCCATGCCGGGGGCGATGTCCAATCTCGGCCAGGCGCTGCTCGGTTGCGCCCTCGGCGCGCGATTTGAGCGACGCTTCCTGCATGGTGCACCGCGATATATAGCCGGCGTTCTAGCGAGCATTCTTATCTCGCTTGCGCTTGCGGCCCTCGCCGGAACCGCGCTCGCTTGGTTCTCCGGGTTGCCGGTGCCGAGCCTGGTCCTCGCCACGGCCCCCGGCGGGATCGCCGAAATGTCCATGACTGCAAAGGTGTTGCAGTTGGGCGTGCCGCTGGTGACCGCCGCGCACGTCACCCGTGTTATCGTGCTGGTCACGACCACCGGACCGATCTACCGGATGGCGCTGCGCCTTGCCCGGCGCGCCCCGACGGGATGAAGTGGTAAAATTCTGCCAAATCGATATCCGGCCCTTGAGGGCCGTTTTGTTTTCATGAGCGACCCCAGCGACGATCTTTCGAGTGCTCCCGGCTACGTCCGCCACGCGCGGCTGCGCCACTGGGTTTCGGATGTCGCACGCCTTGCAAAACCCGATCGCATCGTCTGGTGCGACGGCAGCCAGGCCGAGTACGACCGGTTGTGCGCGGAACTCGTGACGAGCGGCGCCTTCCTCAGGCTGAATCCGAAATTGCGGCCGAATAGCTTTCTCGCGCGGTCAGACCCGGGCGACGTTGCGCGCATGGAGGACCGAACGTTCATCTGCAGCGCGAAACAGGAAGACGCCGGTCCGACCAACAACTGGATCGAGCCCGCGCAGATGCGGGCCACTCTCGAGCGCCTGTTCGACGGGTGCATGCGCGGAAGGACGATGTACGTCGTGCCGTTTTCGATGGGCCCGATCGGCTCGCCGATCGCGCAGATCGGCATCGAAATCAGTGACTCCGCCTATGTCGTGGTGAGCATGCGCATCATGACGCGCATGGGCCGTGCCGTGATCGAGCAACTGGGTGCGGATGGCGACTACGTGCCGGGTGTGCATTCGGTGGGCGCGCCGCTCCCACCGGGGCAGGAAGACGTGCGCTGGCCCTGCAACAAGGACGACAAGTGGATCGTTCACTTCCCTGAAACGCGCGAGATCTGGTCGTTCGGATCCGGTTACGGCGGCAATGCGCTGCTCGGAAAAAAATGCCTTGCGTTGCGCATCGCGAGCGTGATGGCGCGGGATCAAGGCTGGCTCGCCGAACACATGCTGATTCTCGGCGTGGAGGCCCCGGACGGACAGAAGACCTACATTTCGGCCGGATTCCCGAGCGCCTGCGGCAAGACAAACCTAGCCATGGTCATCCCGCCGGGCGCACTCAAGGGCTGGAAGGTGACCACGATCGGCGAAGACATTGCGTGGCTCAAGCCCGGCGCGGACGGGCGCTTCCGCGCGATCAATCCAGAAGCCGGTTTCTTCGGCGTTGCCCCGGGAACTTCGGTGGCGACCAATCTCAACGCGATGAAGATGCTGCACGCCAATACCATCTTCACCAATGTCGCGCTGACCCCAGAAGGCGATGTCTGGTGGGAGGGAATGACCGACACTCCTCCGGCGCGCCTCATCGACTGGCAGGGCAAGGATTGGACGCCCGAGGAAGGCAAGAAATCGGGGCGTCTTGCCGCACACCCCAACTCGCGTTTTACCGTACCTGCTGCGCAGTGCCCGTCGATCGATCCCGCTTGGGAAGATCCGTCGGGAGTGCCGATCAGCGCATTTCTGTTCGGCGGCCGGCGCGCAGCCACGATCCCGTTGGTGGTCGAGGCGCCGAGCTGGGAAGACGGGGTGTACATGGCTGCGACCCTCGGCTCCGAAACCACCGCGGCGATCACCGGCAAGGTGGGTGTCGTGCGCCGCGACCCGATGGCAATGCTCGCCTTCTGCGGTTACAACATGGGCGATTATTTTGGCCACTGGCTGGAAATGGGCCGGGCGGTGGCTCGGCCGCCGCGCATGTTCCGCGTGAACTGGTTCAGGCGGGGTGCCGACGGGAAATTTATCTGGCCCGGATTCGGCGAGAACATGCGTGTATTGAAATGGGCGGTCGAGCGCTGCCAGGGGAAGGCGGGCGCGGTCGAAACCCCGCTCGGCCTGATGCCGCGTTGGGAAGACCTGGCCTGGATCGGCCTCGAGGAGTTCTCGCGCGAGCAGTTCGTCGAACTTACCCGTGTGGACGGTGCCGCCTGGCGTGACGAACTTGCCTCGCACGATGAGTTGTTCGGCAAGCTTGGCGATCACCTGCCTGCCGCGTTGGAGCAGTGCCGCGCTGCGTTGCATGCCCAGCTAGGCGCGTGAGCAAGGTTTTTCACCGCAATCCGCTCAATGACTACCCGGTCGCGGCTCGCGGCGACGGGGCTTACCTGATCGATGCGAAGGGCAAGTGCTACCTCGACGCCTCGGGCGGCGCCGCGGTGTCCTGTCTGGGGCACTCTGACCGCGCGGTGGTGGAAGCCATCAAGCTGCAGCTCGACCGCCTGCCGTTTGCGCATACCTCGTTTTTCACCAACGAGCCGATGGAGGCGCTGGCCGAAGCGCTGATCCGCCGCTCGCCGAAGCAGTTCGACCGGGTCTATTTCGTTTCCGGTGGTTCGGAAGCCGTGGAGGCGTCGCTGAAGCTCGCGCGCCAGTACTTCGTCGAGAAGGGCGAGCCGCAGCGCGAGCACATCATTTCAAGGCGTGGCAGCTATCACGGCAATACCCTGGGGGCGCTCGCCGTCGGCGGCAACGCCTGGCGCCGCAAGCAATTTGAGCCCTTGCTGATCGACGTGTCGCATGTCTCGCCGTGCTACGCGTATCGCGGCAAGCAGGACGGCGAGACGGACGATGCATACGCCGCACGTCTTGCCGCCGAACTCGAGGACGAAATCCTGCGGCTGGGCGGTGACAAGGTGATCGCCTTTGTCGCCGAGACGGTGGTGGGCGCCACGCTCGGCGCGGTCGAGCCGGTCCCTGGGTACTTCAAGCACGTGCGCGCAATCTGCGACAAGTACGGTGTGCTGCTGATCCTCGACGAGGTGATGTGCGGTATGGGCCGCTGCGGCGCGCTGTTCACGTTCGAGCAGGAAGGCGTGGTGCCGGACCTCGTCTGCATCGCGAAAGGCCTGGGCGCGGGTTACCAGCCGATCGGCGCGGTGATCGCCTCGAAGAAGGTCTACGAGGCCATCGTTTCCGGCACCGGTTTCTTCCAGCATGGCCACACCTATCTCGGCCACGCGGCAGCCTGCGCCGGCGCACTCGCGGTACAGAAGCGCCTCAACGAGGACGGCTTGCTCGCCCGCGTGACGCCGTTGGGCGAGCTGCTGGACAAGCGGCTGCGCGCGGCGTTCGGCCGGCATCCCCACGTCGGCGACATCCGCGGACGGGGGCTGTTCCGGGCTGTCGAGTTGGTCGAGGACCGCGCGACGAAGAAACCCTTCGATCCCAGCAAAAAGGTGAATGCGCGGCTGAAGAAGGAAGCCCTTACGGCCGGCCTCATGTGCTACCCGATGGGCGGCACGGTCGATGGCGTCCATGGCGACCATGTGCTGTTCGCCCCGCCATTCATTATCGAGGAGGCGCAGCTCGACGAACTGGTGACGAAGTTCTCCGACGCGTTGGCGGCGACCCTTGGCGTGCCTGCGGCGCTTGCCGCGTAGAGAAGTCTCAGGCGCGCTCGCGCACCAGCAGCGCCGCAAGTGCGGCTGCGGTGAATGCCGCCGCAGCCGCCGCGCCGAACGCGGTCGCCACGCCGCCGATCTCGAGCAGCGCGCCACCGCCCGCGATGCCCAGACTGACCCCGGAGAGCAGACTGGTCGAGGCCCAAGTGAAGGCTTCGGTCGAATGCTCTTCGCGCGCAGTTTTTGCCACCAGCATGGACTGCATGATGAGCGGGGGCGACATCGCGATACCGGCCAGCACGCAGGCGAGCGAAAATGCGAGTACCTGCTCGACCAGCGCGAGCAGCGCGGCGCCCGCGCCGAATAGAACGAGCGCGACGGCAAACTGTCGCGTCAGCGAGCGGCGCCACGTTCGCGAGCCGTATACCAGCGCTCCGCTGACGCTGCCGACGCTCATCAGGCCAAGCATCACGCCGGCGAGCGCCGGCTGGCGGCGAGCGCCGGCGTAACCGGTAACCGCAATCTCGATCAGCCCGAATGCGGCGCTGTAGCACAACACCACGGTCAGCAGGCTGACGAACCCGGGTGTTGCGAGCGGGCCGAACAAGCTCGTCCGTGCGCGCGGCTCGATCCGCCATTCGATCAACGCCGGCGCACGCAGGAATAACAGCGTGCCGATCGCCGAGCACAGCGCGGCGAATACCACGGCGGCGAGAGGCGCAACGAGCGCGACGAGGAGCGCGACAATCAGGGGGCCAACGATGAAGATCGTTTCGATTAGCACCGACTCGAGAGAATATGCGGTCTGGATCTGCTCGTCGTCGGTGAGCAGGCGTTTGAAGAGCGTACGCATGCACACGGTGATCGGTGGGAAGCTCGCCCCGGCGGCGAGTCCCGTAAGCAGGACCATCCAGTAAGGAGCTGCCAACAGGGTCGTTGCGGCGAGCGCGAGCATCGCGCTCGGATACACCATCACCGATGCAATGAGTACGCGTCGCGGGCCCTTGCGGTCGATGTGGCGGCCCAGCAGAGGCGCCAGCGCGGCAAGACCTGCCATGTATCCGGCGGTGGCGATGCCCGATCGCGCAAAGGAGCCGCTCGCAGCCTGGGTCATCAGCATGATCGCGAGACCCGCCACGCCGATCGGCAGCCGACCGATGATCGACGCGACCACCAGCGTGCGCAGGTCGTTCCGGGCGAGAAGGGTGCGGTAACGCGCGAGGGAGATCACAGGTGGCGCAAAAGGCCGCGGATTGTCTCACACCTGCTCCGTTTGCCATGAAAAGACGGTTATATTGCGTTGCAGAAATTGTTTTTCTCTTTAAATAACAAATAGATAATTTGTTCGCCCTCGATGCAGACGGGCATGTTTCACGTGAAACGATGCCCAGTGCCGGGTAACTGTGTTCCACGTGAAACCGCGGCTCGAATCACGTATCATTGCGCCTCCTCCGGATCGACCTGTGCTTTTCCCGACCGAATTCGACGTCATCGTGGTTGGCGGCGGCCACGCTGGCAGCGAGGCTGCCCTCGCGAGTGCACGGGTCGGCGCTCGGACGCTGTTGCTCACACACAGCATCGAGACCCTCGGCCAGATGTCGTGCAACCCTTCGATCGGTGGAATCGGCAAAGGACACTTGGTGAAGGAGATCGACGCGCTTGGCGGCGCGATGGCCCTCGCCACCGACGAAGCAGGAATCCAGTTCCGCACTCTCAACTCTTCCAAGGGCCCGGCAGTGCAGGCCACACGCGCCCAAGCCGACCGGTCGCTTTACCGCCGGGCGATTCGCGGTCGCATCGAGAACCATCCCAACCTGACCTTGTTCCAGCAGGCGGTGGACGACATCCTCTTGGAGGGCGATCGGGTCGCCGGCGTGGTCACCCAGATCGGAATCCGCTTTCGCAGTCGCACAGTCGTGCTGACCACCGGCACTTTTCTCGCCGGATTGGTCCACGTCGGGCTCAACCAATACACGGCTGGCCGCGCCGGTGATCCTGCGGCGGTAACCCTTGCGCGTCGCCTGCGCGAGATGAAACTGCCGGTGGGGCGGCTGAAGACGGGTACGCCGCCGCGGATCGACGGGCGCAGCATCGATTTTTCGGTCATGGCGCCTCAAGCGGGAGATTATCCGGTACCGGTCTTCTCATTCATTGGAAACCGGGACATGCATCCGGCGCAGCTGCCGTGCTGGGTCACTCATACCAACGAGAAGACACACGAGGTCATTCGCCGCGGCCTGGATCGTTCACCGATGTTTACCGGCGTCATCAAGGGCATCGGACCGCGCTACTGTCCGTCAATAGAGGACAAGATTCATCGCTTTTCCGGCAAATCGAGCCATCAGATTTTTCTCGAGCCCGAGGGGTTGACGACCAACGAGTACTACCCGAACGGAATCTCGACGAGTCTGCCGTTCGACGTTCAACTCGACCTGGTCCATTCGATCAAGGGACTCGAAAAGGCGCACATCCTGCGACCCGGCTACGCGATCGAGTACGACTACTTCGACCCTCGAAACCTGAAGTCCTCGCTCGAGACGAAGTCGATTGGCGGACTTTACTTCGCCGGCCAGATCAATGGCACGACCGGCTACGAGGAGGCTGCCGCTCAGGGTTTGCTTTCCGGCTTGAACGCCGCGCTCGCCGCGCGGGGGAGTGAGCCATGGTGCCCTCGGCGGGATGAAGCTTACTTGGGCGTCCTGGTCGATGATCTGATCACTCGCGGCGTTTCCGAGCCCTACCGGATGTTCACCAGCCGCGCCGAGTTCCGGTTGATGCTGCGCGAGGACAATGCGGATTTGCGCCTCTGCGACACCGGCCGCCGCCTCGGCCTCGTGGATGATCACCGTTGGGCGGCGTTCGAATTCAAGCGCGAGGCCATCGCTCGAGAGCAGGAGCGCCTCAGGTCTACCTGGGTTAGCCCCCGTCTGCTACCGGCAGAGGATGCCGAGCGAATCCTCGGCAAGCAGCTCGAACGTGAGCACTCGCTTCTCGATCTGCTTCGGCGGCCAAACGTCTCTTACGCGACTCTGATGAGCCTGCCCGGGGTTGGTTCTGGCGCCGGCGGTGACGAACTGGGCGAGCAGATCGCGCGCCAAGTCGAGACCCAGGCCAAATACGCGGGCTATATCGAGCGTCAGAAAGAAGAGGTCGCGCGACGCGAGGCGCAAGAGTCGTTGCGCGTTCCGGGGAACCTCGATTACCGGATGGTGCGCGGGCTTTCGGTGGAGGCACAGGAGAAACTGGAGAGGACCCGGCCGGAAACGCTGGGGCAAGCTGCGCGCATTTCGGGGGTGACACCTGCCGCGATTTCGCTGCTGCTGGTGCATCTGCGCCGGGGACCCATACAGGCCAAGAACGCGGCATGACCCCCGCAGCATTGCTCGCGCGCGGGCTTGCAGAACTGCACATTGCGCTGCCCGCGGGCGCGGAGGCAAAGCTGCTTGCGTATCTCGAACTGCTCTTGAAGTGGAACCAAATCTACAACCTGACCGCGATCCGCGAAGCGCAGAAGATGGTCAGCCATCATCTGCTCGATTCCCTGGCGGTGGCGCGACATCTCGCGCAAGGGGCGATCGCCGACATCGGCTCCGGCGCTGGATTACCTGGTATTCCGCTTGCAATTGCGCAGCCAGAGCGTGCCATCAGCCTGAATGACGCAAACCACAAGAAGGCGACGTTTCTGAAGCAGGCGACAATCGAGCTTGACCTGAAGAAAGTGACGGTCGTGAATGCGCGCGCGGAGGAGTGGCGGCCCGAGCCGTTGCTCGATTGCGTGATATCGCGCGCGTTCGCCGAGCTCGCCGATTTTCTTTCGACGGCCAGGCATCTCGCGCCACCCGGCGCGCAGTTTGCGGCGATGAAGGGCGTTTATCCGCACGACGAGCTTGCGCGACTGCCCGCCGGGTTCCGTTGCGAGAACGTCGTGCCGCTCGAGGTGCCGTTCATCGAGGGCGCCCGCCACCTGGTGCTGTGCCGCAGGGAGGCATGAGCGTGGCGCGCGTTCTTGCGGTGGTGAACCAGAAGGGCGGGGTGGGCAAGACCACGACCAGCGTGAATCTCGCCGCGGGGCTTGCCGGCAAGGGCAGGCGCGTGCTGCTGGTCGACCTCGATCCACAGGGCAACGCCACCATGGGCAGCGGCATCGACAAGCGCAATCTCGCGCGCACCGTGTATCACGCGCTGCTCGGCTTGAGCGAGGCGGCGAGCGTTCGCGCGCGCTCGCAAAGCGGCGCCTACGACCTGCTGCCCGCAAACCGCGAGCTCGCCGGAGCCGAGATCGAGCTGGTCGAGTTACCGAACCGCGAGTCGCGGCTGAAGAGCGCGCTTGCCCCGCTGGGCGCGCAATACGACTACATTTTCATCGACTGCCCGCCGTCGCTCTCGCTGCTCACGTTGAACGCGCTGGTCGCCGCCGAGGAGGTGGTGATCCCGATGCAGTGCGAGTACTACGCGCTGGAAGGGCTTACGGATCTGGTGGGGACCATCAAACGGGTGCGTGCGCATCTGAATCCGCGCCTGGAGATCGCCGGGCTGCTGCGTACGATGTACGACCCGCGCAACACGCTTGCGCAACACGTTTCCGCGCAACTGGAGACGCATTTCGGCGACAAGGTTTACCGCACGCTGGTACCGCGCAACGTGCGGCTGGCGGAAGCACCCAGCTACGGCGCGCCGGCCGTCGTCTGGGACAGCGCTTCCAAGGGCGCGCAGGCATATCTGGCACTCGCGCAGGAGATCCTCGCGCGCGACGCCGCTCAAGAGGCACGCGCGGTCGGCGCGTGACAAGATCATGATCAAATCCAAGGGACTCGGCCGCGGCCTGGACGCATTGCTCGGCTCCGATACGCCGCCGCGCGACACGCTCGGCAGCCTGCCGGTCAACCGCATCCGGCCCGGCAAGTACCAGCCCCGCACGCACATGGACCAAGAGGCGCTCGCCGAGCTGGCTGCTTCGATCAAGGCACAGGGTCTGATGCAGCCGGTGCTGGTACGCCCGGTCGAGCGCGACCGCTACGAGCTGATTGCGGGGGAGCGGCGCTGGCGCGCCGCGCAGATGGCCGGTCTCGAACAGGTCCCGGCGATCGTGCGCGAAGTGCCCGACGAAGCCGCCCTGGCCATGTCGCTGATTGAAAACATCCAGCGCGAGAACCTCAACCCGATGGAGGAAGCCGCGGGCCTCGCGCGCCTCGCCGACGAATTCAAGCTCACGCACCAGCAGGTTGCCGAGGCGGTGGGCCGCTCGAGGAGCGCGACCACCAACCTGTTGCGTCTGCTGGGGCTTGCCAAACCGGTGCAGTCGATGCTGATGGAGCATGTGCTCGAGATGGGCCATGCCCGCGCGCTGCTCGCCCTTGATGGCGCGCGACAGATCGAGGCGGCAAACAAGGTTGCCGCGCGCGGACTCTCGGTGAGGGAGACTGAGGCGCTGGTGCAGTCCCTTTTGAAGGGTGCCGGAACGGTGCGCGGCAGGCGCAAGCGCGTGGACCGCGATCTGGCACGTCTGGAAGAGGAACTCTCCGAGAGCCTCGGCACCAGCGTCGAAATCAAGGCGGGGAGAAAGGGATCAGGCAAGCTGGTGATCCGCTACTCCAGTCTCGAGCACCTCGATGGCTTGCTGGGAAAGCTGCGCTGAATCTGCACCGAGCGGCACTGCTGCGCTGCAGCGGCGTTGACCGGCCGTGCTCGAATCCCCTACAATCTCGCGGTTTTCCCCGCCGGCGATGAGTTGAAAGCGTGCTCGGCGTCCGAAGCAAGCCGATCCGCACGGTCCTGTGGTGGCAGATATGCGCCACGGGCGCATTGGCAACGATTGCCGTCGTGCTTGGGGGGGGCAAAGCGGCGGTTTCGGCGCTGCTCGGCGGGCTGGTCAGCATTCTTGCCGGCTGGGTTTACGGAGTGGTGGGATCGTTGGGGGGGCGCAAGCAGTCGGCAGGCGGTGCTCTGCTCAGCGTGTTGCGCGCCGAAGCGGCCAAGGTTCTCGCCATCGTCGCAGGACTGGCGGTCGCGCTCGCTGCGTACAGGGAGGTCGTCGTGCTGGCGTTCCTCGGAACGTTCGTGCTGGCGACGCTGATTTTTGCGATGGCAATTTTCGTCCGCGAACACTAGAAACGCTCCACGATGGCTGCAGGCAAGGAACTCACACCAACCGAATACATCGGCCACCACCTGACGCACGGGGCGAAGCAGCTCGGCGACGGCGGGTTCTGGACGCTTCATTACGACTCGCTCGCCGTGGCGATGCTGCTCGGCATGGTCGGAATCGGCTTTCTCTGGTGGGTGGTGCGCGGGGCGACCTCGGGCGTGCCGAACAAGCGCCAGGCGTTCGTCGAGTTGCTGGTCGGCTTCGTCGACAATCAGGCGAAAGGCATCTTCCGCCACGGCGACCGCAATCGTTTCATTGCGCCGGCCGCGCTCACGGTGTTCGTCTGGGTGCTGCTGATGAACGCGATGGATTTCCTGCCGGTCGACATCGTAGCGCTCGGAACCCACGGGATTTCCGAGCACGGCTTTCGCATCGTGCCGACAGCCGACGTGAACACCACCTTCGCGCTGGCACTCTCGGTGTGGCTGCTGATGATCTACTACTCGATCGCCGCGAAGGGCCTCGGCGGCTGGGTCCACGAACTGTTCTGCACGCCGTTCGGGTCCAACCTGCTGCTATGGCCGTTCAATTTCCTGTTCAACTGCATCGAGTACCTGTCGAAGCCGCTTTCGCATTCGTTGCGCCTGTACGGCAACATGTACGCGGGGGAGCTCATCTTCCTGCTGTTGTGGATGTGGGCGGCCACCGGGCTGGTGGGCACGGTGTTCGGCTCGGTGCTTGCGCTCGGCTGGGCGATCTTCCACATCCTGATCGTTGTGCTGCAGGCCTATATATTCATGATGCTCACCATCGTGTATCTCTCGATGGCGCACGAGCATCACTGAACCGAACGTCCACCGTCTCGTAACAATAATCTCGGAAAGGAAACATGCTATGGAAAAAATGCAGATGATCGCGATGGTCCAGGCCTACACCGGCGTCGGCATCGGACTGATGATCGGCCTCGGCGCGCTCGGCGCGTGCGTCGGCGTGGGCATCATGTGCAGCCGCTTCCTCGAGGCCGCCGCGCGCCAGCCCGAGCTCACCGATTCGCTGCAGGGCAAGGTGTTCCTGCTGCTTGGCCTGATCGACGCCTCGTTCATCATCGGCGTGGGCCTGGCGCTGTGGTTCGCCACCGGCAATCCGTTGCTCGCGCAGCTCAACTGAGCGGCGTCGCCGGATTTTCCCGTTAGGGAGAACGCATGAACATCAACTTTACGCTGTTCGCGCAGGCGATCGTCTTCGCGGCCTTCATCCTGTTCACGGTGAAGTTCGTTTGGCCGCCGCTGCTGCGCGCGATCGAGCAACGCCAGAAGACCATTGCGGATGGCCTGGCCGCCGGCGAGCAAGGCAGGCGTGATCTGGAAGCGTCGGCCGAGCGAGCCGACCAGGAAATCGCCGGTGCCCGTTCGCGGGCGAGCGAAATCGTCAGCCAGGCCGAAAAGCGTGCGGTGCAGATGATCGAGGAGGCCAAGACTTCGGCCAAGGCCGAAGGTGAACGCGAGAAGACCGCGGCGAAGGCCGAGATCGAGCAGGAAGTTTCGCGGGCGCGCGAGGCGCTGCGCGAGCAGGTCGCCGCGCTCGCCGTCGCGGGCGCAGAGAAGATCCTGCGCCGCGAAGTTGACGCCGCGGCGCACGCCGAGCTGCTCAACGGCGTAAAGCAGCAGCTATAGGACCGCATGAATTTTCCACTGAAATTGCGGGGGTGCGGGGGGCTGCGCAACGCCCCCTGCGCTTAGACGATGGCCGAGCCGAGCACCATTGCACGCCCGTACGCCGAGGCGGTGTTCCGCCTCGCGGATGCCGGCGGCAAGCTCGCCGACTGGTCGGACAATCTCGCCAACCTTGCCCTGGTCGCCGCTGACGAGCGCGTGCGCCGGGCGATGGGTGATCCGACGCTGTCCGCAGCAAAGATCGCCGGCATGTTCAACGCGGTGCTCTCGGGGAAGCTTTTCGGTGATGCAGAGAACTTCGTGCGCGTGCTGGCCGACAACCGGCGACTCACGGTGCTCGACGAAATCCGCGCGCAGTTTGAGGCGCTCAAGCACCAGCGCGAAGGCGTGGTCGAGGCGCACGTCGAGAGCGCCTTCCCGCTCGACGATGCGCAGCTGGCCGATCTGGTGGCGCGCATCGGCAAGCACACCGGGCGCAAGGTGAAGGCCAGCGTCTCCGTCGACAAGGAACTGATCGGCGGAGTACGCGTGACAATCGGCGACAAGGTGATCGACGCGTCCGCAAGGGCGCAGCTTGCGGCGCTCGAAAGCGCACTGAAGAGTTAAGAGGAATAGACATGCAACTCAACGCTTCCGAAATCTCGGAACTGATCAAGAGCCGGATCCAGAATCTCGATGCCGGCGCGCAGATGCGCACGCAGGGCACGGTGGTGTCGGTAACCGACGGCATCTGCCGCGTCCACGGCCTGTCGGACGCCATGCAGGGCGAGATGCTCGAGTTCCCGAAGAACACGTTCGGCCTTGCGCTCAACCTCGAGCGCGATTCAGTCGGTGCCGTGATTCTGGGCGAGTACGAGCACATCACCGAGGGCGACACGGTCAAGTGCACCGGCAAGATCCTTTCGGTGCCGGTCGGGCCGGAGCTGCTCGGTCGCGTCGTCAACTCGCTCGGCGAGCCGATCGACGGCAAGGGCCCGGTCAACGCGAAGATGACCGACGTGATCGAAAAAGTCGCGCCGGGCGTGATTGCGCGGCAATCGGTGTCGCAGCCGGTGCAAACCGGCCTCAAGTCGATCGATGCGATGGTGCCGGTGGGCCGCGGGCAGCGCGAGCTGATCATCGGCGACCGCCAGACCGGCAAGACCGCGGTGGCCGTGGACACCATCATCAACCAGAAGGGCAAGGACCTGTTCTGCGTGTATGTGGCGATCGGCCAGAAGGCCTCGACCATCGCCAACGTGGTGCGCAAACTCGAGGAGCACGGCGCGATGGCCTATACCATCGTGGTCGCGGCTTCGGCGTCGGAGTCGGCGGCGATGCAGTTCATCGCGCCGTACTCCGGCTGCACCATGGGCGAATACTTCCGCGACCGCGGCCAGGACGCGCTCATCATCTACGACGATCTGACCAAGCAGGCCTGGGCGTACCGCCAGGTGTCGCTGCTGCTGCGCCGCCCGCCGGGCCGCGAGGCGTATCCGGGCGACGTGTTTTATCTGCACTCGCGCCTCCTGGAGCGTGCCGCGCGGGTGAATCCGGACTATGTCGAAAAATTCACCAAGGGTGCGGTGAAAGGCAAGACCGGCTCGCTGACCGCGCTTCCGATCATCGAAACGCAGGCCGGCGACGTCACCGCGTTCGTACCGACCAACGTGATCTCGATTACCGACGGGCAGATCTTCCTCGAGACCGATCTGTTCAACGCCGGCATCCGGCCCGCCATCAACGCCGGCGTATCGGTGTCGCGGGTGGGCGGCGCGGCGCAGACCAAGATCATGAAGCGGCGCGATACCGGCGGCGGCGTGCGCCTTGCGCTCGCGCAGTACCGCGAGCTCGCGGCATTCGCGCAGTTCGCTTCCGACCTCGACGAAGCCACCCGCAAGCAGCTCGAGCGCGGCCGCATGGTGACTGAATTGATGAAGCAGCTCCAGTACCGCCCGCAGCAGGTGTGGGAAATGGCGATGACGCTGTTCGCGGTGAACAACGGATTTTTCGACGACATCGATGTGAAGAAGGCGCTGGGCGCCGAAAAATCGATGCGCGATTACGTCAAGGACAAGTACGGCGACCTGGTGGCCCGCATGGAAGACAAGAAGGATCTCTCCGGCGATGACGAAAAGTCGCTCAAGTCGGCGATCGAAGACTGGAAGAAGAACGGCTCTTACTGAGCAACTCAGATGCCAGGCACCAAGGAAATACGCATGAAAATCCGGAGTGTGCAGAACACCCGGAAGATCACCAAGGCGATGGAAATGGTCGCTGCGTCCAAAATGCGAAAAGCGCAGGAGCGCATGCGCATGGCGCGCCCGTATGGCGAAAAGATCCGCAACGTTGCCGCGCGCATCAGCCACGCCAATCCGGAGTACCGCCATCCGTTCCTGGTCAACCGCGACAGCGTGAAACGCGTCGGCGTCATCGTTGTAACCACCGACAAGGGTCTGTGCGGCGCTCTCAACACCAACCTGCTGCGCATGGTGCTCAACCAGTACAAGCAGTGGCAGTCGGAGGGCGAGGAGGTCGATGTCTGCGCGATCGGCAACAAGGGGCTGGGCTTCATGCAGCGCCTCGGCGCGAATATCCTCTCACACGCGGTGCAGCTCGGCGACCGCCCGCAACTGGACAAGCTGATCGGCACCGTCAAGGTGATGCTCGACGGTTACACCAGCGACCGGTTCGATCGCCTGATGATCGGCTACAACCGCTTCTTCAACACCATGAAGCAGGAGCCGGTGATCGAGCAGTTGCTGCCGCTTTCGGGCGAGCGCCTGGGCGCGCCCGAGGCCGTTTGGGACTATATCTATGAGCCCGAAGCGAGGGCCGTGCTCGACCAGGTGATGACGCGCTATATCGAAGCGATCATCTTCCAGTCGGTGGCCGAGAACATGGCTTCCGAGCAATCCGCCCGCATGGTGGCGATGAAGGCTGCGTCGGACAACGCCGGCGACCTGATCGACGAGTTGACGCTGGTCTACAACAAGAGCCGGCAGGCCAGCATCACGAAAGAGCTTTCGGAAATTGTCGGCGGCGCTGCCGCGGTTTAGAACTGGGAAAACACAATGGTACAAGCACAAGGCACCATCGTTCAGTGCATCGGCGCGGTGGTCGACATCGCATTCCCGCGGGAACAACTGCCCAGGGTGTACGACGCGCTCACGCTCGAGAACATCGGCGATGGCGGGCTCGCGGAGCAGGGCCTCACGTTCGAGGTCGAGCAGCAACTCGGCGACGGGGTGGTGCGCTGCATCGCGATGGGCTCCTCGGATGGGCTGCGGCGCGGCATGAAGGTGTCGAGCACCGGCAAGCCGATCTCGGTGCCGGTCGGCAATGGTACGCTCGGGCGCATCATGGACGTGCTCGGTCGGCCGATCGACGATGCCGGGCCCATCGCAACCGCGGAGCGCCGTTCGATTCACCAGAGCGCGCCCAAGTTCGACGAACTCTCCCCGTCGGTCGAACTGCTCGAGACTGGCATCAAGGTGATCGACCTGATGTGCCCATTCGCGAAGGGCGGCAAGATCGGTCTGTTCGGCGGCGCGGGCGTCGGCAAGACGGTCAACATGCTGGAGCTGATCAACAACATCGCGACCCAGCATAGCGGCCTGTCGGTGTTCGCGGGCGTGGGCGAACGCACGCGCGAAGGCAACGATTTCTACCACGAGATGGCCGAGGCCGGCGTCATCAAGCTCGACAATCTCGGCGAATCCAAGGTGGCGATGGTGTTCGGCCAGATGAACGAGCCGCCCGGCAACCGCCTGCGCGTTGCGTTGAGCGGTCTCACCATGGCCGAGAGCTTCCGCGACGAGGGACGCGACATCCTGTTCTTCGTCGACAACATCTACCGCTTCACGCTGGCGGGGACCGAAGTCTCAGCGTTGCTCGGCCGCATGCCATCTGCGGTGGGCTACCAACCGACGCTCGCCGAAGAGATGGGGCGCCTGCAGGAACGCATCACCTCGACCAAGAAAGGATCGATCACCTCGGTCCAGGCGGTGTACGTGCCTGCGGATGACCTGACCGACCCGTCGCCCGCGACCACCTTCGGCCACCTCGATGCCACCGTGGTGCTGTCGCGCGACATCGCTTCGCTCGGCATCTACCCGGCGGTGGATCCACTCGATTCGACCTCGCGCCAGGTGGACCCGAATACGATCGGCGAAGAGCACTACAGCACCACGCGCGCGGTGCAGGCGACGCTGCAACGCTACAAGGAACTGCGCGACATCATCGCGATTCTCGGCATGGATGAACTGGCACCCGAGGACAAGCTCGCGGTCGCGCGCGCGCGCAAGATCCAGCGCTTCCTATCGCAGCCGTTCACGGTGGCGCAGAACTTCACCGGGATGCCGGGCAAGTACGTTTCGCTCAAGGACACGATCAAGGGTTTCAAGATGATCGTCAACGGTGAATGCGACGCGCTGCCCGAGCAGGCGTTCTACATGGTCGGCCCGATCGAAGAGGCGTTCGAGAAAGCCAAGACGCTCCAGTAATGGCCCACACCATCCACATCGATGTGGTCAGCGCCGAGCAGGAGATTTACTCGGGGGAGGCCGAATTTGTCGTGCTTCCCGGCGAGTCGGGCGAGCTCGGCATCTATCCGCGCCACACGCCGCTCATTACGCGCATCAAGCCCGGTGAAGTGCGCATCAAGCCGGCGGGCGGCGGCGACGAGGAGCTGATCTTCGTAGCCGGCGGCATTCTGGAAGTACAGCCCAGCGTGATCACCGTGCTCGCCGATACGGCAATCCGCGGCCACGACCTCGACGAGGCGAAGGCGAACGAGGCGCTGAAGAAAGCCGAGGAGGCGCGCGCCAGGGCGCAGGACAAGCAGGAAATCGCCGCCGTGGAGAGCGAACTGGCGATGCTCGCGGCGCAGCTGGCCGCGATCCGCAAGCTGCGGCGCAAGAAATAATCAGGCCGGATGCCTGACGGCGCCGGTCAATCTCTGCGCGCGGGCCTCGATTGACGGGCAGATCCATTCGACGAGTGAAGCCCGCCAGAGTGCAACAAGGTTCTCGTCATACGGCTTGGTATGCTTGACAGATACGTCCTATGCATACCTACGACCTCTTAGTCATCGGCGGCGGCATCAACGGCGCCGGCATCGCCCGCGATGCCGCCGGCCGCGGCCTGAAGGTGCTGCTCGCCGAGAAGGGCGACCTCGCTTCGCACACCTCCTCCTGGTCCTCCAAGCTGATTCACGGCGGCCTGCGTTACCTCGAGCAGTACGAGTTCAGGCTGGTGGCGGAGGCGCTCGCCGAGCGCGAAGTACTGCTCAACATCGCCCCGCATCTGGTTTGGCCGGCGCGCTTCATCATGCCGCACGTGCCGGAACTTCGCCCGCGCTGGATGATCCGCACCGGGTTGTTCCTGTATGACCATTTGTCGCGGCGCTCGACCCTCGAAGGCTCGCACGGGATCGATCTTTCGGTGCCGCCGTATGACTCCGGTCTCAAGCAAGGCCTCAAGCACGGCTTCATCTACTCGGACTGCCGGGTCGACGATGCGCGCCTGGTGGTGATGAACGCGATGAGCGCGCGCGAGCAGGGTGCGCAGGTGCTGACCCAGACCACCTGTGTCCGCGCCGCGCGTGAAGAAGGCAACTGGCAGGTGCGCCTCGTCCGCGGCAGCGAAGCCCTCGATATCCACGTGCGGGCGGTGGTCAACGCTGCGGGTCCGTGGGTGAAGGACGTGTTGAACCACCAGCTCGGCCAGCCATCGAGCGATGCCGTGCGTCTCGTCAAAGGGAGCCACATCGTGGTGCGCAAGCGCTACGAGGGCGAGCATGCGTTCATCCTGCAAAACGACGATCGGCGGGTCGTCTTCATGATTCCGTACGAGCGCGACTACACCTTGATCGGCACCACGGACATTCCCGCCGAAGGCGAGCCGGGAGATCCACGCGCTTCGAGCGCGGAGATCGAGTATCTATGCCGCGCAGTGAACCGCTATCTCGCGCAGCCGGTCGCGCCGGCCGACGTGGTCTGGACCTACTCGGGCGTAAGGCCGCTCTACGACGACGGCTCGAGCGATCCATCCAAAGTGACGCGGGACTACACGCTGCGGGTGGACGATGTCGAAGGACGCGCCGCGGTGCTCTCGGTGTTCGGCGGCAAGATCACCACGTACCGGCGCCTTGCGGAGCACGCAATGGATAAGCTCGCGCCGTATTTTCCGGGCCTCAAGCCGGGCTGGACCGGAAACGCGCCGCTGCCGGGAGGGGATTTCCCGCCGGGGGTCCGGCGCGAAGTGTTTCTCGAGCTCGCACAGCGCTACCCGCGACTGCCGAGCGAGTTCCTGCATGGCGCGCACCGCCGTCACGGCCTGCTTGCTGCACGCGTTGCCGGCGATGCGAAAACGGCCGAGGATCTGGGCGAGTATTTCGGCGCCGATCTGTACGAGCGCGAGGTCACCTATCTGCGCGAGCACGAGTGGGCGCGCGATGTCGACGACATTCTGTGGCGGCGTACCAAGTGCGGACTGCACATGACGCAAGACGAGCGCGTGCGACTGGCTCGCTGGATTGCAGCCCATTGATGCGTCCGCTCGGCGAATTGCGCCGCGAGCGGCCCGTGCGCGGAGTATTTTTCGACATCGACGACACGCTCACGACCGATGGCGCGCTCACCGCGCAGGCGTACGCTGCGATGGAGCGCTTGACGGCGTCCGGCCGGATCGTCGTGCCGATCACCGGCCGCCCGGCCGGCTGGTGCGACCATATCGCGCGCATGTGGCCGGTCGACGCGGTGGTGGGCGAGAACGGCGCGTTCTATTTCTGGCGCGATCGTCACGGCCGCAAACTCGGCAAGCGCTACCTCGCCGATGCGGTGACGCGCGCCGCAGATCGCGCGAGGCTCGACGCGATTGCCGGCCGCATCATCGAGTCCGTGCCCGGCTGCGCGCTCGCTTCGGATCAGAATTATCGCGAATGCGATCTCGCGATCGATTACTGCGAGGATGTCCCGGCCTTGCCGCTCGAGACTGCGGAGCGCATCGCGCAGTTGCTGCGCGCCGAGGGTATGACCGCCAAGATCAGCTCGATCCATGTCAATGCCTGGTTCGGCGACTACGACAAGCTCGGCATGACCAAGCTGCTCGCGCGCGAGCGTTTCGGTCTGGAGCTCGACGCAGCGCGGAACGAATTCGTGTTCATCGGCGACTCGCCGAATGACGCACCGATGTTCGCCTATTTTCAGAACTCGGTCGGGGTGGCAAACATCGTGCGCTTTGCCGGGCGCCTGGAAGCGGCCCCCGCCTACGTGACGCGCAATGCAGGCGGCGCGGGTTTCGCCGAACTCGTCGATCGGTTGTTGCAGGATTGAGCATGGACGCGTGGTGGGCGGCATACGTCGCGATCGGAGCGGCAGTCGGTTTCATGGCCGGAATGCTCGGCATCGGGGGCGGCATGATCATGGTGCCGATGCTGGTGTTCGTATTCACCGCCAAGCGATTTCCACCGGAACACCTGATGCACCTGGCGATCGCCACTTCGATGTCGACCGTGCTTTTCACGTCGCTCTCCAGCGTGCGCGCGCATCATCGGCACGGCGGCGTCGATTGGCCCGTGGTGCGCGCGATGGCGCCGGGTATCCTCGCTGGCTCGTTCGCTGCATCGCTGATCGCCGGCCTCATCCCGACGCGTCCGTTGGCGATGTTCTTCACCGGTTTCATTTTCTATGCGGCGACGCAGATGTTCTTTGAAATGAAGCCGCGCATAACGCGCGCGATGCCCGGGCCGGGCGGACTGTTTGCCGCCGGCGCGACGATCGGCGCACTATCCAGCCTGGTCGCCGCCGGAGGCGCATTCCTGTCGATTCCGTTCCTCGCCTGGTGCAACCTGCCGTTGCGCCGCGCGATCGGCACTGCGGCGGCGATCGGTTTTCCGATCGCGCTTGCGGGTTCGGCCGGCTATGCGCTGAACGGCCTGCGCATTTCCGGACTGCCGCCGAACAGCTTCGGCTACATACACGTGCCGGCGCTGATGCTCGTGGCTGTCCCCAGCATGCTCGCTGCGCCTTGGGGCGCCCGCCTCGCGCATAGCATGCCAGTTGCGAAACTGCGGGTGGTGTTCGCGCTCATGCTGTACGCTCTCGCCGCACGCATGCTGTGGACTCTCTGGTGAGTGTGGATCACGTGAAATGAGCCGCCAAGCCGCCATCGCGAACGCCGAACGCTACTTCGACGGCGGTGGCTTCCTTGCCGAACTCGCGCGTCGCGTGGCGATTCCGACCGAAAGCCAGAACCCGGAGCGCGCCGCTGAGCTGGAGCGCTACCTCTCGGCCGAATTGCAGCCCGCGCTCGAAAAGCTGGGTTTCCGGTGCCGGGTTCTGCTGAATCCGGCGCGCGCGAGCAATCCGTTTCTGTACGCCGAGCGCATCGAGGCCGAAGGGCTCGTGACGGCGTTCAGTTATGGCCACGGCGACGTGATCCGCGGCCAGGACGAGCAATGGCGCAATGGACTCTCGCCGTGGCGCATCACCGTCGAGGGCGAGCGCTGGTACGGGCGCGGCACCGCCGACAACAAGGGCCAGCACACCATCAACCTCGGCGCGCTCGCGGCTGTGCTGGCGGCGCGTGGCCGACTCGGCTTCAACCTGAAACTGCTGATCGAGACCGGCGAGGAGGTCGGTTCGCCGGGGCTGCGCGAGGTGTGCGAGCAGAACCGGGATCTGTTCGGCGGCGATGTGTTCATCGCCTCCGACGGGCCGCGACTCTCCCCTGAGCGCCCGACCATCTTTCTTGGTTCGCGGGGTGCGTGCAACTTCGATCTCTCGGTCGACCTGCGCAAGGGCGGCCATCACTCGGGCAACTGGGGCGGGTTGCTCGCCAACCCGGGGAGCATCCTCGCGCATGCGATCGCGAGCATCACGTCGCCGACCGGCGAAATCCGCGTTCCCGAATGGCGGCCGGACAGTCTCACGGCAGGGGTGCGCAAGGTGCTCGCCGATTGCGAACTCAGCGGCGGCCCGGATGCGCCCGCGATTGATCCATACTGGGGCGAACCCGGTCTGTCTGCGGCTGAGAAGGTATTCGGCTGGTCGAGCTTCGAAGTGCTCGCCTTCCGCACCGGGGATCCCGATCGCCCCGTGAACGCGATCCCTCCCCGTGCCAACGCGCACTGCCAGTTGCGCTACGTCGTGGGTATAGATGCGGCCGACATCGTGCCCGCTTTGCGCCGTCATCTCGACAAGAGCGGCTTTCCGACGGTGAAGGTGACGCCCGCACGCGACGGCTTCTTCCCTGCCACGCGACTCGATCCGGAACATCCGTGGGTGCGCTGGGCGGTGCAATCCATTCGCGCGACGACGGGTGTCAAGCCCGCGATCCTGCCCAATCTCGGCGGCTCTCTGCCGAACGACGTATTTGCGGATGTACTGGGGCTGCCGACCGTCTGGGTGCCGCACTCCTACGCCGCCTGCTCGCAGCACGCGCCGGACGAGCACCTGCTGGCGCCGCTCGCTCGCGACGGGCTGCGGATCATGGCGGGGTTGTGGTGGGACCTGGGCGAGCGCGGAACGCCGGAAGCGGCGTAAAGTTTTTCGATTTTGGGGTGAGCCAGGCATTCGCCCTAGACCACGCCGTCGGCGCGCAGCTTTTCGATTTCATCGTCGCCCAGGCGGAGCATCGAGCGAAGAATTTCCGCGGTGTGCTCGCCGAGCACGGGCGGCGGCACGGTGTGCTCGATCGGTGTCCCCGAAAACCGCATCGGGCTACGGATCAACTGCACCTTGCCCGCAACCGGGTGGGACATCTCGATTTTCAGGCCGCGCGCGATCACCTGCGGTTCCTGGAATACCTGCTCCAGGGTATTGATCGGGCCGTTCGGCACGCCCGCGGGTTCCAGCGCTTCGATCCAGTTGCGGGTGCTGCGCGTCGCGACGATCGAATTGAGCAGCGCGGTCAACTCGGCGCGGTTCTCGACGCGCTTTGCGTTGGTCAAATAGCGGGGGTCGTCGGCGAGCCCGGTGCAATTCGCGACCTCGCAGAATTTGCGGAACATGTTGTCGTTGCCGCATGCGAGGATCATGTCGCCGTCCGAGGTCTTGAAGGTCTGGTAGGGCACGATGTTCGGATGCGCGTTGCCCAGGCGCTTGGGCGACACGCCGGTCGCGAGGTAGTTCGCACCCTGGTTGGCGAGCACGGCGACCTGCACGTCGAGCAGCGCCAGGTCTAGCTGCTGGCCGATGCCGGTCTGCGCGCGATGCGCGAGCGCCGCGCACACCGCGATGGTCGCGTACATCCCGGTCATGATGTCCGCGATCGGGATCCCAGCCTTCTGCGGACCGCCGCCTGGCAGTTCGTCGCGCTCGCCGGTAACGCTCATCAACCCGCCCATGCCCTGGATCATGAAATCGTAGCCGGGGCGCTCGCGGTACGGGCCGGTCTGGCCGAAACCGGTGACCGAGCAGTAGATGAGGCCCGGATTGATCTTTCTCAGGTCATCCCATCCGAGACCGTAACGCGCAAGATCCCCGACCTTGTAGTTCTCCAGCAGCACGTCGCATTGCGCGACGAGTTCGCGCACGATGCGCTGGCCTTCGGCTTTCGAGAGGTTGAGCGTGAGCGATTTCTTGCCGCGATTGGCACAGGCAAAATACGCCGATTCACTCGTATCATTACCATTCGCGTCTTTCAGCCAGGGCGGCCCGAAGGCGCGCGAATCGTCGCCCGTCTTCGGGCGCTCGATCTTGATCACCTCGGCCCCGAGGTCAGCAAGGTTCTGCCCCGTCCAAGGCGCCGCGAGCACGCGCGAGAGATCGAGAACCCGGATGTGCGAGAGGGGGCCAGCCATGGTGCGTCCTTTCAGGAACTGACTTGTATGCTTGGACTCATCGGGTTCATGTGCGGCTTGCACGCGGAGTTTACCGCGCTCATGGGGCTCAGACGCGCTGCAACAGCTCTCGCGAAGCCGCGATCCGCCCTTCCACGAAATTTCCGTGGCATTGCTCGATCGCCCGCAGGTCGTAGACGTAGTTCACCATCAACCCGCAGGATTCGCGCAGGCCGCGCGCCGAGCGGTTGGCAAGAAAATTGATGCGCTCGATCCGGGCGCCGTTATCGAGATGGAATTTCGCGACTGGGTCGCTCGCGGCATCGTCGTCCCGCGTGAGCAGCAGGTAGGCGCCGCCCATCCGCAGCAAGGCCTCGCGCACGGGTTTTCCCGCGCCTTCCAGCGCGGCAAGGTCGGGCGCCTCGAGCGATTCGCCGAACGCGCTGCGCAGCAGGTCTCGTGCACGCTCCACGCGTTCGCCAGCGCCCTTCGGAAGTCGTCCCGCATCGAACGGCGCGCCGTGTCGCAGCCATGCCGCGAAGGCGGGCATCGGCGAGAGCGTGGAGAAACGGGCGAGGCGCGGGAACTCGGCTTTCAGCGTTTCGCACACCTGCTTGATGAGAAAGTTTCCGAGTGAGACCCCGCGCAGCCCCGGCTGGCAGTTGGAGATGGAATAGAACACCGCATGTTGTGCCCGTTCCGGGTGCGGATCGACATCGTTGCCGTCGATCAGCGGCGCGATCGAGTACGGCATCGCGTTCAGCAGCGCGACCTCCACGAAGATCAGCAGATCCTCCGGCAGGGCCGGGTGCAGGAACGCAAAGCAGCGCCGGTCGGACTGGAGGCGTCGCCGCAGGTCGTTCCAGTCGCGGATCGCGTGCACTGCCTCGTGCTGGATGATCTGCTCCAGCAGGCGCGCGGGCGAGCGCCAGTCGACGCGCGCCAGGTTCAGGAAGCCCGGGTTGAACCAGGAACCGAGCAGGTGGCGGAAGTCGGCTTCCACCGCCTGCAGCTTGGGTCTGCGCTTGAGTTCGCGCAGCAGGTCCGCGCGAATGCCGAGCAGCGTCGCAGCGCCGTTCGGTGCGCGATTGATCCGGCGCAGAAGTTCCTGGCGTGGCGGTTCGGCCAGGTGGAACAGACGGACCATCGATTCCGCCGAGCGGGTTTCGGCGTACCGCTGCGCCTGCTCCAGCACCTGTTGCGGGTCGGGAGAGAAATCCTCGGCAAGCATCGAGAAGAATTCGGCGCGGGCGTCGCCGGAGAGCGCCTGGTACTGGCGGATCAGCGAGACCGCGAACTTGACGCTGTCTGCGACCCCACGCTCGCTCATCAGCGTCCGGCAGGTTTCGCGCAGCGCGCGTATCGATGTGTCGTCGCGCGCGCGCTGGCGCGCCTTGTTGAGCCCTTCGAACATTACCGGCCCTGTTCCTCAAACCGCACGCGGTCGATGGGCAGATCTGCGGGGACCTCCACCGGGTAGTCGAGCAGGATCTGGGCGTAGGACTTGCCGAGCGGATCGGAAGAAAGCGATGACGTGCCACCTCCGGCAAGCGCATCGTGCAGCAGGAAATTGAGCGCATTCAATCCGGGCAACTCATGGCGTTCAACGTGGTTGCCGGTCATCAGGTGGGCAAAGTACCGACCGACCGCCTCCGGGGTGAGCGAGCGGCGAATCCAGGGCATGTACTCCGGCTTGCGCGCGATCACGCCGATGTTCGAGGTATTGCCCTTGTCGCCGCTGCGGGCGTGCGCAATGCGCACCAGCGGCACGGTGACCGGGTCGACGGGCGCGTCGGCGGCGCTTGCCCCCGCGACCGGCGCGGTCGGCGCGGTCGGCGCCGCTGCTGCCGCAACCTGGACCGGCGTCTCGCGTCCTTCGAGCAGCACGCTCAGATGTACGCGTTCCTTTGGAACCAGCGTCGCGAAATGCCGTATGCAGGGCCGGATATCCGGCCGGCCGCCGAAATGCCCGCGCGTGCCGGGCCCCATCGAAACGCCGGCGGATGCGACCTCCTTGCGCAGGCACTCGAGCGCCGCGCGCGAAGCGTGCCGCGCGGCAATGCGCAGCACCACCTCGCGCGAGTCCTTGATTCGGCCGTGCGGTCCGTACATCGATTCGGTGCCGAGCAACTCGACGCGCGTTTCGGCGTAATCGCCGAATCCCCGCTCGTGCATCATGCGGCGCGTGCGCGCGAGGAAGGCTTCGGCGGTCTTCTGCGCTTTCGCAATGGCGTTCAGTCCGCGGATCATCTGCAGCACCTCGATCTGGAAGTCGCGTTCATAGGTGATCGAGACCTTGTAGTCCGGTGTCGGCGCCCGCCCGCGCGCCCCGGACACGCGCACGCGTTCGTCCCCCGCGGCTTCGACGCTGACATTGCGGAAGTCGCAGGTTACGTCGGCCAGCACATAGGCCGCTGGATCGCCGATCTCATAGAGGACCTGCTCGGCGACCGCTGCGGGCCGCACCAGCCCCCCGGTGCCCTCCGGCTTGGTAACGAAGAACGTGCCGTCGGCTGCGCACTCGATGATCGGGTAGCCGATCCGGTCCCAGCCGGGTACCTGGTCCCAGTCGGTAAACAATCCGCCGGTCGCCTGCGCGCCGCATTCGATGATGTGCCCGGCGAGCGATCCTTGACTAAGCCGGTTGAAGTCGTTCCACGCCCAGCCGAACTCATGCACCAGCACGCCGAGCACCACCGCGCTGTCGACGCAGCGCCCGGTGACGACCACCTGCGCACCGAGCGCCAGGGCCTTGGCGATGCCGCCGGCGCCGGTGTACGCGTTGGCCGAAAGGATGCTCTCGGGCAGAGGCACGCCGGTTTCGAAGCAACGCGCGCCGGCCGCACGCAGCGCGGGGAGCTCCGCCATCACGTCGTCGCCGACCACTGCCGCAACCTTCAAGGAAACGCCCGCGTCGCGTGCGAGTTTGTCGATCGCCTGTGCGCAGCCCACCGGGTTGAGGCCGCCCGCGTTGGCGACCAGTTTCACGCCGCGTCCGGCGATCGACTGCAGGTTCTCGCCGATTGCTCCGGTCACGAAGTCGTGCGCGTAACCCATCTGCGGGTTCTTCTGCTTCTGGCGTGCGAGGATCGCCATCGTGGTCTCGGCGAGGTAGTCGTAGACCAGGTAGTCGATGCGCGGCGCCGCCAGAAGTTGCGGCGTGGCCAGCGACGAATCGCCCCAGGCGGCGCTGGCGCCGCCGATGCGAACGATCTTGTCCCTGGCCATGAGCACCATGCTAGCCTTGCGCCCTGCAACCAAGCAAGCAGTCAGGAGCGCATGCCGAAGTTCGAATCACGCATCGACACGCAGGGCCGAGCGGCGAAGGAGAACCGGGAAACGTCGCTTGCGCGCATTGCCGAGTGGCGCGCGCTCGAGCGCCGTTCGCTCGACGCGGCGCAGGCAGCCGAAAAGCGCTTCCGCGAGCGCGGGCAGCTGATGCCGCACGAGCGCGTGGCGCTGCTGCTCGATACCGGTTCGCCCTGGCTGCAGCTTTCCACGCTTGCGGGCTACGCGCAGGAAGTGGACGATCCGCGCAAATCCATCCCCGGCGGCGGGAGCATTACCGGCATTGGCATCGTCTCCGGTGTGCGCTGCCTGGTATCCGCGACCAACAGCGCGATTGCCGCGGGGGCGCGCCAGCCGATGGGCCTGGAAAAGCAGCTGCGCGCGATGGACATCGCGCTCGAGCAGAAGCTGCCGTTCGTGCATCTGGTCGAGTCGGCCGGCGCGAACCTGCTCACCTACCAGGTCGAGCACTTCATCCACGGCGGCGGGCTGTATTACCGCCTGGCGAAGCTCTCCGCTGCGGGAAACCCGTTGATCACCATCGTGCACGGCGCTTCCACGGCGGGCGGGGCCTACATGCCGGGCATGTCGGATTACGTGGTGATGGTCAGGAACCGGTCGCGCGCATTTCTTGCCGGGCCGGCGCTGCTCAAGGCCGCCACGGGCGAAGAGGCCGATGAGGAAACCATCGGCGGCGCGGAAATGCACGCCACGGTATCCGGCCTCGCGGAGTACCTCGCCGAGGACGACCGCGACGCGATCCGCCTGGCGCGCGAGTTGATGGGCGTGCTCGAATGGGATCGTTCCGTCGAATCCCTCGGCGGGGAGCCTCCCGCGTACCCGGCCGAGGAGTTGCTCGATTTGGTGCCGCTCGAGGCGCGCCGGTCTTATGACGTGCGCGAGGTGCTGGCGCGCATCGTGGATGGTTCGGACATCACGGACTTCAAGCTGCTCTACGGTCCTGCTACTGTCTGCGCGCATGCGCGCGTTGCGGGCCGCGCCGTGGGTCTGATCGGCAACAACGGTCCGCTCGATCCCGCCGGCGCGAACAAGGCGACCCATTTCATCCAGGTGTGCTGCCAGTCTGGCACGCCGCTCGTTTTTCTGCACAACACCACCGGCTATATCGTAGGCGTGGATTCGGAGCGAGCCGGCATGATCAAGCATGGCTCGAAAATGATCCAGGCCGTGGCCAATGCCAACGTTCCGCGCGTCGCGCTGCACATCGGCGCCTCGGTCGGTGCCGGCAACTACGGCATGTGCGGCCGGGGATTCAACCCGGACTTCGCCTTCACATGGCCAAATGCGAAAACCACCGTGATGGGCGGCGAGCAGGCGGCGCTCACGATGGAGTTCGTCGCGCGCGGCGCGGCCAGGCGCCGAGGCGCAGCGCTCGATGAGGCGATGCTCGCAGAACAGCGCAGCCGTATCCTCGAGAGCTTCGAGCGCCAGGCCGACGCCTTCTACACTTCGGGCCTGCTGCTCGACGACGGTGTCATCGACCCGCGCGACACACGCGCCGTGCTGGCAATGGCGCTCGATCTGTGCGCCAGCGCGCGCCGCCGCAGCCTGCGACCGGTACAGTTTGGCGTGGCGCGGCCGTAGCCGAAATGAGATTCGAGACCCTTCTGATCGCCAATCGCGGCGAAATCGCGTTGCGCGTGATGCGCAGCGCGCGTCGTCTGGGTTTGCGATGCGTGGCGGTGTATTCCGAGGCCGACCGCGGCGCGCCGTACGTGCGCGCCGCCGATGCGGCCGTATGCATCGGCCCGGCGAGCGCTGCAGAGTCCTACCTTTCGATCGAGCGGATACTCGACGCGTGCCGCCGCACCGCTGCGCAAGCCGTGCATCCGGGATACGGCTTCCTGTCGGAAAATCCGCACTTCGCGCGCGCCTGCGGCGAGGCGGGCATCGTGTTCGTCGGCCCGCCGGTTAAAGCAATCATCGCGATGGCGAACAAGTCCGCCGCCAAGCGCCGCATGCAGGCTGCGGGCGTGACGTGCATTCCGGGCTACTCGGGGGAAGCCCAGTCCGACGCAAGGCTTGCCGACGAAGCCCAGCGCATCGGCTATCCGCTGATGATCAAGGCGGCCGACGGCGGCGGCGGACGCGGCATGCGGCGCGTAGGGTGCCGGGATGAATTCGCAGCGGCGCTGGCTTCGGCGCGCACCGAAAGCGAACAGGCTTTCGGCTCGTGCGAGGTTCTTCTCGAGCGCTCGCTCGACGGCGCGCGCCACGTGGAAGTACAGGTGATGGCGGATGCGCACGGACATGTCGTGCACTTGGGCGAGCGCGACTGCTCGGTGCAACGCCGCCATCAGAAGGTGATCGAGGAATCTCCATCGCCCGCGGTGGACGCCAGGCTGCGCGCGCGCCTGGGCGAGCTTGCGGTGACCGCGGCGCGTGCGATCGGCTATGTCGGAGCGGGTACCGTGGAGTGCCTGCTGGATTCGAGCGGCGAATCCTATTTCATGGAGATGAATACCCGCCTGCAGGTCGAGCATCCGGTCACCGAGCTGGCGACCGGATTCGATCTGGTCGAGCTGCAGTTGCGCATCGCGCAAGACGAGGCGCTGCCGTTTGCGCAAGACGACGTCGAGTTGCGCGGCCATGCCATCGAGGCGCGCCTGTACGCGGAGGATCCAGCGCAGGGGTTCCTGCCCCAGACCGGCACCCTCGAGCGTTGGCGGGTCGCGCAGGGTGTGCGCGTGGATGCCGGAGTCGAGCAGGGCACGCGGGTGACACCCTATTACGACCCGATGCTGGCCAAGATCATCGCGCATGGTGCCACGCGTGACGAAGCCCGCACGCGTCTCGTCGCCGCGCTGCGCGATACCTGCGCGCTTGGCGTCGTCACCAATCGCGATTTCCTGATCGCATGCCTCACGCACCCCGAGTTCGTGGCGGGCAAGGCCGGCACCGGCTTCATCGCGGCGCACCGCGGTGCGCTGATTGCGGCCGCGCCACAGGAGAGCGATTTCCTGCGGGCGGCGCTGATCTGCTACATCTTCGGGCCGCGCGCGGTGCGCGGCGCGCATCCGGCGGTCGGCGTGCTTTCCCAGACCATCGAACTGGAATGCGAAGGCCTGCGCCGCAGCGTCCGCATACGCCGCGAAGCGGCCGCTCTCTGGATCAACATCGAAAGCGGCGAACCAATGCCTGCGGCGATTCGCGATGGGGAAATCGAGATCGGCGGCGTGAGCGTCGCCGTTGCCCATGCGTTCACCGGCGGCATCCTCTGGCTGCAGGCGGGCGGCGCCGTGCGCCGCTTCAGCGACGTCACGCTTGCCGCACGGGCGAGCGGGGCGGCCGGTGAACCGCTGCTGCGCTCGCCACTCGCGGGCCGGGTCGCGGCGATCCTTGCCGGACCGGGGGAGGCGGTAAAGAAGGGGCAATCGGTGGTGGTCATCGAATCGATGAAGATGGAGAACCATGTCGCCGCGGGCGTGTCCGGGGTCGTCTCCGAGATCCTGGTACGCGTCGGCATGCAGGTTGCGCCCGGCGCGCGGCTCGCAGTCATCGATCCACAACAGGCAGCGCAGGCATGAGCGCAGTCTCAACATCTGACGTTCTCCTCGTAGAGCGCAGCGCGGACGGCATCGTCACGCTCACGCTCAATCGCCCCGATGCACACAACGCGCTCAGCCCGGAACTCTCGGCGGCGCTCGAGCGGGCCATCGATGCGCTGCGCGGCGATACGATTCTTCGGGCCGTGGTGCTGACCGGCGCGGGCGAAAGCTTCTGCGCCGGTGGCGACATCAAGTCGATGCGCGAGACCGTGGCGGGCGAGCGCGCGCTGCGGGTGCGGCGCAGCGAGCGATTTGCGGGGATGCTGGCTGCGATCCGTGCGCTTCCGGTTCCGGTGCTGGCGCGCGTGAATGGCCCGGCGCATGGCGGAGGGGCGGGGTTGGCATCGATTGCGGACATCGCAATCGCCTCCGACACGGCGACGTTCGGCTTTACCGAACCGAAGATCGGCATCGCGCCGGCGACGATCTCGCCTTACGTGCTGGAGCGGATCGGCGCGGCCTCAGCCGGCCGGCTGTTCCTCACCGCACAGCGCTTCCCCGCGACAGAGGGCTTGCGCCTCGGGCTGTACGACTGCGTCGTGCGGCGCGGCGAACTGGATGCGCAAGTGAAGCACGAGCTGGATGCGATCCTGCAGTGCTCGCCGAGCGCACTGGCCGCCTGCAAGCGGCTGATCGCCGAGGTGCCGCGCCTCGAGCGCGACGCTGCTATCGCGCACACCGCGCGGGTGCTCGCCGATCTGTGGGAAACCGACGACGCGCGCGAAGGCATCGCCGCATTTGCCGAGAAGCGCAAGCCGCGCTGGTTGCGGAAGACCTGAGAGCGGGAAACGTGCCCGGACCACTGCATGGCCTGCGTGTGCTCGATCTGTCGCGCGTGCTCGCCGGGCCGTGGTGCGTGCAGAACCTGGGCGATCTCGGCGCCGACGTGATCAAGGTCGAACGCCCCGTCGCCGGAGACGACTCGCGTCATTGGGGGCCGCCGTGGCTGAAGGACGCGCAGGGCGAGCCGACGCGCGAGTCGGCGTATTACCTCTCTGCCAACCGCAACAAGCGCTCGGTGGCGATCGATATCGCCGTTTCCGAAGGCCAGCAGTTGGTGCGCCGGCTGGCAGAGCGTTCGGACGTCCTGATCGAGAACTACAAGGTCGGCGGAATGCAGAAGTTCGGACTCGACTATGCCTCGATGCGCGCGGTCAATCCGCACATCGTGTACTGCTCGATCACCGGTTTCGGCCAGGACGGCCCCTACGCCGAGCGACCCGGGTACGACTATTTGTTCCAGGGCCTGGGCGGGCTGATGAGCGTCACTGGCGAACGTGACGATCGTCCCGGCGGTGGGCCGCAAAAGGTGGGCATCCCGATTGTGGATCTGTTTACCGGCATGTATGCGACCGTCTCGATCCTCGCCGCGCTGCATCACCGCGACTTAACCGGCGCCGGGCAGCACATCGACGTCTCGCTGTTCGACACGGTGCTGGCGATGAGTTCGGGGGCCCTGTCGAACTACTTCATCAGCGGCAAGGTGCCGGGGCGCATCGGAACTTCCTCGGCCAACATCACGCCCTACGACGTGTTTCCCTGTGCCGACGGGCAGATGGTGGTGGCGAGCGCCAACCAGTCGCAGTTCACGTCGCTCGCTCGCGCGATCGGCAAGCCCGAGCTCGCTGTCGATCCGAGGTTCACCGACAACGGGGCGCGCATGACGAACCACGCCGAGTTGTTTGCGCTGCTCTCGGAGGTTTTCCGCAGCAAACCGCGCATGGAGTGGGAGGAGATTCTCTCCCGCGCCGGTGTGCCGTGCGGTCCGATCAACGACTATCGGCAGGCGCTCGCCCATCCCCAGGCGACGCACCACGGCACGAAGATCGAACTCGAGCACCCGTACGGCGTACGCGTGCCCGGTGTGGCGAACCCGATGCGGTTTTCCGAAACGCCGGTCGAATACCGCCGCGCACCACCCTTGCTCGGCCAGCACACGCGCGAAGTGCTCGGCGAGTTGCTCGGGCTCGGGAAGGCAGAAATCGACCGGCTGGAGGCGGAGAAGGTGATCGGGTCGCGCGGCGGGTAATTACGACGCGCGAAAAGACCCCACACGCGTGCGGCCACTACCGAGCCGCACCTCCCTCGACCACGACCTTAGATCCTTGCTTGGTCTTGCTGACCGGGTATTACTTGGCTTGAACCTTGATTTCGTTGTTGACCGAAGTCACGCCTTTCGTAGCGCGCGCAATCTTAACGGCCTTATCCGCTTCCGCCTTGCTCTTGGCATCGCCGCTCAGTGTCACGACGCCCTTGTCGTCGGTGTCGACTTTTATGTTCAGCGCGCTGACGCCCTTATCTTTGGCATACTTGGCTTTTATCTTGGTAGTAATCACCGAATCGCCGACGTTTTCCTTGATACTTTCCTTCATCGGTTTGGTATCCGCAGCATAGCCGGCCACGGGAGCCATCAGGGCGCCAATCACTAGAGCGGTCGCAAGTCTGGTATTCATGGTTTACCTTTCTGAAGTTGGAAACGATCGGCGTGCTACTCAATACCCGTTGTGCCCGGCCTTGGGTGCGCCCCGTCACAAATTATCCGCCCTGCCTGAAGATTTTTCCGTGCGGTATCGCACATAAGATGTAGCCGGAGACAATTCGGGGGCTCAGCGCCTAAATTGAATCAGCAAGCTATATCTTGCCCAGCAGCACCAGAATCAGCACTATCAACAGCACCAATCCGACACCGCCGCTGGGGCCATAACCCCATTTGCTGCTGTGACCCCAGGTCGGAATTACACCCACAAGCGCCAGCACCAGCACAATCAGAAGAATCAATCCGATACTCATTTTGCTTCTCCTTGGTTTGATTTCACTCAAGATAAGCAGACAGATGCTAGTCGACTTGCCCGAAACGCTCCGTGCGCTGGCGTACATCCGGCCAATAAACATCAGGACGGCCTGATTCCGCCGGTCAGTATCAGCAGGTAGTACATCGGCGCGAGGTACACCAGCCCGAGCGTTGCGACCGGAATGAGCGAATCGGCCACGTAGTAGCCGATTAGCGTGGCCGCCGCGCTTGCGCCCCAGCACCGCGCCGCGCAGGTCGCTCAACTCAGCGCCCTACAAAACCGGGTTTCTTTTTGGCGAGAAATGCCGCAAACCCGGTTCTAAAGTCTTCCGTATCGAAGCAAGCGAAGCTTTCGTCGTGTTCCTCGGCCGTCAAAGGCCGCGGATCCGCCAGACGGCCGATGAACTTCTTGTGCCAGCGCGCGACCAGCGGCGCCCCATCGGAAATGCGGCGTGCGGTCGCATAGGTTTCCGTGACCACATCGGCATCCGGCACCACCCGGCAAACAAGTCCCTTCTCGTACGCTTCACGTGCACCCCAGATACGTCCCTCGAGCAGAATCTCCAGAGACGCTGCCCGTCCAACGGCGAGCATCATTCCCTGCAACTCGTCGTAGGCTTCCGTCAGCCCGAGGTTCTTCACCGGCACGCCGAAGCGCGCGGATTCGCTGCAGATCCGCAAATCGCATTGCGATGCCACCAGCAGCCCGCCGCCGACGCAGGCTCCCCGGATGAGCGCCACGGTCGGATGGCGGCATTCGCTGAGCGCACGCATCGACCTCGCGACGTCCTGGCCGTACTTTTTCGCCTGCTCCGCGTTTGCCCGTTCGGCATGAAATTCGGAGATATCGGCGCCGGCCGCGAAAGCCTTCTCGCCCGCGCCGCGCAGTACGATGCAGCGCAGGCTCTCGTCAGCGTCGAGCTCGCGTATTGCCGCACCCAGGCCCATCCACATCCTTTTGTCGAGCGCGTTCATGCGTTCAGGGTTGGAGAGCGCGACGGTGGCGATATCGCCGTCACGCGACAGCAGGATTTCGCCGCTCATGCGCCGCCCCGGACAGCCGGCCGAATCCGCGCGATCGCGCTGGAAATGAGCGGCCAGAACAGCAGGATGAGGGCCAACGTCGTGATCGAGCCCACGAGGCCGTTCGACCAGAACACGCGCATATCGCCTCCCGCCCCGATCATCGACAGCCGGAAGGAATCCTCGGCGCGGTTGCCGAGCACGAGCGCGAGCGTGAACGGCGCGAGCGGAATGCCGATCTTCTTGAATACATACCCGACGATGCCGAAGGCGAGCATCAGCCAGATGTCGAACATGGCGTTCTGAATTGCGTAAGCGCCAATCGCGCAAGACACCACGATCATCGGCGCGATCGCCGCGAACGGCACCCGCAGGACGGCGGCGAAGAGCGGCACGGTCGTGAGCACCAGGACGAGGCCGACGACATTGCCGAGATACATCGACGCGATCAGCCCCCAGACGAAGCTCTTGTGCTCAACGAACAGCAGCGGGCCGGGGTTGAGCCCCCAGACCATCAGGCCGCCAAGCAGGATCGCCGCCGTGCCCGAGCCCGGGATGCCGAGCGCGAGCATCGGCAGGAGCGCCGAAGTGCCCGACGCATGCGCCGCCGTCTCCGGCGCGAACACGCCTTCGATGCGGCCCTTGCCGAACGAATCCTTGTCCTTGGAAAAGCGCTTGGCGAGGTTGTAGCTCATGAAGGAAGCCGCGATCGCTCCGCCCGGTGTGATGCCGAGCCAGCATCCGATCGCGGACGAGCGCAGCAGCGTCACCCAATACTGAGGCAGCTCTTTCCACACTTTCAGCACCACGCGCAGGCTGATCCTGGCAGGATGGCCGCGTAGCGCGAGCCGTTCTTCCATCGTCAGCAGAATTTCGCTGATGCCGAACAGGCCGATGACCGCCACCAGGAAGTTGATGCCGCGCAGGAGATCGCTCAATCCGAAGGTCATGCGCAATTGGCCGGACACCGTGTCCATGCCGACGCCGGCGAGCAGCAGGCCGAGCGTCATGGAAATGATGGTCTTGTGCTTCTCCTCGCGCCCGAGTCCGACGAACGAGCAGAAGGTGAGGAGATAGACCGCGAAAAATTCCGGCGGCCCGAATTTCAGTGCAAACGAGGCGACGCCGGGCGCGAGGAACGTAATCAGCAGCACCGCGACCAGCGAGCCGATGAAGGACGAAGTGAACGCCGCGGTCAGCGCTTCCGCAGCCCTGCCTTGCTGCGCCATCGGGTAGCCATCGAACGTCGTTGCCACCGACCACGCCTCGCCCGGGATGTTGAACAGAATCGACGTGATCGCGCCGCCGAACAGCGCCCCCCAGTAGATGCAGGAGAGCATCACGATGGCCGAGGTCGGATCCATCGTGAAGGTGAGCGGCAACAGAATTGCGACGCCGTTTGGTCCGCCGAGGCCCGGCAGAACGCCGACGAAAATCCCGAGCACCAGGCCGACCATCATCAGCGCGAGTGTCTTCCAGGTCAGCAGGACGCTGAAGCCGTAAACGAGAAGGCCGAAAGCCTCCATCGCACCCCGCCCTAGTGGCCGAGCAGGGCTTCGAGCGGCCCCTTCGGCATGATGACGTCGAACGCGATCTCGAAGGTGACGAACATGACGAGCGAAAACAGGAAGGCCGTGAGCGCGGACTTCCAGGCCGCGATGCGTCCGATGAACGCCATGAAACCTGCGACCAGCAGGAAGCTCGCCACATAGAGCCCGAGCCATTGCGTAAACAGGCAGAACAGCAGGGTCGGGGCGAATACCTGCAGCACGCGCCGCAGCTGGTCGCGCGTAACGAATGTTTCGCTCGTCTGCCTGCGTGGCAGGAATTCCCTGCCGATGCCATAGACGCAGGCGCCGGCGAGGATCACCGAGAGGTAGAACGGAAAATAGCCGGCCTGCGGGCCGGTCGAATCCCATGACATGCCGGTGCGCCAATTGTCGAACGCCAGCAGCATGGCGAGCGCCAGCAGCAATAACGAGACGACGATTTCGACGGTGCGATTGGTGGTCAGTGCCGGCGAGTCGCCCGCCGGCGCGCCCGGGTCTTCGACGACGATTTCGGCTTCCGTTTCCGGCATTGATCGCTTCAGCCTAGTTGGCGACGAAGCCCGCTTCGGTCATCAGGCTCTTGTTGAGCGCATCATCCTCTTCCAGGAACTTCAGCATGTCCTTGCCGGTGAGGAAGATCGGCTTGAGCGCCTGCTTTTCCATGTATTCTTTGTATTCCCGGGTCTCGGTCACTTTCCTGAACAGGTCGACGTAGAACGCGGTTTGCTCGGGCGTCACCTTGCCGGGCAGGAACATGGCGCGCAGCATCAGATACTGCACGTCTACGCCTTGATCCCTGCAGGTCGGGATGTCGTTCCATGACATGGTGTCGGTGACCTTGGTCTTGTACTGGATGCGCTCCTTGTCGAACACGCAGAGCGGGCGCACCTGCCCGGCGCGCCAGACTTCCAGATTCTCCGACGGATTGTTGACGTTCGACTGCGTGTGGTTGCCGACCAACTGCGTCGCCGCCTCACCGCCCGACTTGTACGGCAGGTACGCGAACTTCGCGCCGGTCTTCTTCTCGAGAAAGACAGTGAGGACGTGGTCCTCGCGCTTCGAGCCGGTGCCGCCCATCTTGAAGGGGGGATTCGCGCTTTTGGCGGCGTCGGCGAATTCCTTCACCGTCTTGTATGGAAGCTGCGCATTTGTCCACAGCACGAACTGGTCGAGCGCAACCACGGAAACCGGTGTGAGATCGCGCCAGTTGAACGGGATCTTGGCCGACAGCGGCAGCATGTAGATCAGTGAATAGGCGATCAGCAGCCTGTTGGCGTCCCCGCTGCTGCTTTTCATGTATATCAGCGCCTCCGCGCCCGACGCGCCGCCCTTGAGCGAGACGACCATCGGCTGCTTCATCAGATTGTTCTTCTGGATGGCGACCTGAATCATCCTCGCCATCTGGTCGGAAGCCCCGCCGGCGCCGGCCGCGACGACAATTTCGACCGGTTTGCTCGGCTCCCACGCGGACGCGGAACCGGTGGTGAGTGCGAGGCAGGCAAGCGCGCTCGCGAAAGACCCCAGTTTTCTCTTCATGTCACTCCTCCTGTATTGGTTTCCGAGTCGCCTAGGCGGCCTGCCGGGCCGGTGTCCTGGCGCAGCTCGCAAGATAGCTCATCGCCGCCTGCACGCCGTCCTTTTTCACCGGAACGCCGGCGAGTTCGAGCCCCATCTCGCATCCTGCGAGCGTGCCGATGAGCATCAGATCGTTGAAATAGCCCAGATGCCCGATGCGGAACACCTTGCCGGCAAGCTTGCCCAGACCCGTTCCGAGCGACATGTCGAAGTGATCGAGGATCAGTTTACGCACCTGGTCGGCATTGACGCCCGCGGGAACCAGTACCGCGGTGAGCGAGCCGGAGAACTCCGCGGGGTTGGTCGCCAGGACCTCGAGCCCCCACGCGCGCACCGCGCATCGCGTCGCCTCGGCGTGGCGCGCATGGCGCGCGAAGACCTTGTCGAGCCCTTCCTCGCGCAGCATCTCCAACGCCTCGCGCAGGCCGTAGAGCAGGTTGGTGGCAGGCGTATACGGGAAATAGCCGCTCTTGCCGCTGGCGAGCATGTCGTCCCAGGCCCAGTAGCTGCGCGGCAGCTTCGCGCTTTTCGCCGCGTCCAGCGCTTTCCCGGAGATCGCGTTGAACGACAGCCCCGGCGGCAGCATGAGACCCTTCTGCGACCCGGCCACCGTGACGTCCACGCCCCATTCGTCGTGGCGGTAGTCGATCGAAGCCAGCGAGGAGATAGTGTCGACCATGAGGAGAGCCGGGTGCTTTGCCGCATCGATCGCCTTGCGCACTTCGGCGATGCGCGAAACGACGCCCGTCGAGGTTTCGTTGTGCACCACGCACACCGCCTTGATACGGTGCTGCGGATCGGCGCGCAGCCGTTCCTCGATCTTTCGGGGGTCGGCACCACTGCGCCAATCGCCCGGAAGGAAGTCCGGGGCAAGACCCAGCCGTGTTGCAAGCTTCTGCCACAGGGTCGCGAAATGCCCGGTTTCGTACATCAGCACGGCATCGCCCGGAGAAAGCGCGTTCACCAGCGCCGCTTCCCATGCGCCGGTTCCCGAGGCCGGATAAATCACTACCTCGGCTGTAGTCTTGAACACCTCTTTCATTCCGGCGATCACCGCCTTGCCGAGCTCGGCGAAATCGGGTCCGCGATGATCCATGGTGGGAAAATCGATTGCCCGGAGCACCCGGTCCGGAACGTTCGTGGGGCCCGGAATCTGCAGGAAGTGACGACCGGCACGGTAGTTCATCGAGCCTCCATGATTTGCATGCAAACTGGATTTTCGTGCGCAACTAAGGGCTCAGCGTTGCACGCAGCAAGCTTTCTTTGTATTCTGCATGCGAATAGGATCGCATGCAAGCATGGCAGACATCGCGACACTGCAGGTGCCCCAGATTACGCGCCGCCCGTTGCATGAGGAGGCGGTCGACCGATTGCGGGAGTTGATCGTCCAAGGGCGGATTGCGCCCGGCACACGTTTGAACGAGCGGCTATTGTGCGTGCAGTTCGGGGTTTCCCGCACTCCGTTGCGCGAGGCAATCAAGCTGCTTGCCGCCGAAGGGCTGGTGCAATTGCTGCCCAATCGCGGGGCGATCGTCGCGAAGGTCGAAGCGGCGCGCGTGGCGGAGACCCTTGCGGTGATGGGCGTGCTGGAGGCGCTCGCGGGTGAACTTGCCTGCCGCAACGCGACTGACGCTCACCTCGGGGAGATCCGTGCGCTGCATTATGAAATGCTCGCGATGCATGCGCGCGGCGACCTCGCCGGCTATTTCAAGTTCAACCAGGCGATCCACCTGAAACTGGTCAAGTACTCCGGCAACGCCGTGCTCTATCAGCTCTACCGCCAGCTTAACGCGAGCGTGCGGCAGGCGCGCTACATGGCGAACCTCACCAAGAAGCGCTGGGACGAAGCGATGCGCGAGCACGACGAGATACTGGCCGCACTGGACGCGCGCGACAGCGCGCGCCTCAAGGCACTGCTCTCGGACCATCTCACCCACAAGCTCGCCAGCGTGATCGGCGTCCTGTCATCGCCAGCCGCCGCGTGAACGCGACAGAGCTGGAGCGCAGCCTGCGCGCCGAATTCGACGGCGAGGTGCTGTTCGATCGCGCGAGCCGTGGTCGCTATGCCACCGACGCTTCGATCTACCAGATCGAGCCGCTCGGCGTGGTGGTTCCGCGCAGCGACGAGGCGGTGCGTGTCGCCGTCCAGATCGCGGCGCAATGCGAAACGCCGATCCTGCCGCGCGGCGCGGGCAGTTCCCAGTGCGGGCAGGCGGTCGGCCGCGCACTGGTGATCGACTTCACCAAACACCTGGACAAGCTGATCGACTACGACCCCGAGGCGCGCGTCGCGGTGGTGCAGCCGGGCCTGGTGCTCGATCAGCTCAATGCGAAGCTGCGCGCCGACGGATTGTGGTTTCCGGTCGATGTCTCGACCAGCGCGCAGGCGACCCTGGGCGGGATGGCGGGCAACAATTCATGCGGCTCGCGCTCCATCGCGTACGGAAACATGGTGCACAACGTGCTCGCGATCGATGCGCTTACCGCAACCGGCGAGCGCTGGAGGTTCGGGCCGATGCACAACGCTGCGGGCCCGCCAGGCTACCTGGAATTCGTGCGCAAACTGCGCGCTTTGTTCGAGCGCGAGAAAGACGAAATCGAGGCGCGCTTCCCGAAGGTATTGCGCAAGGTTGCCGGCTACAACCTCGACCACCTCGGGCCGCCGCATGCCAACGCAGCTCATCTGCTGGTAGGATCAGAAGGTACTCTTGCAGTAAGTGAACGCTTACATTTGAAGCTTTCCAGACTGCCGCCAGCACGGGCTCTGGGCGTGGTCCACTTCCAGCGTTTCCACACCGCGATGGAGCTTACGCAGCACATCGTGAAGCTCGGTCCCTCCGCGGTCGAACTGGTCGATCGGACGATGATCGGGCTGGCGCGCGAGATCGAAGCGTTCCGTGCGACTGTAGAGCAGTTCATCTTCGGCGAGCCGGACGCGATCCTGCTGGTGGAGTTCTCCGGCGAGGACAACGGTGAGCAGGTCGCCAAGCTGAAACGCCTCGTTCAGCTGATGGGCGACCTCGGCCAACCCGGGAGCGTCGTCGAAGTGACCGACGCGAAAGCGCAGAAAGATATCTGGGAGGTCAGGAAGGCGGGTCTCAACATCATGATGTCGATGAAGGGCGACGGAAAACCCGTCTCCTTCATCGAGGACTGTGCGGTGCCCCTCGAGCACCTGGCCGAGTACACCGATCGGCTCACCGGGGTGTTTCACAAGCATGGCACCCGCGGAACCTGGTATGCGCATGCGTCGGTCGGGACGCTGCACGTGCGGCCGATCCTCGACATGCGCACCGACGGTGCGCAGAAGATGCGCGCGATCGCCGAGGAAGCCTGCGAGATGGTCAAGCAGTACAAGGGCGCTTACTCGGGCGAGCACGGCGACGGGCTGGTGCGCTCGGAATGGATCGCGCCATTCTTCGGTGCGCGCCTCACTACTGCGCTCGGCGAGATCAAGTCGTGGGTCGATCCGAAGGGTCTGATGAATCCGGGCAAGATCGTTCGTCCCTCGAAAATGGACGACCGGACGCTGTTTCGCTTTCCGCCCGGCTACGCGACCAAGGTGCCCATCACCGTCCTCGACTGGTCCGAATGGGGCGGATTCGACAAAGCCGCCGAGATGTGCAACAACAACGGCCACTGCCGCAAGTCCGATGCCGGTACGATGTGCCCGTCGTTCCGCGTGACCAAAGACGAGAAGCACCTGACGCGCGGCCGCGCCAACACCCTGAGATTGGCGCTGTCGGGCCAGTTCGGGCCGGATGCGCTTACTTCCGACGCGGTGAAGGACGCGATGGAACTGTGCGTTTCCTGCAAGGGCTGCCGGCGAGAATGCCCGACCGGCGTCGACATGGCACGCATGAAAGTCGAATTTCTGCATCATTACAAACAGCGCCACGGGCTTACGCCACGCGACCGGATGATCGGCTGGCTGCCGCGCTACGCCCCCTGGGTGGCGAAATTCGCGCCTCTCGCAAACAGATTGCAGGACCTGGGCAAGGGCTGGCTGGGATTCGCGCGTGAGCGCTCACTGCCAAAATGGCGCAGCGGCGCGCCCGCAGAAACGACTGAACGCACGTGCGACGTAGTGCTGTTCGTGGACACCTTCAATCGCTGGTTCGAGCCGGAAAATGCGCGCGCCGCGCTCAAGGTGCTGCAGGCCGCCGGCTATCGCGTGCAGGTTGCGCCGCCGGTGTGCTGCGGCCGGACTTTTCTGTCGGTTGGGCGGGTGGACGAGGCCCGCGCCGAAGCGCGCCGCATGCTCGAGGCATTGCGCCCGTACGTCGAGCGCGGAGTTCCGATCGTCGGCCTCGAACCCTCGTGTTTGCTCTCGCTGCGCGACGAGTTCAAGGTTCTGCTTCCCGGCGTCGAAACCGCGGCGCTCGCGCAGCAGGCGCTGCTGTTCGAAGAGTTCCTCGCGCGGGAGGCAGGGCGCGGGGCGCTGAAACTCTCGCTGAAGCCATTGGCGAAGAAAGCCCTGCTGCACGGCCACTGCCATCAGAAGGCGTTCGGGGCGATGCCTGCAGTCGAACAGACGTTGCGGCTCGTCCCGCAGCTGGAGGTGGAGACAATCGAATCATCTTGCTGCGGAATGGCCGGCAGTTTCGGTTATGAGGCCGAGCATTACGGCGTCTCGATGAAGATGGCCGAAGAGAGCCTGCTGCCCGCGGTGCGCAAGGCGGGCAACGGTGCGATCATTGTCGCCGACGGGACCAGTTGCCGGCACCAAATCGCCGATGGGGCGCAGCGTGAAGCGCTGCATGTCGCGCGAGTGCTCGCGCTGGCGCTGGGATAAAACGGCGGAGGATGGAAATGCAATCAGATTCGGCTGCAACCGGAGTGCTTGTGCGATCCCAAATCGAGATTGCGCGCATTCTGGAGACCATCCGGAGCGGTGGCGAGCCGCTCACCGCTTTCCTCGACGGCGGGAAGCAGCGTTTCACCAGCCGACTGCTGCGGGTGGATTCTCGCGATGGATTCATCCTGGTCGATTACGGTCCCAGCAAGGCGGCGAATTCCGCGCTGCTCGCGCAGGAGTCGGTGACTTTCCGCTGCAATGACGGGCCCGCACATCTGGAGTTCATCGCGCGCGCCCCGCGCGAGACGCAGTACCAGGACCGGGCCGCGATCCGCTTTCCGCTGCCCGAGGCGCTCGTTCGGGTGCACCGCCGCGCGCACCCCCGGATCCCGGTTGGCGACGTTGCGGACAGCGCATCGCTGCGCTGCATTGCCGACTCCGCGGGAGCCAACCCATTTGAGGCGCGGGTGACCGACGTAAGCCCCGGCGGGCTCGGGACGATCGTGTACAACGCGCGCGTCCGCCTCGCGCCCGG
Source organism: Burkholderiales bacterium (assembly GCA_017880775.1). Classification (GTDB taxonomy): domain Bacteria; phylum Pseudomonadota; class Gammaproteobacteria; order Burkholderiales; family SG8-39; genus JADGRQ01. The sequence continues at coordinate 177,043 of JADGRQ010000001.1, read as the reverse complement.
CATGCAACTGCCGCGTTCGAAGATCATCTTCCCGATGGGAAGGACGGTGCTCGTGAACCTGGAGGTGTGTCACGTGCAGCCGGTCACGCTCGAAGACGGCGCGCCTGCGCAGCGCGCGGGCTGCCGTTTCATTGCCGGATCGCGCGATCTGGCCGAATTGATCCGCGTCTACGTGCGCGAGATCGGGGCTGAATGATCGTGCTACCGCCCGGCCGGGCGATGTATCCGCAGAGCACGAGCCCGGAAAGCGGAATCACGGCCGAGACGATGGGTTCCAATGCCCGCTTCAGCGCGGCTCGCGCAAGGCGATGAAAAGCCACGCGCCGGCCAGGATCATCGGAACGGACAACCACTGGCCCATCGTCAGGCCGAGCGCGAGGACGCCGAGGAATTCGTCGGGTTCGCGCGCGAACTCCGCGATAAAGCGAAATACCCCATACCCCATGAGAAACAGCGCGGACACCTGCCTGCGCGGGCGCGGGGTCGACGAGAACCACCACAACAGCAGGAACAAGATCACGCCTTCGAGCGCGAACTGGTAGAGCTGGGAGGGGTGGCGCGGAAGCTCGCCTGCGCCGCGAAACACCATGCCCCAGGGCGCGCCGGTGACGCGCCCCCAGAGTTCGCCGTTGATGAAGTTGCCCAGACGACCCGTGGCGAGGCCGATGGGCACGAGCGGCGCGACGAAGTCCATCAGCCGCCACCAGTCGAGCTGGTGCTTGCGCGCGACGAACGCCATCGCGATCAGTACGCCGAGGAAGCCCCCGTGGAAGCTCATGCCGCCCTGCCAGATGGCGAAAATCTCGAGCGGATGCGACAGGTAGTACGCGGGCTTGTAGAACAACACGTAGCCGAGCCGGCCGCCCGCAATCACGCCAAGGATGCCGAAGAACAGCAGATCGTCGAACTGCGCGCGCGTGATCGGCGCGTTCCCTGCCGCGATGCGCCGCGTGCCGAGCCACCAGAACGCGCCGAATGCGGCGAGGTACATCAGGCCGTACCAGCGGATCGCAATCGGGCCGATTGCGATGGCGACCGGATCGAAGTTCGGGTGAATCAACACGTAAAGTGCCTGCGCCTCGGATAAAATCGCATTCTATTACCAGCGAGGAGATTTCATGGCAGACAATCGGCGCAGCCAGCTCATCACCCAAGGCGTCGCGCGATCGCCCAACCGCGCGATGCTGCGCGCCGTCGGCTTCAAGGACGGCGATTTCGACAAGCCGATCGTCGGCGTGGCCAACGGCCACTCCACGATGAACCCCTGCAACGCGGGCATCCAGCCGCTGGTGGACCGCGCGATCGTCGCTCTAGAAAATTCAGGTGCCAAGCCACAGGTATTCGGTTTTCCGACCGTGACCGACGGCATCGGGATGGGCACGGAAGCGATGAAGTATTCGCTGGTCTCGCGCGAAGTGATCGCGGACGCGATCGAGACATCGGTGAACGGCCAGGCCATGGACGGCGCACTGGTGGTCGGCGGTTGCGACAAGAACATGCCCGGCGGCATGATGGCGCTTGCGCGCATCAACGTTCCCGGAATCTACGTCTACGCCGGCACCATCAAGCCGGGCAAGTGGAAAGGCCAGGATCTCACCATTGTCTCGGCGTTCGAGGCGGTGGGGGCGTTTTCCGCCGGGAAGATGTCGCAGGAGGACTACGACGGCATCGAGCGCAATGCCTGCCCTTCGGTCGGCGCCTGCGGCGGCATGTTTACCGCCAACACCATGTCCTCTTCGTTCGAGGCGCTCGGCATGAGCCTGCTGGGGTCCTCGCAGATGGCCTCGCCCGATGCGGAGAAGGCGGATTCGGCGGCCGCGTCCGCAAAGGTGCTGGTCGAGGCGATCAGGAACAACCTGCGCCCGCGCAAGATCATCACGCGCAAATCGATCGAAAACGCGATCAGCCTGGTGATGGCCACCGGCGGCTCGACCAACGCGGTGCTGCATTTCCTCGCCATCGCGCACGCCGCCGAAGTGAAGTGGACCATTGACGACTTCGAGCGCGTGCGCCGCAAGGTGCCGGTGCTGTGCGATTTGAAACCCTCCGGTCGTTACGTCGCGACCGACTTCCATCGCGCGGGGGGCGTGCCGCAGGTGCTGAAGATCCTGCTTGCAAACGGCGTCCTGCACGGCGAGTGCATGACCATCACCGGTAAGACCATGGCCGAGGAGCTAAAGGACATTCCCGCCGAACCGCGCAGCGACCAGGACGTGATCCGGCCGTGGAGCAACCCGATGTACAAGCAAGGCCATCTGGCGATTCTCAAGGGTAATCTCGCGACCGAAGGCTGCGTGGCCAAGATCACCGGCCTCAAGAATCCGGTGATTACCGGCCCCGCGCGCGTATTCGACTCCGAGCCTCTGGCAATGAAGGCGATCATGGCGAAGAAGGTCAAACCGGGCGACGTCGTGGTGATCCGCTACGAAGGGCCGCAGGGCGGCCCCGGCATGCAGGAGATGCTCGCACCGACATCGGCTTTGATCGGCCAGGGGCTGGGCGAATCGGTCGGGCTGCTGACCGACGGGCGATTCTCAGGCGGCACCTGGGGCATGGTGGTGGGCCACGTCGCACCCGAAGCCTTCGTCGGCGGCACGATTGCGCTGGTGAAGGAAGGCGACTCGATCACCATCGACGCGAAGAAACGCTTGATCCAGCTCAATGTCTCCTCCAGGGAACTTGCCGCGCGCCGCAGGAAGTGGAAGCAGCCAAAACCGCGTTACACGCGCGGCCTGCTCGGCAAGTACGTGAAGTTGGTGTCGACCGCGTCGAAGGGCGCGGTGACCGACTAGCGAACGCTAGAACCCCGCGCCGGGTTGCTTCAGAAACTCGGCTTCTTCCGGGGTGCTGGGACGGCCGAGCACGGCGTTGCGGTGCGGAAAGCGCCCGAAGCGGCGCACGATTTTCCAGTGCCGTACCGCGTAGGGGGATATGCCGGCGGTTTCCGGATAGAGCTCGAGCCGCGACATGAGCGCGATCGAGCGCCATTGCTCGTCAAGCGACTCGCTGTGCTCGAACGGCAGGTAAAGAAACATCCGTTCGGCGGGCCGCAGGACGGTGTCGAAACCTGAGTCCACGCCGCGCTTCGCCGCCGCAAGCGCGAGCGCGTCGGTGGCGAAGGCGCGCGCCGCATCTGTTCCCGGAGGGCGGAACATGTTGCGCGGAAACTGATCAAGCGCAACCACCAGCGCGAGGCAATCGCCAGGCGCGTTCATCCATGCCGCGAGCTGCCCCGCAGCGCCTTCCTCATGCAGCGCGAGAAACCGCGTCCGGATCTCCGCATCGAATGCGGGGTCCTTGCGGAACCAGCGCGGATCGCGATCGCCGCTGCGCTCATACTCGCCGAACCAGAACTGCAAGACCTGCGCCGCGCGAGGGTCCTTCGTATCCTGCATGCGCCAATGCTGCAATAATCGCCGCCTCGCTGCAAACGATCGTCCGCATGCCCAATCGCCTGGCGCAGGAAACCTCGCCCTACCTTCAACAGCACGCTGCCAATCCGGTCGAATGGTATGCGTGGGGGCCCGAAGCGCTCGCGCGCGCCAAGGCCGAAGACCGGCCGATCCTGCTCTCGATCGGATATTCGGCCTGCCACTGGTGCCACGTGATGGCGCATGAGAGTTTCGAGGACGAGGAAGTGGCCGCGGTGATGAACCGCCTGTTCGTCAACATCAAGGTGGATCGCGAAGAACGGCCCGACCTCGACCAGATCTATCAGACTGCCCACCAGATGATCGCGCAGCGTGCCGGTGGCTGGCCGCTCACGATGTTCCTTGCGCCCGACGGCAAGCCGTTCTTCGGCGGCACCTACTTTCCAAAGAGCGCGCGCCATGGCCTGCCTGGATTTCCTGATCTGCTCGAACGCGTTGCCGCAGTGTGGCGGGAGAAGCGCGCCGAGATTGCCGAGCAGGGAGCGCAGATCCTCGCGGCCTTGTCGCGTACGCTGCCTCGCGAAAGCGGCCACCGCTCGGAGTTTTCTGCGGCGCCGATCGAGGCTGCGATCGACGGCCTGCGCGCGAGCTTCGACTCGCGCTTCGGAGGATTCGGCGGTGCGCCGAAGTTTCCGCATCCGACGGACCTCGAGCTGTGCTTTCGCCGATGGGCAACCGCGGGCGACGCCAATGCGCGCGCGATGGCGCTCACGACGCTCGAGAACATGGCCAAAGGCGGAATCTACGACCAGCTCGGTGGCGGCTTCGCCCGCTACAGCGTCGACCAGTACTGGACGATCCCTCACTTCGAGAAGATGCTCTACGACAATGGTCCGCTGCTGGCGCTATGCGCGCAGGCATGGCAGGTATCGCGCGATCCGCTGTACGCGCGCTTGGTGCGCGAGACCGCCGGCTGGATGATGCGCGAGATGCAATCGCCCGAGGGGGGCTTCTACTCCTCGCTCGATGCGGATTCGGAGCACGAAGAAGGCAAATTCTATGTCTGGTCGCGCGAGGAAGTGCGCGCGCTGCTCACCAGCGATGAGTACGCCGTGGCCGCGGCACATTACGGCCTCGACCGCGCGCCGAACTTCGAGGACCGGCACTGGAATCTGCATGTATCGAAGCCGATCGAGGCGGGTGCGCAAGCGCTGCTCGAGTCCGCGCGCGCGAAGCTGTTTGCGGCGCGCGGGAAGCGCGTCCGTCCCGGACGCGACGACAAGGTACTGGTGTCGTGGAACGCGCTCGCGATCAAGGGGCTGGCTCGCGCGGCGCGCGTGTTCGGCGAGCGGGCCTGGCTCGATGCCGCACGCAGCGCGCTCGAGTTCATACGCCGCGCGATGTGGAATGGGAGGCGGCTCGCCGCGACCTACAAGGACGGTCGCGCCCACCTGAACGCGTATCTGGACGACTATGCTTTTCTGCTGGATGCAGTGCTCGAGTTGATGCAGGCCGAATTCATGCAGCGCGACCTCCAATTCGCCGAACAGCTCGCGCTCGTGCTGCTCGAGCAGTTCGAGGACCCGGCCTCCGGCGGGTTCTTTTTCACCGCCAGCGACCACGAGCAGTTGATCCATCGCGCCAAGACCGGGCACGACAACGCCACGCCGTCGGGCAACGGTATCGCTGCGCATGCGCTGCAGCGCCTGGCTGCGCTGACCGGGGAGGACCGCTACCGGATTGCCGCGGAGCGCACGCTGGAACTGTTCTACCCCGGGATGAGCGAGCACCCGGGCGGGTTCGCGGGCCTGCTGACAGCGCTCTCGGAGGCGATTGTTCCCACCACCACGGTGGTGATCCGCGGGGAGACCGTGCACGCGCAAGCCTGGAGCGGCGAACTGGCGCGGGAGCATCTGCCGCATTGCCTAGTGCTGACGATCCAGCCAGGGACGGCGGGATTACCCCCGGTGCTCGACAAACCGCCCGGGAAACCGCCTGTCAACGCGTGGGTATGCCAAGGCGTTAATTGCCTGCTGCCGATCGACGATCTGGCGCAGTTGAAGCAGGCTTGTCGTACGGTAGCGGAGACGCTCGCTTGCAAATGCGTCGATATCCGGTAGCATTGCGCGGTTTTTCAACTGGAGACTCATGATGAAATGCTTGGTTCTGCCGATCGCGCTGATCGGCGCGTTCTGCGCCGCTCCGGCGCAGGCGAGCGAAGAGCTCGCCAAGAAATACGCCTGCACGGCCTGCCATGCGGTCGACAAGAAGCTGATCGGCCCGCCTTACAAGGACGTGGCGAAAAAGTACGCCGCCGACAAGGACGCCCAGGCGAAGCTCGAAGACAAGGTGAAAAAGGGCGGTACCGGCGTGTGGGGCCAGATTCCGATGCCGCCGAACAGCACGGTGCCCGCGGCCGACGTGAGCGCGCTGGTGAAGTGGGTGCTGTCCCTGAAGTAGTCGAGATAACGCCGATGGGAAGCCGGGCAAAGCCCGGCTTTTTTCATGGGCCAGAGTATGATATTTGGCCTCTTTTGATCCCCCTCTCGGAGAACGCATGAAGCATTCCAAACTCGCATTGACCCTCATCGCCGCCGCGATCGGCGTGATCGGCTGCGGCGAAGAGAAAAAGCCCGAACCGCCCAAGGTCGAAGCCCCGAAGCCCCCGCCGCCCCCGCCGTCGATCGAGATCAAGATCGGCAGCGTCGCACCGCTCACCGGCGGCATCGCGCATCTCGGGAAGGACAACGAGAACGGCGTGCGCTTGGCGGTAGACGAGGCCAACGCCGCCAAGATCAAGATCGACGGCAAGGACGCGAAGTTCGTGATGATGGGCGAGGACGACCAGGCCGATCCGAAGGTCGGCACCACGGTTGCGCAGAAACTCGTGGACGCAAAAGTTGCCGGTGTGGTTGGTCACCTCAACTCCGGCACGTCGATTCCGGCATCATCGATCTACAACGGCGCCGGAATACCCGTGATTTCCGGATCGGCGACCAACCCGAAACTCACTGAGCAGGGATTCAAGGTGCAGTTCCGTGTAGTCGGCCGCGACGACCAGCAGGGCCCGGCCATCGCCAGCTACCTTGCGACGAACGCCAAACCGCGGGTCGTGGCGGTGATCGATGACGCGACGGCGTATGGCGAAGGGCTGGCAAACGAGGTGGAAAAGACGCTGACTGCCGCCAAGATCAAGGTGCTGCCGCGGGAGAAGGGTACCGACAAGACCACCGACTGGAAGGCGGTGCTCACCAAGTTGAAGGGCAAAAGGCCCGATGCGATTTTCTACGGTGGCATGGATGCCACCGGCGGCCCGCTGATGAAGCAGGGCAGGGAACTCGGCATCAAGGCGGTATTCGCGTTCGGCGACGGCGCGTGCACCGACGAGATGAGCAAGCTCGCCGGGGATGCCGCCGAGGGCCTGTTGTGCTCGCAGGCCGGCATCCCGGTCAAGGCTGCGTCGCAGAAATTCCTCGATGCCTACAAGAAGGCGTTCAACGTCGACCCGATCCTGTACGCACCATTCACGTATGACGCGGCGAACATGCTGATCGACGCGATGAAAAGAGCCGACTCGGCCGACCCGGCAAAGTACCTGCCGGAGCTCGCCAAGCTGAGCTTCACCGGCGCGACCGGCAAGATCGAGTTCGACGACAAGGGCGACCGCAAGGATGCCGAGATGACGATCTTCACGATGAAGGGCGGCAAGATTGAGCCGATCGCGATCATCAAGGGCGGCAATTCGATGACCGTGGACGAGTACCTGAAGATGGCGGCTCCGGCGGTCCCCGCGGAAGCCCCCAAGCCCGCAGCCGAACCGGCCAGGGACGAAGCAAAGAAATAGACGAGGCGCTTCGTATCGATGGAAACGGCGCCTGCGGGTGCCGTTTTCTTTTCTGCGTCAGGTTCCGGCACAATAGCCTCGCCGTGGACATCTTCATCCAGCAACTGATCAACGGCGTGACCCTCGGCAGCGTATACGCCGTCGTGGCGCTCGGCTACACGATGGTCTACGGCATCATCCAGCTGATCAACTTCGCCCACGGCGAGGTGGTGATGATCGGCGCGATGGTCGCCTTCTCCGTCATTACCGCGCTCGCCCCGGGCGGCTGGCCGCCGCTGATGGTGGTGGCCGCCGGCACGATAGTCGCGATCCCCGTATGCATGGCGATCGGCTATGGCCTCGAGCGAATTGCCTATCGCCCCTTGCGCAATGCACCGCGCCTCGCGCCGCTCATCTCGGCGATCGGCATGTCGATCATCCTGCAGCACCTCGCGCTTCTGGTGTGGAGCCGCAACTTCATTGCGTTTCCGCAGATCATCAAGAGCGAGCCCTACCACATCGGCGGCGCGATCATCACCAACGTGCAGATCGCGATCATCGCAACCTCCGTGGCGATGATGGCGGGGTTGGCGTTGATGGTGTACCGCACGCGTTTGGGTACGGCGATGCGCGCCACTGCGCAGAATCCGCAGGTCGCGGGCCTTATGGGTGTGGACATCAACCGCATCATCGCCGTGACGTTCCTGATCGCGGCCGCACTCGCCGCGGTCGCGGGCGTGATGGTCGGCAGCTACTACGGCATCGCGCATTACCAGATGGGCTCCCTGCTCGGCCTCAAGGCGTTCTCCGCGGCCGTGCTGGGCGGGATCGGCAATCTTCCGGGCGCAATGCTTGGCGGCGTGCTGCTCGGCGTGGTCGAGGCGCTCGGTGCTGGCTACATCGGCGATTTCACCAACAACTGGTTCGGCTCGAATTACCAGGACGTATTCGCTTTCATTGTGCTGATCGCGGTGCTGGTGTTCCGTCCGACCGGTCTGCTCGGCGAGCGGGTGGGAGACCGGACGTGAAGGGGAGGAATCCCGCGCTGATCTGGGTCGGGGCAGGATTGGTTGCGATTGCGCTGCTGGCGCTGCCGTTTGCACTCGCTCAGGCCGGAACGGCGTGGGTGCGCATCACCAACTTTGCCATTCTCTACGTGCTGCTCGCACTGGGCCTCAATATCGTGGTCGGCTTTGCCGGCCTGCTCGATCTCGGCTACATCGCTTTTTACGCCTTGGGAGCCTACGTCTACGCGCTCCTCGCCAGCCCGCACTTCAACCTGCACCTGCCGTTCTGGCTGACTCTCCCGTTCGGCGCGCTGGTGGCGTGCCTGTTCGGGGTGCTGCTGGGCGCCCCGACCCTCAAGCTGCGCGGGGACTACCTCGCCATCGTCACGCTCGGCTTCGGCGAGATCATCCGGATATTCCTCAACAACCTCGCGCGGCCGGTGAACATCACCAACGGGCCGCAGGGCGTCTCGCGCATCGATCCTTTCCGCCTCGGCGGCTTCGATTTCGGCAAGAGCGAGACGCTGTTCGGCCTCGCGTTCAGCGCGCCGATCAAGTACTACTACTTTCTGCTGGCCGTGATGATCGTGGTCATCATCACCACCATCCGGCTGCAGAACTCGCGCATCGGCCGCGCCTGGGAGGCGGTGCGTGAGGACGAGACCGCCGCGCGCGCGATGGGCATCGACACCACCAGCATCAAGCTCCTTGCGTTCGCGATCGGCGCCTCGTTCGGCGGGCTGGCGGGCGGGATGTTCTCCGCCATCCAGGGTTTCATCAGCCCCGAGAGCTTCGTTCTGGTCGAATCGATCATGGTGGTCTCGATGGTCGTGCTGGGCGGGATGGGCAACGTCTGGGGCGTGATCCTCGGCGCGGTGCTGCTCTCGTTCGCACCCGAGGTGTTGCGCTACACCGTCGAACCGGTGCAGAAATCGCTGTTCGGCAGATCGCTCGTCGAACCGGAGGTGATCCGCATGCTGCTGTTCGGCCTTGCGATGGTGTTGATCATGCGCTTCCGCCCGGCGGGCTTGCTGCCATCCGCTGTAAGGAAGCGGGAACTGGCGGAGCGCAAGGAATGAGCGCGTTGCTGCAGGCCGAGGGCGTGTCGAAACGTTTCGGCGGCGTGCAGGCGCTCGCCGGCGTGGGCTTCAGCATCCGGCGCGGCGAGATCTACGGGCTGATCGGCCCGAACGGCGCGGGCAAGACCACGCTGTTCAATCTGCTGACCGGAATCTACCTCCCGGACGAAGGCGCGTTCAGTTTCGACGGCCGGCTGCTCGCCGGCCTGAAGCCGCACCAGGTTGCCGAGGCGGGGATTGCGCGCACCTTCCAGAACATCCGCCTGTTCGCCAATCTCTCGGCGCTGGAGAACGTGATGATCGGCCGCCACGTGCGCACCCGTGCAGGCGTGCTCGGCGCCGTGTTGCGCGACCGGGCCACTCGCGGAGAAGAAGCGGCCATCGAGCGGCGCGCGCTCGAACTGCTCGAGTACGTCGGCATCGCGGCGCGCGCCAACGACGCGGCGGGAAGCCTGCCGTATGGCGACCAGCGGCGTCTGGAGATTGCACGCGCCCTCGCCACCGAACCGAAGCTGCTCGCGCTCGATGAGCCCGCGGCCGGGATGAACGCGTCGGAAACTGCAGCGTTGCGCGGGTTGCTCGAGCGCATCCGCGGCGACGGCATCACCATCCTTTTGATCGAGCATGACATGAAACTGGTGATGCGCGTGTGCGACCGGGTGCTGGTGCTCGATTACGGCGAGCGTATCGCGGAAGGCCCGCCCGGCGAAGTGCAGAAAAACCCGCGCGTGATCGAAGCCTATCTCGGCGCTCCCGCGGCGGTATGAACCTGCTCGAGGTCGAAGGGCTGGAAGTTCGCTACGGCGGCATCCGCGCCGTGAAGGGCATCGACCTGCGCGTCGAACAAGGCGAGCTGGTCTGCCTGATCGGCGCGAACGGAGCGGGCAAGTCCTCTACGCTGCGAGCGATCGTCGGAATTACGCGCGCAGCCGCCGGCAGCGTGCGGTACGGGGGCGCGGCGATCGCCGGCCGGCCGGCGTTCGAACTGGTCCGCGAAGGGCTGGTGATGGTGCCCGAAGGGCGCGGCATTTTCCATCAGCTCACGGTTGCGGAAAACCTCGCCATGGGAGCGTTCGCGCGCGACGATGCGCCTGCGATTCGCCGCGACCGCGAGCGCATTTTCGCGCTGTTCCCGCGCCTCGCCGAACGGCGCGGGCAGACCGGCGGCACGCTCTCCGGCGGCGAGCAGCAGATGCTGGCGATCGGCCGCGCGCTGATGAGCCGTCCCAAATTGCTGCTGCTTGACGAGCCGTCGATGGGGCTTGCGCCGATTCTGGTGGCGAAGATCTTCGAGATCGTGCGGGACGTCGCGAGACAGGGCGTCACCATACTGCTGGTCGAGCAGAACGCGCGGCTCGCGCTGGAAGCCTCGAGCCGCGGCTACGTGATGGAATCGGGAATCATCACGCTTGCCGACGACGCGAAAAAGCTGCTTGCCGACCCGAAGGTGAGGGAGGCGTATCTCGGCGAGGGGGTTGAATAATCAGGTGGCCGTTCGCTTTGTCGCAGCGTACTCACGAAGAGCGCGATTGACGGCTTTGGAATCGGGGAAAAGTCTGTGCAGGTCTGGATCTATCAACACGACGTTCGTGCCTTCGCGGTAGCTCTTGGTGTACTTGCCGCGAATACCGGACTTGATTAGATCGTTCGGATATTCGTCTCTCATGCGAACCACGTCTGAATCGACAAGTTACCCAGTTGGACCCGCGCAGAGTCAGTCAGGGCGGTTGGCCATTTTCCAACTCTTCTTATTGTTTATCTCTTCTTTCGCCCGGAAGGCATCGTCCAGATCGATGTCCGCCAAATTGGCGATATCCAATAGATAAATTAAACAATCGGCTAGTTCGTGAGCGACCAGCTTGCGATCCTCCGGTTTCGTCACGCCTACTTTGAGTCCGATTTCACGGCGGATCGCCTTGGCAAGTTCACCAACCTCTTCGATTAGAAGAAGCATCACGTCACGCACGGACTCATCATCAAAGCCGCGGAAATGGACAACTTTGCGAATGTACGCTTGTAGCACCGCTAGGTCGGCTCTCCTAGGAATCTCGGCGACGGTTGAGCCCCCTAAGGCCTGCTTCACCTTCTCAATGCTCCTCTCGCAACGCATGAACATAGCCAAGACAGATTCGGTTGCCGGGTCCAAAGAGTAGATTGGGACGGATAGAGCGAGGGCATAGCCGATCTCCATTGTGGCGCTAGGGCCAATGTAGCCTCCAGGGTTCACAACATACAGAAAGTCGCTCTTCCTAATCGCTTGCAGATGGGCGGACTCGATCTCTTTCGACTCACCTCGGTCGCCCTTGAGAAAGATAAATCCCGCCTCCTCGCCTGTGACCTCGGTGGAACAAGGCGATAAAACCGCAACTTCATGCGCAGCGCACTCTTTCATCTTTGCACTGATTTGCGGAAGAAAGCGCCGAAAGCTTCCGGAAATGGTACAGGTCAGCAACACGGCTTAGCCTTTCCTAAGAAATGCGGACAAATTTCTTTGAGGCCGAGTAGGCCTTCCGAAGAGACCCGCGGATCGCAATTCCTTCCTTGTGGCGCGTCAGCATGCTCTCCAACTCATGCTCAACCATTGTACTTGTCGTCTCGGCGTGACGGAGCGCTTCTTCAACGAAGGAACGCCATTCGGCGAAGGCAAACAACTGAATTTCCGTCTCGTAGTTCTTCGCGAGAAATGTGTTGAACACGGAGCAGAATTCCGTTTCCTTGTCCTTGAACATTTCCTTCTTCAGCAGTTGATCACGAAACATCCGCTCCTTTTCGCTGCGAGAAGGCGGCGCCACCAGGATCATCAAGTCAAATCGCCCCCCGGGGCGGGTGATTGCTGCGTCGAACTTGTCGAGGAAATTCGTGGCAACGATGAAGATTACCTTTTTTTGACCACGAAGATCTTGGATCAAGCTAAGCATGGACGTGGTGAGCATACGGCTCTGAGGCGATTTCTCCTTGTCACGGTCTCGAACGAATTCTTCCACCTCGTCGAATAGAATAACTGCCTGCTCGAGTAGGGCCAGTCGGCTGAACACGTCTCGCGCCTTACCAATGACTTGGTTCATTTCCCCGGCGAAATCGCTCGTTTGCAAGTAAATATACGGCCATCCGAGACCCCGAGCGATTGCCTCAGCTAAAGTCGTCTTCGCAGTCCCCGGGGGTCCGAAAAAGACCGCCGAGTAGCGGCGATCTTCTTTGGTGCCATCGGGGCGATGCGGAAGAATTAGGTATTTTTTCAGGATTCCTTTGAGGCTTTGCGTCGGTGTCAGTGGCACATCGCAGTCGTAGAACTTATCTTCGGCCAATGGTGTGTCGTCCGGACGCGCGAACCGCTGTGCTCTGAACTCGTTGAGGATTTCCTCATTCAGGTTGCGGGAGACGATTGTTCGGACCTTCCACATAGAAATGAGGACGGCTGCTGTGCTCCATCCCTCTGCCTCTGACCCGAATGGAATGTGATTCGACCGCCACCCAGAGGTCTTGGCTCCTTCGATCCGGTTTTGTTCTGCCCAATGCAGGGAGGCTTCCAGCTTGTCAACGTAGGGGTGGAATAGCTCCGCAGGCAGCCACTTCGATAAGATCACGTCCAGCATCTCGAAGGTAAAGGTGTAAACGTTTCCGCGTGTCTTGTAATGGAAGATCGGGTGAGCTTTTGGCCAGAGCCCATCCGGCATTTGCCGGGAGAAGATGACCTCGATTGCCTTCGCGACCAGCTTTTGGTTGAGCGGCTTTTTTACGATGCCAGAGTGTTGGGCATAGATACGGATGGCGTAGGTCAGCTGTGTTGCATCGAAGGAAGCGGCGTCCTGGGCCGCGTCGTATGCGAGGTGCCGATGCACCTCTCTTTCGGCCCATTCGCCAATTGCGATCGCCCGTTTGGCACATTGCTCAGTTAGCGCAGCATCGAGCAGCGTATGTTGAGCTTCGCTCCGCAATGCGCGGAAGCTCCAGTAGGAAAGATAGGCGGACGCCTCGTACTGTTCAAAATGAGCGGCACCCTCCTCGGTTGCCTTCAACACGGCCTGCATCGCCGCTGTCAGCTTCGTCTTGCTGCTCGGCTCGCGGAGGAGCGCTGATATGGCGGTCTCCTGTACCGGAGGTTCAAGCAATCGGTAAAGGGTCCGAATCGCGATCGGGGCCGAATAGGGGTTATTCTCCGCGAGGTCTTCGGATTTCCAGGGCAGGCCAATCAACGTCTTAGCGACCCGCGTGAGCATGGCGCCATCGGCGGTAGTTGCCGGATCGAGAGGAAAACGCGACAGGATTGCAGGATTCCGAAGCGCCGCGAAAACGCAGAAGCACGTGGTCGTTAAGTTTACGTTCCCAGAATTAATGGAGGCCTCGTTTGCATGAAACCCGAATTTCGTGGAGTTCCAGTAGCCACTGAGGTAAACGCTATCATTTTGAAGGAGGAGGTTCGCGCGGTCGACGAACTGCCGGAGACGTTGTAGGCTAGGCACGGAAATCGATCCCCCAACATGTACTGTAACTGTAGTCCTCGCAGCATACCCTGAACCGCATGAATGTCGCCAAGGTTCAATCCGACGGGATCAGCAGCTGAGCATGTAATGAACTGCACTTATCGCATGCGCTTCCATTCTTGAGAATAGCGAATCGCCTGACGCCGTGGCAGTGAGCTACTTCGGCGACTGAGGAATATCCGCCTGAGTGGTGAAGCTGTCGGCGAAGAACTCGTCCTCCGGCAGCTTGCACTGCGCAATGAAATCGTACCTCGCCGAATCCACCATGATCGGCACCCCGCATGCATAGACCTGGCACCCCGACAGATCGGGCAGGTCTTCCATCACCGCGCGGTGCACGAACCCCGTGCGACCCGTCCATTGGTCCTCGGGCAGCGCTTCTGAAATTATCGGCACGTACGTAAAATTCGCATGCTCGGCGGCCCACTTCAGCGGCAGGTCGTTCAGGTAGAGATCCTTCGGCCGCCGCGCACCCCAGTACAGCGTCATCGGCCGCGCAAGCTGCTTGTTCAGTGCATACTCAATGATCGACTTGATCGGCGCGAAACCCGTGCCCGAGGCGACGAACACGATCGGCTTTTGCGAATCCTCGCGCAGGAAGAACGTGCCGTGCGGCCCTTCGAAGCGCAGGATGTCGCGTTCCTTCATTTTCGCGAACACGTGGTCGGTGAAACTGCCGCCCGGGACGTGGCGTACGTGCAGTTGCACAAACTCATCGTCATGCGGCGCATTGGCCATCGAAAAGCTGCGCCGCGTGCCGTCCTTGAGCAGGAACTCGATGTATTGCCCGGCAAGGAACTGCAGCCGCTCGTTGGCGGGCAGCTTCAGAAACAGGATCGCCACGTCGTCGGTGACCCGGTCGATCTTCTGCACGCGGCAGGGCAGGGTCTTGACCGGGATGTCCTTGGCCATGCCCACGGTGCGCGCCTCGATGACCAGATCGCCGAGCGGTTTGGCCTGGCAGAAAAGCGCCTTGCCAGCCTCGCGCTCCGCCGCGGGCAACGCCTTCTCCTGGTAGATGCCGTAATCCACGCTGCCGGAGATGATCTTCCCCTTGCAGGTGCCGCAGGCGCCGTTCTTGCAGCCGTACGGAAGTATGAAGCCCTGCCGCAGCGCCGCCGTGAGGATGGCCTCGCCTTCTTCTACCTGGAAAACGTGGCCGCTTGGCTGGAGGGTGACGGTAGGCATCGGGGCAGGTCGCTAAAATACTCGCATGCAAAGACTGCTCATCGTGGGCTACGGAGACATCGCGCGGCGCGTCTGTGACCGGCTTCCACCCGGAATCGAGGCGCGCGCCGTGGCCCGCCGCGCCGCTGCTCACGCGCGCGTGACCCCGCTCGTCGCGGATCTCGACCGCTCCGACTCGCTCGCGCGCGCCGGGGGCTGGGCCGATACTGTGCTCCACTGCGCGCCGCCAACACCCGAAGGCGAGGCCGACGCGCGCACCGCGCGGCTGCTGGTCGCCCTCGAGCGAGGCGCGATTCTACCAACTCGCGTCGCCTACATCAGCACCAGCGGCGTCTACGGCGATTGCGGCGGGGCGTTGGTGAATGAAACGCGCCCGCCGCGTCCGCAGAGCGCGCGCGCCAAGCGGCGGCTGGACGCCGAGCGGCGGCTCACCGACTGGTGCTCGAGGCAGGGCATCGCATTGGTGGTGCTGCGCGTGCCCGGAATCTACGCGGCCGATCGCTTGCCGCTCGATCGCCTGCGTGCCGGAACGCCCGTGCTCGAGGATGCCGTCGACGTATACACGAACCACATCCACGCGGACGACCTGGCCATGATCGTGCTGCGCGCGCTGGAAGCCGACGCACCCGCGGGTGTCTACAATGCGAGCGACGACAGCCAGATCACGATGGGCGACTGGTTCGATCTGGTCGCAGACCGGCACGGCCTGACGCGGCCGCCCAGGGTTTCGCTTGCCGAGGCCGAGCGCCGCATCCCCGCCGGGCTCCTTTCATTCATGCGCGAATCACGCCGTCTTGACAATTGGCGGCTGAAGACATTCCTCGATGTTCATCTGGCCTACCCGACCGTGCACGACGGCGTGCCGCATCGCGTATCCTCTGGCTCATCTTTCAAAGCGCAGTCCGCATGACCCTGCTGGTGATCACCAATGTTCCGGACCGTGCCGCGGCAGACAAGCTCGCGGATGCACTGGTCGCGGACGGACTGGCCGCGTGCGTCAACATCCTTTCGCCGTGCCGCTCGGTGTACCGCTGGAAAGGGGACGTGCAGCATGACGAGGAGTTTCCACTCTTCATCAAGACCACACGCGAACGCTACGCGGCTCTGGAGCAGGCCATCCGCGCCAACCATCCGTATGAACTTCCCGAAATCATCGCGGTCCCAGTGGAGCGCGGCTTGTCCGCCTATCTCGACTGGGTTGCCCAACAAACCCGCGGCTGATTCCTTCCCCTGTTCCTCCATGCTCCGGCGCCAGATCGCATTCCTCGTCGCAGTACTCGTGCTGGCCGGCCTCGCGTTCGCCGCCGCCGCCGCGTTTCCATTTGGCGGCAGCGACGATCTGCTGGAGCCGGAGAAGGCGTTCCGGATGTCGACACGCTCGATCGACGCGAGCATGATCGAAGTGAGCTTCGCGATCGCCGACGGCTACTACCTGTACCGCGACAAGTTCCGTTTTGCGCTCGGCTCGCCCGAGGACGCGGCGCGCGCGAAGCTCGGCGCGCCCGCGTTCCCGCCGGGCGACGTGAAGGAAGATCAGTTTTTCGGCAGAATGGAAACCTACCGGAAGGCGGTGGCAATCCGGCTGCCGCTCGAGCGGCTCGACGCGGCGCCGCAGACGCTGCGGCTCAAGGTGACTTCGCAAGGCTGCGCAGACGTAGGGGTGTGTTACGTACCGACGGAGATGAGCGCCGAGGTGAAACTCGCGGCATACACGCCCGGTGGCGCGCCATCGCTCACGGAGGGACCGCGCAGTGTGCCGCCAAGCGACCGGTTCTCGGCGTCGTCGACCGATTACGATATTGCGGCGCTGTTCGAACGGGGGAGCTTCTGGCTGGTGCTGGCGAGCTTCCTCGGTTTCGGCGTGCTGCTTGCCTTTACGCCCTGTGTGCTGCCGATGGTGCCGATCCTCTCGGGCATCATCGTCGGCGAGGGGCGCGGCCTGAACAAGTTGCGCGCCCTTGCGCTCTCGTCGGCTTACGTGCTTGGCATGGCGGTGACTTATGCGGCGGCCGGGATCGCTGCGGCATACTCGGGATCGCTGCTGGCGGCGGCGCTGCAAAGCCCGTGGGTGCTTGGCGCGTTCGCGCTGGTGTTCGTATGGCTTGCGCTGTCCATGTTCGGCTTTCACGATCTGCAGCTGCCGGCATTTCTGCACCAGCGCCTCACCGACGTGCATGGACGGCTCTCCGGGGGGCGCATCGCCTCGGTCGCCGGGATGGGGGTGCTCTCCGCGGTGATCGTCAGTCCCTGTGTGGTGGCCCCGCTCGCGGGCGCCCTGCTCTACATATCGCAGACCAGGGACGTCGCACTGGGCGGCGCGGCGTTGTTCGCGATGGCCCTCGGCATGGGCGTGCCGCTGATCGCGGTGGGCGTTTCAGAGGGCGCGCTGCTCCCCAAGTCCGGTGCCTGGATGAAGACCGTAAAGCAGTTTTTCGGCGTGCTGCTGCTGGCAGTTGCGGTATGGATCGCCGCGCCGGTGCTGCCCGACGCAGCGGTGATGTTTGCGTGGGCAGCGCTGCTGGTGGGAAGCGGCGTGTTCCTGCGCGCGATCGACCGGCTGCCGGCGGGCGCTTCGGGGTGGGCTCGGCTTGGCAAGGCGCTCGGCCTGATGGCGCTCGTCGCCGGCGTGGCACTCATTGTTGGCGCGTTGTCGGGCGCGCGCGATCCGCTGCGGCCGCTGGCCGGGCTGTTCGCCCCTTCGGGCTCAGCTGCCGTGGCAACCGGCGGACGTTTCGAACCGGTCGGCTCGCTGGCCGAGTTGGACCAGCGCATCGCCGCACCGGGACGCGTGACGATGCTCGATTTCTATGCCGACTGGTGCGTGTCGTGCAAGGAGATGGAAGCCTTCACTTTCACCGACCCGCGCGTGAAGGCGAAGCTCGATGGCATCCTGTTGTTGCAAGCCGATGTCACCGCCAACACGAGCGAACACAAGGCGCTGCTCAAGCGCTTCTCGCTGTTCGGCCCGCCGGGGATCGTCTTCTTCGATGCGCAGGGGCGCGAGATCCGTGGCCTGCGCGTGATCGGCTACCAGAACGCGGAGCGGTTTCTCAAGACGCTGGAACTCGCAAGTGGGGCATAGTCCGGTCACCGGCATCGATCACGTCGTCATCTGCGTGCACGATCTGGAGCGCGCGCGCGCCACCTACGCGCGGTTGGGATTTGGGCTTACGCCGCGCGGCCATCACACGCTCGGTTCGCAGAATCACTGCATCATGTTCGGGCGCGACTACATCGAACTTCTTGCCGTGCCCCGGCCGCATCCGGCCAATCAGTACTTCACCGATTTCCTTTCAAGTGGAGATGGGCTTGCAGCAATCGCGCTCGCCACCGACGACGCCGACGCCGCGCACGCGACGTTTCGACATGCGGGGATCGAGGCTGCGGCGCCGCTGGATTTCTCCCGTCCGGTGGAACTGCCCGGCGGTGCGCGCGACGCGCGGTTTCGCGTCGTGCATCTGCCGGCGGACCGGACGCCAGGGTGCCGCGCTTTCGTCTGCCAGCATTTCACGCGCGACGTGGTGTGGCGGCCGGAGTACCAGTCGCATGCGCTCGGGGCTACCGGACTTGCCGCGGTGGCCATGGTGGTCGAGGATCCGGAGGCAACGGCACCAGCTTACGCCGGGATTTTCGGCGTCGCGCCGCGGCATATAGAGGAAGGCCTGCTTGTCGAAACGGGCAGTGCGCCAATCGCGCTGTCGACGCGCTGGAAGCTCGGCCACCGTCTGCATGGTGTCGCACTGCCCGCGCGCCCGCGGCCGCTGCTTGCGGCGTTGTTCGTCCGCGTTGTCGATCGCGCCCGCGCCGCGCAGGTGCTGCGAAAGGGAGGGTTCGACCCGGTTACCCTTGCCGACGGTTCCTACGCGATCGGCGCCGATCAGGCGCATGGAGTCGCGCTGGTATTCGGCTAGGCTTTCAGCTTCTTCGCCGCCTCGAGCGCGAAATACGTGAGTATTCCGTCAGCTCCGGCCCGCTTCATGCCAAGCAGCGCTTCGAGCATGCAGTCCTCGGGCAGCCAGCCGTTGGCGATCGCTCCGGCGAGCATCGAATACTCGCCGCTCACCTGGTAGACATACGTCGGCGCACGGAATTCCTCCTTCACGCGTCGCACGATGTCGAGGTAGGGCATGCCGGGCTTGACCATCACCATGTCTGCGCCCTCGGCCAGATCCAGGCCCACTTCCCAGAGCGCTTCGTCCGCGTTCGCGGGATCCATCTGGTAAGTCTTCTTGGTGCTCTTGCCCAGGTTTGCCGCCGAGCCGACCGCGTCGCGGAACGGTCCGTAGAAGCCCGAGGCGTATTTGGCGGAGTAGGCCATGATCTTGGTGTGAATGTGCCCTGATTTTTCGAGCGCGGCGCGGATCCTGCCGATGCGCCCGTCCATCATGTCCGAGGGCGCGACGATGTCCACGCCCGCCGACGCTTGCGCCAGTGCCTGCTTTACCAGCACATCGAGCGTGACGTCGTTCAGGATATAGCCGGTATCGTCGATGACCCCGTCCTGTCCGTGCGACGTGTACGGGTCGAGTGCGACATCGGTCATGATGCCCAGTTCGGGAAAGCGTTTTTTCACCGCCGCGACCACGCGCGGCACCAGTCCCCTGGGATTGAAGGCTTCTTCGCCTCGCAGCGTCTTCCTCTTCGGCTCGACCACCGGAAACAGGGCCATGACCGGCACGCCGAGTTTTACGCATTGCTCTGCAACCGGGAGAAGCTTGTCGAGGGTCATGCGCTTGACGCCCGGCATCGAGGCGACTGCCTGGACTTTGCCCTTACCGACGTCGCGCTCGTCCAGCACGAACACCGGGTAGATCAGATCGTCGGTGGTCAGCACGTTCTCGCGCATCAACCGGCGCGAGAAATCGTCGCGCCGCATGCGCCGCATGCGCACCGAGGGAAATCTGCCGTAGATATTCATGCCGGTTTCGTCCGTCTGGGATGCTCATTAGCCATGATCTGCTCGGGGTGAATTCTCCGGCCAAGGCACGGATTCGTATACAGTTTTTCGACGGGAACTTTTTGGCCGACCGGACCATCTTACCTGTAGACGACTTGATCGTCTCCCGCTTCTCCTCCCTGAGCGGGGGCCTTGATCCTAATTGAGGCCTTTCGCCCCCGGTTGAATCCCCTTTACCGGGGGCCTTTTATTTCCGGCTCCGCCGTGCGGCGCGAGCCATGAGACGAGGGCCTCGCGCGCCTCTTCGACGCCCAGGCCGGTGCGGCTGGAAAACAGCGTGCATTCGGTATCGAGCTCGAGCGCCGCGAGCGCGCGCCCGCCCACAACCAGCGCGCGCATCTGTTCCGAGCGCGTGAGCTTGTCCGCCTTCGAAAGCAGTGCGAGCAAACGCACGTTGCGCGCGCGTGCGAAAGGAGCGAGCCAGGCAAGCATCTGCCGGTCATTTGGCGTCGCCGGCAGGCGAGCGTCCATCACCACCACCACCCCGATCAACGCCGCGCGGCCGGAGAGATACCCTCCGACCAATTCGTTCCATGTGGCGTGCTGGGCCTTCGGCACTTTCGCGTAACCGTAGCCCGGCAAATCCACCAGGCGTGCGCGATCAGCCCAGGAAAAAAAATTCAGCGTCTGTGTACGCCCCGGCGTCTTCGATACGAAAGCAAGCCGCCGCCGGCCGGCAAGCGCGTTGATGGTGCTTGACTTGCCGACGTTCGAGCGTCCGGCGAAGGCGATCTCGGGCGGTCCTTCGATCGGCATTTCCTGCAGCCGGCCGGCCGAAGCGAGGTACTCGATGCGCTGGAATTCGACTGGCAGGTTCATCGGGCAAGGTAATATAGAATAACGCTTTTTTCGACGCGCACCGAGGGAGAAACACATGGATCGAGCTCTGGCGAAACGCGCCAGTGCATGGCTTGTGGCCGTCGCCCTGGCAGGACTCGCAGGCGCGGTTCCCGCGCAGGCCCCGAAACCCGATGCCGCGAAAGGCCAGACGATCGCCGGCCAGGTGTGCATGGCATGCCATGCGTCCGACGGCAACAGCGTCGCACCCGCCAACCCGAAGCTCGCAGGCCAGATTCCGGAATACGTTCACAAGCAGCTCGCCAATTTCAAGCCGCAGGGCGGCAAGAAGGCGGAGCGTGAAAACGCCGTGATGGGTGGCATGGTGGCGAGCCTGTCGGATGCCGACATGCGCAATCTTGCCGTCTACTACGCAGGCCAGAAGCTCAAGCCTGCTGCTGCGCGCAGCAGGGATCTCGCGGCCGCCGGGCAGAAGCTTTATCGTGGCGGAAACTCCGCGAAAGGCATTCCTGCGTGCTCCGGCTGCCACGGACCGGACGGCTCCGGCATGCCGAGTCAATACCCGCGCATCGCTGGCCAGTACGCCGAGTACATCGAAGCCCAGCTGAAGCTGTTCAAGAGCGGCGAGCGCGCCAACGATCCGAACCGCATGATGCGCGGTGTTGCCGAGCGCATGAGTGAGAAGGACATCAAGGCGGTCGCCGAGTACGTCGCCGGACTGAGGTAGCCCCCGCGGGTGCTCGCTTCGTTCGGGGTGGAATAAACCCCGAACTTCGACTGTTCGCCCCGGGAGAGTTGAATGGATG
The DNA here is from genome assembly GCA_017880775.1 of Burkholderiales bacterium. Lineage (GTDB taxonomy): Bacteria > Pseudomonadota > Gammaproteobacteria > Burkholderiales > SG8-39 > JADGRQ01. The sequence continues at coordinate 155,533 of JADGRQ010000001.1, read as the reverse complement.
AGCGTCCACCGCAATCCGTGCGCGTCTGGGACCTGCCGGTCCGCGTATTTCATTGGCTGCTCGTCGTTCTGATGACCACATCGGTGGTCACGGGCCTGGTCGGTGGCAATGCGATGGTCTGGCACATGCGGTCCGGCTACGCGATCCTCGCGCTGGTGTTGTTTCGCATCGTCTGGGGCCTGGTCGGAAGCACCACCGCGCGTTTTGCCAGTTTCCTGTACTCGCCCGGACGCGTGTTTGCGTTCGCGAAGGACCTTTTTTTGCATCGGCCTGCGCACTATCCCGGCCATAACCCGCTGGGCGGATGGATGGTGCTCGTGCTGCTGCTTGCGGTGCTGTTCCAGGTGGGTTCCGGCCTGTTTGCCAATGACGACATCTCCACCGAAGGCCCGCTTTACCGGTACATCAGCAAGAACCTGAGCGACAAGCTCACCGGATGGCACAAGCTCAACATCAAGATTCTTTTCGGACTGGTTGCGCTGCACGTGGTCGCGGTGATCTACCACTGGCTCGGGCGCGGCGAAAATCTCGTGCAAGCCATGTTCACCGGAATCAGGGCGTGGCCATCGGGCGCGCCGGTTATCGCGCTGCGTTTTTCCAGCCTGTGGCTCGCGCTGGGACTTTTTGTCGCGGCTGCAATTGCAGTGTGGCTGCTCGTTTCCCAACCCGTTTCCCAACCCATTTGAACGGAGAAAAAATGAAGAATTTCGTCAAGTTCGGCACTGCCCTTGCTCTTGCCGCCGGCATGAGCACGATCGCGTACGCTCAGATAAAGCCAGAGGACGCGATCCGCGCCCGCCAATCCATCATGCGCGTCAACGCCATCAACTTCGGCCCGGTTTCCGCCATGGCGCAGGAAAAGATCCCGTTCAACAAGGACATATTCGTTGCCAACGCGCTGCGGCTGGAATCGGTGTGGGCGATGAACCCGACCCGCTTCTTCGTGCCGGGCAGCGACAAACCCGTGGCCGGAGCCAGGATTGCCGCCTTCACCGACGCGAATGGGGAGATCTGGTCGCAGCCGGAAAAGTTCAAGGCGGCCTACGACAAGGAAACCCAGGAGATCGGCAAGCTGGCGGCTGCCGCGCGCTCCGGCGACGAGAAGGCGATGAAAGCGGCCGCGGGCGATGTCGGCAAGGCCTGCAAGGCTTGCCACGACGATTTCCAAGTAAAAAAATAACCCGAGGCCAGTCCCACCCGCAACGGCGTCGCGGGTGCGGCATTCGAGTAAATTGGCGGTCGGCGTGGAATAAGCCCTTCGCCTGGCGTGTTGGCCGCATGTAGTTCCCCCAATCCAAGGAGTCCCGCACCATGCAACGCATCCTGTTCGCCTCTATTGCCGCCGCTGTCCTCTCGGCTTGTGCCTCGACTGTGACGATGCCGGCCAAAGTGTCCGATGGCGTGCTTGTAAACGGGGCCGGCATGGCGCTCTACACCTTCGACCGCGATTCGGCGGGCGCCGGCAAGAGCGCATGCAATGACAAGTGCGCGATCAATTGGCCTCCATTGAGAGTCGCGGCCGAAGATGCCTCGAGCAGCGACTGGACGGTGATCACCCGCGAAGACGGCTCGAAACAGTGGGCTTACAAGGGCAAACCGCTCTACCTTTGGATCAAGGACCAGAAACCCGGCGACCGCACCGGCGACGGCGTGAACAAGGTGTGGCAGCTCGCGCGCCCCTGAGCCCGATGGCGGCCGGGCGATAATCGCGGCGTGGAGCATGCTCGCGACTTTGTCGCGCTGATCCCGCGCCTGCGGCGCTATGCGCGCGCGCTGGCCGGCGATCGTTCGAGTGCGGATGACCTGGTTCAGGACACGCTCGAGCGCGCCTGGACGCGGTTCCACCTGTGGCAACGCGGCACCGATCTGCGTGCGTGGCTGTTCACGGTGATGCACAACGTCCACGTGAACCGCACGCGGGGCTTGCGCCACCATCTTCAGTTTGATGAAGATGCACCCGAAGCGGACGCCAAGCCGACGGAGAACGCTGCGCTCGAGTTGCGCGACCTCGAGCGCGCGCTTGCGGCCTTGCCGGTCGAGCAGCGCGAGGTGTTGCTTCTGGTGGCGCTCGAGGACATGAGCTACGCCGAGATGGCAGCGACGCTCGGCATCCCGCTGGGCACGGTGATGTCGCGCCTTTCGCGTGCCCGCGAGCGGCTGCGCGCATTGATGCACGGGCACCTGCAGGCAGTGAAGCTCAAGCGGGTGAAGTGAAGCCATGGACGAGATTCCGGTAACCGGCGCGGAGTTGCAAGCCTACGTCGATGGCCAGTTGCCGGAGGCGCGGCGCGCCGACGTCGAAGCCTACCTCGCAGCGCGTCCTGAGGAAGCATCGCGCATTGCCGCCTACGGCAGTCAGCGCGAGGCATTGCGGGATCTTTACGCCGAGGTGCTCGATGAACCGCTGCCGGAGCGATTGGTGCATGCGGCCGAGGGCGCGCGCAGCGCGGCGCGCACGCGCATGTTGCGCTGGGGCGTGGCGGCAGGCTGCGCGATGGTCGGGCTCGCCGTCGGGGGCACGGTGGGTTGGCAGTTGCATGCGTGGAATTTGCCGACGGTACGCAGTACTGCGGGCATCGCGCGCCAGGCTGCCATTGCGCACGCGACGTATTCGCCCGAGGTGCGCCATCCGGTGGAGGTCGGGGCTGACCAGGAAGCGCATCTGGTGGCGTGGCTTTCCAAGCGGCTTGGCGGCAGCGTGCGGGCTCCGCGTCTCGCCGGGTTTCCTCTGGTGGGCGGACGGCTGTTGCCCGGTGAAAGCGGTCCGGTGGCGCAGTTCATGTATCAGCATGAGTCGGGAAGGCGGCTCACGCTCTACGTTCGCAACGAGCCCGGTGCGAGCGGTGAGACGGCGTTTCGCTACGCGCGCGAAGGCAAGATCGGAGTGTTCTACTGGATCGACCGCGGATTCGGTTACGCATTGTCCGGCGAGTTGGAACGCGAGGACCTCTACGCCGTGGCTTCGCAGGTTTACCGGCAGCTCAATCCCTGACGCAGGGCGTCGGGAGATCCGTCCAGTTAGTCGCCTCGAAGCGGGGCAGCCGGCCCGGCCGGCAGCGCGGCTCCGCCGGTCGGCAGCGCGACCGGCGCGTCGCTCCGCTGACCGCGTCGCCCGAACCGATTCCTCAGGTCTTCGAAGAATAGGTAGATGACCGGCGTCATGTAAAGCGTGAGGACCTGCGAAAGAAGCAAGCCGCCGACCACCGCTAGCCCGAGCGGCATGCGTGCACCGCCGCCGGCGCCGAAACCGATCGCGATCGGCAGGCTGCCCATAAGCGCTGCCATGGTGGTCATCATGATCGGCCGGAACCGTACGATGCCCGCGTCGTAGATGGCATCGCGCGGCTGGCGGCCTTCCTTGCGCTGCGCCTCAATGGCAAAATCGATCATCATGATCGCGTTCTTCTTCACGATCCCCACCAGCATGATGATGCCGACGAACGCGTACATGTTGAGCTCGATGCCGAACGCCATCAGCGTGAGCAGCGCACCCAGACCGGCGGTTGGCAGTCCCGAAAGGATCGTCAGCGGGTGGATGAAGCTCTCGTACAGTATGCCGAGCACGAGGTAGATGACGAGGACCGACATCAGCAGCAAGATGCCCATTCCCTGCAGCGATTTTTCGAACGCCTGCGCGGTGCCCTGAAAGGAGGTATTGAGCGTCGCCGGCACCTGCAGGTCCCGCATCGCGGCGCGCACCTCGTCGATCGCCTGCGAAAGCGCCACGCCCGGCCGTAGATCAAATGAAAATGTCACCGACGGAAGCTGGCCGAGATGGGTCACCGACAACGGGCCGACGCCAAAAGAAAGCCTTGCGACAGCATCCAGCGGGACCAGCGCGCCGGTGGACGAGCGTATGTAGAGCTTCGGCAGGACGGATGGATCGGTCTGGAAGCGCGGCTCGAGCTCGAGGATCACCCAGTACTGGTTGGTCGCGGTGTAAATGGTCGAGATCTGGGAAGAGCCGTAGGCGTTGTTGAGCGCCGCCTCGATCTGCTGGGCGGATACCCCCAGCGACGATGCCTTCTCGCGCTGAATCTCCACCATCACCTGCGGCCTGCTGATCTGCAGGTCGCTGGTCACGTCCACCAGTCCCGCCAGTGAGCGCAGCTTCTCCTCGATGCGCGGCGCCCAGCTGTAGAGCAGTTCGGTGCTGGCGCCCTGCACCACGTATTGGTACGGCGCCTTTGTGAGCTGGCCGCCAATGCGGATCGCGGGTACGTTCTGCACGAACGCCTTGATGTTGTTCAGCCGCGCGAGCTTGGGCCGCAGGCCCCGCACCACTTCATCGGCGTTCTTCCGTTGACTGAAGGGCTTCAGCGTGATGGTCATGCGCCCGCTGTTCATCGCGGGGTTGAAATTGCTTGCGCCGACAAACGACATCTGGGCCTCTACATTCGGGTCCTGGCGGATGATCTCGGCGACCTGGTTCTGCAGCGCGACCATGCCCTCGAACGAAATGTCCTGCGGGCCTTCGGTGATGCAGAACAGCTGCCCCGAGTCCTCGCTCGGCAGGAACCCCTTGGGCGCGCGCGCGAACAGCACGCCGGTGGCTACCACGATCGCCAGGAACACGAGCATCGTGAAACGCTGGTGTGCGAGAACCCAGCGCAGGCTGGCCGCGTAGCCGTCGCGCATCGCGTCGAATCCCCGTTCGAACAGCATGTAGGTACGCCCGTGGTTCTGGCGCGCGCCGTGCGGCTTCAGGATGCGGCTGCACATCATCGGGGTGAGTGTCAGCGAGACAAAGCCGGAAATAAGGACCGCGACGATGATCACCACCGCGAATTCGTGCAGCAGGCGCCCGAGGATGCCGCCCATGAAAAACACCGGAATGAACACCGCCGCGAGCGAGATCGTCATCGACACGATGGTGAAAGCGATCTCCTTCGAGCCGTCGAGCGTCGCCTGCATCACGCTCTTGCCCATTTCGATGTGCCGGCTGATGTTCTCCAGCATGACGATCGCATCATCCACCACGAAACCGACGCACAGCGTGAGCGCAAGCAGCGAGATGTTGTCGATGCTGTATCCGAACACGTACATCAGCGCGAACGTGCCGATGATCGACATCGGCAGGGCGATGCTCGGAATGATGGTCGCCGGCACGTTGCGCAGGAACACGAAGATCACCATCACCACCATCGCGAGGGCGAGCATCAGCGTGAACTGGACCTCGTTGACCGAAGAACGGATGGTGACCGAGCGGTCGAACAGAACGTTGATGTCGATGCCGGGAGGCACTTCGGCGCGGAACGTGGGTAAAAGCTTCTTGATCGACTCCACCACTTCGATGGTATTGACCCCGGGCTGCCGCTGGATGGCAAGCACGATGCCCCGCTTGTCCCTGAACCACGCCGCCACCTTGTCGGTCTGCACGCTGTCGATGATGCGGCCGAGTTCATTCAGGCGGATCGGAGAACCGTTGCGGTAGGCGACGATGATGGGCCGAAACGCCTCCGCGTCGTACAGCTGGCCGGTGGCCTGCACCGCAAACATGCGGTCCTTGCCGTACAGGGTCCCGGTCGGCAGGTTGACGTTGGCGTTGGCCACCGCCTGCTGCACCTCGTTGATGCCCACGCCGCGCGCTGCAAGCGCGCCAGGATCGAGCTGCACCCGCACGGCGTACTTCTGCTGGCCGAAAACCTGCACCTGCGCGACGCCGTTGATCGTCGAGATGCGCTGCGCGAGGAACGTCTCGGCGTACTCGTTCACGGTCGAGAGCGGCATCGTGTCCGAGGTGAGCGCAAGGTAATACACCGGAAAATCCGCCGGGTTTACCTTTCGGAAGGTCGGCGGCGTGCTCATCGTGGGCGGCAGCTGCCGCACGGCGGTGGCGATCGCGGAATTGACGTCCTGCGCAGCCGCGTCGATGTCGCGGTCGAGGCTGAACTGGATGGTGATCGCCGTGCTGCCCTGGCCGCTCACCGAGGTCATCTGGTCGATGCCGGCGATGGTCGTGAACTGCTTCTCGAGCGGCGTGGCGACCGCCGCCGCCATCGTCTCCGGACTGGCGCCCGGGAGTTCCGCGGTGACTTGGATGGTCGGGAAATCGACGTTGGGCAAGGTGCTGACCGGCAGCAGCCGGTACGCGGCCATGCCGAAGATCAGAATGCCCGCCATGACCAGCACGGTCATGACCGGGCGGCGGATAAACGGTCCGGAGAGGTTCATCCCTTTTTCGCCTCGGACTGTACGGTCACCTTGGCGCCCGGCGACAGGCGCAGTGCTCCGCGCACTACGACCTGCTCGCCTTTCGCCAGGCCCTTGGCGATGATCGCCGTATCGCCTTCGGAGCGCGCCACCGTGACGTTGCGCAGTTCCGCCGTCATGTCGGATTTCACCACATAGACGTACTGGCCCTCGGGCCCGGTCTGCAGGGCGCGCGATGGCACCAGGATCGCGTTCGGCTCGTCGTATAGCTTTACGCGGACGTTGACGAACTGTCCCGGCCAGAGCGCCGTGTCGCGGTTGTCGAACCGAGCGCGCATGCGGATGGTGCCGGTGGCCTGATCGACAGTGTTGTCGATGAACACCAGGCTGCCCTGTGCAAGCGATGCGTCGGACTTGGATTCTGCCGCGTCCACGCCGAGCGGACCGGCCGCCATGTACCTGCGGACGGTGGGCAGTTCCTGCTCGGGCACGGCGAAATTGACGAATACCGGTTTGACCTGATTGATCACCACCAGCGCACCGGTGTCGTTGGCTTTCACCAGATTGCCGACCTGCAGCAGTACTTTTCCGGGAATGCCGTCAATGGGCGCGGCGATGGTGCAGTATTCGAGATTGAGGCGCGCGTTCTCGAGTGCCGCCTGGCTTGCCTTGGCGGTGGCCTCCGCGACTTCGGCATTGGTGCGAATCTGTGCGTACGCCTCCTTGGAGACGAAGTTCTTCTCGAGCAATTCCTGGTAGCGGCGCTCCTGCGAGCGCGCCTGGTCCCGCGCCGCCGCGTCACGCAGCGCATTTGCCTCGGCCTGGCGCAATGCCGCCTCGAACGATCGCGGGTCGATGCGGAACAGGACCTCGTCCTTGCGGACCTCCTTGCCCTCGGTGAAATTGACCGCGACGATCTGGCCGTCGACGCGCGCCTTGAGTGACACCGTAGAATAGGCCTCGACATTGCCGATCGCCTGCAGCCGCACCGGCACGCTTCGCTGCTCCGCGGCCTCGACCGACACCACCGCCGCCACCGGGCCCGCCGGACGCTTGGCCGATGCCGCGTCGTTGCCGCAACCCGACAGCGCCGCCAGCATGGCAAGCGCGGCAAGCGCGCCGGCGGTTCTGTGGGTCACCATGTTGGGACTGACTCCTTCGCGTACAGTTCCTCGACGCTTTCGCGCCTCCGCACCAGCTCGGCGCGTGCCCCGCTCACCATGGCCTCCGGGCATCGTGGACGCGAATTGTAATTCGAACTCATCACCATGCCATAGGCGCCGGCCGAGCGAATTGCCAGCAACCCGCCCGACGCGGCCGAAAGCCTGCGGTCCTTGGCCAAGAAATCTCCTGATTCGCACACCGGGCCGACCACGTCGTAGATGTCTTCGACCCCATCCGAGGGCCGGACGGCCACTACCTCGTGCCAGGCTTGGTACAGCGCCGGTCGCAACAGGTCGTTCATGGCCGCGTCGACCACCACGAAGTTCTTTGCTTCGCCGCGCTTGATGTATTCGACGCGTGTGAGCAGCACGCCGGCATTGCCGACGATCGCGCGGCCCGGATCGAAGATCACCTTGTGCCGCCCTTCGCCGAGCATGGCGAGGCAACTCGTGACGACCTCATCGATCGACGGAGGTGTCTCGTCACGATAACGAATGCCGATGCCGCCGCCGAGATCGACGTGCGCGAGCGGGATACCGGCCGTCTCGATTCGCTCGACCAACTCCGCGATGCGCGCCGCGGCGTCAATCAGCGGCGAGGACTTCGTCAATTGCGAGCCGATATGGCAGCCCACGCCCACCAATTCGATGTTTGGCCGTGCCGTCGCCTCACGGTACAGGCGCTCGGCGTCGGCGTAGGCCACGCCGAACTTGTCGTGCTTGAGGCCGGTCGAGATATAAGGATGCGTTTTCGCATCGACGTCCGGATTGACGCGAAATGCAACCGGTGCGCGCATGCCGAGATGCTTGGCGATCGCGTCCGTGCGCACGAGCTCTTCCTCCGATTCGAGATTCAGGCAGAGAACCCGCGCCTCGAGCGCCCGCGCAATCTCGGCTTCGCTCTTGCCGACGCCGGAGAACACCACTTTCCCCATGTCGCCACCCACCGCACGCACGCGCGCCAGTTCGCCGCCGGAGACGATGTCGAACCCTGCACCGAGGCGCGCGAGCAGCGCGAGCACCGCGAGGTTCGAGTTGGCTTTGACCGAATAGCAGATGAGCGAGGGCCGGACTCGATCGGCTGACACGAGCGCCTGCGCGAACTCGCGGTACGCGGATTCGATTGCAGCGCGCGAGTAGACATAGCACGGCGTGCCAAATCGCTGCGCGACGTCTTCGAGCGAAACGCCCTCCGCGCAATACACGCCACCGGCGTATGCAAAGCTCATCGGTTTGAAGGAAGGGCTGACGGAGGAACCTTTGGTTCCCCGCGTCCTATTTTTCCGCCTTGTCCGGCTGAGTCGGTTCGGCCGACTCAGCCGGATAAGGCGTGGGCTTCACCGGCGCGGGCTTCTCCGGCCTTACGCCCGGCGGAGGACTGTCGCGAAAATAAAGCGGGCCCTTCTGCCCACAGGCGGAGAGCAGGGCCAGCGCAACTAGCAGGGCCAGAATCTGGTTCATCGGATGAATCGACATAAAATTGGCATGTTAGCAAGAAACCCGTGGCGATGAACGAGAGCGAGTTTGAAGGACTGTCAGAAGCGGCGCTCGGGGCGATCGCCACGACGCCGGGCGCTGGCTGGATACGCGAACCGGCGGCGAGTTGTTCGCCGCCGGTTCGCGCCTGGTCAGCGCGCAAAGCGGAACCGCGGTGATTCTGTCGCCGATCTAGGGCGGCTGGTTTCCCCTGGCGGCTTCCGCGCTTTCCGGCACGCTGCTCTTCGCCGCGTCGCCCGCCTTTGCGGCGTCACCGGGCGAATTCTCGCGGTAAAACCAGTCCGAGCCCCGCGAGTCGCCCACCGCACCCGCAGCGTATTCCCCGATGTGCGCGCTGATCACGCCCGGCGGCACCGGGCGGTCGATCTCCGGAACGCCCTTCAGCACCTTTTCCATGTAGCTGATCCAGATCGGCAACGCGACCAGGCCGCCGGTCTGGTTGCGGCCGAGGGTCCTGGGTTGGTCGAAGCCAACCCAGGCAATGCCCACCAGCGCCGGCTGGTAACCACAAAACCATGCGTCGATGAAATCGTTGGTGGTGCCGGTCTTGCCGGCAAGATCGCGTCGCCCCAGCTTCGCCGCGCGCGCAGCGGTGCCGTAGCGCGTAACGTCCCGCATCATGCTGTCCATGATGAACGCATTGCGCGCATCGATGACGCGCAACGACTCGTCGCCCGCGTGCACCGGCTTCGCTTCGCCGAGCGGATTGCCGCGATCGTCGACGATGCGCTGGATGAAATACGGCTGAATCAGGAAGCCGCCGTTGGCGAACACGCTGTAGGCGCGCGCCATCTGCCACGGCGTCACCGAGCCCACACCGAGCGCCAAGGTCAGATACGGGGGATGCCTCTCGGCATCGAAGCCGAACCGACTGACGTAGTCCTGCGCGTATTTCGGACCGATCGCCTGCAGCACACGGATCGAAACCATGTTCTTCGACTTGACGAGCCCGGTGCGCAGGCGCATCGGCCCCTCGTACTTGCCGTCGTAGTTCTTCGGCTCCCAGCGTTGGCTGCCGGTCACCTCGGCTGCCACCACCAGCGGCTCGTCGAGCACCACGGTCGCGGGATTGAAGCCTTTTTCCAGCGCCGCCGAGTAGATGAAGGGCTTGAATGAAGAGCCGGGCTGGCGCCAGGCTTGCGTCGCGTGATTGAACTTGCTGCGCGCAAAGTCGAAGCCGCCCACCAGCGCACGCACCGCTCCGTCCTGCGGGTCGATCGCGACAAATGCGGAATCGGCCTCCGGCAACTGGGCGATCTGCCAATGCCTTTTTTCGTCCTGGACGACACGAACCACGGCGCCGCGCCGCAAGCGCCGCGCGGGCGCAGTTTTCTCATCCAGCGCCCGCGCGACGAACCGGAGGCCGTCGCCCGCGATGCTCAGTTCCTCGCCGGTCTTGGTGACCGCACGCACCTCCTTCGTATCGGCGGCGAGCACCAGGGCTACGCGCAGGTCGTCGTTGTCCTCGTGAGAGGCGAGAGCCTCGTCGTACTCGTCGTCGCCCGCGTTGTTCGCAAGGTCGACGAAACCTTCGGGTCCGCGGTAGCCGTTGCGCCGGTCGTACTCCAGCAGCCCGCGTCGCAACGCGACGTAGGCCGCCTCCTGGTCGGCTTTCCGGATCGTCGTGTAGACGCGAAAGCCCCTGGAATAGACGTCGTCCGGATATTGTTCGAAGACCGCCTGCCGCACCATTTCCGCAACGTATTCGCCGTGCAGGGCGAATTCGTTGATCTCGCGCTTTACCGCTAACGGAGCATTCAGGGCATGCTGGAACTCGGTTTCATCGATGTGGCCCAACTCGCGCATCCGCCGCAGAACGTACTGCTGCCGCTGTTTGGCGCGCGCCGGGTTGACCACCGGGTTGAACGTCGACGGCGCCTTTGGCAGGCCCGCGAGCATGGCGGCTTCCGCGAGCGTCAGCCGGTCGAGGGACTTGCCGTAATAGATCTGCGCCGCCGCGGCGAAACCGTAAGCGCGCTGCCCGAGGTAAATCTGGTTGACGTAGAGCTCGAGAATCTGGTCTTTGGCGAGGTTATTCTCGATCTTGAATGCCAGCAGGGCTTCGTAGAGCTTTCTGACCAGCGTCTTTTCCGACGAGAGAAAGAAATTGCGGGCTACCTGCATGGTGATCGTGCTTGCGCCCTGGCGCCGGCCGCCGGTGACCAGATTGGCGTAGGCGGCCCGCGCGATCCCCAGATAGTCGATTCCGGCGTGCTGGTAGAACCGCTCATCTTCGGCGGCAAGGATCGCCTTCTTGAGCAGCTCCGGAACCTCCCCGATCGACACGATTGCGCGCCGTTCTTCGCCAAACTCGCCGATCAGCACCCCCTCGACCGTATAGACCCGCAGCGGAATCTTGGGTTGGTAGTCAGTCAGTGCGTCGAGCGAAGGCAGGTTGGGATACGCGAGAATCAATACCAGTCCCGCGGCACATGCGCCCGCGACCAGCACCCCGCCTAGAAGGACGACCGGGAAAATCAAAAAACGCAGCCACATCAATGTGTTCCAGAGGGAATAGACAGGCCGGCTTCAGCCGGGCGCGCCGCATTGTTGCGGCGACAATGAGACAGGGGCATTATAAAGGACCCTGAGCACGAACAAATTGCTTTACAGTTGCCGGAGGTTGTTGCTAGGATTTAAAGGAAATTATACGTATTGCTCCTAAGCGACCAATACGGAAAGGAAAACTGCCTTGCAACTCGACATCTTCAAGCCGAAGGCTCTGCCACTGTTCGGGCTGGACATCAGCTCGTCGTCGGTGAAGATGCTGGAACTCGTCGACGGCGGCAAGGGGCTCCATCGGGTCGAGCGCTACGCCATCGAACCTCTGCCGCGCGAGGCGGTCGTTGACGGCAACATGAACTCCCTCGAGGCCGTCGTGGAAACGGTGAAGCGCTGCTACAAGCGGCTCGGGACGCGGGAAAAGAACGTCGCCATGTCGGTGCCGACCGGGGCGGTGATCACCAAGAAAATCGTCGTTTCGGCCAATCTGCGCGAAGAGGATCTCGAGGTACAGGTGGCCGCGGAGGCCAACCAGTACATTCCGTTCGCCCTCGACGAGGTGAACCTGGATTTCCAGGTGATCGGTCCGTCGGCGAGCTCGCCCGAGGAACAGGAAGTGCTGATCGCGGCAACGCGCAAGGAAAAAGTCGAGGACCGTGTTGCGGTTGCCGAGTCGGCGGGCCTCAAGCCGATCGTCATGGACATCGAGTCCTTCGCGCAACAATCGGCGCTCGAGCTGGTCTGGAAGTCGCTGCCCGGCGGAGGCAAGGACCAGAACATTGCGATCGTGGACGTCGGGGCCACCGTAATGAACGTGTCGGTGCTGCGCAACGAAAACGCCGTGTACACGCGCGAGCAGGCGTTCGGCGGCAATCAGCTCACCCAGGACATCATCACCCGCTACGGCATGAGCGCCGAGGAAGCGGAAAACGCCAAGCGCTCCGGTGGACTGCCAGACGATTTTGAGGCAGAAGTGCTGCGGCCCTACATGGAGAACCTCTCGCTCGAGGTACAACGGGCGCTGCAGTTTTTCTTTACGTCGACCCAGTACCACAGCGTCGACCATATCCTGCTCTCCGGCGGCTCGGCGGTGATTACGGGGCTCGACGAGGTGGTGCACACGCGCACCCAGGTAAACACCGTGGTGGCGAACCCGTTTGCGACCATGCACACCTCGCCGCGCATCCAGTTGAAGAAGCTGATCGCCGACGCGCCGTCGCTGATTGTGGCCTGCGGCCTCGCGTTGCGGAGGTTTGACCCGGCATGATCCGCGTCAACCTCCTTCCTCACCGCGAGGCGCGGCGCAAGCGCGGACGCCAGTATTTTTTCGTCCTGTCGGGCATCGCCGTCGCACTTGGATTTGCGATTTGGGGCGTCGTGCACGTAGTCAACCAGGAGCGCGTGAGCGCGCAGAACGCGCGCAACGCGTTCCTCAAGACGGAAATTGCATCGCTCGACAAGCAGATCGACGAGATCAAGAAGCTCAAGGACGAGATTGCCGCGCTGTTGGCGCGCAAGCAGGTGATCGAGTCGCTGCAGACCGATCGCGCGCAGACGGTGTATCTGCTCGACCAGCTGGTGAAGCAGATGCCGGAGGGCGTGTATCTCAAGTCGGTGGTTCAGAAGGGGCCGAAAGTCAGCCTGCTCGGGTACGCGCAGTCGAATGCGCGCGTTTCGACCCTGATGCGCAACATCGAATCCTCGCCATGGCTCGAGCGGCCCGAACTGGTCGAGATCAAGTCGGCGACGGTTGACAAGCGCAGGGTGAGCGAGTTCAACCTGAATCTTTCGCTCAAACGGCCGAAGGCCGCAGATGCGAAGGACGCGGCGAAACCCGGCGCGAAGGGCGCTGCCCAGCCTGCGGCCGGCGCGGCGAAAAAGGGATAGACAATGGCCCTCAACGTCAACCAGTTCGTCGAGGAATTCAAGCACCTCAATCCGAAGGACCCCGGCACCTGGCCGGCGCTGCCCAAGGTGGCGGCGCTGGTGGGCCTGCTTGCGGCGATTCTCGCTGCGGCCTATTTCATCGACTGGCAGGGCCAGATCGAGGAATTGGATCAGGGCGTCGCGCAGGAAGCCAAGCTCAAGGACGATTACGTCAACAAGAAAAAGCAGGCGATCAACCTCGACCTGCACAAGCAGCAGCTGCGCGAGATCGACAGTTCATTCGGCGCGCTGCTCAAGCAGCTGCCGAACAAGGCGCAAATGGACGGGCTGCTGGTCGACATCAACCAGGCGGGGCTCGGCCGCGGATTGCAGTTCGACCTGTTCAAGCCTGCGCCGAGCGAATCGGTGAAGGAGTTCTACGCCGAACTGCCGATCACGATCAAAGTGACGGGCAGTTATCACGACATCGGCGCGTTCGCGAGCGACGTCGGGCAGCTGCCGCGCATCGTCACGCTGAACGATGTCTCGATTAACGCCGGCAAGGATGGCAATCTGATCGTGGACGCGACCGCACGGACCTTCCGCTACCTCGATGAAGAGGAGGTCGCGACGCAGCGCCAGGCGGCCCAGGCGGCGAAGAAGGGCGCGAAGAAATGAGAACAATCCTGATGATCGGGTGCGCGATGCTCGCAGCCGGTTGCGGCAGTGATCAGCACGGCGACCTTCGGCAGGAACTCAACGCACTCACCAAGGACCTGCGCGGGAGAGTCGATCCGCTGCCGCAGGTCACGCCTTACGAGCCGGTGCCATACAAGGCCGAAGGGCAGGTGGACCCGTTCCGGGCCTCGCGTATCGATGTCGGCCAGCCCGGCAGCGCGGGCGGCGCGGCGAAAAATGCGCGTCTCGAGGTTGAGCAGGCGCGGCCCAAGGAGCCGCTCGAGGCATTCCCGCTCGAGTCGATCAAGATGGTCGGCACGCTCACCCAGGGTCCGGAGACCTTCGCCATCGTGCGCGCCGGGCCGAACCTGTTTCGCGTCAAGAAGGGCAATTACGTCGGTCAGAACTTCGGTGTGGTGACGAACATCGACGAAGCTCAGATCGGTCTCAAGGAATTGGTGCAGGACAGCGGCGGCGACTGGGTGGAACGCACCAGCGCGCTGCAACTGGTGCAGGAGGCACAACGATGAACATCCGAGCCGTTTTCCATGTTTTGGCGCTGTGGCTGCTGGGCTTCGGCCTGGCCTGGGCCCAGTCCAACAGCATCGAGTCGTTCAACGTCTCGCAGCAGGGCGGCAAGGTGGTGGTGCGCATCCAGACCAAGAATCCGCTGCCGGCGGTGCCGCCGAGTTTTGCGGTCGTGAACCCCGCGCGCATCGCAATCGATTTCGCCGGCACTGTCAACGCGCTCGGTCGCGCAAGCCAGGACATCGGTGAGGGCGAACTGCGCAGCATGAACCTGGTCCAGGGCGCGGAGAGATCGCGCATGGTGCTCAATCTGCGACGCGCGGTAACCCACGAGATGAGCATCGAAGGCAACACTCTGGTCGTGACACTGTCGCCGCCGGCCGCTGCGACGGCGGTCGGGAGCGCGACGCCGAACTTCGCCGAGGGGCGGGCCGACGTGAAACACGCGATCCGCGACATCGATTTCCGCCGCGGCCGCGCGGGCGAGGGCCGTGTGATCATCGATCTGGCGGATGCGGGCACCGGCATCGACCTGCGCCAGCAGGGGCAGAACATCGTGATCGACTTCGCCAAGACCGCGCTGCCGGACAACCTGCGCCGGCGCCTCGATGTGGTGGACTTTGCCACCCCGGTGCAGAGCATCAACGTCTTTCAGCAGGGCGAGAACGTGCGTGTCGTGATTGAGCCCAAGGGCAATTTCGAACACAATGCATACCAGACCGACACGCAGTTCGTGGTGGAAGTGCGCGCCGTCGTTGCCGACCCGAACCGCGCCGCGCAACGCGGCCGCTACACCGGCGAGAAGCTCTCGCTCAACTTCCAGAACGTGGAAGTGCGCGCCGTGCTCAACGTGATCGCCGACTTCACCGACCTCAACATCATCACCAGCGATTCCGTCACCGGCAACATCACGCTGCGCCTGAAGGACGTGCCCTGGGACCAGGCGCTCGATATCATCCTGCAGACGCGCGGCCTGGACAGTCGGCGCAGTGGCAGTGTCATCTGGATCGCGCCGCGCGACGAACTGGCGACCCGCGAGAAGCTGGCGCTCGAGGCGCAGCAGCAGATCGTCGATCTCGAGCAGACGCGCACCGAGTCGTTTCAGATGAATTACCAGAAGGCGACCGAGGTGGTCAAGCTGCTATCCGACCCGCAGCAGAGGATCCTGTCCAAGCGCGGCAGCGCCGTGGTCGATGCGCGCACCAACACGCTGTTCGTGCAGGACACGCCAAGCCGGCTTGAAGAAGTCAGGAAGTTGATCGCCAAGATCGATGTGCCGGTGCGCCAGGTGATGATCGAGGCGCGCATCGTAACGGCCTCCGAAACCTTCGGCAGGGCCCTCGGCGTACGGCTCGGTTTTAACGACCTTAGCGGGAGAACCGGAACGATAGGGAACGCCGGCAATGGCAAGGGCTTCGTTCTTGGCGGTGGCCTCGAAAATGTCGGCAGCCAAGCCGGCGGCCCAGCGGCGATCGGTGCCCAAGGCGGCACATCCAGCTTCACGCCGGGCAGCCTCGGCGTGAATCTGCCGGCGAATACCTCGGGCTTGGCCGGCACCGCCGGAGCCCTGTCGTTCATCCTGTTCAACAGCGCGGCGACGCGCTTCCTCAACCTGGAAATTACGGCGCTGGAAGCCGACGGCAAGGGCAAGATCATCTCCAGCCCGCGGGTGCTCACCGCGGACCAAGTCGAGGCGCTGATCGAACAAGGTACGGAGATTCCGTATCAGCAGGCGACTTCGAGCGGTGCGACCAGCGTGTCGTTCCGCAAGGCCAACCTCTCGCTCAAGGTCAAGCCGCAGATCACGCCCGACGGCAACGTGATCATGACCCTCGATGTCAACAAGGATGCGCCGGGCGCCACCACGGCGGCCGGCGTGCAGATCGACACCAAGCACGTTAAGACCGAGGTGCTGGTCGAGAACGGGGGTACGGTGGTGATCGGCGGCATCTTCGACCAGAACAACCAAACCAACACCTCGCGCATCCCGGTGCTCGGCGAGTTGCCCTATGTCGGCTGGCTGTTCAGGAACCAGACCACGACGAGCACACGCGACGAGTTGCTGGTGTTCATCACGCCAAGGATCGTAAACGAACGGCTGACCGTTCGCTGAAGCGCGATTGCCATCGCCTCGAGCGCCGGCGGACGGCGCGAAGGCGTACTTGAAGGCCGGGCCGGTGCCCGGCCTTTTTCTTCCCCGCACGCCGTTACAATGCGCGTCATGGCGGACAGCCAGAACATCTTTCTGGTCGGCCTGATGGGCGCCGGCAAGACCACCATCGGGCGGTTGCTCGCGCGGCGGCTGAAGCGTGCGTTCGTCGACGCCGACCACGAAATCGAGGGCCGCTGCGGCGTACGCATTCCGGTGATTTTCGACATCGAGGGCGAGGCCGGTTTTCGCGCGCGCGAGGCCGCCGTGATCGACGAGTTGACCGGGCGCGACGGGATCGTGCTGGCGACCGGCGGGGGCGCGGTGCTCGATGCGGCCAACCGCAGGCGTCTTGCCGCTCGCGGCACGGTGATCTACCTGCATTCCGCGCCGGCAAGTCTGTGGGAGCGCACGCGGCACGACAAGAACCGGCCGCTGCTTGCGACTGCCGATCCCAAACAGCGCCTCGAAGAGCTCTATCGCGAGCGCGACCCGCTCTACCGGGAAGTCGCCGATCTGGTGGTCGACACCGGGCGCCAGAGCGCCCCGACGCTGGTCAAGCGTTTGTTCGCGCAACTCCCTGATACATGCAAAGTCTCCGCGTAGCACTGGGCGATCGCGCCTACCCGATCCACGTCGGGCCGGGGCTGCTTGACGCACCCGAGTTGTTTGCGCCACACCTCGGCGCGACCGCCGCAGTGGTCACCAACCAGCGCGTTGCCCCGATCTACCTTGAGCGTCTTACCGGCACGCTCGCGCGCGCGGGCGCGCGCGTCGTGCCGGTCGTCGTCGCCGATGGCGAGCAGTACAAGGACTGGCGTACGCTCGATCAGGTGCTCGACGCAATGCTTGCGGCGCGTTGCGACCGCAGCGTGACCGTGGTGGCGCTGGGCGGGGGAGTGATCGGCGATCTCGCGGGATTCGCGGCGGCGGTCTATCAGCGCGGCGTCGCTTTCCTGCAGGTCCCCACCACACTGCTCGCGCAAGTCGATTCGTCGGTCGGGGGCAAAACCGCCATCAACCACCTGCGCGGCAAGAACATGGTCGGCGCGTTCCATCAGCCGCGCGCCGTGATCGCCGATGTCGGCACGCTTTCAACCCTGCCCGAGCGTGAACTGCGCGCCGGGCTCGCCGAGGTGATCAAGCATGGCCTGATACTCGACGCGGCTTTCGTCGCGTGGCTCGAGCAGAACATGGGAAAGCTGCTGGAGCGCGACGCGCCAGCACTGTCGCGCGTCGTGCTGCGCTCCTGCGAGCTCAAGGCCGAGGTGGTGGCTGCCGATGAGCGCGAGCAAGGGCTGCGCGCGGTTCTCAACTTCGGCCACACCTTTGGGCACGCGATTGAAACCGGCATGGGATATGGATCCTGGGTGCATGGCGAGGCGGTGGGCGCAGGCATGGTGATGGCGAGCGAGCTTTCCCTGCGTGCCGGGCTGATCACCGCGGACGATGCGCGCCGCGCGCGCTCGCTCGTCGCTGCCGCGGGCCTCCCGGTGGCCGGCCCGGCCGAACTCTCGGCCGATCGCTATCTCGAACTGATGTCCGTCGACAAGAAAGCTGCCGGCGGCCGAATCCGCTTCATTCTGCTCGAGGCGATTGGCCGAGCCCTCATGCGCGACGACATCCCGGCCGAACTGGTCCGCACCGTCATTGATGGCTGCAGCGGTCGCGGCACCGCCGCATTTCACGCGGCCTGAGCCCGGTTTCTAACCCCTTGATCGCAGGGGGCTTGAAAGGTATATTTATCAATTCGCCCTGCGTTTTTGTGCACAGCGGCAAAAGCGTGTGCGGGCGCTTGATTTCGCAGAGGATTTTGCGTGAACCCGTCCTCGTTGCCACCCGCCCAGGGACTTTACTCGCCCGAGCATGAGCACGACGCCTGCGGCGTAGGTTTTGTCGCCAACATCAAGGGCAAGAAGAGCCACTCGATCATCGAGCAGGGCCTGACGATCCTGAAGAACCTGACCCATCGCGGCGCGGTGGGTGCCGACCCCAAGGCCTCCGATGGCGCGGGCATCCTGATTCAGATCCCCGACGCGTTGTTCCGTGAGGAACTCGCCAAGCAAGGTATCAAGCTGCCACCGGCCGGGCAGTACGGGGTTGGCATGATATTCCTGCCGCGCGAGCCCGCATCGCGCCTCGCCTGCGAATACGAAATCGAGCGCGCGATCAAGGACGAGGGCCAGGCTTTGCTTGGCTGGCGCGATGTGCCGGTGGACAGTTCCGACCTGGGCGAAAGCGTGCGCAAGCTCGAGCCGGTGATACGCCAGGTGTTCATCGGCCGGGGCGCGGGCGTGACCGTGACCGATGCGCTGGAACGCAAGCTCTACATCATCCGCAAGTCCTCCGGCCACGCCATCCAGACGCTCAGGCTCAGGCATGGCAAGGAGTTTTTCGTGCCGTCGATGTCGGCGCGCACCATCGTCTTCAAGGGCATGCTGCTGCCGTATCAGGTCGGCCTGTACTACAAGGATCTGCAGGATGCGCGCGTGAAATCCGCGCTTGCGCTGATCCACCAGCGGTTTTCGACCAACACTTTTCCGTCGTGGGATCTGGCGCACCCGTTCCGCATGATTGCCCACAATGGCGAGATCAACACGCTGCGCGGCAACGTCAACTGGATCCGCGCGCGCCAAGGCGCGATTTCAAGCCCGATCCTGGGCGATGACCTCGCCAAGATCTGGCCGCTGATTTACGACGGCCAGTCCGACTCGGCATCGTTCGACAACGCACTCGAACTGCTGGTGATGAGCGGGTACTCGGTTGCGCACGCGATGATGATGATGATTCCCGAGGCGTGGGAGAACCACGCGCTGATGGACCCGAGCCGGCGTGCATTCTACGAATACCACGCCGCGATGATGGAGCCGTGGGACGGCCCGGCCTCGATCGCCTTCACCGACGGGCGCCTGATCGGCGCGACGCTCGATCGCAACGGTCTGCGTCCTTCGCGTTACATCGTCACCGACGATGACCTGGTAATCATGGGCTCGGAATGCGGTTGCCTGCCAGTGCCCGAGGAACGGATCGTCAAGAAGTGGCGCCTTCAGCCCGGCAAGATGTTTCTCGTCGACTTGGAAAAAGGCCGCATCGTCGACGACACGGAGTTGAAGGAAACGCTTGCTTCAGCCAGGCCCTATGCGGAGTGGATGGAGCGCATCCGCATCCGGCTCGATGACGTCGAGAGCGACCGGCCGCAATCGGCGCGCAGCGCGGTGCCGCTGCTCGATCGGCAGCAGGCGTTCGGCTACACCCAGGAAGACATCAAGTTCCTGATGGTGCCGATGGCGATGACCGGCGAGGAGCCGGTGGGCTCGATGGGCAACGACTCGCCGCTGGCGGTGCTCTCGGACAAGAACAAGACGCTGTACCACTACTTCAAGCAGCTGTTCGCGCAGGTGACCAACCCGCCGATCGACCCGATCCGCGAGGAGCTGGTGACCTCGCTGGTGTCGTTCATCGGGCCCAAGCCCAACCTGCTCGGCATCGACGAGATGAACCCGCCGATCCGGCTGGAAGTCAGCCAGCCGGTGCTCGATTTCTTCGAAATGGAGAAGATCCGAAATATCGAGCGCTACACCGACGGCAAGTTCAAATCGTTCGAGCTCGACGTCACCTACCCCCTCGGTTGGGGGCGCGAGGCGATCGAGGCGCGCCTCGCAAGCCTTGCCGCTCAGGCGGAAGATGCGGTGCGTTCAGGTTACTCGATCATCATCCTGTCCGACCGGAAAATCGATCCCGGCCGGGTCGCGATTCCGGCGCTGCTCGCGCTCTCGGCAATCCATCATCACCTGCTGAACAAGGGGCTGCGTACCTCGGCCGGGCTGGTGGTCGAGACGGGCTCGGCGCGCGAAGTGCACCATTTCGCGCTGCTCGCCGGGTTCGGCGCGGAAGCGGTGCATCCCTATCTTGCGCTGGAGACGCTGCTCGCGCTTCAGGGCGCGCAGCTCGGTGGGATCGACGGTGGCAAGGCGATCAAGTACTTCATCAAGGCGGTCGGCAAGGGGCTCAAGAAGGTGATGTCGAAGATGGGTATCTCCACCTACATGTCCTATACCGGCTCGCAGATTTTCGAGGCCGTCGGCCTGTCGAAGAGCCTGGTGGACAAGTATTTCTCGGGCACCACCTCCTCAGTCGAGGGGATCGGCCTGTTCGAGGTCGCCGAGGAGGCGATCCGCGTGCACGAGGCGGCATTTGGCGGCGACCCGGTGCTGGCGGGCGCGCTCGACGCGGGTGGGGAATACGCTTTCCGGGTGCGCGGCGAGCAACACATGTGGACGCCCGATGCGATCGCAAAGCTCCAGCACGCGACGCGCAAGAATTCGTATTCGACCTACAAGGAGTACGCGCAGATCATCAACGACCAGTCGCGCCGGCACATGACCTTCCGCGGACTGTTCGAGTTCAGGTTCGATGCGTGCAAACCGGTGCCGATCGAAGAGGTCGAACCCGCGAAGGAGATCGTCAAACGCTTCGCCACCGGCGCGATGTCGCTCGGCTCGATCTCTACCGAGGCGCACACCACGCTCGCGGTGGCAATGAACCGCATCGGCGGGAAATCGAATACTGGGGAGGGCGGCGAGGACCGCCGGCGCTACGCGCCGGTCAAGGCGGGCGAAACGCTGCGCTCGCGCCTGGGCAAGGCGCGGGTCGAAACCGACATCGCGCTCACCGAGGGCGATTCGCTGAAATCCAAAATAAAGCAGGTGGCCTCGGGACGCTTTGGCGTCACCGCGGAGTACCTTGCGTCGGCCGAGCAGATCCAGATCAAGATGGCGCAGGGAGCAAAACCTGGCGAAGGCGGCCAGCTGCCGGGCCGCAAGGTGTCGGAGTACATCGCCGAGTTGCGCTTTGCGACGCCGGGGGTGGAGCTGATCTCTCCGCCGCCGCACCACGACATCTATTCGATCGAAGACCTGGCGCAGCTGATCCACGACCTGAAGAACGCCAACCCGGCCGCGTCGATTTCGGTGAAGCTCGTCTCCGAGGTGGGCGTGGGCACGGTCGCGGCGGGCGTGGCGAAGGCCAAATCCGACCATGTCACCATCTCCGGCCACGACGGCGGCACGGGAGCGTCGCCGTGGGGTTCGATCAAGCATGCGGGTACGCCGTGGGAACTGGGCCTTGCGGAGACGCAGCAGACGCTGGTGCTCAACCGCCTGCGCGGGCGGATTGCGGTACAGGTCGACGGCCAGATCAAGACCGGGCGCGACGTGGTGATCGGCGCGATCCTCGGTGCGGACGAATTCGGATTTGCCACCGCACCGCTGGTCGTCGAGGGCTGCATCATGATGCGCAAATGCCACCTCAACACCTGCCCGGTAGGCGTGGCGACGCAGGACCCGGTACTGAGGAAGAGGTTCTCGGGCAAGCCCGAGTACGTCGTCAATTTCTTTTTTTACGTCGCCGAGGAGGTGCGCGAGCTGATGGCGCAGCTCGGCGTGCGCAGGTTCGACGACCTGATCGGCGCCACCCAGCTGCTTGACACGAAACGGGGCGTCGAGCACTGGAAGGCGAAAGGGCTGGATTTCTCGCGCATCTTCTATATGCCGCAGATGCCCGCCGAGGTAGCGCGTTTTTATTGCGAGACGCAGGACCACGGCCTGGACAAGGCGCTCGACAATCGCCTGATCGAACTGGCTCGCTCCGCGCTCGAGCGCGGCGAGAAAGTCACCATCGAAATGCCGATCCGCAACATCAACCGCACCGTCGGCACGATGCTCTCCTCGGAGATCGCCAGGCGATACGGCCACGACGGGTTGCCGGATGACACCATCCGCGTTCGCTTCGCGGGTTCGGCGGGCCAAAGCTTCGGTGCATTCCTTGCCAGGGGCGTGACGCTCGACCTGATCGGCGAAACCAACGATTACTGCGGCAAAGGCCTCTCGGGCGGCCGGATCTCGGTACAGCCGTCGGCGAAGTTCCGCGGCGAGCCGACCGAGAACATCATTACCGGCAATGTAGTGCTGTACGGGGCGATCGCCGGTGAGGCCTACTTCCGCGGTGTCGCCGGCGAGCGCTTTGCGGTGCGCAATTCAGGCGCGTCGGCGGTGGTGGAAGGTGTCGGCGACCATGGCTGCGAGTACATGACGGGAGGCAGCGTCGTCGTGCTCGGCGCGACCGGGCGCAACTTTGCTGCAGGCATGTCGGGCGGCATCGCCTATGTGCTCGATCTGGAAGGCGAGTTCGTGAAGTACTGCAACACTGCGATGGTCGAGCTCGAACCGGTGCACACCGAATCCGAACAGCAGGCGAGGCTCGCGCCCGAGCTGTGGCACCTACGGCAGGCGGACGAAGTCATCCTCAAGCGCCTGATCGAAAACCACGCGCGCTATACCGGCAGCGTCCGGGCGCGCGAGATCCTCGAACAATGGCCGACCTACCGCCTGCGTTTCGTGAAGATCTTCCCGAAGGAATACCGCCGCGCGCTGGGCGAGCTCGCGGCCGCGCACAAGAAAGCGGCCGCCTAGATGGGGAAGCTCACCGGGTTTCTGGAGTATCAGCGCCTGCAGGAAGCAGCCGAGGACAGGGACTCGCGCAAGCAGCACTACCGCGAATTCGTCGTGCACCTGAGCGACGAAGAAGCCAAGCTGCAGGGCGCCCGGTGCATGGACTGCGGTATCCCGTTCTGCATGACCGGCTGCCCGGTCAACAACATCATCCCGGATTTCAACGACCTGGTCTGGAAGCAGGACTGGCAAAACGCGATCGCGACGCTGCATTCGACCAACAATTTCCCCGATTTCACCGGGCGGGTATGCCCGGCGCCTTGCGAAGAGGCCTGCGTATTGCGCATCAACAACGACCCAGTCGGCATCAAGTCGATCGAGCACGCCATCATCGACAAGGCCTGGGCAGAGGGTTGGGTAAAGCCCGAGCGGGCCGCGAACAGGACGGGCAGGCGCATTGCGGTGGTTGGCTCCGGGCCGGCGGGCCTCGCTTGCGCGCAGCAGCTTGCGCGCGCGGGACATGACGTGGTGGTATTCGAAAAGAACGACCGTATTGGCGGCCTGCTGCGCTACGGCATTCCAGACTTCAAGATGGAGAAACAGCTGATCGACCGGCGCCTCGATCAGATGATGGCCGAAGGGGTCGAGTTCCGCGTCAACAGCGTCGTGGGTGGCGCGCCGATCGGCGCGGGCAACGCGCAGCCGAAGACCATCGATGCGAAGAAACTCACCGCCCAGTACGACGCGGTGGTGCTTGCGGGCGGCGCGGAGCAGCCGCGTGACCTGCCGATTCCAGGACGCGAACTCGTAGGCGTCCACTTTGCGATGGATTTCCTGCCGCTGCAGAATCGCCGCGTGGCGGGCGACGCGGGCGTGCGCGAGCTGTCGGCGAAAGGCAAGCACGTGGTGATCATCGGCGGCGGCGATACCGGTTCGGATTGTGTTGGCACGTCCAACCGCCACGGCGCGAAATCGGTTACCCAGTTCGAGTTGCTGCCGATGCCGCCCGATGTCGACAAGAATCCGGTGTGGCCGTACTGGCCGCAGCGGCTGCGCACCTCCTCTTCGCAAGAGGAGGGTTGCGAGCGCGACTGGTCGGTCGGCACGAAGGCGTTCATCGGTGAGAACGGCAAGGTCAAGGCGCTCAAAGTCGTGCGCCTGGAGTGGAACGACGGCAAGATGCGCGAATTGCCGGGTTCCGAGTTCACGCTGCCAGCGGACCTGGTGCTGCTCGCGATGGGTTTCGTCAGCCCCTATGCATCGGTACTCGAGGCATTCAGCACGGAAAAGGACGCGCGCGGCAACGCGAAAGCGACGACCGACGGTGCGGGTTGCTACGCGACCAGCGCGCCCAAGGTCTTCGCGGCCGGTGACATGCGCCGCGGACAGTCGCTGGTGGTGTGGGCGATCCGCGAAGGCCGCCAGTGCGCGCGCGCGGTGGACGAGTTTTTGATGGGAACCTCGCAGCTACCGCGCTGAAATCGTTGCCTTGATGAGAACGCGCCTTACGGGTCTCGGAGCTAGAGAATCCTCTTGCGAATCTGGGTTACGCCGATCTCGGCGACTACGACCACAGCAAAAATTGCCAACATGACCGTTGCGACACGCGGCCACTGAAACAGGTTGAGGGTGGTATCGAGCGCCATGCCGATCGCCGAGGGGAAACAGTCCCGAATGCTAGAATCGCACGATGGATCTCGCTGTCGTCGTACTCGCCGCGGGACAAGGCAAGCGCATGCATTCCGACACGCCGAAAGTGCTCCATCGGCTGGCCGGGCGGGCGCTGCTTTCCCATGTACTCGCTGCCGCGCGCGCGCTCGCGCCGAAACAGATCGTGGTTGTATATGGACACGGCGGCGAGCAGGTCAGGGTCGCGTTTCCCGACGCCGACCTCGCCTGGGTCGAGCAGCGCGAGCGTCTGGGCACGGGCCACGCATTGCAGCAGGCGCTGTCCGAGGTGCCCAAGGGCGCGAACGTGCTGGTGCTGAACGGCGATGTGCCGCTCATCTCGGTCGGCACGCTGCGACGCCTGCTCGAGGCGGGTAGCGGCGGCCGGCTCGCGATTCTCACTGCTGAACTGGGCGACGCAAAGGGTTATGGCCGCGTGGTGCGCGACAAGAAAAGCCGGCGCGTCACGCGCATCGTAGAGGAAAAGGACGCCACGCCCGATGAGCGCGCGATCCGCGAGTGGTACACGGGCGTACTTGCCGCGCCGCGCGCGCAACTCGAGACGTGGCTGTCGCAGATTGAGAACCGCAACGCGCAGGGCGAGTATTACCTGACCGATGTGATCGCGCTTGCCGCCAAGGACGGCGTCGAGGTGGCGAGCGCGCCGGCGGCCGATCTCGACGAGGTGCAAGGCGTGAACGGCCGCAGCGAATTGGCGCGGCTCGAGCGCGCGCTCCAGCGCGCGAACGCAGCGCGGCTGCTCGAGGCGGGCGTGGCGCTCGCCGATCCGGAGCGCATCGACGTTCGCGGCGCGCTCGCCTGCGGGCGCGACGTGGCAATCGACGTGAACTGCGTATTCGAGGGCGACGTCAAGCTTGGCGACGGCGTCAGCATCGGCCCGAACTGCATCCTGCGCGACTGCAGCATTGCCGCCGGATCGGAAGTCCACGCATTTACGCTGATCGACAGCGCGGAGGTCGGCGCGCGCTGCCGTATCGGCCCATATGCGCGGCTGCGCCCCGGCGCCCGGCTCGACGAGGAAGTGCACATCGGCAACTTCGTCGAGGTGAAGGCAAGCCGCATCGGGGCCGGATCGAAGGCCAATCATCTCGCCTACGTGGGTGACAGCGACGTCGGCAAGCGCGTCAATATCGGCGCGGGCACCATCACCTGCAACTACGACGGCGTGAACAAGCACCGCACGGTGATCGAAGACGACTGCTTCATCGGCTCGGACGCGACGCTGGTGGCGCCGGTGAAGATCGCGAAGGGTTCATACATCGGCGCCGGTTCGACCATCAACAAGGACACGCCGCCGGGGCAGCTCACGCTGGCGCGCGCGAAGCAGGTGTCGCTTGAGGGCTGGAAGCCGCCGAAGAAGGAGAAGCGCTGATGTGTGGAATCGTCGGCGCGGCCGCGCAGCGCGATGTGGTGCCGGTGCTGCTGGAAGGATTGCGGCGTCTCGAATACCGGGGTTACGACTCCTGCGGCGTGGCGGTGCTCTCGGTCAGGGGAATGGAGCGGGTGCGCAGCGTCGCGCGCGTGTCCGACTTGAGTGCACAGGTCGCAGCGCAGGCGCTGGGCGCCGAAACCGGCATTGCCCACACGCGCTGGGCAACGCACGGCGCACCGGTGACGCACAACGCGCATCCGATGTTCTCGCGCGGCGAGATCGCTCTGGTGCACAACGGGATCATCGAGAACTACGAGGAGTTGCGCACCGAGCTGAAAGCCCGGGGTTACGTCTTCGAGAGCGAGACCGACACCGAGGTGATCGCGCACCTCGTGCACAGCCTTTACGCGGGCAATCTGTTCGATGCGGTGCGCATGGCAGTGAAGCGGCTCGCCGGCGCCTACGCGATCGCGGTGGTGAGCAGCCGCGAGCCGCATCGAGTCGTTGGTGCGCGTGCCGGCAACCCGCTGGTTGTCGGCGTGGGCAAGGGGGAGATGTTCCTCGCCTCGGACGCATTGGCGCTTGCCGGGACCACCGAGATGATCGCGTTTCTCGAGGAGGGCGACGTCGCCGAGATCAGGCTCGAGGGCTACAGCGTGGTCGATGCCGCCGACCATCCCGTGACGCGGGAGCCACGCATCGTGAAGGCAACCGACACGGCGGTGGAACTGGGACCCTACAGCCATTATATGCAAAAGGAGATCTTCGAACAGCCGGCCGCGGTTGCCGATACGCTCGAAGGCATTGAGGCGGTGACCCCGGCAATATTCGGCGACGACGCGGGCAATCTTCTCGGCGAGGCAGACTCGGTGCTGTTGCTCGCCTGCGGGACGAGCTACTACTCGGGGCTCACGGCCAAGTACTGGCTGGAATCGCTGGCGCGGATTCCGACGCAGGTGGAGATCGCGAGCGAGTACCGCTACCGCGACAGCGTGCCGAACCCTAAGGCGCTCGTCGTGGTGGTGTCCCAGTCGGGCGAGACCGCGGATACGCTCGCCGCGTTGAGGCATGCGCGTTCGCTCGGCCAGCAGCGCACGCTTTGCGTGTGCAACGTGGCGACGAGCGCAATGGTGCGCGAGACGCAACTCAAGTTTCTCACGCACGCCGGCGTCGAGATCGGCGTGGCTTCGACCAAGGCGTTTACCACACAGCTGACAGCGCTGTTCCTGCTGGCACTGACGCTGGCAATGGTGCGGGGCAATCTTTCGGTCCAGGAAGAGCAGCGGCATCTGCACAGCCTGCGGCGCCTGCCCAAGGCGCTCCGGGCGGTGCTCGCGCTCGAGCCGCAGGTGATCGCGTGGTCGCAGCGCTTTGCAAGCAAGGAGCATGCGCTGTTCCTCGGCCGCGGCATGCATTACCCGATCGCGCTGGAGGGGGCTCTCAAGCTGAAGGAAATTTCCTACATCCACGCCGAGGCCTATCCGGCGGGCGAACTGAAGCACGGGCCGCTCGCGCTGGTGACTTCGGAAATGCCGGTGGTGACGGTCGCTCCCAACGACGCGCTGCTGGAAAAACTCAAATCCAACATGCAGGAAGTACGCGCCCGTGGCGGCGAGCTTTACGTGCTGGCCGATGCGGATACGAAGATCGCGTCCTCCGAGGGGGTCAACGTGATCCGGCTGCCCGAGCATTTCGGGCTGCTCTCGCCGGTTCTGCACGTCGTGCCGCTGCAGTTGCTCGCCTATCACACGGCGCTCGCGCGCGGCACCGACGTCGACAAACCACGCAATCTCGCCAAGAGCGTGACGGTCGAGTAGCGGGAGCCGGTACGCGCTACGACGCGGTCATCATCGGCGCCGGGCACAACGGCCTGACGTGCGCCGCGTACCTCGCCGGCGCCGGGCTCAAGGTGAAGGTACTTGAGCGCCGCTCGGTAGTGGGCGGCGCTGCGGTCACCGAGGAGTTCCATCCGGGGTTCCGCAACTCGGTCGCCTCGTACACCGTCAGCCTGCTGCAGCCGAAAGTCATTCGCGAGCTGCGTCTCGCGCAACACGGCCTGCGCATCGTCGAACGGCCGTATTCCAATTTCCTGCCGCTTGATGACGGGCGCTACCTGCGGGTTGGCGGCGGGCAGGAGGCGACGCAACGCGAGTTCGCCAAATTCTCCGCGCGGGACGCGGAACGATTGCCTGCCTATTGGGCGATGCTCGAGCGCGTCACCGACGTGCTACGCGAACTGGTGCTCGAATGCCCGCCGAACGTGGGCGGCGGGCTGCTCGACCTGGTGCGCGCGGCGCAGGCCGGGCGCCGCGTGAAGCGGCTGGACATGGAAGCAAGGCGCGACCTGCTCGCGCTATTCACCCAAAGCGCCGCCGAATTCCTCGATGGCTGGTTCGAGTCGGAGCCGGTACGCGCGGCCTTCGGCTTCGATTCGGTGGTCGGCAGCTTCGCTAGTCCCTATCACCCCGGTACGGCCTACGTGCTGCTGCACCACTGCTTTGGCGAAGTGAACGGCAGGAAAGGGGTCTGGGGCCACGCGATCGGCGGCATGGGTGCGGTGAGCGGGGCGATCGCCGCTGAGGCGCGCGCCCGCGGCGTCGAGATCGAAGTGGATGCGCCGGTCGCGCAGGTGATCGTGAAAGACGGGAAAGCCGCTGGCGTGGTGCTGGGGGACGGTCGCGAAATCGCGGGTCGCAGCGTGATCGGCAACCTCAATCCAAAGCTGTTGTATCTGAAGATGGTGGCGCGCGAGCACCTGCCGCCTGAATTTTCCGCAAGGATGGAACGCTGGAAGTGCGCCTCCGCAAGCTTTCGCATGAACCTCGCGCTCGACGCGCTGCCGCGCTTCAACTGCCTCCCCGAAGCGGGCCCGCACCACGCCTCGGGCATCATCCTTGCGCCTGCGCTCGACTACATGGATCGCGCGTATCTCGATGCGCGCGAGCACGGCATTGCGCGCGCACCCATTGTCGAGATGGTGATCCCCAGCACGCTCGATGAATCGCTCGCCCCGCGCGGTAAACACGTGGCGAGCCTGTTTTGCCAGCATTTCGCGCCCGACGCGAACTGGGTGACGCGCAAGGACGAGGCGATCGAGCGCATTTTCGGCGTCATCGAATCGCACGCGCCCGGGTTCAGGCACAGCGTCATCGCGCACTCGGCGCTGTCGCCTGCGGACCTGGAACGCGAATTCAGCCTGGTCGGCGGCGACATCTTCCACGGCCAGCTTTCGCTCGACCAGCTGTGGTCGGCGCGGCCGATGCTCGGGTATGCCGACTACCGCTCGCCGGTCGAGGGGTTGTATTTGTGCGGCGCCGGAGCGCATCCGGGCGGCGGCGTCACCGGTGCGCCCGGCCGAAATTGCGCGCGTGAAGTAGCGAGGGACTTCGGGCGACGCTGGCGTTCACGATAGGCGAACGATGGCACCAAAACGGTGCCTAGAGCGCATGGCCTATTGCACATCGCACCTATTCGGTGCCCCGAACGGTGATTCCGACGGCTTTTGCCCTTGAAGATCCCTGGCACGCCGGTTGCAATGGACTCGTGCACGCAGTTCCTTCATTCCTTTTTCTTACCTGCAGGGGGTTAACGTGATTCGTCGTAATTTCATCAAGGCAACGGTTCTCGCCGTTTCGCTGGCGGCCATAGGCTCGACCGGCTACGCGCAGGACAAGGGCCCGATCAAGGTCGGGGTGCTGCATTCGCTTTCCGGGACGATGGCGATCAGCGAGACCGTATTGAAGGACGTGACGCTGATGGCGATCGACGAGATCAATGCCAAGGGCGGCGTGCTGGGCAGGAAGCTCGAGGCGGTGGTCGTCGACCCGGCCTCCAACTGGCCGCTGTTCGCGGAAAAAGCGCGCCAATTGCTGACGCAGGACAAGGTCGCAGTCGTGTTCGGCTGCTGGACCTCGGTGTCGCGCAAATCCGTGCTGCCGGTGTTCGAGGAGCTGAACGGCCTGCTGTTCTACCCCGTGCAATACGAAGGCGAGGAACTGTCGAAGAACGTGTTCTACACCGGCGCCGCGCCCAACCAGCAGGCGATTCCGGCAGTCGAGTACCTGATGAGCAAGGAAGGTGGCGGCGCGAAGCGCTGGGTGCTGCTAGGCACCGACTACGTCTATCCGCGCACCACCAACAAGATTCTGCGCGCGTTCCTGAAATCCAAGGGGGTGGACGAGAAGGACATCGACGAGAAGTACACCCCGTTCGGCCACAGCGACTACCAGACGATCGTTGCGGACATCAAGAAATTCGCCACCGGCGGCAAGACCGCGGTGGTCTCGACCATCAACGGTGACTCGAACGTGCCGTTCTACAAGGAACTGGGCAACCAGGGCCTCAAGGCGACCGACGTGCCGGTGGTGGCGTTCTCGGTCGGTGAAGAAGAATTGCGCGGCGTCGACACCAAGCCGCTCGTCGGCCACCTCGCGGCGTGGAACTACTTCATGTCGATCAAGGGTCCCGTCAACGACGCCTGGAAGAAGCAGTGGGCTGCCTACGCGAAGGCGAAAAAGCTGCCCGGCGCCGACAAGCCGCTCACCAACGATCCGATGGAAGCCGCCTGGATCGGCATCCACATGTGGAAGCAGGCGGTCGAGAAGGCCAAGACCACCGACACGGACAAGGTGATCGCCGCGATGGCCGGCCAGACCTTCAAGGCGCCCTCGGACATCACCTCGACGATGGATCCCAAGAACCACCACCTGCACAAGGCGGTGTTCATCGGCGAAGTGCAGGCGAACGGGCAGTTCAACGTCGTGTGGAAGACCAAGGGCCCGATCAAGGCCCAGCCGTGGAGCCCGTTCGTCGCTGGGAACGACAAGAAAAAGGACGAACCGGACGGCAAGACGGTGATCGCGAAGTAATCGCAGCCGGCGGTATCATTGCTCTGGAGGGGGCCGCTGCGGCGGCCCCCTTTCAATTAGAACCATGCGCATCCTATTGATCGCGTTGCTGCTGTTCGCATCCCGCGCATTCGCGCTGGAGGTGGCCAACGTCGAGAAACTTGCGTTCGGCGAGAGCGACGAACAGGTCGCGGCGATAGCCGCTCTCGTCGCTTCCGGCGACCCGCAGGCGGCAGCTGTCCTGCAGGCCTTGGCGGACGGCGAGCTGCAGGTTGCCGGCAAGCGCGTGCTGATCGTCAAGGGCGAAGAGGCGACCGACGCCGTGACCGGCGCCAAAGTCGCGCCGTTGCCCGAGGAACGCGAAGGCGTCGTGGCGAACAACCGCTTGCGGCGCGAGCTCGCCGGGGCGCTGGCCGGACTGAAGCTGACTTCACCGCAGCGGGAAGCGCGGCTGGCGGCGGTCAAGGAACTCGCGGGCGGGGCGGATCCAGCGATGTTGCCGCTGGTGAAGAGAGCTCTTGAGAAGGAAGCCGACCCGACGATCAAGCCGATGCTCGAGCTGATCGCCGCCACCATGGAACTGAAGGACGGCAGCAAGGAGGCGCGCATTGCCGCGGTCCGCATGCTCGGCGGGTCGAGCAATTCGAACACCAAGCTGCTGCTACTCGGTGTCCTCGAGAAGCGCAAGGACGGCAGTTTCGCCGAACCCGACGAGGAGATCCGCCGCGAGGCGCAGGCGAGCCTGCGCGCAGTCGAGGGACGCCTCGCCTGGGGCGAGCGCGCCGGGATTCTGTTCACGAGCATTTCCCTCGGCTCGATCCTGCTGCTCGCGGCGATGGGTCTCGCCATCACCTACGGCTTGATGGGCGTGATCAACATGGCGCATGGCGAACTGATCATGGTCGGCGCCTATACCACCTATGCGGTGCAGAACCTGTTTCGCGAACATGCGCCAGATGCCTTCGACTGGTACCTTGCCTGCGCGGTGCCGGCATCCTTCATGGTGTCCGCGGCGGTCGGGATGCTGCTCGAGCGCCTGGTGATCCGCTGGCTCTACGGCCGAGCGCTCGAGACCCTGCTCGCCACCTGGGGCATCAGCCTGGTGCTGATCCAGACGGTACGCACGATTTTCGGTGCGCAGAACGTGCAGGTCGAGAACCCCGCGTTCATGTCGGGCGGCGTCGAGGCCCTGATGGGCGTGGTGCTGCCGTGGAGCCGGATCGTGATCGTGGTGTTTGCCGCGGCGGTGCTGGTAGGCATCTGGCTGCTGCTCACGCGCACGCGCCTGGGGCTGTTCGTGCGCGGGGTGACGCAGAATCGAGCCATGGCCTCATGCGTCGGCGTTCCGACGGCGCGGGTGGACACCTGGGCGTTCGGGCTCGGGTCCGGAATCGCCGGCCTGGCCGGCTGCGCGCTTTCGCAGATCGGCAACGTCGGTCCGGATCTCGGGCAGGCGTACATCGTCGACTCGTTCATGGTGGTGGTGCTGGGCGGCGTCGGCCAGCTGGCCGGGACGGTCTATGCGGCGCTCGGCCTGGGCTTCGCCAACAAGCTGCTCGAGGCGTGGCAGGGCGCGGTGCTGGCGAAGATCGTGGTGCTCGTGTTCATCATCATGTTCATCCAGAAGCGCCCGCAGGGCCTGTTTGCCCTCAAGGGCCGCGCGGTGGAGACCTGAGCGTGGGCCCGGTATCTTTACTCATTGCGCGGCTGTACGGCCCACGCGGCTGGATGACGCTCGCCGCGTTTGCGCTCGCGCTGTTCGTGGTGTTTCCGCTCTGCAACCTGGCAATCCCGGAGGGCAACCCGCTTCACCTGTCGGCCTACTGGGTCAGCCTGGTCGGCAAGATCATGTGCTACGCGATCGTTGCGCTGGCGATGGATCTGGCGTGGGGATATGCGGGGATCCTTTCGCTCGGTCACGGGCTGTTCTTCGCCCTCGGCGGCTACGCCTTCGGCATGTACCTGATGCGCCAGATCGGGTCCGACGGACAATACAAGGCAAACATGCCCGACTTCATGGTGTTCCTCGACTGGAAGGAGTTCCCTTGGGCGTGGTGGAACTCCGACCAGTTCTGGTGGTGCGCGCTGCTGGTTGTGCTGGTGCCCGGACTGCTCGCATTCGTGTTCGGTTTCTTCGCGTTCCGTTCGCGTATCAAGGGGGTGTATTTCTCGATCATTACCCAGGCGCTGACCTACGCCGCGATGCTGCTGTTCTTCCGCAATGCCACCGGTTTCGGCGGCAACAACGGCTTCACCGACTTCAAGCGCATCCTCGACATTCCGGTTGCCATTCCGAGCACGCGCATGGCGTTGTTCGCGATCACGGCCGCGACGCTGATCGGGTCGTTGCTGCTCGGCCGCTACATCGTGACATCCAAATTCGGCAGGATTCTTGCCGCGATCCGCGACGCGGAGTCGCGCGTCATGTTCTGCGGTTACAACCCGGTCCACTACAAGCTTGCCATCTGGACGTTTTCGGCGGTGCTGTGCGGGATCGCGGGAGCGCTATACGTGCCCCAGGTCGGCATCATCAACCCGAGCGAGATGTCGCCCGCCAATTCGATCGAGATCGCGATCTGGGTTGCCGTCGGCGGACGCGGCACGCTGGTCGGCGCGATCGTGGGTGCGGGACTGGTGAACGGGGCGAAAAGCTACTTCACGCAGGCATTTCCCGAATACTGGCTGTATGTGCTCGGCCTGATTTTCATCCTGGTGACCCTGTTCATGCCGAAGGGCGTGGTCGGGCTGTGGTCGCAATGGAAAAACCGCTCGGCGTAGAGACCGCATCCGAACGACCGTCGATCGACCCGGCGGTTGATTTCGCGCGCGCGATCGAGCACGGCAAGCCGGATTTCGCACACGGCGTCATCCTGTACCTGGACGATATCAGCGTGAGCTTCGACGGCTTCCAGGCGCTCAACAAGCTCTCGCTCGCCATCGACGTGGGCGAGCTGCGCTGCATCATCGGTCCGAATGGCGCCGGCAAGACCACCATGATGGACGTGATCACCGGCAAGACGCGGCCCGACAGCGGCACCGTGTTCTTCGGCCAGAACATCGACCTGCTGAAGATGACCGAGCCCGAGGTCGCGCACGCGGGGGTGGGCCGCAAATTCCAGAAGCCCACCATATTCGAGCAGCACACGGTGTTCGAAAACCTCGAGCTGTCGATGAAGGCCGACAAGCGGGTGCGGAACACCCTGTTCGCGAAGCTTAATTCCGAACAGCGCGACCGCATCGCCGAGACCCTGCGGCAGATCCGGCTCGAAGACGCGGCAAGCCGCATTGCAGGGCTGCTGTCGCATGGACAGAAACAATGGCTGGAGATTGGCATGCTGCTGATGCAGGAACCGAAGCTGCTCTTGCTCGACGAGCCGGTGGCGGGGATGAGCGACGACGAGACCGAGCGCACGGCGGAGCTTTTCCTGGCGCTCGCCGGCAAGCGTTCGCTGGTGGTGGTCGAGCATGACATGGCGTTCGTCGCCAAGATCGCGCGCACCGTGACGGTGCTGCACGAAGGAAGCGTGCTGGCCGAGGGGCCGATGGAGCGGGTTCAGAACGACCCGCGCGTGATCGAAGTGTACCTGGGGCGCTGAACGGATCATGTTGAGCGTATCGCAACTCAATCAGTACTACGGCGGCAGCCACATCCTGCGCGACCTGTCGTTCGATTTGCCGCCGGGCAAGGTCACCACGCTGCTGGGACGTAACGGGGTGGGCAAGACCACGCTGCTCAAGACACTGATGGGGCTGGTGCCCGCCGCGACCGGCTCGATCAAATTCGGCGAAACGGACCTCACGCGCGCGGCCCCGTACCAGCGCGTGCGCGCCGGCATCGGCTACGTGCCGCAGGGACGCGAGATCTTTCCGCGCCTCACGGTGGAGGAAAACCTGCAGATGGGACTGGCGATCCGGCCGCGAGGGGCGCGCATCCCCGAATCGACCTACGAAATGTTCCCGGTGCTGCGGCAGATGTTGCGGCGGCGCGGCGGGGATCTGAGCGGCGGCCAGCAACAGCAGCTGGCGATCGGCCGCGCGCTTGTCGCAGGCCCGAAGCTGTTGATCCTGGACGAGCCGACCGAAGGCATCCAGCCCTCGATCATCAAGGATATCGAGCGCGTGATCCGCAGCCTCGCGCAGCGCGGCGAGATGGCGATCCTGCTGGTCGAGCAGTATTACGAATTCGCGCGCTCGCTTGCCGACCAGTATCTGGTGATGGAACGCGGCGAGATCATCGCGCACGGCAGCGGCGCGAACATGGACGCGGACGGCGTGCGGCGTTATCTTGCCGTGTGAGCCAGGCATGCGCAGCGAAGCCCCTGGGCTGGGAAGCCCGCCTCGGTTTGCGCTTCGAGCGCGCCGGCGGGCGCACGGTGCTCGCCGACCGGCGTCACAGCGGGCCGCTGGTGGTGCAGAAGGCGCTTTATCCCGAGGGCGACGCGGTGTGCCACGCGGTGATCGTGCATCCACCGGGTGGCATTGCGGGCGGCGACCGGCTCGAAATCGAAGCGGCCCTCGATCCGGGTGCACATGCGCTCATCACCACGCCCGGCGCGACGCGTTGGTATCGCACCTCGGGTCCCGAGGCCGCGCAGACGGTGAAGCTCAGGGTGGCGGCCGGAGCAACCCTCGAATGGTTACCGCAGGAAACTATCTTTTTCGAAGGCTGCCGTGCGAGGTATCGCATCGAGTTCGACGTCGAACCGGGGGGCAGGCTGCTTGCCTGGGAGTTCGCCTGCCTCGGACGCGTTCGCACGAGCGAGCGCTTTGCAAGCGGCGAGGCGTTTCAGAGCCTGTCGCTCAAGACCGGCGGGCGGGTGCACTGGACCGAACGCGGGCGGATCGTCGCGGGCAACAGCGCGCTCGGCTCGAGTGTCGGCCTTGGTGGCCATTCGGTGTTCGGCACGCTTCTGGCATCGGCGCCGGGACTCGACGCTGGCCTCGCCGCCGCTTGCCGTGAGCCGAGGCCTGCGCTCGGCGAAGGGGCGGTGACACTGCTGCCGTACGCGCTTGTCGCGCGGTTTCTCGGGCCGTCGGCCGAGTCGGCGCGAGATTATTTTTCGGCGCTGTGGCGCATCCTGCGGCCCGCGCTTCTACGGCTGGAAGGAACTGAGCCGCGCATCTGGAGAACCTGAGGATGCGGACCCCTGTAGTGGAGCGATGCGCCGGACCAACCGTCAGTCGATTGGGCGCCGGCGTTCCAGCCTCAGCTGCTGTTCGAGGATCAGCCTCATGGCATCGTCCGCTTTGAGCTTTTCGGCGGACTCCCTGGCCGTGTCTGCCGGCTGCTCGACGATGTAAGGCGTGATGATCACCACGGTCTCCGTAGTCGACACCGCGTCGTTGGTCGACGAGAACAGCCTGCCTAGAACCGGGATGTCCTTCAGAAGCGGCACGCCGTCGCGTTCGGTCGAGCCCCTCGCCTTGATCAGCCCGCCGATGAATATCGACTGGCCGTCGTCGCAGATCAGCTCGGTGGTGACCTGGATGCTCTTTTTCGACGGAATGCCGGCGAGCAGCGACGCCGAACTGACCTCCGGCTGTATCTTCAGCAGCACTCTCCCGCGCTGATCCACCGAGGGAATGACCTTCAGGATGACGCCGGACTCGAGGAACAGCACCGATTCGGTCGTCACCAGGTTGATCGTGGTGGTGACCTTGTAGCCGGTGCTGTCGCCGATGATGACCTTGGACTCCTGATTCTCGAGCGCCAGCAGCTTCGGCGTCGACAGCGTCCGCACCCGGCCGGCGGTCGCCAGCGCGCTGAAGAACAGCTCCAGCTTGCTGTCCAGGAAGCTGAAGAAAAATCCTTGGCCGGGCGCGGCCGCATTCCCGCTCGCGAGCCCGCTGGTGCCGAAGCTGCCGGCGCCGGTGCCCGAATTGAATATCTTCTTCCAGTCGATGCCGAAGCGTTCGCTCTCGTCCAAGGTGATCTCGAGGACCTTCGCCTCGATCATGATCTGCTTGGGCGGGGTGTCAAGTTGCTCCAGCAGCCGCTCGATGCGCTCTACGAATGCGGGCAGATCCTCGACCACGATGAGCTTGCGGCCGACCAGCGGCGTGATCTTGCCGTAACGGGACTTATACTGGGTCAGCAGGCCGGCGATCTGGTTGGTGTCGGAATACTGCACCTTCAGTGCCTTGACCTGGGTGCTCGAGCCGGGCAGCTCGGTCGTCTCCCTGGTCAGAATCACGTAGTCGCCGTTGCGCACCTCGACCCAGTAGCCGCCGGCATTCGCCACGCTCTGGATCGCCTCCTTCAGCGTGACGTTGTACAGATTGACCGATACCGGCCCGCTGACCCCCTTGCTGACAATGATATTGACCTTGTCCTTGCGCGACAGCAGCTCGAATACCTGCTCGATCGGCATGTTGCGGAAGTTCAGCGTGAACCGTTCGTTGCCTTCCGCCTGGATCGATGCCGGGCCCGGCACCGCAGACACTGCAGGGGCGGAGACGGGGGCAGACGCGGGGACAGGTATCGGGGCAGGCGTCGGAGCCGTTACAGATCCCGGCAGCGGCGCCTCAGCGGGCGGCTGCGGAGCGCCTGGAGGAGGCGGGGGCGGCGCCGGTGCGAGCGTTGGCGCGGAGGTGGGGGCCGGGTAGGGCGGGAATGCGCCGACGGCTGAATCCGGGGGAGCGACGGGCGCCGCGTCGGCAGCGTGCACGGGGGGTGTCGCCGCCAGCGACCAGGCCGACGCGCAGACCAGCGCCCGGAACAATACGGCAGCCGCGCTCATTCGATGGGGTTTCATTTTTCCTCCGGCTTCCTTTCTTCGCGGCGTTCCGCGGTTCCGCGATCATCCGCCTTCGGTGGCACATCGGGGCGCTCTGTTTTTGGTGGCGCGTCGAGCCGCTCCACGGTGGCGCCGCGCTCGTCCTTCCTGGCGGGCGGCCCCTCGGGCACCAGCTTCATGTCGCGCAGCGAAAGTGTCACCCTTTTCCGGTCCTTGACGAAGACGGCTGTCTGCTCGTGCACCTCCACCAACCGGTGCCCGTCGATTTCCTCGCCGAGGCGGACGATCTTGCCGTCGATGCTGACCACCGATTTCGGCCCCGCCACCATGACCGCGGTCAGCTCGGGCTTCCACGCGGGCTCGGGCAACGCCCCCTTGCGAACGCCGGCATTGCCCCGCGGTTGGGCGGCGGACGGCGGCGTTACCTTCAAGAACGCCGGGCGGGCGAACGGATCGTGGTTGAGCGCGTCGGCCTGCGCCCAGCCGAATCCCGGTGTGCATGCCAGCCCGGCTGCGAGATACACGAGCACGCGCGAGCGGAGCGTCATTTTGCTGCGCCTGCAACCTGCATCGGTCGGTACAGCGCAACCTTCAGCGACAGCGCGACCAGGCGTCCTTCGTCCGCCGACTTCATCGAAAACTCGCTGACCGTCGCGCTCTGTCCGAGTGTGCGCTCGAAATCCATCAGCCACTGGCACAACTGCAGGTATTTGCCCTGGGCGTTGACCTCGAATAGGACCTCCTCGAAGCTCTGTACCTGGCGCCGCGCACCGGGACGGATGCCGGCCAGCGTGATGCCGTTCAGCGAAGCCGCGCGGTCGAGCTCCGCCATCACCATCGACGCGATGTGGTCGTCGGGCCCCGGCGGGCGCAACTGTGCGCCGAGGCGCGCAGTAATCTGTTTCAGCTCCGCGGCCAGCCGGCCCAGTTCACCCTGCTGGCTCGGTGCGGCCCCGAGCGACAACGCCAGCATTTCCCTGGTCGCCGCCAGCTTCTGATATTCGGTGAGCGGCTTGCGCAGCACCAGCAGCCAGCCCTCCCCGGCGACCAGCGCAAGCAGCAATACCATGCCGCCGAGAAAAAGCCGCGCATCGAGGCCGGCGAGCGCCGCGAGCAGCCGCTCTCTCACTGCGGCCTCCGTGCCTTGTCGTCGACCAGCAGCATCAGCGTCAGGTCGATCACCGGCATGTTCGCGTAGTTGCCGAGGCCCGTATCGACCAGGCGGACTTCGGCGATGCCGGGCTGGCTGCCGAGGCCGCGCATGAATTCCGCGAGCTTGGTGTGATTGGTGGCATGGCCGACGATTTCCGCGCGCTGCTCGACGCCGGCAGCCGCCGGCGCGGCTCCGGGGGCGGGAATGTTCTCCTTCGGCACCACGATGATGCCCGAACGACCGCCGCCCGGCAGCGAGCTCAGGTCGCCGGTCGGAACATCGCGCCGGAAAAAACGCAGCTGCTCGAGCCAGATGCTGTCGCTGTAGGCGGCATCGATCGCACGCAGCAGCAGGCTCAGTCTGTCGCGCCCGCGCAGCTCGTCGAGCTCCGCCAGCTGCTTTTCGGCCAGTTGTTTCTGCTGCCGGAGATTGTCGGCCTCGGCTTTGATTCGCGCGGCGATCTGACCTTCCTTCTGCAGTTGCGCGATGTTCGCGTTTTCGAGCGAAACGAGCCGGTACAGCGCGAGCCGCGCCAGGCCGACGACCAGCGCGACCGCAATCAGCGCCATCAGCAGCGGCTTCATGCGGCGGCGGACCAGCGCGAGCTTCGCGTAGTCCGCCGGGATCAGGTCGACGTCGGCCATTGCACGGGCACTCCACGTAACGCCAGGCCGGTTGCCGCCGCAACCCCGGAACGCGGCCACAGCCACGCCAGCTCTTTTTCGGACAGCCGGTGTGAAAATATCGAGAACGGATCGAGAATCTTCAGCGGCATCGAGAACTGCTCGCGCAGCAGGTGCTGGATGCCCGGGTAGCGCGCGATGCTGCCGACCACGTAGATCCCGTCGACCGAGCGGCCGTGTGCCCTCGATGCGGTGTAGACCAGCGTGTTGTCGACTTCGGCTTTCAGCGTCGCGAATTCGGGGCGCAGCACTTCCTTCAGCGTGTGGCTGATCTCGCTGCCGGTGGCGCGCTCGGCGCCCGTTTGCTGGTCGCGCTGGGGCAGCGGCTCGCTCGCCTGCGGCCCGGGGTCCATCAGGGTGTGGTTCACTTCGCGTTTCAACGCGACGAATTCCGGGCGCAGCACTTCCTTCAGCGTGTGAGCGATCTCGTTGGCATCGTCGCGCCCGGTGCCGGTGCCGAAACCGCGTTCGAGCAGCAACCGCTTGCCGGCCGCCTCGGGTATGTCGAGAATGTTCTTCAGCCTGGCGAGCAGGCGCTCCTCGGCGAATTCGATCGACCGGTCGAGCATCAGGCGCCTGCCCCAGACGACCGTCAGATAGCTGCTGCGCGCGCCGAAATTGATCAGCAGCAGGTTCGGATGCGTGGTCAGGTCCGCGGCGCCGATCCACGCCAACAGGCGCGCCAGCGCGGCCGGGGCGACGTCGAGCGATGCCACTTCCAGCCCGGATTCGGACAGCGCGTCGAGGTAGGCCGTCACCTTGTCGCGCGCGGCCATCGCGACGATCGCCTCTTTCGGACGCGAAGGGTGCTCCTGCCGCACCGGAATATAGTCGACCACCATGCCGTCGAGCTCGTCGTGCACGCGCTCGCGCAATTCGCGCACGACCGCGTCGGCTTCGGACGTGCCCTCGGACATCGTGTAGTTGAGCAGCAGCATCTTGATCTGGTCGTTCGGCAGGCACGTCACCACGCGGTTGCCGCGGAACGGCTGCTCGGCAAAGGCGCGCTTGATCAGCTTCTTCAACCGCGCCGGATTGGCGATCAGCTCGTCGCGCGAAGTTTCATGGTTGAGCGACGCGGCGGCGCGCACTACGGGTCTCGGCGCCCCCGGCTTCAACTGCATCAGGTTCACTCTTTCGAGGCCGATGTGCAAGCCGATGTCGTAGGACTTGCCGGACGCGAGCGCGCGCCACAGCGGGCCGATCATCCGCTTCAGCGATTCGCTCACGCGGGATTCTGCCGGTCGACTTCGACGATCCAGCGCGACGGATGGTCCTTCGCGGCGTACAGCGCCTTGTCCGCCCTCAGGTAGCTCGCCTCGAGCGACGCCGGCACGCCGGCCGGCAGGTGGACCAGGCCTACGCTGACGCGCGGCAGTGCGGGAAGCTCCGGGCAGCCGTCGTCGCGACCGCTGAAGCCCTCGAGCGCGCGTTCGACGCGCATCTGCACCCGCCCGCCGCGCAGCATCATCGCAAACTCGTCGCCTCCCATGCGCACCACATAATCGTCGGGTCCCAGCGCACCGGTCAGCACCCGCACCAGCCGCTGCAGCACCCGATCGCCGCAGAGGTGGCCGTAAGTGTCGTTGAGTTGCTTGAATTTGTCGATGTCGATCAGGCCGAAACACGACCCCTGCGTGTGCGCCGCATGTTGCGCAACGATGCCGCTGAATTGCTCTTCGAGGAAGCGCCGGTTCCATGCGCCGGTCAGCGCGTCGCGGTGCGACAGACGGTACAGCTCTTCGTTCACCGCCGTCAGCTTGAAGCGCGCTTCGACGTGCGCCTTGCGGATCAGCACCGCGCGCGCCACGACGGCCAGCGCGATCATCGCGCCGCTGAGCATCAGGAACTGCAGCGTCCACAGCGTCTCGGGATTGAAGGCCTTGGATGCGCTCAAGGTCGAAGCGGTAAAGATGAAATAGACGATCCCGGCCGCAAACAGCGCCTCGCGCAAGCCCCACGGAACCAGCGGCACCAACATGAACAGCAGCACCACGGTACTGAACAGCGTGGTGGTAAAAACGCCGTAGCGATGCGCGAGCAACATGAAGGCAAGCCCGCACGCCGCCAGCAGCACCATGCCGAGCAGGTACAGCACCTTGATGTCGGACACCATTTTCGCCGACATCGCGGTGTGGCCCGACAGCGCGGCGAGCAGCGCGAACGTATAGACATAGGCCGTGCCGAGGTTGAGCGAGTAGTACAGCAGCGCAAGCCCCGTCATCAGCAGCATCGTCAGCGTGCCCAGCACGAAAATGCCCTGCTGCGCTTCGCTGCGCATGACCGGCTGCGCGAAGCGGGTCAGGTCGTCGCCTTCGAAATCGGACGATGACCAGACTGCCCGCAACAGTTTGCGCAGCCGGGAGTCGGCTGGCGGATGCTCGACCAGTCCGGGGACGTTTTCGCGCGGAGGCGGGGGCGCGGTGTTGCCGCGTTCGCGCGTGGTCATGGCGCACTCGCCCCGCAGGGCAGCAGGTAGTAGGCGGTGAGCTTGGGGCGCAAGCTTGGAATGAACGGATATTCGCTCGAATAGAAGTCGTAGCCCTTCGCCTTGTCGGTCGGATCCTGGAGCCAGACGCCGTAGTTCACGCCGCTCATCCATCCCACCGCAGCGGCGGTGACATCGATGTCGAGCGGGTTGCTCTGCGGCTCGGGTACCGGTATCAAGGTGCGCGCGTCGTACCCGTTGCCGGGCCCTTGCGGCCAGGTATTGGGGCTGAGGCCATTCCATCTATTCCAGGTCACGCCAGGGTTGCCCGCCGTAGGCGTGGAACCGGTTCCGGTGCCCTCAACCCAATCGTGCGTAATCAGCATCGCCAAAAAGTCACCTCGGCCACCACCGCTCTGAAACAGCGAAATCGTCGCCCCCCGCCGGAGGGCACCGAACTGGTACGAGGGAACGAACCGGCTGCCCGCCGGCAGCGGTGATAGATCGAATGCAATCAAAGTCTCTTTTCCGCTTTTGTCGATCTCGAGATCGTAGTTCCCGCCATAGTTCTTGTCCTTGCTGGCGGGGTCGCTCCTGACGGTGGCGTCCTTGCCCGTTCCCGGCCCAGGCTGCGTGAACCAGGGTCTTACGCCCGAGTGATAGACGTACGCATTGGTCTTCTTCAGGATCACCGACGCGCCGTTGTAGGTGCCGGTCGACCTCAGCGTCAGCGGCGATCCGCTGGTGTTGTCGGCATAGGCCGAGTAGGCGGCGCCGCCGAAATTGCTGTCCGTCACCGGCGAGCTCGAGATCGGATAGCTGCCGGCGCAGTCCAAGCCCTGGATCGTGTAATTGACCGCCTGCAAGCCCGCTTCGGCAGCGTATCGGGCGCGCTCCAGATCGGACCGCGAGCCGATCAAATTCGAGCTCAGGCCGTTGTCGCGATTCAGCATGAACGCAATCGCTCCGATCAGGCTCATCGCCAGCACGACCGGCAGCAGCGTAAAGCCGGCCGCGGCAAGCGAGCGGCCGCGTTGCGGCATCCTCACTGCGTTCCCCCGCCGAGCCGCACGCTGGTCGCAAGCGGCACTGCTTGAGCCGCCGCGCTGTGCGTGAGCGTCAGGCCAAGCGTTCCCGCGGGCTTGTGCCCGTCGTCCACCGGCCCGGTGCCCAAGATCGGTTGCGCGGAAAATGCGGTAACGTTGGCGGCGATCACCTTGGGGCCGATGCTGGGGTCGCCTGAAGTCCAGTTGGACAACGCTGTCACGTCGCGGGTTGATCCATCGCTATATTTCGCCGTCGCCACAAATTGTTGGGTGCCACTAATCGGTACCGAGGCAGTTACAGGCGTCACCGCGATCGACACCAATGGTGCGGTGGTCCCGGTGCCGGTCACGGTCAAGGTTGCAGAGTCGGCCTTGCCACCGAAATTGGCAGTGATGACCGATGTGCCGCCGGCAACGCCGGTAGCGACGCCGGTAGTCAGCAAGACTGTAGCAACGCCGGTGGTGTCTGAAGTCCAACTCGAGGACGCTGTCACGTCGCGGGTCGACCCATCGCTATATGTCGCAGTCGCCATGAATGGTTGGGTGCCATTAATCGGTATTGACAGAGTTGCAGGCGTCACCGCGATCGAACTCAATGTTGCGGAGGTCACGGTCAAGGTTGCAGAGCCGGCCTTGCCACCGAAATTGGCAGTGATGACCGATGTGGCGCTGGCAACGCCGATAGCGACGCCAGATGTGCCATTGACTGTGGCAACGCTAACGGTGCCTGAAGTCCAGCTTGAGGACGCTGTCACGTCGCGGGTCGACCCATCGCTATATGTCGCACACGCCATAAATTGTTGGGTGCCACTAATCGGGACCGAGGCAGTTGCAGGCGTCACCGCGATCGACACCGATGTTGCTGGGGTCACGGTCAAGGTTGTTGAGCCGGGAATGCCGAGGTAAGTGGCAGTGATGACCGATGTGCCGCCGGCAACGCCGGTAGCAACGCCAGATGTGCTATTGACTGTGGCAACGGTGCTAGTGACCTTGGGAATGCTGCTGGTCTCGATCAGCTGGTTGCAACCGTTGCGGCCGTACATGACTGGCGAGAACCAGTCGCCCGTGGTGCCGGCAGTCGGCGTCGCAAGCAGCTTGGGCGGCACGCCGCGGGCTGTCGTGACCATGCGCTCCAGCGCGAACTGCCCCTGGTACAGCAACTCGTTCGATTGCCCGCCCTCCGCCTGCGCGCGCAGGCCGAGCGACACCACCGAGTTCAGCGCCGCGAGCACGATAGCGCCGATCGCCACCGCGATCACCAGCTCGATCAGCGTCATGCCGGCCTGTGGGTGTCGCGCACGGGCCATGTCACCACCACCGGCCGGCAAGTGTGGTGAGCGCGTTCGCGCTGCCATCGGCCGTGTAGTACACGCTGACATACAGCAGGCCCGTGTCGCCCGCGCTCAGCGCCTTGGTCGATACGTCGTAGCGGTACAGCACCACTGTGCGTTGATCAGCCGCCGGGCCGCTGGTCTCGGAGAAGGTCGCGTTGGCCCCGGTCGTGTTGCTGCCCGCGACATAGGTTGCCGCGTACAGTACGGGAAAAGGATTGGAGAGCACTTCCTCCATCTTGGCGCGCAACAGCGGCGGCCGCGCGGCCATCGACGGGGTTGCCACGTCGCGGATGCCGCTCTGCAATGCCTGCAGCGCCGGGACCAGCAGCACGGCGAGCAGCACGGCCGAGAGCAGCACTTCCACATAGGCGAAGCCGTGCTGCGTCAAGCTCCAGTGGAGGCGGCGATACGGCAACACGGCGCATGTCCTCAAGGAATGGCGACGAAGCCGGTGGACTCGTCTATGGTCACCCTGACGCTGGGCGGCCCCGGCACGCTGGGCGGCCACGGCACGCAGGGCGGCACCGGCGACCCCAGCGACCCCAGCGACAACACAATGCAGCTGTCCGGTTGCAATGCGACCCATTTGGCCGACGGCCCGTCGAACACC
This sequence comes from Burkholderiales bacterium, assembly GCA_017880775.1. Classification (GTDB taxonomy): domain Bacteria; phylum Pseudomonadota; class Gammaproteobacteria; order Burkholderiales; family SG8-39; genus JADGRQ01. Next base: position 110,649 of record JADGRQ010000001.1, on the reverse strand, counting down.
TGCAGTGGCGGGGGTGGCGGGGGTGACGGAGGGGGGCTGATCAACAATTGCGCATAGGCCGTGCCGCCGCCCATGAACTTGGGGGTCATCGTGACCGGTCCGGAAAACGCGGAGCCCGCGGTGTCGATGTCGAGCGCTCGCTTGGTGAGCGGATCGTTGACGGCCCCCAGGTTGGCGCCGCTGATATCGGATTTGAAGACCTGCAGATGCCCCGCGCTCGTTTTCGCGTCGACCAGGATGTAGCTGCCGGTACGGCGGGCCTCGTTGACGGCGAACCGCAGCGCGTTGCCGATCTCCTGCGCGGCGACGTCAAGCTTTTTCGAGTCCTGCGAAGACAGCAGCGGCACCGCCACCACGGCAATGATCCCGATGACTGCAACGACAATCAACAACTCGGCGAGCGTGAACCCTTCGGACCGCTCTGAGCTCACGCAGGCGGACCCGGATTGTGCGTCGCTCAGTGCGTCGAGTAAGCCTTGCCCTTGCTGTCGTTGGCGTTGCTGTTCATGACGATCTGGCCCGATTTGTTGTCGAACGCCCAGCCGCCCGTAGCCGCGGCCGGAGCGAGCGGCGCGCCGGTGGTGGTCGGGATGGCGACGGCCGCGCTGCCGGTGATCGGATCGGCGGGGATCCCCTTGCGTATATAAGGACCGTATCTGTATGTGGTGCCGTCGCTCACGCTGCAGGTATGGCCGGCTGCGTCGGAGGCCAGCAGCAGGTGATCCATAAATGCCTGCGCGGTGTTGATCGCGCCCGTGCCAACGGTTGCGGCGCAGGCAGGGCTTCCCGCCGTGGCCGCGCTGACGGCGCTGGGATAAATATTGTTGTGTTGGACCTTGAATAACTCGACGGCCGAGCGCATCGCGGTCAGATTGGCATCGAGCGCCGACTCCTGGGCGTCGGTGGTCGAACTCGAGAACTGCGGAATCACGATCGCGGCCAGAATCGCGAGGATGATGACCACGATCAGCAATTCCACCAGCGTGAAACCGGCTTGAACTTGTTGTTTGAGTTTCGTAATCATCCGAATCCCCCTTCTAACAATCGCCATCGGCGCAGGACGTTCCGTTCACTACCTAACATATTACACTAAGTTTCGCGAATAACTAGCGGCACGCCTGGCCCTCTGGCGGATCAGTGAACCGCCCGCGACAGCTTGAATATCGGCAGGATCAGCGACGCGACGATCAGGCCTACGACGACGCCCATCACCAGCAGCATGACCGGCTCGACCGCCTTGGAGAGCATGGCGACGCGCTTGTTCAGTTCGCGCCCGTAGAACTCGGAAACGCGCGTCATTACCTTGGCGAGGTTGCCGGTCTGATCGCCGGTGGCGATCATCTGCCGCGCCATCGGCGGGATGAACTCCGCCTCGAGGAAGCCGTGCGCGACGCCGCGGCCGTCGTTGACGTGGCGCTGCACCCTTTGCAGGAAGTCGCGAAACACGGTGTTGTCGACCGTGTCCTGCGCCGCCTGCAGCGCCGCGGTGATCGGCACGCCGTTGGCGAGCGACATGCCGAGCACGCCGAGGGTCTGGTTGAGGTAGATCTGGATGAAGATGTCCTTGGCGACCGGCGCGCGCAGCTTCAATCCGTCGAAGGTGCGCTTGCCGGCGGTCGTTTTCAGCCACGACACGAGCATCGCCACCCCCGCGGCCAGCGCCAGCAGGATCAGCCACCAGTATTCGCGCAGCACGTCCGACATGAACATCAGCACGATCGTCGGCGCGGGCAGCTGGTCGCGGATGCTTTTGAACATTTCCTTGAACTTCGGGAAGATGACCACCAGCACGAACACCACGACGGCAAGCGAAAACACCACCAGGAACGCCGGGTACGACAGCGCCGAAATGATGTTGCTTCGCATCTGGCTGTTCTTTTCGTCCATGTTGCGCAACTGCTCGAGCACCTGCGGCAGGAAGCCGCCCTCCTCGGCCGCCGCAACCAAGGCGATGTAGGTCTTCGAGAACATGCCGGGATGGCGCGCGAGCGCCACCGAGAACGGCTTGCCTTCGCTCACGCTCTCGGAGATCGAGCCGAGGATGGCCGCCAGGCGCGGCTCCGCGGTCTGGCGATGCAGCACTTTCACCGCTTCAGCGAGGCTCACGCCGGTTTCGAGCAGCAACGCGATGCGCTCGGTGAATATCATCCGCTCGGCGACGCCGACGCCCGATCCGAACGAGATCCGGGTGTTCAGGCTGAAGCGGGGGGAAGGGGAGGAAGCCGCATGGGCCGCAGGGGCCGCTGCCGCTGTCGCCACCCCGGCCTTGCGGGGTCCGAATTCGATCGCCATGCTCGATTACGGTGCGTGAATCACGCGCGAGATTTCTTCCAGGGTAGTGCGCCCCTCGAGCGCCCGCTGGATGCCATCGTCGAACAGCGACACGAAGCCGGTCGTCGCGGCGAAGGCCTGCAGCTCGTCCTTCGAAGGATTCTTGATCATCAGCCGCTGCAGCTCGTCGGTGGCTTCGATGATTTCGTGAATGCCCATGCGCCCGCGGTAGCCCGAGTCGTAACACGCCGGGCAGCCGCGGCCCTTGGCGAGCCGCGTGCCCTCGGGCCAGCCGTACTTGGCGACCAGCTCGGGCGTCGCCAGGAACGTGGTCTTGCACGACGGGCATACCTGGCGCACCAGGCGCTGCGCGACGACGCCCGCCAGCGCCGACGACAGCATATAGGGCTCGACGCCCATTTCCATCATGCGCGACAGCGCGCCGACTGCGTCGTTGGTATGCAGCGTCGAGAGCACCATGTGGCCGGTCAGCGCCGCCTGCACGGCGATTTCCGCGGTGTCGCGGTCGCGGATTTCGCCGACCATGATGATGTCGGGGTCCTGGCGAAGGATGTGCTTCAACATCCGCGCGAAGCCGAGGCCAGTCGCCTCGCTGACCTGGTTCTGGTTGATGATGTCGAGCTGGTATTCGACCGGGTCCTCGATCGTGACGATGTTCTTCTCGATGCTCTTCAGGTGATTGATGCCGGCGTACAGCGTGGTGGTCTTGCCGCTGCCGGTCGGGCCGGTGACCAGCAAAAGCCCGTAGCTGCGGCCGAGCAGCTTCTTGAACAGATCGAGGTTCGCCTTGCGCATGCCGATTTTCTCGACATCGAGGATCGACTGGTTCTTGTCGAGCACGCGCAGCACCACTTTCTCGCCGTAGATCCCCGCCAGCGAGCTGAACCGCAGGTCGATGGTGCGCCCCTGCGTGACGACCTGCAGCCGGCCGTCCTGCGGCATGCGCCGCTCGGCGATGTCGAGCGAGGCCATCACCTTCAGGCGCGAGACGATCGCCGGGTGCAGGTCCGCGCGCACCTGCAGCACCTCGTAGAGGATGCCGTCGATGCGGAAGCGCACCATTCCGCGCGCGCGCGAGCATTCGATGTGGATGTCGCTCGCGCCGTCGCGCACCGCGCGCTGTATCAGGCCGTTGACCAGATTGATGACCGGGCTCGCGCCGGCGATCTGGTCGATGGTGGTGAAGTCGGTCTGCGTCTGCTCGACCAGCGCGATGTCGGTCGGCATGTTCTCGACCAGGTCCTGCGGTATTTCGCCGCCGCTGAACGCGTCGAACTGGCACTTGGCGATTTCTTCTCTGCGCGCGAGCACCAGCGACAGCTTGCAGCCGGTCAGGCTCTGGATTTCGTCGAGCACCGGGATCGCGTGCGGATCCGCGGTTGCCAGCGTCAGCGTATCGTGCACCTTGAACATCGGCAGCACGTTCAGCCTGCGCGCGGCCACCACCGACAGCAACGCGATGGCCGACGCTTCGTACAGGCCGGCCCGCAGCGAAACGTAGGGAATCCCGGTCTGCCGGCTCAGCGCCTTGAACAGGTCGGCTTCCTGCAGCATGTTCTTTTCGATCAGGATAAGCCCGAGCTGCTTGCCGCTGCTCTGCTGCATTTGCACGGCTTCGGCCAGCTTCTCTTCGGTGATCAGCTTCATCTCGACCAGGATCTCGCCGATCCTGGTGCGCTGCACCGTCGGCGGCTGCTCGCCGACCGTGTGCACGACGTTCGAGCCGAACCCCGATGAAACCCCGGCGTGCGTGATGCGGGTGGCGATGAAGATATCGGTGACCAGCGTGGTCGAATTGACGAACTTCAGGCTGCCGCCGCGGAACGCCAGCTTGTCGTTGGACTCGAGGATGATCTCGAGCCCCCTGCCGTTGATGAGCGGCACCCGCCCCAGGTCCAGCACCACATGAACGCGGCTGGATTGCACGCTGACGTCGATCGCTTCCGCCAGCGCCGACTGTCCCGGCTCCTCCGCCAGCGAGCCGGCCGGCGCGAGATAGGTGATCCCGCCGAGGCTGCTGCGGGCGACCAGGTCCCCCATGTCAGCCCGGCGATTTTCGTTCGCGCCGGATGTTGAAGCGGACCAGCCACTCCGGCTCCGGATCGGTGGCGCAGAGCCTGGCGAACACTTCCACCATCGATGGATCGAGCTGGGTGCCCGCGACGCGGGCGATCTCGGCCATCGCGACCTCGTGCGGCCTGCCGGCCCGGTAGGCGCGCGAGCTGGTGATCGAGTCGTAGGTGTCGGCGACGGCCATGATGCGGGCGTGCAGCGGGATGCGCTCGCCTTTCAGCCCGTGCGGGTAGCCTTTGCCGTCCCACATTTCCTGGTGGTGGCGCGCGCCGGGGACCGCGTTTTTCAGCTGATCGATATGGCGCAGGATCTCGTAGCTGCGCTCTGGGTGCACCATGATGAACGTGTATTCGTCCTTGGTCAGCCTGGCGGGCTTGCACAGGATGGCGTCCGGGATGCCGATTTTCCCGACATCGTGCAGCAGCGATCCCCAGTGCAGGTCCTGCATTTCGTCTTCGGGCAGCTTGAGCGCCCTGCCGATTTCCATCGACAGGTGGTGCACCCGCTCGCTGTGCCCGCGCGTATACGGGTCCTTCGCCTCGACCGCCTCGACCATCGCCATCGCCAGCTGCGCGGTGAACTTCTGGGTGCTGCTGACCGCCAGTACCTGGCTGACCATGGCCGAGAGCTGGTTCGCCAGAACCTCGCCTAAGTGCCGATCGCTGTTGGAGAACGGGGGTTTGTGCATGTGGTTGAGCAGTACCACCAGCGCGTCGACGTTGCGCCCGATGACGATCGGGCAGGCCAGCACGCGATACGGCATGTCGGTGAATATGTAGGTCCTGCGCGGATCGTCCGCCTCGTTCATGACGACCGACTCGCGCGAGGCCTGGATGAAGCGGAACAGGTCGCCGCGCATCTCGACCAGCACCAGGTCGAGGTTGTGGATTTCCTTGCTGAGCGCGGTCGCGTACACGCACTGGTTGTCGCTCGGCCGTATGAACGCCACCACGTCCACGTTCAGGTGGGCCGCGGTGTCCTGCAGCATCTGCCGGAATGTTTCGGTGTCCCGCCCGACGCCCGTGCGGTTGTGCCGGTCGAGCGAATAGACCAGGTGCAACTCCTCGTAGCACTCCGCGAGCTCTTCGGTGATCTTGTCCAGATCGGCCTTCGACGCAGCCTCGTCGACCATGCCGGTGGCCATGTCGTCGAGCGCATCGGCCATCCGGTCGATCTCGAGCGGCGCGTCGGCCCGTGCGAACTTGCCGGCGACGACGGCCGCGAAACCGCGCACGCCCGATGCGCCGACCGTCAGCCGCCGGTACAGCAACGTCGATTCCGCGTCGATGTCGAGACGCTGAACCGCGCCGTTCCCCGCGCCAGACGCCTGCGCGACGCGCAGTCCCAGCGCGGCGTCGGCGTCGCTGCTGCAGCCCCACACCGGCTCTCCGGCCGCGCCGAGAACCTTGATCGGGCAGTCGTAGCCGAGCGAGCGGTTGAACCAGCGCTGGTAGCGCGAAAAATCGATCTGGTCGAGGAGTCGATCAGCCATGTCTTGAGTTTCCTCAGGCCGGTTCGCGCGCAAAGCGCCTGCCAAGGTCCGAAACCAGCACACGCATGCTGACCGGTTTCTCCAGCAGCGACGAGTTCGGAATTTTCGGCTGCCAGTCGCGAGCTTCGCGCTCGGTCATCGAAGTCATCACGAAAATCGGAAACTTGCGATCCGGCAGCTGTGTTTGCAATGCCTGGCACAGCTCCTGCCCGGTCATCTGCGGCATGTTGATGTCGGTCAGCAGCGCGTCGGGCGGGTTCTTCAGGATGGAATCGAGCGCCTCCTTGCCGTTTGAAGCGGTTTCGACCGCATACCCCGCGCGCTCGAGGAACATCGTCACCACGCGCCTCATGTGCACCTCGTCGTCGGCCACCAGAATGCGTATCGGGTTCATGCCCGCGCCGGTTCCTGCAGCCGTGCGGACTGCACGCTGAACTTGATCGTGAACTCGGTTCCCTTGCCGAGCACGCTGTCGACCGAAATCGTGCCGTGATGGAGCTCGACGATCTGCCTGGCGAGGTACAGGCCGAGGCCGTGCCCGCTGCGCGTTGCGGCCATGTCGTCGTGCGATCGGTAGTACTTGTCGAACACCTTCTTGCAGTCCTCGGGCGAGATGCCGATACCCTGGTCGCTGACGCTGATCTTCATCTCGTGGTCGTCCAGGTTGGCCGCCGACAGCGTCACCTTGCCGCCCGCGTCGCTGTACTTGATCGCGTTGCTGAGCAGGTTGTCGATGGCGATGCGGAAAAGGTCCTTGTCCAGCGCGATCGACTCCAGGTCGGGCGGAATCTTCACCTCGAGCGACACGCCTTTGGTGTCCGCGTTCTTGGCCATTTTCTCGGCGCTGTCGCGCAACAGCTCGGCTATCTTCACCCGCTGGCGCGCAATTGGCAAGGTACCGGTCTCCAGCTTGGAGATGTTCAGCAGGTTGTTGATCAGTCCGGCCGCCCGCTCGACCTCGTCATGGATGACGTTGACCGCATTGACGCGGTCGCTCTCGCTCAAGCTCGCGTAGTCGAGCAGCAGCTCGCTGTACGCGAGCAGCGTGTTGAGCGGGGTTTTCAGCTCGTGCGAGACGTGGGCGACGAAGTCGGTGCCCGCCTGCCGGGCGAAATATTCGCCGCCGACATCGCGGAAGGTCAGCAGCGTGCCGAACGGGGAGGTGGTGTCGCGCGGCGTCATCAGCGGCACGGCCGCCACCGCGATGCGTTGCTCGGGATGGTCTTCCGGGGAATAGCTGATGTCGGATGCGCGCGGAGCCGAACCTGCGTGATGCCTCAAGCGCTGCACCAGCGCCAGCACCTCCGGGTTCCTGCACCAGAACTCGGGCGGTTTGCCGATCAGCTCGGCCGGGCTCATGCCGAGAAACGGCTCGACCTTCGGATTGGCGAACACCGGGGCGCTCGCATCATCGAGAACCAGCACGGCCTCGGGAATTGCGTCGAGGACCGCCTGGGTCTTTTCCTGCTTGTACGAAAGCAGGTGATTGGAAGTCTCCGCTTCGAGGCGCTGCATCTCCAGCTCGCCGATCCGCGACTGGACGTGTTGCACGTGCTTGTCGAAGCGCTGCGCATAATCGCGCAGCTCGAGGTTCGCCTGCCCCTCACCGGTATGCAGCCCAAGCGCCGAACCGAGCTCCTCGACTCGGGCGCCGATTGCCGCCAGCGGGCGGATTTCGCGCCTGATCAGGAAATACGACACCGCGGTGAGAAGGAACACCGGCAACGCCAGCAGCGCCACATACGAAACCTCGCCCGGCAGCAGCGCCTGCGGCGTCGCGTAGTAGCCCGCCCGGATGAAGCCGGCCAGATTGCCGTCCTTCAGGATCGGCGCGAAGAATTCGCGGATGTTCCTGCCGTCGCCCGGCGATACCAGCGCATGCTCGCCGAACCAGGACGGCGGATCGGCGGGCATGGTCGCCGCCGGCACGATCGCGCCCTGCGAAGTGACTTCGTAGAGCTTGGCGCCGGAAACGCCGACGACCGTCGCGTAGGCGAGCGCGTTGCTCGCCTGCACGCTGACAAGCGTCGCGACGAGGCTCTGCTTTCCCCCCGCGGGAACCAGCTGGGACAGTTCGGCGCCCGACAGCGCCCGCGTCAGCGCGACGCCGTGAACGCGCACGCTGTCCCGATGCAGCCTGAGCTGCTGCGCGTAGACCAGCCACATGATCAAGCCGATCACCGCCACGGAGGCGGCGATCATGATCAATCCGAGCCGCTCATTTTTCATGCGCTTGTTTGAAGCTCACCTGGAAAAACCGCATCGTGCCGAACGAATGCCGGGTCTGCAGCAAGTCATAGATTGACCAATATAGGCCGCGTTGTATGTACGCTGGCGAACACTGTAAGTTTACAGACCGGTCCGGCTGGCGTGGCCACGGCGATTCTCCCGGATTTGGTGCAGAATGGCCGTCAGGCGCGGGCGCGGCCTGCCCGCGCGTTCGGCATCAAAATTGCTGCCCGGGCGAATGCCATGGAACTCACTCCCAGAGAAAAAGACAAGCTGCTCGTGTTCACCGCCGCGCTGCTCGCCGAGCGGCGCAAGGGCCGCGGCCTGAAGCTCAACTATCCGGAGTCGGTCGCCTACATCAGCGCCGCGATCATGGAAGGCGCGCGCGACGGCAAGACGGTCGCCGAACTGATGAGCTTCGGCGCCACGCTGCTCAAGCGCGACGAGGTGATGGACGGCGTGGCGGAGATGATTCCGGAGATCCAGGTCGAAGCGACTTTTCCCGACGGCACCAAGCTGGTGACGGTCCACCAACCGATCAGGTGATGTGATGATTCCCGGCGAAATCATTCCGCGCGCAGGCGAGATCGAGCTGAACAAGGGCAGGAAGACGGTCAAGCTCAAGGTCGCCAATACCGGCGACCGGCCGATCCAGGTCGGCTCGCACTATCATTTCTACGAAACCAATGCGGCGCTGTCGTTCGATCGCAAGCAGGCCTACGGGTTCCGTCTCAACATCGCAGCCGGCACCGCGGTGCGCTTCGAGCCGGGCCAGGAGCGCAGCGTGGAGCTGGTCGAACTCGCCGGCGAGCGCGCGGTGTACGGACTGCGCGGACTGGTGATGGGAAAACTCAAAGGGAATCCCAAGTGAGCGCAAAGATCTCCCGCAAGGCCTACGCCGAGATGTTCGGCCCGACCAAGGGCGACCGCGTGCGTCTCGCCGACACCGATCTGGTGGTCGAGGTCGAGGAAGACCACACCATCTACGGCGAGGAAGTGAAGTTCGGCGGCGGCAAGGTAATCCGCGATGGCATGGGACAGGGCCAGTTGCCCGCCGCGAAAGTCGCCGACACCGTGATCACGAATGCGCTGATCGTCGATTACACGGGCATCGTCAAGGCCGACATCGGCATCAAGGCGGGCCGCATCTGGAAAATCGGCAAGGCCGGCAACCCGGACATACAGCCCGGCGTGGATATTCCGATCGGCGCCGCCACCGAGATCATCGCCGGCGAAGGCTCGATCATCACCGCGGGGGGCATCGACACCCACATCCACTTCATCTGCCCGCAGCTGATCGAAGAGGCGCTGATAAGCGGCGTCACCACCATGATCGGCGGCGGCACCGGGCCCGCGACGGGCACCAATGCCACGACCTGCACGCCCGGGCCGTGGCACCTGCATCGCATGCTGCAGGCGGCCGAGGCGTTCCCGATGAATATCGGTTTCCTCGGCAAAGGCAACGCCGCGAAACCGATCCCGCTGCGCGAGCAGGTCGAAGCGGGCGCGATCGGCCTCAAGCTGCACGAGGACTGGGGAACCACCCCCGCGGCGATCGACAACTGTCTCGCGGTCGCCGACCAGATGGACGTGCAGGTCTCGATCCACACGGACACGCTCAATGAATCCGGATTCGTCGAGGCGACGATTGCGGCGTTCAAGGGCCGCACCATCCATACCCTGCACACCGAGGGTGCCGGCGGCGGACATGCGCCGGACATCATCCGCGTGTGCGGAGAGGCCAATGTGCTGCCGTCGTCGACCAACCCTACACGGCCGTTCACCGTCAACACGATCGACGAGCACCTCGACATGCTGATGGTGTGCCATCACCTCGACCCGGGCATCGCCGAGGACGTGGCGTTTGCCGAGAGCCGCATCCGGCGCGAAACCATTGCCGCCGAAGATATCCTGCACGACCTCGGCGCGATCAGCATCTTTTCGTCCGACTCGCAGGCGATGGGCCGCGTAGGCGAGGTGATCCTGCGCTGCTGGCAGACGGCGCACAAGATGAAGGTCCAGCGCGGGCGGCTGAAAGGCGACGGCAAGGACAACGACAACGCGCGCGTGAAGCGCTACGTCGCCAAGTACACCATCGCACCGGCGCTCACCCAGGGCATTGCGCACGAGGTCGGCTCGGTCGAACCGGGCAAGCTCGCCGACCTGGTGCTGTGGAAGCCGGCCTTTTTCGGCGTCAAGCCTTCGCTGGTGCTCAAGAGCGGCATGATCGCCGCGGCGGCGATGGGCGACCCGAACGCTTCGATTCCAACGCCGCAGCCGGTGCACTACCGGCCGATGTTCGGTGCGTTCGGCGCTGCGCTCGCGGCGAGTTCGGTGACATTTGTTTCCCAGGCTGCGCTGGCAAACCCGCAGCTGAGGAAACTCGGATTGGCCAAGCGCCTGGTGGCGGTGAAGGGCACGCGCAAGCTGGGAAAGAAGGACCTGCCCCTCAACGACGCAACGCCGAAGATCACGGTCGATGCGGAAACCTACGAAGTGCGCGCCGACGGCGAACTGCTGACCTGCGAGCCGGCGAGCGTCCTGCCGATGGCGCAGCGATACTTCCTGTTCTGAGATGCTCGAAATCAAGTCGAAGCTGAAGCTCGGGCGCGAGGCCTGCCGGATCGAGGTGCGCGGCCGCCTGCAGCTGCCCTACGAACTGCGCCAAAAGAGTCGGCTGCGCGCGCAGCTGGTTTCAGGGGAAGAAGTCGGGTTGATGCTGCCGCCGGGCGAGATGCTGCGCGGCGGGGACCTGCTGGTCGCCTCGGATGGCCGCGTGATCGAGGTGATCGCGCAGGCCGAGAAGGTCCTGCAGGCCGATTGCGCGGATCCGCTCGAACTCGCTCGCGCCGCCTACCACCTGGGCAACCGCCACGTCGCAATCCAGCTTGGCGCGGGCTGGCTGCGCATCGCCGCCGATCACGTGCTCGCGAAAATGCTTGAAGGGCTCGGGCTGAGGGTCGCGGAACTGGAAGCGGCGTTCGAGCCGGAGCCCGGCGCCTATGGCGGCGATGCGCACCACCACGATGCGCCGGCAACGCATGGTGGGATCATTCACCAGTTCGGTGAGCCGGCGGTGCACGGTCATAAACACGCCGATCACGAACATGCGCATCATGATCACGACCACGGCAAGCACAAGCACTGATGCGGATGTGTCGCTCGCGCGCCTGCTGCGGCTGGCAAGTCCGGCGCTGCCGGTGGGCGCCTACAGCTATTCGCAGGCGCTCGAATGGGCGGTCGAGTCGGGCACCGTGCACGACGCTGCAACGGCGGAGAACTGGATCGCAGATGTGCTCGCGGTGAGCATCGTGCGCTGCGAAGCGCCGGTGTGGCTGCGTCTGCATGCCGCTTGCGCCGCCAATGACCCGCAAGCCTACGCGCGCTGGAACGAATTCTTCCTTGCCGCCCGCGAGACTGTCGAGTTGCGCGCCGAAACCGTCCAGATGGGCCGCTCGCTGGTCGCGCTGCTCGCGCGCGCAGGCGAGCTGCCCGAAACGTCCCGCGCGCTGCTCGCGATGCTGGACGAACCGGTCTTTCCGGCCGCGTTCGCCTGCGCTGCTTCGGCCTGGCGCATCGCGCCGCGCGCGGGGCTCACGGCCTATCTGTTTTCGTGGGCGGAGAACCAGGCGATTGCCGCAGTCAAGCTGGTGCCGCTCGGGCAGAGCGCCGCGCAGGACATTCTGGCGCGCGTGATCGCGGCGCTGCCCGGAGCGCTCGATCAGGCGTTTGCGATTGAAGACGAAGCTATCGGCAGTCTTGCCTTTGGCCTCGCGATCGCGAGCTGCCGGCACGAAACCCAATACTCCCGGCTGTTTCGTTCGTGAGCAAAAACTTCCTGAGAGTGGGCATCGGTGGCCCCGTGGGCTCCGGCAAGACGGCGCTCACGCTCGCGCTGTGCAAGCGGCTGCGCGCGGACTACGAGATCGCGGTCGTCACCAACGACATCTATACGCAGGAGGACGCGGCGTTTCTCGTCACCCACAAGGCGCTCGCCCCCGAGCGCATCCTCGGCGTGGAGACCGGAGGCTGTCCGCACACGGCGATACGCGAAGATGCTTCGATCAACATCGAGGCGGTGGGCATCCTGCACAAGCGCTTCACCGACCTCGACCTGGTGTTCATCGAGTCCGGCGGCGACAATCTCGCTGCGACGTTCAGCCCGGAGCTCGCGGACCTGACGATCTACGTGATCGACGTCGCCGCCGGCGACAAGATTCCCAGAAAGGGCGGGCCCGGCATCACCAAGTCCGACCTGCTGGTGATCAACAAGATCGACCTCGCGCCGATGGTCGGCGCGTCGCTCGAAGTGATGGAACGCGACGCGAAGAAGATGCGCGGTACTCGCCCGTTCGTGTTCACCAACCTGAAGACCGACCAGGGATTGGAGCCGGTGGCGCAGTTCATCATCGAGCGCGGGATGCTGCGCACGAAGCCCCTGGACTCTGTGGTCGGGATTTGATCCAGCGCAACCCCCATGCGGCTCGCGTGGTGCTAACATAAACTAATGAACTTGGCGCTGCGCAAACTGGTGGTGGTGTTCTTTTCGCTCTGGCTGCCGTTGTCCGCGGTCGCCGCGGCGATGATGCCGCTGTGCGCGCATGAAAACGCGAAGCAGATGCACGCATCACATGCGGCAGAGCAAGGCTCGGAACAGCATCGCGGCTGTCCCGAGCAGGGCGCGGATGACGACGTTGGCGCGGTGGGCGAGTGCGCGCACTGCGGACTGTGCATATTCGCGGCCACCCCGTGGCTTCCCGGTACGCAATTCTCGTTCGACGCGTTCAGTTCCGTCGCTGTCGTCGAAGGCATCTTCCCGCCGCTTCACTCGCTCGTCCTTCCTCCGGCGGATCGCCCGCCTCTCGCCACCGCCTGATTTCCGGGCGGACGGACTGCACTCCTAGATCAGCGCTGCGCGGTTAGCGCGGCGTTCCCTGCCGACCCGGTTCTGCTTCTGGCGCGTTTGCGCGCCGACGTTCGCTTTCGAACTGGAGTATCGAGATGGTCAAGGAAATGAAGATGAAACGATTCGCATGCTTGCTTCTCGCCACCGTCGCGCTGGCCGTGCCGGCCGCATTCGCAGACGAGGAACACAACCACGACAAACACGGCGCGCAGGCCGCCTCGGCCGCCAAGCTCACCTCCGGGGTGGTCAGAAAGATCGACAAGGCTGCCGGCAAGATCAGCATCGCGCACGATCCGATCGAAAATCTCGGCATGTCGAAGATGACGATGGTGTTCCGCGCCAAGGAGCCCGGCATGCTCGACGCGGTGAAGGAAGGCGACAAGGTGAATTTCGCTGCCGACAGGATTCAGGGAGTGTTAACCGTGACAAGAATCGAAGCGGCGAAATGACACAGACTGATTCCGGTGCCGCGTTCACAGCTTCGACTGCGCTCAAAGACCCGGTTTGCGGAATGGCGGTGACGGCGCAGTCCAAGGACCACCACGAGCATTCGGGGACGACCTATTACTTCTGCAGTGGGGGTTGCCGCACCAAGTTCGCCGCCGACCCGGATCGCTATCTCCACTCCGCAGCAGCCACTCCGGCAGCCGAACCCCACGCCGGCGCGACCTACACCTGCCCGATGCACCCGGAGATCGTGCGCGACGAACCGGGCAGTTGCCCGAAGTGCGGCATGGCGCTGGTGCCGATTGCGGGCACCGGCGGAGGCGAAGCCGACGATTCCGAGTTGCGCGATCTCACGCGGCGGCTGTGGTTCGGAGTCGCGCTGTCGATCCCGCTGGTGGTGCTCGCGATGTCGCCGATGATCGGCATTCATGAGTTGTTCGGCCTGCAGCCACGGCCACGCGGCTGGATCGAGTTCGTGCTGGGCACGCCGGTCGTGCTGTGGGTGGGCTGGCCGATCCTGCGCAAGTTCTGGTCCTCGCTCGCGCACCGCGCCCTCAACATGTACACGCTGATCGGGCTGGGAGTGGGGCTCGCCTATCTGTTCAGTCTGGCCGCCGTGTTTTTTCCGAACCTGTTCCCGCAGGAGTTCCGCGAGCACGACGGTGCGGTAGGGACCTATTTCGAGGCGGCTGCGGTGATCGTGACGCTGGTCATGCTCGGTGACGTGCTGCAGTTGCGCGCGATGGGCCAGACCAGCCAGGCCATCCAGCAATTGCTGAAGCTCGCGCCGAACCTCGCCTGGCGTTTGCGCGACGACGGTAGCGAGGAACAGGTGCCGCTGGAGAGCGTCGCCGTCGGCAATCGGCTGCGCGTGAAGCCGGGCGAAAAGGTGCCGGTGGACGGGACGGTACTCGAGGGTACGAGCAGGGTGGATGAATCGATGATGACCGGCGAGCCCGTACCCGTGCCCAAAGCTGAGGGCGACAAAGTCACCGGTGCGACCGTGAATGGCAACGGCTCATTGGTCATTTGCGCAGAGCGTGTGGGCACGGACACGCTGCTGGCACGTATCGTTCACATGGTGGGAGAGGCGCAGCGCACGCGCGCACCGATCCAGCGGCTCGCCGATATCATCGCGGCGTACTTCGTCCAGATCGTCGTGGCCATCGCCGTCGTGACGGCGCTCGCGTGGTGGTTCTTCGGTCCGGAGCCGAGATTCGCATACGCGTTTCTGAACGCCATCGCCGTGTTGATCATCGCTTGCCCCTGTGCCGTCGGTCTCGCGACACCCATCTCGATGACCGTCGCGATGGGGCAGGGCGCGCGCGCGGGCATCCTGTTCCGCAATGCCGAGGCGATCGAGCGCATGCGTGACATCGACACGGTGGTGGTGGACAAGACCGGCACGCTGACGCTCGGGCGTCCCGCGCTGACCGATTTCGTGGTCGAAGGCATTGCGGAGGACGAAGCGCTTGCCGTCGTCGCAGGAGTGGAGCAGCTCTCCGAGCATCCGATCGGGCTTGCGATCGTCGAGGGCGCAAAGGCGCGCGGCCTGACACCGCGGCCGGCCGGGGCATTCGATGCAGCAAACGGCCTCGGCGTGCAGGCGGATATCGACGGCAAGCGTGTGTTGGTGGGCAGCCGAAATTTTCTCGAACAGCGCGGCGTCGATACGCAGCGTTGGGATGCGCGCGCGGAAGCTTGGCGTGTGCAAGCCAAGACGGTCGTGTACTTCGCGGTGGACGGAGTTGCCGCTGGAATCGCCGCGGTGGCCGATCCGATCAAGGAGAGCACTCAGGGCGCGATTGCGGCGCTCAAGCAATCGGGCGTACGCATCGTGATGCTTACCGGTGATTCGCGCAGCACGGCCGAAGCCGTCGCCCGGCAGCTCGGCATCGACGAAGCGCTCGCCGAGGTTCTGCCCCAGGACAAGGCGGGTCACGTGAAGCGCTTGCAGGCGGAAGGGCGCAAGGTGGCGATGGCGGGTGACGGCATCAATGATGCGCCGGCGCTGGCGCAGGCCGATGTCGGCATCGCCATGGGCACCGGCACCGACGTGGCGGTGGAAAGCGCGGGTGTGACGCTCGTCAAGGGAGACCTGCGCGGCATCGCGCGCGCCGCCGTGCTGTCGCGCGCCACGATGCGCAACATCCGCCAGAACCTCGCTTTCGCATTCGGCTACAACGCGCTCGGTATCCCGGTTGCCGCCGGCGTGCTCTACCCGGTGTTTGGCCTGTTGCTGTCGCCGATCTTCGCCGGCGCCGCGATGGCGATGAGTTCGGTGTCGGTGGTCACCAATGCGTTGCGGCTCAACCGCATCAGCTTGTGAACCAGTAACGGAAACATGATTTGTTCAACTCCAAAGGAAAAACCAATATGAAAACCCCAGTGATGATTTCCGCAATTATTGCCTGTGCCCTGTCAGCGCCCATCGCATCGGCGCAGGATAAGCACGAGCACGACAAGCCGGCGATGAGTATGGACATGGACAAGCAGATGGGTCAGATGCAGGAAGAAATGAAAGCGATGCAGGCGCAGATGGACGCGATCCGCAATACGACGGATCCGAAGGAACGCCAGAGGTTGATGCAGGAGCACATGCAGGCGATGCAGGAAAACATGAAGGCGATGCGCGGCATGGGCGGCCCGATGATGAAGGGCGGAGGCGAGCACGGCGCAATGATGATGGGCGGCAAAAAAGGCGGCATGAAAGAGGGGGACATGATGAAGCACCACGAAATGATGGAAAAGCGCATGGACATGATGCAGATGATGATGGAGCAGATGATGCAGCACGATCAGATGATGCAGTCCATGCCCGCGAAATAGCGGCGATTTTCAATTCTGTGTTGAATTAAGGAGCCAGACCATGTACGGATTCTCCACGCAGCTCAAGATGCCGTTCGATGCCGCTGTCGCGAAAGTCACCGAGGCCTTGAAACAGGAAGGCTTCGGCGTGCTCACCGACATTGACGTCAAGGCGACGCTGAAAGCCAAGCTCAATATCGAGCGGCGGCCCTATCGCATTCTCGGCGCGTGCAACCCCCCGCTCGCCCACCGCGCGATCGAGGCCGATCCCGACATCGGCATGTTGCTGCCGTGCAATGTCGTCGTGCGCGAAGAACCTGATGGGACCGTGACCGTAGCGTTCATGGATCCCGAGGCCGTGTTGAAGCTCGTCGACAAAGCGGAAGTGCACGCGCTTGGCAAGGAAGTGCGGGCATTGCTGCAACGGGTCTGCGCGAGCCTTTCCGGAACCAGTGCGGGAAAGCCGTGAACGGGGAAGTTTGCAATCGAACGCTACGGAGGTCGCGCATGAGGTTCAAACTGTTTGCGCTCGCCGCCCTGATGGGGTGGGCGAGCATCAGTTCCGCCCAAGCGGCGGACAGCCCGCTTTCGCTTGATTCAGCGCGCCGGCTCGCGCTCGAGAACCAGCCGTCGCTGCTGGGGCTCGAACTGGGCGCGCGCGCGGCCGAGGAAAGCGCCGCCGCAGAGGGCGAGCTGCCCGACCCGCGCGTCAAGTTCGGCGCGCTCAACTTTCCGACGCGCAACTTTCCGCGCGCGCGGGAAGACATGACCCAGATTGGAATCAGCTACGAGCAGACGGTGCCCGGCGGGGACAAGCGGCAACTGCGCGTCGAGCGCGGACGCGCGGAGGCGGCGCAGCTGCGCGCCGAACTGGCCGGACAGCGCGAGGTGATCCGGCGCGACGTTGCATTTGCGTGGCTAGGGGCTTGGGGCGCCGCCCAGGCCGAGCGGATGTTGCAGGGATTGCAGGCTGAGTTCCGCCAGGCAATCGACGCGGCGACCGTCGCGGTCGGCACCGGGCGCGGCACGCAGGCAGAGATCTTCGCCGCGCGCGGCCTGCTCAACCAGTCGGGCGACCGCCTGCTGGAACTCAAGGCGCAGGCCGAGCGCGCCCGCGCCGATCTGGGCCGCTGGATCGGGGAAGCCTCGCATGGCGCGCTGCCTGAGGCGCCGCCCGCATGGCCGGCGCCGGCGCCGCTGGGTGAACTGGTGGCGAGTCTCGATGCGCATCCGCAGCATTCGTCGATGCTCGCGGCCGAATCAACCGCGGACGTCGACGTGGCGCTTGCGCGCGAGTACGGCCGGTCAGACCGAAGCTGGGAGGTCGGGTACTACGTGCGCGAAGGTCAGAACCGTTCCGACATGCTCATGTTTCAGCTGGCGTTCGAGCTGCCGCGCCAGGCGCGGCAGGACCGCCTGCTCGAATCCCGGCTGAAGCAGCGCGATCGGGTACGCGAGCAGCGCAACGATCACCTGCGTCAGCTACGCGCGGAACTGGAAACCGGCTACAGCGAGTGGCTGCGCACCGGAGAGCGGTTGGAGAACTTCGACGCGCGCATTCTGCCCGACGCGCGCTCGCGCATCGAAGCGCTGCTCGCCGCGTACCAGGGAGGGCGGACGGAGCTAGCCATGGTGCTCGAAGCGCGGCGCGGCTTGACCGAAGCACGCCTGCAGCAGCTCGCGCTGGAAGTCACGCGCGCTAAGGCGCGCGCCGGCCTCGAGTACTTCGAGCACGCGCATTGAGCCGGAGACGCATATGAACAAGACCATCGCAATCGCGGCGGTCGTCCTCCTCGCCGCGGGACTGGGTGCCGGTTACTGGCTCGGCGGACATCACGCACGCACGAGTGCGGCACCGGCAAACCCGGCGGCGGCCGTGGCGCCGGGTGGCGACGCCTCGGACCGCAAAGTTCTCTATTGGCAGGATCCGATGTATCCCCAGCACAGGTTCGACAAACCGGGCCGCTCGCCCTTCATGAACATGGAGCTGGTGCCCGTTTACGCCGATCAGGCGGCGAGCGACGAGGGTGGAGTGAAAATCGCGCCGGGCGTGCAGCAGAGATTCGGCGTGCGCACGGCGGTGGTGGACACTGCCGAGTTTGCGCGCGATCTGCCGGCGCTCGGCTACGTTGCGGCCGATGAGCGGCGGATCGTGCAGGTCCAGTCGCGTCTGGCGGGGTTCGTCGAGCGGCTCGCGGTGCGTGCGGTGAACGATCCTGTCCGCGTCGGGCAGGTGCTGGCGGAGATCTATTCGCCCGAATGGTACGGCGCGCAACAGGAGTTCCTGTTCGCGCAGAAGCTCGCCCGGGCTGATCCCGGGGATGAGCCGCTCGCGCGCGCCGCGCGCCAGCGGCTGCTGCTGTTCGGCCTGCCGGAATCGGAAGTCGCGAAGATCGAGCGCAGCGGTGTAGCGCAGCGGCGCTTCCCGCTGGTTGCGTCGACCGGTGGGGTGCTGAGCGAACTGGCGGTACGCGAGGGCCAGGCCGTCGCGATGGGCATGCCGATGTTCACGATCTCCGATCTGTCCTCGGTGTGGATCACCGTGGAAGTCCCCGAGCGCCAGGCTGGCGCGCTGCGCGAAGGCGTGGGCGTGAAGGCGAGCATTGCCACGCTTCCGGGCAAGGTCTTCGAGGGGCGCATCGACTATCTTTACCCGCAGGTCAACACGCAGACGCGCACGCTGAAGGCCCGCGCGACCCTCGCCAACCCGCGGCTCGAGTTGAAACCCGGCATGCTCGCCGAAGTGACGCTCGCCACGCCCGCGCGCAAGGTGCTGGCGGTGCCCTCCGAGGCGGTGATCCAGACCGGTACGCGCATGGTGGTGATCGTCGCCGAAGGCGATCGCTTTCGCCCGGTGGCCGTGCAGACCGGTCCGGAGGTCGACGGCCGGACCGAAGTGCTGAAAGGCCTCAAGCAGGGTGAACGCGTGGTGGTTTCCGGCCAGTTCCTGATCGACTCGGAATCGAGCCTGCGCACGACGCTCGCGCGGCTCGATGCGGGCGGCGTGGCGCCGCAACCCGCCGCATCGGGCACCCACCGGGGCGTCGGGCGCGTCACTTCGATCACGCCGGCCAAAGGGCAACTGGAGATTGCGCACGAACCGATCCCCTCGATGAACTGGCCGGCGATGGAGATGGGCTTCGTGGTGGAGGACCGGCAGTTGCTGAAGGGCCTGAAGCGCGGCGATGCGGTGGAATTCGAGCTGCTCGGAGCGCCGGACAAGGACGGAGAGTTCGTGATTCGCAGCATTACGCTGCGCGCGGCGGCCCCGGCGCCGTCGCCGCCGGACCACGGGAGCCACAAGTGATCGCCGGCCTGATCCGCTGGTCGCTTGCCAACCGTTTCCTGGTACTGATGGCGACTGCGATGCTCGCGGGTTGGGGCGTGTACGCAACGCTGAAAACGCCGCTCGATGCGATTCCCGATCTCTCCGACGTGCAGGTGATCATCAAGACCAGCTGGCCTGGCCAGTCGCCGCAGGTTATCGAGGACCAGGTCACCTATCCGCTCACCACCACCATGCTTTCGGTGCCGGGCGCGAAAGCGGTGCGCGGGTATTCCTTTTTCGGCGATTCCTTCGTCTACGTTCTGTTCGAGGATGGGACCGACTTGTACTGGGCGCGATCGCGCGTGCTGGAGTACCTCAATCAGGTTACCGGCCGGCTGCCGGCGGCGGCGCGCGCCGCGATCGGGCCGGATGCCACTGGCGTGGGTTGGATCTACCAGTACGCGCTCGTCGATCGCTCCGGCAAGCACGACATCGCGCAACTGCGGGCGCTGCAGGACTGGTTTCTCAAATATGAGTTGAAGTCGCTGCCCGACGTCGCCGAAGTGGCGACGATCGGCGGCATGGTGCGCCAATACCAGATCGTGCTCGATCCGGAGCGGATGCGCGCATACCGCATGCCGCTGCCGAAAGTGGTCGAGGCGGTGCGCGCGGCCAACCAGGCGACCGGCGGTTCGGTGCTCGAACTGGGCGAGGCCGAGTACATGGTGCGCGCGAGCGCGTACCTGAAGACGCTCGACGATTTCCGCATGATTCCGCTCGGCGTGAGCGTGGACGGGACGCCGATCCTGCTGAAGGATGTGGCGCGGGTGCAGATCGGCCCGGAACTGCGCCGCGGCATCTCCGAGCTCGACGGCGAGGGCGAGGCGGTGGGCGGCGTGATCGTGATGCGATCGGGCAAGAACGCGCTCGCCACCATCGAGGCGGTCAAGGCGAAGCTCGAAACGCTCAAGCGCGGTCTGCCGCAGGGCGTCGAAATCGTCGAGACCTACGATCGCTCGCAGCTGATCCTGCGCTCGGTGAAGAACCTCGCGGAAAAGCTGCTGGAGGAGTTTCTCGTCGTGGCGCTGGTCTGCCTGTTGTTCCTATGGCACCTGAGAAGCGCATTCGTCGCGATCGTGTGCCTGCCGCTCGGCATCCTCGCCGCGTTCATCGTCATGCATCACCAGGGCATCAATGCCAACATCATGTCCCTCGGCGGCATCGCCATCGCGATCGGCGCGATGGTGGACGCGGCGGTGGTGATGATCGAGAACGCGCACAAGAAGCTCGAGGCCTGGCGCCACCAGCACGGCCGCGCTCCGCAGGGCGAAGAGCACCTGAGGCTGATCGGCGATGCGGCCGCCGAAGTGGGGCCGGCACTGTTCTTCTCGCTGCTCATCATCACGCTTTCTTTCGTCCCGGTGTTCACGCTGGAGGCGCAGGAAGGCAGGCTGTTCGCTCCGCTCGCGTACACCAAGTCCTATGCGATGGCCGCGGCTGCAGGCCTGTCGGTGACGCTGGTGCCGGTGCTGATGTACTTTCTGGTGCGCGGCCGCATCGCCGACGAATCGAAGAATCCGCTGAATCGCGTGTTGATCGCGACCTACCGGCCGCTGCTCGATGCCGTGCTGCGTTTTCCGAAGACGACGCTCCTCGTCGCTGCAGTGGTGCTTGCGGTGACCGTCGTTCCGTTGCAGCAATTGGGCAGCGAATTCATGCCGAATCTCGATGAAGGCGATCTTCTGTACATGCCGACGGCGCTGCCCGGCCTTTCAGCGGGCAAGGCTGCGGAAATCCTGCAGCAGACCGACCGCGTGATCAAGACGTTTCCCGAAGTGCAGACCGTGTTCGGCAAGATCGGACGAGCCGACTCGGCCACCGATCCTGCGCCACTCGAAATGGTCGAGACTACCGTGCGGCTCAAGCCGCGCGCCGAGTGGCGCCCCGGCATGACCACCGAGCGGCTGATCGCGGAAATGGACGCGGCGCTGAAAATTCCCGGCATGGCCAACCTGTGGATCCCGCCGATCCGCAACCGCATCGACATGCTCGCCACCGGCATCAAGAGCCCGGTCGGCATCAAGGTCTCCGGCCCGGACCTCGCGACGATCGAGCTGCTCGGCACGCGCATCGAGGCCGCCGTGCGCACGCTTCCCGGCGTGGTTTCGGCATTGGCCGAGCGCGTGACCGGTGGCCGCTATATCGACGTGAAGATCGACCGCATGCGCGCGGCCCGCTACGGCCTGTCGGTGGCCACGGTGCAGGAAGTCGTATCGCTGGCGATCGGCGGCGAGAACGTCACCGAGACCGTCGAGGGCCTGCAGCGCTTCCCGGTAAACCTGCGCTACCCGCGCGAGTCGCGCGACTCGGTCGAGAAGCTGCGCGAGTTGCCGATCATCACGGAGTCCGGCGCGACCGTGCCGCTCGGCGCGGTCGCCGCGATCGAGGTGATGGACGGTCCGGCGCAGCTCAGAAGCGAGAACGCGCGGCTGTCGGGCTGGGTCTACGTGGACGTGCGCGGGCGCGACCTCGGCGGCTTCGTGCACGAGGCGCAAGGCGCGGTGGCGAAGCAGGTCGTGTTGCCTGCGGGCTATTCGGTGGCCTGGTCGGGCCAGTTCGAGTACCTCGAGCGCGCCGCGAAACGCCTTGCGGTGGCGGTGCCCGCGACGCTCGCCATCATCCTGGTGTTGCTCTACCTCACGTTCCGGCGCATCGATTCGGCGCTGGTCATCCTCGCGAGCCTGCCGTTTGCGCTGGTGGGCGGGATCTGGCTCATCTGGGGTCTCGGCCACAGCGTGTCGGTGGCGTCGGTGGTAGGGTTCATCGCGCTCGCCGGGCTGGCAGCCGAGTTCGGCGTGGTGATGCTCATCTACCTGGATCACGCCATCGAGCGCTGGCAGAACGAAGGGCGGCTGGTCGATGGGCGCTCGCTTGCCTCAGCGATCATGGAGGGCGCGGTTCTGCGCGTGCGGCCCAAGGCGATGACGGTGGCGGTCATTGTTGCCGGCCTCGCGCCGCTGCTGCTGGCGACCGGCACCGGCTCGGAAGCGATGCAGCGAATCGCAGCGCCGATGATTGGTGGCATGATATCGGCGCCGCTGCTTTCGATGTTCATCATTCCGGCCGTGTACCTGCTGCTACGCCGCTTCACGCTGTTGCGGAGAAATCATGCCGGTTGATCCAGGCAGTGCGCGGGAGGTCGATCTCGCGTTGCTGATTGCCGACCTGTGCGGGTACACGGCGCTCACTGAAGCGCACGGCGCGCTGCATGCCTCGGAGGTTGCGCTCCGGTTCGGACGGTTGGCCGAGGCGAGCCTCGAGCCGGGCGTCAGGATCGTCGACTGCATCGGCGACGACGTTCTCTGTGCAGGCCCGGACCTGCTGGCAGTGGTGCGAACCGCGCTGCACCTGCGCCAAGCGATCCAGGACCAGCCGAACTTCCTGGATGTTCGCACCGGGATACACCATGGCCGGGTCGTGGAGCGCGAAGGCAGGCTGTTTGGCTCCCCGATCAATCTGGTCGCCCGCGTCGCAGGGCAGGCGCAAGGTGGCCAGATTCTGTGCACCGAACCGGTCGCGCACGCGGTGCGCGGGGCCGGCGGGCTCGAGACCCGCGCGCTCGGCAAGAAACGCTTCAAGAACGTTGCCCATCGCGTCGCCGTTTTTGAACTGACGAGCGCCGTTGCACCGAAGCCCGCCTCCGCGGTCGACCCCGTCTGCAGAATGCAGGTCGAAGTCGACCGGGCGGCGGCGACGATCGCCTACGCGGGTACGACGTATCGCTTCTGCTCGCTCGAGTGTTCGCGCATCTTTGCGAAGGCTCCGGAGTTGTACGTCACGGGCGGCGGAGGATAAGGCACGAGGCTTGCGTCGCAATCCGGTCGTTGATCGCCGATCGTCGGCGAGCCGCGCGATTCAAGCGCCGCGATCAACGGGTCTCCTGACCGGGAAACAACCCGAGTTCGAGCTGCGGTTTGCTTTCGCTGGAGGGCTCAGGAGCCGGTTGATCCTGTGATGTGCTGTTGCCGATCGATACGGGAAGGAACGCGCGCGTGATCCGCGTGTTGGCGCGATAGCCTTCGGCGGTAACTTCCACCAGCCTGAGCTTCTTCAGCCGGTTCAAGTCGCGGCTCACTGTCTTCGGCGTCTTGTTGGCATACTGTGCCGCGATCTGCGCGTCGAGTTGCTTGATGTCGGACGCCTTGATAAATCCTTCCCTGGTCGCCATGGCGAGCACAACGTCGCGCTGTCTGCGATCCGATGGCGACTTCTGCGAGCCAAATTTCTCATGGACATAGTTGATCCATGCAACCGCGAACTGCTGGGCCTGCACCTTCTCGATCTGTTCCCGTATCTGGTCAACAAACCCCACGACCGCGTACTCGATAAACGGGAGCAAATCCCCATTCGACTTGCTCGTCCTGTCGAGTTGCCGGTAGTACTCCGAGCGGGTAAGGTTGTAATGATTGCTCAGCAGGTGGGCCGCGGCCGAGGGAACTCCGGCCTCAAGCAGGAACTTGAACTCCAGCAGTCGGGCCGTGCGGCCATTGCCGTCGCCGAACGGGTGGATCCAGGCCAGATACACGTGCGCGACGATCGACTTGATCAGGCCGACAACGATCTCGTCACCCTGGGTCGCCTTGAACTCGGAATTGAGCCATTCGCAGAGCCGATCGAGGAGGTAGTCGCAATCCTCCGCTGGCGCGCCTCGGTAGCTGCCTACGCCGACGGAGTGCTTCCGGATTTCGCCAGGCACGATTTCGCGATCCAGGTTCAGGCCGCGCAAGACGAGGCTGTCGAATTCCTTGATCAGCTTCGCAGACAGCGGAATCCGATGGCCGCGCTTGGCGTCACGCAGCATTCCGTTGCACGCTGCAAGGACGTTGTCGATCTCGTCCGCGAGGTACTGCCGGGAAGGAGGGAGCTTGAGCTTTCCGTCGATCAGGTCCCGAACTTCGCGCTCGGTGAGGGTGTTGCCTTCGATCGCTGTCGTCGCCAGAAGGCCGCGCGCAAGATAAACGCGGTGCAACTCGTCAGCTGTTTCGGGCTTGAGCGGAACGCCGGCGAGGTGCCGCCATTTGGACTGGGCCTCTCCCAAGGTGATCCAGACGCGTGGCGGCGCCCGTCGGAGGTCAAGGCTGAACGTCAGCCAGGGGTGGCTGTTCTCGTATTTGCGGAGGGCCGGCATGTAGTCATAAATGCCCTAATAAATGTCCCATGTCAATAGCGTATATAGTATTAATTATTATAGATATTATTGATTATTTGATGAATTTTGTCCTCTAGTTTGTCCTTCTGCTTGGGCGTTGAAATGGCTCCGCGATGATCGTGCAAAAGCGCTTGATCGTTCCGCCTGGCGCCGGAAAATCCTCGATACGGTCGTCGACGGTATGCCAGGCGGAGAATGCGTCCGCGATTTCCTGCGCCGCGAAAAGGCAGTAGCCGTGCGGATCGAACATCTCCAGATAGCTCGTTCCTTCGATCAGTACGTTGAGCACCATGCTTCCGCCGGGCGCCACCGCGGCCATCGCGCGCGCGAGCAGTTCACGCGCCGTTTCGCAGGGCAGGAACATCAGCAGACCGATGCAGACCACGCAGTCGTACTGACCCTTGGGTGCATACGTCCCCAGATCAGCGCAGCGCGTCTCGACGCTCAACCCTCCCTGGCGCGCGCGCTCGCCAAGAAACTCGATTGCCGCGGGACTCGCGTCAAGCGCGAGCACCTGCGCTCCCTGGCGCGCGGCGGCGACGGCAAGATTGCCCAAGCCGCAGCCGAGATCGAGCACCCGGCCGCGCACGTGCGGCAGGGCGCGCTGTTCGAACGGATTGAGCGCGAGCTCGCCCGCGGCGATCTGCCGCCGGAACTGGGTGTCGAAAAATTCGATCGAGCGAGTGTCTGGCACGGACATCTCTGGATTACCGCCTGCGCGGCAATGACGATATCGCAATCAGCCAGGCGCGGCGGGCGGAAACACCACCCGTACCGTCAACCCGCGACCCTGCGGACCGTCCTCCAACCTGACCTCGGCGCCGTGGCGCTCGGCGATGCGCCGGACAATGGCCAACCCGAGCCCGCTGCCGCTCGGATCCCCGTCCGCGCCGCGGTAAAAGCGGTCGAACACCCGGTCGCGCTCGGCGGCCGGGATTCCCGGACCATCGTCGATCACCTCGAGAACCGCGTGTGTGCCGTCGCGCCGGACCGCGACATCCACGCGGCCGCCGCGCGGCGTGTGGCGCAGCGCGTTGTCGACAAGATTGCCGAGCAGCACCGCGAGCGCATCGGCATCGCCACTCACGCGCGCGGACACCGCGTCGGCGAGGCCGAGGTTCACGCCTGCGTCGTCGGCCAGCACTGCACGCCCGGCGACCGCCGCGCGCGCCAGGTCCGCGAGATCGACCGGCTCGGCGCGCGCCGGCGCTTCGGGATCAAGGCGTGCAAGCGTCAGCAGTTGCTCGATCAACCGGATCGAGCGATCGAGCCCGCCGCGCAACGCAGCGAGCGCCGCAGCGCGCTCCTGTGCATCGGTGCTTCGCTCGGCCAGGTCGAGTTGCAAGCGCAGCGCAGTCATCGGCGATCGCAGTTCGTGCGCCGCGTCGGCAACGAAACTGCGCTGCGTGCGCAGCGCCCGCTCGAGCCGCACCAGCAGATCGTTCAGGTTCTCGACCAAAGGCCGAATCTCACCCGGCAAGCCATCGAGACCGAGCGGGGCGAGCGACTCGGGCGAGCGCGCGCGCAATTCACCGGCCAGTCGCTCGAGCGGGCGCAGTCCGGCGCCCACCGCCAGCCATGCAAGCAGCAGCGCAAGCGGCAGCAGAATGGCGAATGGCAAGGTGTTGCGAAACGCGATCTCGGCTGAGCGCCCCGCGCGCAATGCCATCGGCTGCGCCACCTGTATGAGCCGCGGCCCTCTGGCGAGGCTGTAGACGCGGTAGCGGGCCCCGCCGATCGCCACGTTGTGGAAGCCGGGTTCGAGGATGAGCGGCAGTTGCCGGTCTTGCCGGGAGGCGAACACGATGCCGCGCGCGGAATCCCAGACCTGCACCAACATCTCCTCCTGTTCGGACTCGGGCTGCGGAGCATGCTCCAGCGCGAGTGACAGGAATGACTGATCGCGCAACGCATCGGCAGTCACGCGCAGGTGATAGTCGAACAGCTCGTCCACCTCATCGCGCGCGAACCGGTAGGACGCGAACGCGGCCACGGCGAGCGTAGCGGCAAGCGCGGGCAGCAGCCATGCGAGCAAGCGCCGCCTGATCGTGCTCACTCGACGGTCTCGACGCGGTAGCCGACGCCGCGGATGTTGCGGATCGCGTCGGCGCCGAGCTTGCGGCGCAGGTTGTGGATGTGGACCTCCACGGCGTTGCTGCCGACTTCATCGCCCCAGCCGTAGAGTTTTTCCTCCAGTTGCTCGCGTGAAAGAACCGCGCCGGGTTTCTCGACCAGCGCGTGCAACAGCGCGAATTCCTTTGCCGACAACTCGATCGGCGTGCCGCGCAGCAAGGCCTGGTGGGTCACCGGGTTCAGGCGCAGCGCGCCGCATTCGATCTCGGGATTCGCCCGGCCCTGGTTGCGGCGCAGCAGCGCGCGCACCCGGGCCACCAGTTCCTCCAGGTGGAAAGGCTTTACCAGGTAGTCGTCGGCGCCGGCGTTCAAGCCCTCGATCCTGTCGGACAGCGCATCGCGCGCGGTCGCGACCAGCACCGGAACAGCGATGCCACGCCGCCGCAGTTCCTTCAACAATGCCAGCCCGTCCTTGCGCGGCAGGCCGAGATCGAGCAGCACCAGTTCATAGACCCCGTTGGCAATCGCAAGCTCGGCCTGCCTGCCGTCCTGCACCCAATCGACGGCGAAGCCCTCCAGCCCCAGGCCCCTTTTCACGGCCTCGCCGATCATCGGGTCGTCTTCCACCAGTAGCACTCGCATTGGCGTATCCGTATGCCGTGTTTCGGAGGATAGCCTAGCCGGCGGCGCTTAAGGCTCGCTTAAGTCTGGCCGGCGCACAGTGGCGGCACTTGCGGAGACGTTCCGCAGAGATCAACGCACAAAGGAGCCATGCCATGAATGCATCGAAGGTCTTCAGGAAATCGACTCTCGCGGCGGCGATTGCCGCGCTCGCGCTGGGCTCGGGCGCCGCGGGCTATCACTACGCAAAACAGCCGAACGCGTTCGCGGCGATGACGCCGCTAGCGGCCGCGCAGGCGGCCAGTGCGCCGGCCACGCTGGTCGCTATGCCCGATTTCTCCGCGCTGGCCGAGAGCCGCGGGCCCGCGGTGGTCAACATCACCGTCGAACAGAGAAGCGATGCTCGGAAGGCGCCGACCGAAAATCCATTCGAGGGGACGCCGTTCGGCGAATTCTTCCGCTTTGCTCCGCGGCCGGACGCGGCGCCCGTACAGGGGCTCGGCTCGGGATTCTTCATCAGCGCCGACGGCTATCTGCTCACCAACGCGCACGTCGTGGGCGACGCGAAGAAGGTGAAGGTCAAGCTCACCGACCGGCGTGAGTTCGAAGGCAGGATCGTCGGCCTGGACAAGGCCACCGACGTGGCGCTGCTCAAGGTCGAAGCCACAGGCCTGCCGTTCGTCACGCTCGGAAATCCGAAGGACCTGAAGGTCGGCGAGTGGGTGGTGGCGATCGGTTCTCCTTACGGTTTCGAAAACACCGTCACCGCGGGAATAGTCTCCGCCAAAGGGCGCTCCCTCCCCGACGATACCTACGTGCCCTTCATCCAGACCGATGTCGCGGTCAACCCCGGTAATTCAGGGGGTCCGCTGTTCAACCTGAAAGGCGAAGCTATCGGCATCAACTCGCAGATCTACTCGCGCTCGGGCGGCTATCAGGGATTGTCGTTCGCCGTTCCGATCGATCTGGCGCAAAACGTGGTCGCGCAGCTCAGGGCGACCGGGCATGTCGCTCGCGGCTGGCTTGGCGTGTCGATCCAGGCGGTCAATCATGATCTCGCGCGCTCCTTCGGCATGGACAAATCGCGCGGTGCGCTGGTGTCCTCGGTCGCCGAGAACGGTCCTGCGAAGGCGGCAGGACTGAAGGCCGGCGACGTGATCGTTTCCTTTGACGGCAAGCCGATCGACTCGGCGAGCGAACTGCCGCTGGCAGTGGGCGCGACGGCGCCCGGCGCAAATGCGAAGCTCGAAGTGATTCGCGACGGCAAACCGAAGACGCTTGAATTGAAGATCGGCACGCTGCCCTCGGAAGAGAAAGTCCAGCTCGGCGCCAATGAGCCCGCTGACGGTGCCAAGCTCAACGTGACGGTTTCCGAACTGACGCCGCAACAGAAGAAACAGCTCGGCGTCGACCACGGCCTGCTGGTACAGGAGGTCGCGGCCGGCGCAGCGGCGCACGCAGGGGTGCGCCCTGGCGATGTGATCCTGCAGATCGACGGTAAGCCCGTGAACGATGTCGCCGCCTTGCGCGCGGCGCTTTCCGCGCTGCCGAAAGACAGGCCTGCGGCGCTGCTGGTCAAGCGCGAGGGCGGTACGCTGTTTCTCCCGCTCCAGCCGGTGGCCTGATCAGGAGACGAACAGATACACGAGCAACGCGGCGCCGGCTACCGCGACCGTCACGTTCAAGGCGGTCGGCATGTGTAGCCGGTAGCCGTCCGGAATCTCCTCCGGACCGAGCTTGTTCAGGGTCTCCTCGTACTGGACCGCGGAAGCCAGCGCGATGATTGAGCCGAGCAGAATGAACACGAGGCCGATCCAGAACGATGGACCGCGCTCGACCTTCTCCGGGACTCGCGCCGCGATTAGCTGCATGAACAGCCCGAAGCGCTCGATCACGAAGCCAAAGCCCATCACCGCAATGCTGGTGCGGTTCCAGGCGAGCAGCGTGCGCTCGGCGGCGAACAGCACGCGCGGATCGTTCAGGTAGGACATCGATGGCAACCCCCGTCGAAGCGGATCATAGCGCGTGTGCGGCGCGATCCGCGCTGCGGCAGGCTACACTGTCCTCGCCCCTCAGCTCATCTCGTTTCGGCTGGTGGTGCTGCGCGGAATCAGAACTTGCCGCGTATGCCCACCGAGAACCCGTGCGGAAGGACGCCGAGGATGAACGGGGTTTCGCGGGAATGGGCGTAATACGCGGCCGCGGTTCCCAGCGCGAATCCGGCGAGCACATCCGTCTGCCAGTGGGCGTTCGACTTCAGCCGCGCGATTCCGTCGTAAACCGGAAGCAGCTCGAGCGCGTAGACCAGCGGGTGGTCGCGCCCGTATTCGAGTACGAAGGGCGTGACGACCGCGGTCACCGCCGTGACTTCTCCGCTGGGGAAGCTGTAATGACCCTTGCCCTGCCCAAACTCGTCAGGGTCGGAACCCTGGGTGGGGCGCGATCGCTGAAAGGTGTTTTTCAGCACTTCCGACGATACCGTGCCGATCGCAAGGGAATCGATCGACTGCCACAACGTCCGCCCGAGCCGGGTTTCGCCGCCCTCCCACAGACCCCCGGCGACGGCGCCGAACACGAGTGAATTGACAACCGTAAGCTGGACGTTGCGCTTCCAGATGCCGCTATTGTCGAAATTCCACTTGTGGTCGATGTTGCTGTCCCCGGCGTGCGCTTGTGCGCATATCAGCGCGGCCATCAATGGCGATGCGAAACGGATCAATTTGCGTGAATTCATGGACTTTCTCGGAAGCGTCCCGACCAGGTAGCGGACAAACTGAAGGCGGAAACGACACGTCGAATTCGTGGATACTGAACTGCAAGTATCGGAGGCGCGGCGTTAAGGCCGCGTTAGGAATTCATTACGACTTCGTCAGGGCGCCGGAAAAATTCAGAATGAAGCGACTGCCGCCCTCCGGGCGCATTTCGAACCCGAACCCCCAGCGCAGATGCGCGGCAATGCGTTGAACGATCGCAAGACCGAGCCCCGAACCCTCGGGCTGCTCGTGGCGGACTCGTACGGAGGGTTCGAATAGCCGGGCGCGCACCGGTTCTGGAAGCCCCGGCCCGGTGTCCTCGACGATCAGGCGGCTCGATTCGAGGCAAACCAGGACCTCGCCGCGCTTCGTGTACTGGCACGCGTTGCGCAGCAGGTTGCCGACGGCGACGGCGGCCAGTTCGGGCCTGGCGTTAACCCACACGTCTTCGCGGATGTCCAATCGGCAGGAGACCGGCTTCGCGGCCACGAGAACTCGGCAACGATCGAATTCCCGCTCGATGAGTGGTCTCAATGCAGTCAGCGGCGCGTCGAGCGCTTCCGGGGCCCGCGACAGGAGCAGAAATGCACCGACTTTGTCGCTCATGTCGCCTGCGGCACGCTGTATTCGCTCGATCGCGGATGCGACGGACGGCCGATCGTCCGATTGCGCGGCGATCAACTCCGCGGCCCCGAGGATGACCGTCAGCGGGGTTCGCAGTTCGTGGCTGACGTCGCCCGTGAACAGGCGTTCGCGGACGAGGAAGCCTTGCAATTCGTCCGTGCGCCGCGCGAAAGCCCGCGCAAGCGCGCCGATTTCGTCGGGCGCATCGAGCGACGGCAATCCCCCTTGGCGATCCTCGCGCTGCACCGCGTCCGCAAGCGCGGTGACCGGTGCGATGACCCGGCTCGCGGTGATCCAGCCAAGCCAGATTGACAGCAACAGCGAGATGGCAACGCCCACGCCCAAAGCGATATAGAGATGGCCCTCGATGCGCTCGAAATCGCTTTCCCCGATCGTGATGACAAAGCGCCCGTGCTCGTCGGCACGGGTCAACACGTGCACGTTGCGCTCGTCGAGCGTCACCTCGCGGTAACCCGGTGCAAGCCGGGCCAGCGCTTCGGGGATCGTCGCGTCATGGTAGAAACCGATCCTGGGAGGCACTGTGTAGGACTTCCCGCTCCGATGGCGTTCGATCAGCGAGGCCGCCTGCTCGGAAAGGTATTGCGTGAACAGATTCGTCTCGAGGGCTTCGACGGTGAAGTACACCGCGGCCGCGAACAGACTGCAGATGACAAAAGCGAGCGCACCAATCGCAAAGGTGATGCGCGCGCGCAGCGAGCCGTCAGGGCGCATCCGGATCCATCAGGCGATAGCCGAGGCCATGGACGGTCTTCAGCATTGCGCTGGGAAACGATTTGTCGAGCGTCTGGCGAAGCGCGTGGATGTGCGTGCGCAGCGCGTCGCTATTGGGGGGTTCTTCGCCCCAGACGTCGCGCTCGAGCGTTTCCTTCGACAACAGTCGGGGCGCGGCGCGTAACAGGCTTGCGAGCAGCTTGTAGCCGGTTGGCGTGAACACCAGCGTCCGGCCCGCGCGGGTGACTTCCATGGTCGCGGTGTTGAAGCGCAGCTCGCCAAGGCACAGTACGGCATCGGTCTGTACGCCGCGCGCGCGCCGGACCAGCGATCTGAGCCGGGCGTCCAGTTCGGAGAGCGAGAACGGCTTGATCAGGTAATCGTCGGCGCCGGAACCGAACCCGGCGAGCTTGTCTTGAATCGTGTCGCGCGCGGTCAGCATCAGGACCGGCGTCGAGTTGCCCAAGTCGCGGCGCAAACGACGGCACAGTTCGAAGCCGTCGAGCCCGGGCAGCATCAGGTCGAGCACGATCGCGTCGTAGGAGCCGTTGCGCGCACGCGCGAGCCCCGCGATACCGTCTTCCGCGCAGTCGAGCGTATAGCCCCGCGGCTCCAGGAACCCGTACAGGTTGGCGATGATGTCGGGATTGTCCTCGACGATCAGTACGCGCACGTCGCTACTCTCCTTTCACGGCGGTAAGCGAGGTTACGGATAGTCTAAGCCCGGGAGGAGTGAAACGAACGGGAAACCGGTTGATTTCGTCAATGATTCTCCTTAGCCTGCTTCCCCACGGAGGGTCGCCATGAAATTCGTTTGCGCATTGCTGGTTTTCGCTGTGTCGCTTGCCGCACAGGCGCAGGAATATCCCAACCGCACGATCCGGCTGGTCGTGCCCTACCCGCCTTCCGGCCTGACCGACGTGCTCGGACGCGTTGTCGCAGACCGACTCGGCAACGCGTTCAAGCAGCCGGTGGTGGTGGAAAACAAGCCCGGCGCGGGTACTTTGCTCGGCGCGGAAAACGTCGCCAAATCGCCCGCGGATGGCTATACGCTGCTGGTCGCGACCAGCACCACGCTCGGCATCAGCCCTGCGCTGTACAGGAATTCGCCGATCGATCCGGTCAGGGACTTCGCGCCGATCGCGTGGTTCGGTTCGGTCAACTTCTTTCTCGTCACGACGCCGTCGTTTCCGGCGAAGAACGTGCGCGAGCTGATCGACGAAGTGCGCCGCAACCCCGGCAAGTACAACTACGGCTCCTCGGGCAACGGCAGCCCGCACCACTTGTTCATGGAGGTGTTCAAGAAGGAGCTCGGCCTGCAGATGCAGCACGTGCCTTACAAGGGCACGCTGTTCGCGTTGCCCGACATCATGTCCGGCAAGATCGAGATGATGTTCCTCGACGCGACCGCCGCGGTGTCCAATATCCAGGGCGGCAGAATCAATGGGCTGGGCACGTCGGCGGCCCGGCAGACGGTGCTGATTCCGTCCGTCCCCCCGGTGGCCGAAACGGTGCCCGGATTCGATTGGCAGGCGTGGCAGGGCATCGTTGCGCCCGCGGCGACGCCCAAGCCGGTGATCGCGAAACTCGCGGCGGAATTCCAGCGCTGGCAGAATATGCCGGAGTTCCGCGAGCAGCTGGTGAAGTTCGGCATGGAACCGGCGCCGCCGACCACGCCCGAGCAGTTCGCCGAGATCGTCCGGACCGATGTCGGGCGCTGGGCCGCGGCGGTCAAGGCCTCCGGCGCGAAAATCGATTGATCGCGCCGGCGATGCTGCGGGTGAACACCAAATTGGAGTGATATGAGCCCAGTCATCGACGTCCATACCCACATGCTCAACCACGAATGGCTGAAGCTGCTCGAGAAGCATGGCGGCCCGCAGTACACGCTGAAAGCAGTGACGGGCGGATTGCGCGCAATCCACCTTTACGGCGCGCCGTTCATGACGCCGGTGCCCGAGATGTTCGACTGGGACCTGCGCATCCGCAACATGAACAAGGCCGCGATCGACGTGTCGGTGGTCTCGCTCAGCTGCCCGAACTGTTACTGGGGCGGCGAGAAGGTGAGCCTCAAGGCGGCGCAGACCATGAACGACGAAATGGCGCGCGCAAGGAAGACCTGGCCCAACCGGATCCAGTGGTTCTGCTCGCTGCCCTGGCAGCATCCGCAGGCTGCGCTCAAGGAGCTCAAGCGCGCGCTGAAGGCGGGTGCCTGCGGCGTGATGGTGCTCGCCAACATCGATGGCAAGCAACTCACCGATCCTGGCTTCGCGCCGGTCTGGAAGGCGATCGACAAGGCGAAGCTGCCGGTGCTGGTGCATCCAACCGCGCCGCCGGGCGTGCGCGAGCTGCAGATGAACGAGTTCCAGCTCACCGCGTCGATCGGTTTCACCTTCGACACTTCGCTCGCGATCGCGCGGATGCTGTACGACGGTTTTTTCGAGCGCTACCTCGACCTGAAGATCATCGCCTCGCATGGCGGCGGTGCGATCCCGTTTCTGATCGGGCGCCTCGACCAGTGCTTCGAGCACATCCCGGCCTGCCGCGCGAAAGTGCAGGACAAGCCCAGCCTGTATCTGCGGCGCGTGTACGCCGACTCGGTGGTGTTTACCGACGATGCGCTGGCGATGGCCGTGCGCAGCTTTGGCTCGGACAACGTGCTGTACGGCTCGGACTACCCGCATACCATCGGCGACCCGCTCGGGTGCCTCGCGCGGGTGGACCGCCTGCCCGACGGGGTGCGCGAGCGCGTGCGCGGCGGGAATGCCGAGCGGATCTTCGCGTTCCGCTAGAACCCGGGGCTATACTGGACATGCCCTTCCGGCGGGATCGGCGGGAGGGCCAAGTTGACGTTTACGTAAACGTCACTTAGCATGCACGATCCTGCACTTGCCGTAGCGCGAGGCGCCCGATGACCGACCTGTCCGTCAGCCACAACCTCGTTTACCAGGCGAAACACAAGATCCGCTTCGTCACCGCGGCCAGCCTGTTCGACGGCCACGACGCGTCGATCAACATCATGCGCCGCATCCTGCAGGCCTCCGGTGCGGAGGTGATCCACCTCGGCCACAACCGTTCCGTCAAGGAGGTGGTGGACGCGGCGCTGCAGGAGGACGTGCAGGGCATCGCCATCTCGTCCTACCAGGGCGGGCACATCGAGTACTTCAAGTACATGATCGACCTGCTGCGCGAGGCCGGCGCCGCGCATGTGCGCGTGTTCGGCGGCGGCGGCGGCGTGATCGTCGCGTCCGAGATCAAGGAGCTGCACGACTACGGCGTGACGCGCATCTACTCGCCCGAGGACGGGCAGAGGATGGGCCTGCAGGGAATGATCAACGACATGCTGGCGCGCTGCGACTTCGATCCGGGCGTGCACGCGCCGAAGGACCTCAACGCCCTCAAGGCCGGCGACACGGTGGCGCTTGCGCGCGTGATCACGGCGCTGGAGGCGGGTACTTTCGATCCGGGCCTGCGCGCGGAGTTGATGCAGACGGCCGAGAAGCATCGTGCGCCGTCGCTCGGGGTCACCGGGACGGGCGGCGCGGGCAAGTCTTCGCTCACCGACGAACTGGTGCGGCGCTTTCGCCTCGACCAGGGCGACCGGCTGAAGATCGCGCTCGTCGCGGTCGACCCTTCGCGGCGCAAGACCGGCGGCGCGCTGCTGGGCGACCGCATCCGCATGAATTCGATCCACGGCGCGGGCATCACGATGCGCTCCCTTGCCACCCGCTCCTCGGGCGCGGAGATCACGCAGTGCCTGCCGGAGGTGATCGCCGCGTGCCGTGCAGCCGGCTTCGATCTGGTGATCGTAGAGACTTCGGGCATCGGGCAGGGCGACGCGGCGATCGTGCCGCACGTGGATGTGTCGCTGTACGTGATGACGCCCGAATTCGGCGCGGCGAGCCAGCTCGAGAAGATCGACATGCTGGATTTCGCCGATTTCGTCGCGATCAACAAATTCGACCGCAAGGGCGCGGAAGACGCGTTGCGCGATGTGCGCAAGCAGGTGCAGCGAAACCGCCAGGCGTTCAGGACCGCACCCGAGGGTATGCCGGTGTACGGCACCGTCGCCGCACGTTTCAACGACGATGGCGTCACCGCGCTGTATCAGGGGATCGCAGCCAGGCTGGCGGAAAAAGGGCTCAAGCTCGACGCCGGCAGGCTGCCGAAGGAGCAGCGCCGCGTTTCGTCGAGCGTCAATGTGGTCGTGCCGCCCAAGCGGGCGCGCTACCTGGCCGAGATCGCGGAGGCGGTGCGTGCGTTTCACGCGCACGCGCTGCAACAGTCGCGCATCGCGCGCGACCGGCAGAGCCTGCTCGCTTCAAAATCGATGCTCGCGAAGGCCGGCAGGGATTCCGCCGCACTCGATGCGCTGATCGACGGGAAGAATGCCGCGTTCGACGCCCGCTCGAAGAAGCTGCTCGATATGTGGCCGGATACGGTCAAGGCCTACTCGGGCGATGAGTACGTGGTGAAGATCCGCGACACGGAGCTGCGAACCAAGCTCACCACGACCTCGCTCTCAGGGACCAAGGTGCCGAAGGTTGCGCTGCCGAAGTTCGAGGACGCGGGCGAAATCCTGCGCTGGCAGCTGCGCGAGAACGTTCCGGGATCGTTCCCGTTCACCGCCGGCGCGTTCGCGTTCAAGCGCGAGAACGAGGACCCGACCCGCATGTTCGCGGGCGAAGGCGATCCGTTCCGCACCAACCGGCGCTTCCATCTGCTGTCGAAGGACATGCCGGCGAAGCGCCTGTCGACCGCCTTCGATTCGGTGACGCTCTATGGCTTCGATCCGGACGAGCGGCCGGACATCTACGGCAAGGTCGGCAATTCGGGCGTATCGATCGCGACGCTGGATGACATGAAAGTGCTGTACTCGGGGTTCGAACTGTGCGCGTCGAACA
Organism: Burkholderiales bacterium; assembly: GCA_017880775.1. Lineage (GTDB taxonomy): Bacteria > Pseudomonadota > Gammaproteobacteria > Burkholderiales > SG8-39 > JADGRQ01. The sequence goes on along the minus strand of JADGRQ010000001.1, from coordinate 74,218 downwards.
ACTCGGTGTCGATGACGATCAACGGCCCGGCGCCGACCATCCTCGCGATGTTCTTCAATACCGCGATCGAGCAGCAGCTGGAGAAATTCAGGACCGACAACCGGCGCGAGCCGACCGAGGACGAGCTCGAAAAGATCCGCGCGTGGACCCTTTCCACGGTGCGCGGCACGGTGCAGGCGGACATCCTGAAGGAGGACCAGGGGCAGAACACCTGCATCTTCTCCACCGAGTTCTCGCTCAAGGTGATGGGCGACATGCAGGAGTACTTCATCCACCATCAGGTGAAGAACTTCTATTCGGTGTCGATCTCGGGCTATCATATCGCCGAAGCCGGCGCGAACCCGATCAGCCAGCTCGCTTTCACGCTCTCCAACGGCCTCACCTTCGTAGAGGCCTATCTGGCGCGCGGCATGCACATCGACGATTTCGCGCCGAACCTTTCGTTCTTCTTCAGCTACGGCATGGACCCGGAGTACAGCGTGATTGGACGCGTCGCGCGCCGCATCTGGGCGGTGGCGATGAAGAACCGCTACGGCGCGAACGAGCGCAGCCAGAAGCTCAAGTTCCACTCGCAGACCTCGGGCCGCTCGCTGCATGCGCAGGAAATTGCGTTCAACGACATCCGCACCACGCTGCAGGCGCTGATTTCGTCCTACGACAACACCAACTCGCTGCACACCAACGCCTACGACGAGGCGATCACCACGCCGACCGAGGAATCGGTGCGCCGCGCGATCGCGATCCAGCTGATCATCAACCGGGAGTGGGGCCTTGCGAAGAACGAGAACCCCAATCAGGGGAGCTTCATCATCGAGGAACTGACCGACCTGGTCGAGGAGGCGGTGCTGAAGGAGTTCGAGGCGATCTCGGCGCGCGGCGGCGTGCTCGGTGCGATGGAAACGGGCTATCAGCGCGGCAAGATCCAGGACGAGTCGATGACCTACGAGCATATGAAGCACGACGGCTCGTACCCGATCATCGGCGTGAACACCTTCAGGAACCCGCATGGCGATTCCGTGCCGCAGACGGTGGAGCTGATCCGCTCGAGCGAAGAGGAGAAGCAGTCGCAGTTGAAGCGCTTGCGCGATTTCCACGCGCGCCACGCGGCCGAGTCGGATGCGATGCTCGCGCGCCTGCGCGAAGCGGTGATCGCGAACCAGAACGTGTTCGCGGTGCTGGTGGACGCGGTGCGCGTCTGTTCGCTCGGCCAGATCACGCATACGCTGTTCGAGGTGGGCGGGCAGTACCGCAGGAGCATGTAGGCAAGGGATGCTGTAGAAAATCAACGTCGCTTTGCGCCAGGCAGGTCCTCGCGCGCCTTGCGGATCGCGGCGAGGGACCGCCGCGCCTGCTCGCGCCGGAACGATTCGCTTGAGAACGCGTCGAGCGGAACTCCCTTGAGGATGTCCACGCCGTATTTCGCGTGGGCCTGGAGCCCGGTGGCCGATCCCGCGAGCCGGAACAGGGCGGTCGCCGCCTTGATGGCCTTGCGTTCCCCACCCAGGCGGATCAGTACCCCGATGTAGGCCCTGCAGACGGCGATCGCCTTCGCCGCCTGCCACGTGCCGACTTCGTTCTGCTTCTCCGGGATCTGGCGCAGGTTCTCGAACCGGCTCACCAGGCAATCGACTGGATCCATCACCAGGAACCGCAGCAACGGATCGCGCGGATCGGTCACCTCGACCGCTCTTTTCCTCACCGCGCCGGCATCCAGCCCCACGATCTTGTGCAGCACGTCGACGCCGACGAACCTGCCGCCGGCCGATTTCTCCGCCGTGCCGTGCAGGGCGGAGACTCCGCGCTTCGGCGGATAGACCGCCTTGCCGCCGATTGCGCGGGAGAAGCCCTCGACATGCTTGAGGAAGCCGAGAAAGTCCGCGTCCGAGCTGACGTAGACGCGGGGGCCGTCGGAAAAATCGATCCGGAAGTAGGCCAGCCAGAACGCGAGCGCCTGCCCGCCGACCAGCACCGCGCCTTCCGAGGCGCGCAGGACCCGGAGCAGTTCGTCCTCCGAAATCGGTGCGACGTCCCGCGCCTTAGTATTCGTAGCTCACGTCCTTCTGGAGATTCGCCGACAGGGACGACGCCAGCGCCCGGTCCGAAAGGAAAGGGGACTTGCGCTTGAGCTTCCTGGACGCGTAATCCGCCCGCTGCGCTCGCCGCTTCCGCGCCCAGTGCGCATCGTCCTCGATGACGGCGGATTCCCTGGCGCCATCCATCTTCCGGATCATCCCCTGCAGCTCGCCCGCAACCGGATGCTTACGGTTCGCCCGGTACACCGGCCGCCCGCTCGAGCCCTCCTGCAGCACCAGCCCCGTCCGCAGCAGCAGGCGCAACTCGTACTGCGTCGCCGTCGGGCTCAGCCCCGTGCGCCGCGCGAGCTCCCGCAGGTGAATCGACTCCGTCTCTTCGAGCGCGAACAGCCCGGCGAGCACCTTGTAGCGCGCGCGGCCGAAGAGCGCCAGGGCGGTGATGTCCATGAACCCATGTACTATAAATTATGACATATGTCAACTAACATAGTACATCGGTCGCGCAAACCTGCTATGGCACGACTCGACCGACCGCTAGCGGAGAGACCCTCGCCCGGAGCGCATCGTGCCCGTGCGTCCGGAAGAGAAAGACGATCGGTGCGTGAAGACCGGCGTAAAGCGCCGGGAGGTGCCGGCCACGAATACAGACCCGGAGTAGGAATAGGGGTAGTAGGCGGGTGGGCCATAGCCCATGCCGCAATCGGCGCCGTAGGGGCAGTACGCACTGGAGTAGTCCGTCTGCGCCGCCAGCATGAAGCGCTGCCGCCGCTGCCAATCGGCCTCGTCGTATTGGGCTTGGCGGGCGGTCCGGGCGCGCATCGTGGCGATCGCCGGGCCGAGCGATGGGTCGGGCGCAACGACGGAGATGCGTTCCTCGACGATCTGCGGTTTCGAGACCTTCCCCGGAGGCGGCTTGTTGGAGTAGTTGGTAACGCCTTTCTCGTCCACCCATTTGTAAGTCTCGGCCAGAACGGGCGGCGCGGCGGCAGCGAGGATCAAGAGGATCGCGAGGGAACAGCGTCCGGCCATTCGGCTAGCTTAATCCCGGCGACTGACAGGAAGCTTGCAGTTACACATTCTTCCTTCTGACGCCCAGGCGATGTTTCTGCGTCGCTGCTATGCGTCGAAGCCTCCTGTGGTCAGATTGAGGTCTATGATTTGCGCATCGCGCGCAAGGGGACGGATCGTCGCATGGGACCCAGGAAGTTTTTTCTTGCTGCCATTCTTTCCCTGATTTCGGGCATGGCCGGCGCGGCGGATCTCCGTGTGATGTCCTCCAACGCGATGCGCGAGGCGCTGCGCGAGCTCGTGCCGCAGTTCGAAAGAGCGAGCGGCCACAAGGTGGCGATGACCTTCATCGGTTCGGCGGATATCATGAAGCGCCTGCGCGCGGGCGAGGGCGGCGTGGATGTGGTCATCCTTCAGGCGAGCTCGGTGGATGAGCTCGCCGCTGATGGCAAGGTCGTGCCCGGAAGCCGGGGGGACTTCGCGAGATCGATGATCGGCGTGGCCGTGCGCGCGGGCGCTCCCCGGCCTGACATCCGCTCGGGCGAAGCATTGAAGCGCGCGCTGCTCGCGTCGAAGTCGATCATCATCTCGAGCGGGCCGAGCGGCATCTACCTCTCCGGCCTGTTCGAGCGCATGGGGATCCCGCGCGAGAAGGTCGTGCAGTCGAGGCCCGGCACGCAGTCGGGCGAGGTGGTCGCGCGCGGCGAAGCGGACATCGGCTTCCAGCAGGTGAGCGAGCTGCTCCCGGTGAAGGGCATCGACTATCTCGGCCCGTTGCCGCCGGACATCCAGCACGTCACCGTGTTCTCGGGCGGAATCCATGCCGCAGCTGCTGAGCCGCAGGCTGCCCGCGAGCTGATGAACTTCCTGGCGTCGCCCGCAGCCGCGCCGGCCCTGCGGGCGAAAGGCATGGAGCCCGCCCTATGAGCCGATGACCCCGGCGGACTACACTGCCTGGGCGAAAGAGACCTACCGGCGGGAGCGCGACATGGTCGAGCGCGCCGGCATGCTGGTGAAGTGAACGACACAGGCGCGAGGAAGAAGAGATGACGCTGACCAGACGCAGATTCGCCGCCGGGCTCGGCGTCGGCGTCGCGGCGCTCGCGCTGCCGCCTGGGTTGCTCCCCGGTGTGCGCGCGCAATCCGGCAAGCCGCTGAAGATGATCCTCAGCGTGCCGCCGGGCGCCGCGCTCGATACGAGCGCGCGGCTGCTCGCCGACAAGCTCAAGGTGAGCCTCGACCGCCCGGTCGTCATCGACTACAAGATCGGCGGGATCGGCCTCGCGGCGGGCGAATTCCTGAAGAACAACGACGCCGACGGCACGAACCTGCTGTACACGCCGACCGCGTTCTTCTCGTACCACACGTTTCTTTATTCGAAGCTCAACTACGATCCCGACAAGGACCTCGCGCCGGTGTGCGAGGGCGCGACCATCCCGACGGCGACGACGGTGTCGGCGGCCTCGGGCATCACGAGCTTCAAGCAATGGGTCGAGGCGATCCGCCGCGACCCGAAGATGCGCTTCGTAGGCACGCCCAGCCCCTCGGGCGTCGGTGTGTTCCTCGCCCACCTGATGGCGAAGACCTTCGGTGTGGACCTGCAGGTCGTGGCCTACAAAGGCGGCCGGCCGCTACTCACCGACCTGCTCGGCGGCCAGGTCCCGGCGAGCGCGTCAGTGATCGCCGACTACCTCGAGTTGCACCGCGCCGGACGCCTGCGCATCCTCGCGCAGAGCCTCGCCGGGCGCTCGGCACTCGCGCCCGACATTCCTTCGTACACCGAGCTCGGCTACCCGGAATTCTTCGGCAAGACTTCGTTCGGCTTTTTCGTGAAGGCGGGCACGCCGCGGCCGCTCATCGAGCAGTACGCGAAGGCGATCACCGAGGCACTGCGCATCCCGGAAATGGCCAAGCGCCTGAACGAGATCGGGCTGGAGGTAGCCGGCGGCACGCCGGAAGAGTTCCAGAAGACGCTGCTCGACGATCGCAACCGTTGGGCGCCGATCGCGAAGCAGGCCGGCATAAGGCTCGATTGAGAAGCGTCGACTGAGGATCGCCATGCGAGGACCCCGGTTCACGGACAAGGTCGCAGTAGTCACCGGCGCGGCAAGCGGCATCGGCGCCGCGGCGGCGCGCGCGCTCGCCGCCGAAGGTGCAAAGGTCGCGCTGCTCGACGCCAACGAGGAAGCCCTGCGCGCGATGGCGGAAGAAATCCAGGGCTCGCGGGCCTTCACAGTGGACGTCGCGAGCGGGGCCTCGATCAAGGCGGCATTCGACCGCGTGCTGAAGACTTTCGGCACGGTGCACGTGCTGGTGAACAGCGCCGGCGTGATTGGCAAATCGACGCTGCAGAACATGACCGAGGCGGAGTGGGACCGGGTACTGGACATCAATCTCAAGGGCACGGCGCTTTGCACCCAGGCGGTGATTGCGCCGATGCGCGCGCAGGGCGGCGGTGCCGTAGTCAACGTTTCCTCGATGGCGGGCAAGCGCGTGTCCTTCGCCGGCGCCACCAACTACACCGCCTCCAAGACCGGCGTGGTCGGCTTCACCTCGCACGCCGCCTTCGAGCTGGGCGCCTACAAGATCCGCGTTAACGCGGTCTGCCCGGGACCGACGATTACCGGCATGACGAGCAAGCGCAAGCCCGAGCAGCTCGCCGCGACTGCGGCGAAGATCCCGCTCGGCCGCTGGGTAATGCCCGAAGACGTGGCGAACGCGATCCTGTTCCTCGCGAGCGACGAGGCAGCCATGTGCACCGGCACCGCGCTCGACGTGGACGGCGGGATTCTCGTGTCGAACGGCAGCAACTACGAAGAGTATTTCGCGTCGCGGACATGAACGAACCCATCCCCTCGGGCGCCTGCGACATCGAGTCCTATCCTGGCGAGAACGCGGAACGGCGCGTCGCCGCCGGGGAATTCGATCCTGCCGGAAAGCAGGTCAAGGTTCTGAACCCCCGGGGCACGCCGCCCGCGATCCGGTTGCGGCCCATGGCGTCGCGCGCCGCGTCGCTGGAAGGAAAAACCGTCTACTTCGTGGACGTGCGCTTCATGAACGGCAACGTGTTCCTCGGCGAGATCCAGAAGATGTTCGCCGAGCAGTTGCCCGGCGTGAAGACCGAATTCCGGCAGAAGCGCGGCGGCTACACCGAGGACGATCCGGAATTGTGGGCGGAGATCAAGGCGAAGGACGCCCTGGTGGTGATGGCGATCGGCCACTGCAGCACCTGCGCGCCGGCGGTGGCGGTGCATTGCATGAACCTCGAGGACATGGACATCGCCACGGCGCCGATCGTCACCTCGGCGTTCACCGACCTGGTGAAAGCCGTGACCTTCAAGGCGGGGATGCCGGAGTTGCGGTTCACTTTCGTGCCGCACCCGGTGGGCGGCAAGCCGCCGGCAGTCCTGCGGGACTACGTTCTCGGCGCCGACCCGGTCACCTGCAAGCCGGTGCTCGGCGAAATCACCGGCGCGCTCACGCGAGCGCTGACGCAAGCCGAGCGAAGGACGGGCGCGCAGGACCGGCCCGTGCCGCGGCTGCTCGGCGCGGACTCCGAGGATGCGCTGCATGCACTTTATCTGGACGCCGGATGGACCGACGCTCTGCCGGTCGTGCTGCCCACGGAGGAACGCGTCGCCGCGATGCTGAAGGGCACGAGGCACCGGCCCGACGAGGTCGTCGGCAGAATGCGGCCGACCGAAACGCAGGAGGACTGGTCGTACACGGTCGAGCAGGTTGCCGTGAACGCCGTGATGGCGGGCACGCGGCCGGAGTATTTCCCGGTGATCCTCGCGCTCGCTTCGTCGCAGGTCACCGCGCTGCACAGCTCCACCAGCTCGTTCGCCGCGATGGTCGTGGTCAACGGGCCGATCCGCCACGAGCTGCGCATGAATTCCGGCCTCGGCGCGCTGGGTCCCTTCAATCACGCCAATGCCACGATCGGCCGGGCCTACGGGCTGCTGTCGCGCAACCTCGGCGGCGGCGCCGTTCCGGGAACGACGTATCTCGGCTCGCAGGGCAATCCGCTCAACTACAGCAACGTGTGCTTCGCCGAAAACGAGGAGAAAAGTCCGTGAGAGCCGTTCCACGTGCAGCACGGCTTCAAGCCCGGCGACAGCGTGGTCAGCATCTTCCGCGGCAGGACCTTCAGCCATCTCCTCGAAGTGCGGGAAAACACCTGGCGGGACCAGTTTCTCAACCTGGTGTCGGGATTCACGCCGACGCCGAGGACGAACCTCACGCTGCTCCTCGAGCCCCTGGCCGCGCGCACGCTCAGGCAGCGGGAAGGCTTCGACTCGAAGGCGAAGCTCGCGCAATGGTTCCACGAGCATTCGCGGATACCCGCGGACGTGTACTGGGACTACCAGCTCGTCATCAACTACATCGAGCCCCAGGCGAGAAAAGGCGTCGAGCCCTTCGCGTCATATCTGAACACGCCGAAGGACGGAACCATCCCCCGCTTCGCGGAGCCGGAAAAAATCGGCGTCGTGGTCGTGGGCGGAGAGAAGAATGCGTACTGGTTCGCGACCGATTTCGGCCATCTGAAAAGCGAATCGGTGGACCGCTGGCGCTAGCGCGGTCGAGTCTAGCCGGGGTTGCCGGGAAGTTGCTCCGTGGCCGGGTCGATGTGCGACCAGGGCCGCGCGCTTCTGGTCCAGATGTGGGCGGTGATTTTCATCGCGGAGGAATCGTCGAAGGATCCGGCCCTCACCACGATTCTCTCCGGGCTGTTCTCGCGATGAGCGTAGAGCGGCGAACCGCAGTCGGCGCAGAAATAGCGGAATAGCGTCCGACCGCTGTCGGCCTTGTCGGCATAGCGCTTGGGGCTGCCGTTGGTGAGCGTGAACGCTGCGCCGGGGACCACGGCGTTGACGCTCGAGCCCGAGCCCGAGGTCTTCTGGCAGTGCGTGCAGTGGCACGCGCGCAGGGCGGTGACGGGCGCGTTGACGGTGTAGCGGATGGCGCCGCAGAGGCAGCCGCCGGTGAAAGGAGTCGTCATGGTCGTCATGTCAGTTCGCGCTTTGTCTGTCGTGCCAGCCTCAATTATCATCCCGCGCATGAACCTGGTGTCGGTCCTGAGGCTACTCGCCGCGACTCTGTTCGCTGCTTTCATTTATTCGGGTACGGCATCGGCGCTGACCTCCGAAGAGGCCACCCGCGTCGGCGGCGACCTGACGACGCTCGGCAACAAGCTCGCGAAGCTGCAGGAAGCCGGAGCCAAGGTTCTCGATGCCGCACCGGGCGGGTATCGCGAGCTTGCCGCGGCGCTCGGGCGGATCGTCAGCGCGCGCAGCGAGCGCGATACCTCCGACAACGCGTGGCGTGCTGTCGGCTCTGCTCCTTTCGGCAGCGGTCCTTGCGTTTCGCCGCGCAACGTCGCGGCTGCGGCAGCGCTGCCTGAACGACGCGCTGCACGCACGTGGCGCCGCCGGGTTGCTGGCGCTCGATGCAGGGAGCTGGCTCGTGATCGCCGCCGGCGCCTACCTTGTGATCGAGTTCGGCTTCGACGCCGGCGGCCACCAGGAATTGTTGTGGGTGGCGATTTTCTGGGCATTCGTGCGTTGGCGCCTGGCCGTGCTGTTGATCGAGGCGATCCTCCGCCCCGGGATTCCGGCTTTCCGCCTGATCGCGATGAACGATGCGGCTGCGCGCCAGGTCAAGGCGATTGTCGCCGTGACAATACGGGTCGGCTTCACCGGTATTTCGGTCATGCCGGTGCTGCTGCGGGCCGGGCTGCCGATCCCGGTGGGGCAGGTGATTGCGCTCGCTCAAGGGCTGTTTGTCGCCGCAGGGGCCGTGTTGGCCCTGCTGCGCTATCGTGCTTCGCACTCGGCGCCGCCGCGCTCTGCGCGCCTGTGGTTTGGTTTCGGGATCGTCGCAATTCCCTTGTTGTGGTTTGCGTGGTGCGTGTCGGTGCTGCTGCTCGAATTCTCCGCGTACCACTCGCTGACGTGGTCGATGCGCATCGCCGCGCTCGCCTACGTGATCCATGCGCTCCTCGGCCTTTCCTCGCACGCGCGCTGGGTGCTGCTGGTGCAGCGCTCGATCACCGCCGCCGCGGTGCTTGCGATCGCGATCGTGCTCTCCGAAGTCTGGCTGGTGGATGAGCTTGCGCTGGTGGCGCCCGCGACCTGGTCGGCCATCCGCCGTTCGCTCATCACGGCCGCCCTGACGCTGTTCTTCGGCTATGTCGCATGGCGCTATCTTCACCATTGGACCGAGGAGCGGCTGCGGGCCTCGGCGCCCGGCATGGCCGGGCCCGACAGCGAGGAAGAAGGCGCGACGCCTGCTTCGCAGCTCACCACCATCCTGCCGATGCTGCGCATCCTGGCCGGCATCGCGATCCTGGTGGTGGTGGTCTTGCTCGCGCTGTTGCAGTTCGGGGTCGAGATCACGCCGCTGCTCGCCGGCGCCGGGGTGTTCGGCCTCGCGATCAGTTTCGGCTCCCAGGCGCTGGTCCGCGACATCGTCTCGGGGATCTTTTTCATGGCCGACGACGCGTTCCGCGTAGGCGAGTACATCGACACCGGGCGCCTGAAGGGCACGGTCGAACGAATCTCGCTGCGCTCGGTGCGCCTGCGCCACCAGAACGGCCAGATCCACACCATACCGTTCGGCCAGCTCACCTCGATCACCAACTTCAGCCGCGACTGGCAGACCGTGAAATTCAACCTGCGGCTTGCGCGCGACACCGATATCGAGAAAGTGCGCAAGACCGTGAAGCAGCTCGGCCAGGAGATGATGAAGGACCCCGAACTCGGCAAGGAACTGCTGCAGCCGCTGAAATTACAGGGCGTGGCCGAGATCGCCGACAGCGCGCTGGTGGTGCGCCTCAAGTTCACCGTCCGTCCGCTCAAGCCGACCTGGGTGCAGCGCGAGTCGCTCAAGCGGATCTACAGGGTGTTCGGCGAGAAGGGGATCGATTTCGCCTCCGGCGCGATCACCGTGCAGACCGCGGGCGGGCAGCCGGTGCCCGCCGAGATCGCGGCGGGTGCAGCGGGCGCGGCAAGTGCCGGCGTGGAGAAGACAGCGTCTTAGTTTTACAGCGTTAAGGTCACTACGAAGTCTTGAGAGACTCCTCGGGGGGCTTGTCGAGGATTCGATATTGCTCTTCCTTCCGCAACAACCCGGTCGCCTTGGTCAAGAATGCCGCTCAGGTACGCTGCGGTATCACAAATGAAAGGGGCGAACTCCGGCAATCCCGAAACGAACTTGATGCCGGATTCGCGGTTGACGCGTTGGCTGACAACGGATCACGACCGAGACGTTCGAACATCCCCGCCCAAAAGAAAACTCCAACCACAGCTGACGTTATCGCATCGAGTTCGTCATGAGATATCGCCTCTCGGCCATCTTACGATAACGAGACAGTGATGGGCCTCGGAATTCGGTTCGCCAGGCACTCAACGGATCGGCCGAGCCGAGATCACATGCCCGATCTGCCAGGGGCGCGCCAACTGCGCATGCGCAGCCTTGACCGCCGCCATGCGCTCGTTCAGTTCGTCCGGCATCGGCGCGGTCCTGCGGGTGGCCATCGAGACGACGGAAGACAGCGTTTCCATCGACGCCGCGAGGTAGCCCTCGGTGGCGTGGAACATCTCGTGGTAGCCGTGGATCCGCTTGGCGTCGAAGTCGAGTAGTCGGGACTCGAAATTCAATGGATCGCCTGCCTTCACCTCGCTCAGGAAGTTCAGGTGCGCCTCCAGCGCAAACGTGGTCAGGCCGTGGCGCTGGCGGAACTCGGGGGTCAGCCCCAGAAACTCGGTGAACCGGTCCGTCGCGAGGTCGAACACGACGTGGTAATAGCCCACGTTCATGTGGCCGTTGTAGTCGATCCATTCCGGGCGGACCACGTCGCGCGCGGCTGCATAGGGTGCCGGGATGTCCATTCAGAATCCGGTGAAACGCGCCTTGCGCCGCTCGACGAAGGAACGCAGGCCCTCGGCGGCGTCCGCGCTGGCGGCGAGCTCGCGCTGCATGACTTCCATCTCAGCGCGCATGCCGAGCGGGCCTTTCTCCAGGTAACGCCGCGAAGATGCGAGTGAAGCGCGCACCGCGAGCGGCGCCTGTTCGGCGATGGTGCGCGCGATCACCATCGCTCGTTCGAACTGGTTTCCCGTCGAAACGATCTCCTGCACGAAACCCAGACGCAGCGCTTCGGTCGATCCGAATTCATCGCCCGTGAGCAGGTAGCGCTGCGCGTTGCCCCACCCGGCGCGCTCGACGAAGCGCAGCGTCGCGCCGCCCGTCGGCATGATGCCGCGCTTCACCTCGATCTGCGCGAAGCGGCAGTCGTCCGCAGCGATGACGATGTCCTGCGCCAGCATCAGCTCGATGCCGAGGGTGAAGCAGATGCCCTGCACGGCGCATACCACGGGCTTGGTGCGCATCGGCGTGCGCAGCGAGAACGGATCGACGGTGTCGGGAGGCACAACGGACTCGCCGCGCGCCATCAGCGGCGCGAACTGATCGAGCTGCAATCCGGCCGTGAAATTGGCGCCATGCGCGAACAGCACGCCCACGCGCACCGAGTCGTCCTGTTCCATTTCGGTGAACGCATCGGCGAGCTGGCGGTACATCGAAAGCGAAAATCCGTTCAGCTTCTTCGGCCGGTCGATGCCGATCAGGAACAGATCGGCGTCACGCTCGGTGGTAATGCGGCCCTCGGCGGGCGTATTTTGGGTTTTCATCGGTTAATTATAGGGCGGGGTCGAATGCGGAAATCGTTCTCGGATTCTGTAGAATCCCCCGATTGTCTTGCCCATGACCCAAGGAGGATGGAACGTGAGCGAAGACCTGTCCGGGCTCGATACGTTTCCCAAGCTGCTCGCGCACCACGCCCAGGTGCGCGGCGCGCGCCCCGCCATCCGCGAGAAGGACCTGGGCATCTGGCAGACCCATACCTGGGGGGATGTGGCGCGCGAGGTTAGGCGCATCGCCTGCGGGCTTGCGGCGCTGGGTTTCAGGCGCGGCGATCACCTCGCAGTGATCGGTGACAACCGCCCGCGCATGTACTGGGCGGTCTGCGCCACTCAGGCGCTGGGCGGCATTCCGGTGCCGATGTACCAGGACGCGGTGGCCACCGAAATGGCGTATCCGATTCAGAACGCCGAGATCGGCTTCGCAGTGGTGGAAGACCAGGAGCAGGTCGACAAGCTGCTCGAGATCCTGCCGCAGTGCCCGTCGCTCAAGCGCATTTTTTACGACGAATCGCGCGGCATGCGCCACTACACGCAGGAACAGCTGATGGAGTACGAAAAGCTGACGGCGCTTGGCGACGAGTACGACAAGGCCCACCCGGATTTCTATCCCGCCGAGGTTGCCAAGGGCAGCGGTGCGGACACGGCCGGGATGTTTTTCACCTCCGGCACGACCAGCCACCCGAAAGGCGTGGTACTGACCCACGCGGCGCTGATCGATCGCGCGCTCGCCGCGGCGAAGATGGAAGGGCTCGACGAGACCGATGAGGTGCTCGCCTATCTGCCGCCGGCGTGGATCGGGCAGAACATATTTTCCTACGCCCAGCCGTTTGTCACCGGTTACTGCATCTGCTGCCCCGAGTCCTCCGAGACTGTGATGTCGGACATGCGCGAGATCGGCCCGACCTACTACTTCGCGCCGCCGCGGGTGCTCGAGGCGATGCTCACGCAGGTCTCGATTCGCATGGAGGACGCGAGCGCACTCAAGCGCGGCCTGTACGGGTATTTCATGGCGGTCGCCGGCCGCGTGGGCGGCGCGATTCTCGACGGCAAGCCGGTGGGCGGATTCGATCGCCTGATGTATGCGCTCGGCGACCTGGTGATGTACGGGCCGTTGCGAAACGTGCTCGGCATGAGCCGCGTGCATGTGGCCTACACCGCAGGCGAGGCGATCGGCCCGGATTTGTTCCGCTTCTACCGCTCGATCGGCATCAACCTGAAGCAGCTCTACGGCTCGACCGAGACCAGCGTGTTCGTGTGCATCCAGCCCGACGGCCAGGTGAAGGCCGACACGGTCGGCCCGGCCGTGGCCGGCGTGGAGTTGAAGTTCACGCCGCAGCGCGAACTGCTGATCCGCTCGCCGGGCCTGTTCAAGGAGTACTACAAGAATCCCCAGGCCACCGCCGAGGCGAAGGACGCAGAGGGCTGGTTCCATACCGGAGATGCCGGCTTCGTGGACCCCGACGGCCACCTCAAGATCATCGACCGCGTGAAGGACGTCGGCACGCTGAACGATGGCACCTTGTTCGCGCCCAAATACCTCGAGAACAAGCTCAAGTTTTTCCCTTACATCAAGGAAGCCGTCGCCTTCGGCCAGGACCGCGACAAGGCGTGCGCGTTCATCAATCTCGACGCCGAGGCGGTGGGCAACTGGGCGGAGAAGAGGAACCTTTCCTATTCCGGGTACACCGATCTCGCCTCGCAGGACGCGGTCTACGATCTGATCCGCGAGTGCGTCGAGAAGGTCAACGCCGACCTCGCGCTCGAGCCCGAGATCGCCGGCTCGCAGATCCACCGCTTCCTCATCCTGCACAAGGAAATGGACGCCGACGACGGCGAGCTGACGCGCACGCGCAAGGTGCGCCGCGGCTACATCGGCGAGAAGTACGCCACCCTGGTCGCTGCGCTCTACGACGGCAGGTCGAGCGTGCACGTCGAGGCGCAGGTGAGGTACGAGGACGGCCGCACCGGCTCCATTTCCGCCGATCTCAAGATCTGCGACGCGAAGACCTCCAGCCCGCAAGCGGCGAAACGCGCTGCATGAGCCAGACGCGAAACGTCGGCGACGTGATCCTGAACGTGGAGAACGTGTCGCTCGCGTTCGGCGGCGTGAAGGCGATCACCGAAGTGAGTTTCGACGTGCGGGAGCACGAAATCCGCGCCATCATCGGTCCCAACGGCGCGGGCAAGAGTTCGATGCTGAATGTGATCAACGGCGTCTACCATCCGCAGCAGGGTTCGATCACCTTCAAGGGCCTGACGCGCAGCGACGTGGATTCGCACGAGGCGGCCAAGCAGGGTATTGCGCGCACCTTCCAGAACATCGCGCTATTCAAGGGCATGACGGTGCTCGACAACATCATGACCGGGCGCAACCTGAAGATGCGCTGCAATTTCCTCCAGCAGGCCCTGTGGATCGGCCCGGCCAGGCGCGAGGAGATGGAGCACCGGCGCCAGGTCGAAGAGGTCATCGATTTTCTCGAAATCCAGCACATCCGCAAGACGCCGGTCGGGCGGCTGCCTTACGGCCTGCAGAAACGCGTCGAACTGGCGCGCGCGCTCGCCGCGGAGCCCGAGATGCTGCTGCTGGACGAGCCGATGGCGGGGATGAACGTCGAGGAGAAGCAGGACATGTGCCGCTTCGTGCTCGACGTAAACGACCATTTCGGCACCACCATCGTGCTGATCGAGCACGATATGGGCGTGGTGATGGACATTTCCGACCGCGTGGTGGTGCTGGAGTACGGGCGCAAGATCGCCGACGGCACCCCCGACGAAGTGCGCGGCAACCAGAAGGTGATCGACGCCTATCTGGGGGTGGCGCACTGATGAACTGGGCCTTCTTTTTCGAAGTGCTGATCGGCGGGCTGCTCGCGGGCGTGATGTACTCGCTGGTGGCGCTGGGTTTCGTGCTGATCTACAAGGCCTCGGGCGTATTCAACTTTGCGCAGGGATCGATGGTGTTCTTCGCCGCGCTCACTTTCGTGTCGCTCACCGAACGCGGCATGAACCTGTGGGTCGCCATGGCGGTTACTCTCGGTGTGATGGTCGTGCTCGGCATCGTCATCGAGCGCGTGGTGTTGCGTCCGCTGGTGAACCAGCCGCCGATCACGTTGTTCATGGCCACCATCGGCCTGACCTTCGTGCTGGAGGGTCTGTCGCAAATCGTGTGGGGCTCCCAGCCGCACGGCCTGGAACTGGGCATCCCGGACGTGCCGATGGAGTGGCTGTCGAAGTCCGCGAACATCAACATCAGCCAGTTCGATCTGTTCGCTGCGGGCGTCTCGGGCGTGCTGGTCGCGGTGCTGGCGGTGTTCTTCCAGAAAACGCGCATCGGCCGCGCGCTGCGCGCGGTGGCCGACGATCACCAGGCCGCGCTCGCCGTCGGCATTCCGTTGCAGCATATCTGGGCCATCGTCTGGGCGGTGGCGGGCTTCGTGGCGCTGGTGGCGGGGCTGATGTGGGGCGCGAGGAACGGTGTCCAGTACTCGCTCACCTTTGTCGCGCTCAAGGCGCTGCCGGTGCTGATCCTCGGGGGCTTCGAGTCCATTCCGGGCGCGATTCTCGGCGGCTTGATCATCGGCGCGTCGGAGAAGCTTGCGGAGGTTTACATCGGGCCGTATTTTGGCGGCGGCATCGAGTCCTGGTTCGCCTACGTGATCGCGCTGCTGTTCCTGCTGGTCCGCCCGGAAGGGTTGTTCGGCGAGAAGCGCATCGACCGGGTGTAGCGATGCTCTACCGCGAAGCCGGCCAGTTCAAGACCACTTACGCCGAAGACCAGCAGATCTTCCCGATACGGCAGGACCGGATCGCGATGGCCCTGCTGCTGGTAGTTGCGTTCGTGGTGGTGCCGATGATCGCGAACCAGTACTGGCTCGCGGCAATCCTGACGCCGTTCCTGATCCTGGCGCTGGCGGCACTCGGGTTGAACATCCTCACCGGCTACGCGGGGCAGCTCTCGCTCGGGACCGCGGCGTTCATGGCGGTGGGTGCGTTCATGACCTATAACTTCGTGCTGCGCATGCCCTGGCTTGGCATCATCCCCAGCCTTGTCCTCGCCGGCTTGTGCGCTGCGGGAGTCGGCATCGCGTTCGGCCTGCCTTCGCTGCGCATCAAGGGTTTTTACCTCGCCGTGGCGACGCTCGCCTGCCAGTTCTTCGTGCTGTGGGTGCTGCAGCGCGTCGGCTGGTTTTCGAACCACAGCACTTCGGGCGTGATCACGGCGCAGAAGATCGTGATTCTCGGCTACGAGTTCGTCTCGCCGGCGTCCAAGTACCTTTTCACCCTGGCGGTAGTGGCGGTGATGGCGCTTGCAGCGAAGAACCTGATGCGCAGCCAGACGGGCCGCGCATTCATGGCGGTGCGCGACATGGACGTTGCGGCGAGCGTGATCGGCATCCGCATGATGGGGACCAAGCTGCTCGCATTCGGCATCAGTTCGTTTTACTGCGGCGTGGCCGGCGCGCTGTACGCATTCTGCTACCTCGGCACGGTGGAGCCCGAGGCGTTCAGCCTGGACCTCTCGTTCCGCGTGCTGTTCATGATCATCATCGGCGGGGTGGGGTCGATCCTCGGCTCGTTTCTAGGCGCGGCGTTCATCACGCTGCTGCCGATCATCCTGAGCGTCCTGTCGGGGGCGTTCTCGCATGTCACCGGGATCGAGATCTCGTATGCGGTGCTGTCGAACTTCGAGCTGATCGTATTCGGCGGCCTGATCATCTTCTTCCTGATCGTCGAGCCGCAGGGGCTGGCGCGGCTGTGGCAGATCACCAAGGAGAAGCTCCGCCTGTGGCCCTTCCCGCACTGACCTGGGGACATCCGGAACCGCTGCCGGGAGGTACTGGACAGTATTGGCGAAACGGCTAAACTTACCAGTTCCAGCGCACGATGACGCAGTCAGAACCATTCCAAGGAGACCCATCATGAAGCGCAAGAATCTGGCCATTACGCTTGCCGCGCTCGCAGCCTTCGTTGCGGGCGGCGCCCAGGCGCAGAACGAGCAGTTCATTCCCGCGAATGGCTACTGGGTGGGACCTTACGCCCCGGGCGGGTCCGGTTTTTTCGGCGGCATCATCGACTACTTCCAGATGCTCAATACGCGTGACGGCGGTATCGGCGGCGTCAAGCTCACCTGGGAGAAGTGCGAAACGGAATACAACAACGCTCGCGGCGTGGAATGCTATGAGCGCAGCAAGAAGCACCCGCCGACCGGCGCGTCGGTGATTCACCCGCTTTCGACCGGCATTACCTATTCGCTGATCGAGAAAGCGACGGCAGACAAGATTCCGGTGATTTCTATGGGTTACGGTCGCACCGACGCCGCCGACGGGCGCGTGTTCCCGTACATCTTCCCGCTGATCACGACCTACTGGTCGCAGAACACCGCCGTAATCAAGTTCATCGGCAGGAAGGAAGGCGGAATGGACAAGCTGAAGGGCAAGAAGATCGTGAACCTGTATCACGACTCGGCCTATGGCAAGGAAACCCTCCCGGTGCTCGACGTGCAGGCGAAGAAGTACGGCTTCGAGGTCACGCACATCGCCGTGCCGCACCCCGGCAACGAGCAGCAGGCGCAATGGCTGGAGATCCGCCGGATCAAACCCGACTGGGTGATCCTGCGCGGATGGGGCGTGATGAACCCTACTGCGCTGAAAGCCGCTGCCAGGGCCGGCTACCCGCGCGACAAGATGGTGGGCGAGTGGTGGTCCGGCGCGGAAGAGGACGTCATCCCGGCGGGCGACGCCGCCAAGGGGTACATCGCTGCGGCTTTCAACCTTCCCGGCACCAGCTTCCCGGCAATGCAGGACGTCGTCAAGTACGTCTACAACAAGGGAAAAGGGGATCTCGACGACAAGACGCGCATCGGCTCGATCTACCATACCCGCGGCGTGGTGGCGGGGATCATCACTGCGGAAGCGATCCGCGACGCACAGGCGAAGTACGGCAAGAAGCCGCTCACCGGCGAGCAGGTGCGCTGGGGGATCGAGCATTTGAACATCGACGACAAGCGTCTGAAGGAACTCGGCGCGGTCGGCCTGATGCAGGCGCTCAAGGTTTCCTGCATGGACCATGAGGGCGGCGGCGCGGTGAAGTTCCTGCAATGGGACGGTAAGAAATGGAACGTGATCACGGATTGGATCTCGTCCGACCAGTCGATCGTGCGTCCGATGATCGAACAGTCCGCGGCGCAGTACGCGAAGGAGAAAGGCATCACTCCGCGCGACTGCAGCAAGGAAAGCTGATCGCAGCCCGGTGATCCGGAACGGTCGCTCGCGGGGCGGCCGTTTTTTTTGACATCGCGAATTGACGTCGACCACCATGTCCGCCACTTCCGCCTATCTTTCGGTCAGCAACATCGAGGTCATCTACGACCACGTCATCCTGGTGCTGAAGGGCGTTTCGCTGCAGGTTCAGGAAGGGCAGATCGTCGCGCTGCTCGGGGCCAATGGCGCGGGCAAGACCACGACGCTCAAGGCAATCTCCAACCTGCTGCGCGCCGAGCGCGGCGACGTGACCAAGGGCTGGATCGAGTTTCATGGGCAGCGGATCGAGAGGCTCACGCCAGCCGAGCTGGTCAAGCGCGGCGTGGTGCAGGTCATGGAGGGGCGGCACTGTTTCCAGCACCTCACCGTCGAGGAAAACCTGCTCACCGGCGCCTACACCCGCTCGGGTGGTATCAAGGAAGACCTCGAAAAGGTCTACGCGTATTTCCCGCGCCTGAAGGAGCGCCGCAACTCGCAGTCGGGCTATACCTCGGGCGGCGAGCAGCAGATGACCGCGCTCGGCCGCGCGCTGATGGCGCGTCCCACGATGATCCTGCTCGACGAGCCGTCGATGGGGCTCGCGCCGCAGCTGGTGGAGGAGATCTTTGGCATCGTCAAGGAACTCAACCAGAAGGAAAAGGTGAGTTTCCTGCTGGCTGAGCAGAACACCCACATGGCGCTCAAGTACGCGGACTACGGCTACATCCTGGAGAACGGGCGCGTGGTGATGGACGGCCGGGGCAGGTCGCTTGCCGAGAACGAGGACGTGAAGGAGTTCTACCTCGGCTTTTCCTCGGGCGGACGCAAGAGCTTTCGCGACGTGAAATCCTACCGCCGCCGCAAGCGTTGGCTGTAGGCAGACCCCCCGGCCTATTGCAAGTGCCCGAGGCTCAGCGCTTTGCGATGTCGTCCCTGACGGCTACAACGCCGGTCACCGCGGAGGCGATCTCCAGCGCCTTTCTGCGCTGAGCCTCGTCCCTGACGAAGCCCGTCACCCTCACTTCGCCATCAAGCGTATCGACGGAAACGTCAAGCGATTTCGCCTGCGGCTGGACCAGCAGCGCGGCCAGCACCCTTGCGGTGATGACAGCGTCCTGGCTGACGCGCACGGCGCTCGCGCGTTCGGGCTCGTTCTCGGCCTCGCGGTTCAAGATATCTCCCGCCTGTGCGAACGGGATCGACCATGCGAATGCGGTGATGCTGAGGATGTTGCGTGCAGTGCGTTTGATCTTCATCGGCCGCTCCTTCCGGGTGAAAGACCGCAAGGAGCGCGACAAGTTTCTCGAGCGCGCAAAATCGGCAACTTTCAGAAGTGACAGCAACGAGGAAGAACCCTGTCGACGGATCGGAAATTCGATCCTGCTGATCTCGCGCCGCCATGTGATGTCCCCCTCCCGAACCTCGCTGCCCATGATGCCGATACAATTGCGCCCATGGAACACTTTGACGGACTTGAGACCCGCGCGCCGGCGGTGCGCGAAGCCTCACTGATGGCGGCGCTGCCGGCGCACATTGCGCACGCGCAGAAGAACGCCCCGGGCTTCGCCCGCATCCTGGCAGGGGTCGACGCCGCGGCGGTCAACTCGCGGGAGCCGCTCGCAAGGCTGCCGGTGACGCGAAAGTCGGACCTCGGCGACCTGCAGAAGGCGATGCCGCCGCTCGGCGGGCTGAACGCGACTCCGGTCGACAAGCTCGCCAAGCTCTACGTCTCGCCCGGGCCGATCTACGAGCCGGAGGGACGCGCTCCGGACTGGTGGCGCTCGGCGCGCGCGCTCTACGCGGCCGGTTTTCGAGCCGGCGACCTGGTCGTCAACACCTTCTCGTATCACTTCACCCCGGCCGGGGCGCTCAGCGAGAGCGGGGCGCGCGCGCTGGGCTGCGTCGTCGTACCGACCGGCGTCGGCCAGACCGAGATGCAGGTCGCGTCCATCGCGGGACTGCGCATCAGCGGCTACCTGGGCACGCCCTCGTTCCTGACGCTCATCGTCGACAAGGCCGACGAGCTGAAGGCGGACATTTCGAGCCTGAGAAAGGCGTCGGTCGGCGCCGAGTACCTGCCGCCCGCGCTGCGGCAGGCGATGGGCGAGCGCGGGATCCGGGTCATGCAGACCTACGGCACCGCCGACCTGGGCTTGATCGCCTACGAGAGCGCGCGGTCCGACGGCACGGTGAACGAAGGCATGATCCTCGACGAGGGACTGCTGCTCGAGATCGTTCGCCCCGGCACCGGCGACCCGGTGTCGCCGGGAGAAGTCGGCGAAGTCGTGATCACCACCTTCAACCCGGACTACCCGCTGATCCGCTTTGGCACCGGGGACCTCTCGGCGGTGCTGCCCGGGATCAGTCCCTGCGGCCGCACCAACGTGCGCATCAGGGGCTGGATGGGCCGCGCCGACCAGACCACCAAGGTGCGCGCGATGTTCGTCACGCCCAAGCAGGTGAACGAGCTGCTGCGTCGCCATCCCGAGGTGCTCAAAGCGCGCCTGGTGGTGGAGGGCGAGACCGGCAACGACCGGATGACGCTGAAGTGCGAGGTGAAGGGCGAGCCCGTGGGGCTGAAGGTGGCGCTCGTCGCCTCCATGCGCGAGGTCACCAAGCTGCGCGGCGGGGTTGAGCTAGTCGCGCCGGGATCCTTGCCGAACGATGGCAAGGTGATTGAAGACGCGCGGAAATATTCCTAGCCGCAGGGTTTATCCGAGAGACCGCGAAGCCGCCAACGTGAGGTGGCAGGACGCGCGCTAAGGCACTTGTCCGACGCGATTGAGATCGTAGGCCATCCCGAGCTCGCGAAACATTGTCACCGCCTTCACGAGACTGGCCTCGGCGCCAGCCACATCCCCGAACATCCCGCGCAGACGTGAATCGACGGCATACGTCCTGGCGAGCTCCGGTCTCGCACCGATAAGTTCGAGCAGACGTACGGCTTCCCGCATCGCGGCCGTCGCTTCCGTGGCGGCTGACGACGATGCCACCCGGGCTTCGGCCAGCGCCCGATGCGCAAGCGCAAGCGTCCACAGCTCGCCATTCTCCTGCGCGACGCGGATTGCTTCCCGGCAGAGGCCGATGGCGCCGGCCGGATCACCGAGGGTGATGAGGCAGATGGCAAGCTCCGTCTTCTGAGTCGCCAGGCCGAACTGGGTCCCGATCTTCGCCGAGAGCGACAGGCTTTCCTCGAGTAGCTTTCGGCCGCCAGCCGGATCACCCGCCATCGAGTGCGCACGGCCGCTCCACCACTTGATGATGTAGAGGCGGAACAGATCGCCGGCCTCGTTCGCGATCCGCGCGCCTTTCTCGTACTGATCGATCGCAGGGTCCCACTCGCCGCGCTGGTCGTAGATCGTGCCTCGATAGTTGCGATTCGCGGCCTCGGCGAACGGATTCCCAATCTCCGTCGCCAGTCGAATTCCCGTTTCGGCGTGCGCAATGGCGCGGTCGAACTCACCGAGCAGCCCGAGCACGAGCCCCGTGAAGCCTGCCGCCGTCGATTCCTCGCTCTTGTTCGATCGTCGCCGCATCTGCTCGACACTGCGCTCCAGCATCTGCGCGGCCTCCGTGAACTCGGAGCGCTGATAGTGAATGCGGCCAAGGAGGTTGACCGTCGTGGAAACGAGATCCTCGTCGCCGAGCCGCTCGGCGATCTCGAGGCTCTGCCGCGCGCAGACGAGCGCCGCTTCCGGATCGACGACCACGTAATGAATGCGCCCGAGCCAATAGAGAACTTTCGCGAGCCGGGACTCGTCGCCAAGGTCCCGCGCGCGTGCGCGCGCCGATTCGAGATTCCCGCGGTCGCGCTCAAGATCTTGCCGCGTGACCCCTACCGCGGCGAGCTTGAGCACGGCATCAATCTCCGCGCGATGCGCTTCGGGAGAATCGCCGAGGCTACGCGCCATTCGCAGCCCTTGCTCGTAATACGTCGTCGCTTCGGCGTTCGCGAAAAGACGAGCGGCCCGGTCGCCGGCGAGCAGCGCATACCCGACTGCGCGATCAGGCTGGTGGCTGCGCGCGTAGTGATACGCGAGGATCGCCGCCTGCTCTTCCAGGCGCTCGGCATACAGTTCCTCGATGGCGGCGCCGATCCCGGTGTGGATGTCCTTGCGCCGCTGGAGGAGCAGGCTCTGGTAGGCCACGTCCTGAATCACGGCGTGCTTGAAGACATACTCCTGCTCCGGAAAGAAGCGCGTCTCGTGGATCAGCTCGAGGTGCTTCAGCGTCTCGAGATCGCCCGGCACTTCGGCGGCGGTGTCCGAGACGCGAGAGAGCAGACCCAGTCCGAACTCGCGTCCGATGACGGCCGCTGTCTGGACCGTTCGCTTTACCGGCTCTTCGAGACGGTCGAGGCGCGCCCGGATGATGTCCTGGACGGTATCGGGAAACTCGACGGACGCACTCTGCGCCCAGGTGACGCCGCGGTTCGTCCGCACCAGTACTCCCCGCTCCTGCAACGAGGTCGTGATCTCTTCCACGAAGAGCGGGTTGCCCTCGGCCTTTTCGCGGACGAAACGGAGGAACTCGGGAGGAAGCTCGCGGCTCCCGAGGAGATGCGCCATCATGGTGTCGACGTCGCGCTCGTCGAGGAGGTCGAGCGCGACCTGAGTGTAGGACGTCTTGTCGGCCCATCGCACGCTGTACCCGGGCCGGTGGGTCGTGATGAGCAGTGCCGGAAGCGCGGCGAGGCTGTCCACAAAAAACGCGAGGTAGTCCTCCGACGTCTTGTCGATCCAATGGAGGTCTTCCAGGACGACGATCAGGGGCCGGTGCTGTGCGCCCGCGGCGCTGAGGGCACGGATCGACTCGAAGAATTTCTTCCTCTTCTCCTTTGGCTCGAGATACTGCAGCGCTGGATCTGCGCGCGAGGTAAGCAGCTCGCCGAGAAACGGCAGAGTCCAGTCGAGTCCAAGCTCGAGCTCGCGCACGCCTTGCCGGAGCTTCTCTTCGATCTGCAACGGATTGTCGCCTTCCTCGAGCCCGAAATTCGCGCGCAGCACGTCGAGCACCGGCAGGTACGGCACGGCCTGACCATACGCGACGCAATGGCCCTCAAGCCAGGTGACGCGCTCGCCCTCGAGCGATCGCCGGAATTCAAGCAGAAGCCGCGACTTGCCGACGCCCGCCTCGCCTGCGAGCGCGATCGTCTGGCCACGTCCCTCCTTCGCCCGCTCGAAGCAAACGCGGAGCGTCTCGAGTTCTCGGCTTCGCCCGGCCAGCTGCGTCAGGCCGCGCTCGGCACTGAGATCGAACCGACTGCGGGCGCGCCGCCGTCCCGTGACGCGGAATACGGCGACAGCCTCGTCGCGTCCCTTGATCGGCTTGCGGCCGAGGGCCTCGATCCGGACGTAGCCTTCGATCAGGCGATGCGTGGCCTCGGTAACGAGGATCGTGCCGGGTTCGGCAAGCGCCTGCATCCTCGCCGCGAGGTTGGTGACATCGCCGACGGCCGTGTAGTCCATCCGGAGGTCATCGCCGATCCGTCCGACGAACACCAGCCCCGTGTTGAGCCCAATACGGACCCGGATTTCCACACCGCGGTCACGCCGGAGTTGCTCGCTATAGCCGGCGATCGTCTCGTGGATAGCGAGCGCGGCCTGCACGGCCCGCACTGCGTGGCCTTCGAGAGCGAGGGGCGCACCAAACAGCGCCATGAGGCCGTCGCCGAGAAACTGATTTACCGTGCCGTCGTAGCGATGGACAGCCTCGGCCATCAGCCGCAGCGCTCGATCCATGAGCTCGTGCATCGTCTCCGGGTCGAGGTGCTCGGCAATGCGCGTCGACTCCACAACGTCGCAGAACAGCACGGTGACCTGCTTGCGCTCGCCTACGAGCGCGCTACGGGACGTGAGAATTTTCTCGGCGAGGTGACGTGGCGTGTACGCGCGAGGGGAGGGCGCCTCAGCCGCGGGCGCCTCGACGGTGCGGCCGCATTGCGGACAGAACTTTGCGCCAGCCGGCAGATCCACGCCGCATTCGCGGCAGCGCGACATCATGCCCGCACCGCATTCGGGACAGAACTTGGCGTTCGGCGGATTCTCCTGCTGGCACTGCGCGCAGCGCATACCGACGTTTCCTCGTTTGCCGGAACCAGAGGCGCGGCACGATGTCCTCGGCAAATGTCGCCTTCAGGAAGGAGCGCAAGCATAGTGCCCTTGCCGTCGCGGCAGTGTCAACTTTGACGGCGTGCGACGAGCTTGACAGCGTGCCAAGAGGCAATGCAGGATCCGCCCCCTTGACCACGGACCTCGGCAATCGCATACGACAGGGCGAGCGCACCGCCGCCCACATCGCCACGATCAAGGCGAAGATCCGCCATGAGCTGCCGCCCCACGTGTTCCGGCGCTGTCCTGCTCGAGCGCTGACCGCGCTCGTCCTCGGCGCCGCGATCGCGGCCCTTACGGCGGTCCTCCTCACCGCGAGGCTCCCTGGATTTTCGTCCCTCGTTCTCTCCGTGGTCCTCGGAGGCCTGTATGGGAGCCTTTTCTTCCTCGGTCACGAGGCGGGGCACGGATCGGTCGTGCGCCAGTGGCATCTGCAAGACGCGCTGATGGGGATAGCGTTCCTGATCTTCCTCCTGCCGCCGACGCTCTGGCGTGTCTGGCACAACAGGGTCCATCACGTCCACACGAACCTCCCGGACTACGATCCGGACAACTTCGGCTGGCTCGCCGCGTACCGCCGCTTGCGATCGATCCGCGTCGTCGCGGCGTTCACGCCTGGATCAGGACGGTGGATCAGCCTCCTCTATCTGCCGACCTGGTTCACCGTGCACACGCAGCTCGTCCTCTGGTTCCAGTCTCGCCGCTGTCGCGGCTTCGAGTCCCTGAACCGGCCCCGCGCGGCCACTGAGAGTCTCGTTATGGTGGGGTTCTGGGTCTGGCTCGCGATGCAGCTCGGCCCGTGGTCGTCATTGCTGGTCATTGTCCTTCCGATGATGGTCGCCAACACGATCATCATGTCCTACATTGTCACGAACCATCTCCTCAGACCTGTCGTCGATGATCCCGATCCGCTGGCGACCTCGATGAGCGTGACGACGCATCCGTGGATGGACCTGATCCACTTCAATTTCAGCCACCACGTCGAGCACCACTTCTTTCCCGCGATGAGTCCCCGGTACGCTCCTCTGGTACGCGCCAAGCTTCGCCAGTACGCGGGGGACAGTTTTCTGGCGCCGCCGCACCTGCGCGCGCTGCGCGCCGTGTTCCGCACACCGCGCATCCACGGCGAGCACGGCGTGCTCGTCGATCCCGTGAGCGGCCGGTCCATCCGATTCGCGGATCTCGACAGCGCGCTCGTGGCGGTGACCGGCGCTCGACCCCGCGACCCGCGGGGAGGTGAGCCATGAGCCTGAAGCGCGATCTTGATCGAATGCTCCGCGGAGTTCGCGGCGCCGGTTTCACGATCCAGTACTGGGACGGTGAGCGGATCTCCTACGGTCACGGCGCGCCAGAGTTCACGCTTCGACTTCCCCCTGCGTCGACAGTGAGCTGGATGCTGGGCGACGTGAGTCTCCGGTTGCCCGAAGCGTACGTTTCCGGGCAGCTCCGGGTGGACGGAGATCTGGGGCACCTCCTGCACCTCTGCTATCGGGTCGACGACAGCGTCTTCCGCGTCAGCCCATGGCGGAAGGCCGCGCTCGCCCTCGCCGCGCTCAGACGCCGGAATTCGCTTTCCGGGGCGCGCGCGAACGTGTCCCATCACTACGATCTCAGCAACGAGTTCTTCGCGACGTGGCTCGACGACGAGATGAACTACTCATGCGCGTACTTCGAGCAAGCCGCCGACCACCTCGAAGCCGCGCAGCGCCATAAGCTCCGCCACATCTGTGGCAAGCTTCGGCTCGAGCGGACACAACGAGTGCTCGACATCGGATGCGGCTGGGGCGCGTTGGCTATGCACGCTGCGAAGGAACACGGCGTGCATGTCGTGGGCATCACGTTGAGCGAGCAGCAGCGCTCGCTGGCGCAGATGCGCGTCAAGGAGCGCGGCCTCGACGGCCTCGTCGATGTTCGCCTCGGGGATTATCGCGAGCTCGGGACGGAGACGTTCGACCGCGTCGTCAGCGTTGGGATGATCGAGCATGTCGGCGAATCCTACCTGCGAACATACATGACGAGCGTGGCGCGAAGCCTTCGACCGGGGGGCATCGCGGTCCTGCATACCATGGGCAAGACGCGGAAGGCGGCCGTGACGCCGTGGATCACCAAACACATCTTCCCCGGAATGCACCTGCCGACGCTGGCCGAACTCTCCACGGAGATGGCGAACGCGGGGCTGACGATCAGCGACGTCGAGAACCTGAGACCGCATTACGCCCTGACGCTCGATGCCTGGATCGAGCGCTTCGAGAAGAACGTTGACGCGATCGCAAGAATGTTCGACGAGCGCTTCGTTCGGATGTGGCGGATGTACCTGCACGCCGCGTCCGCCGCCTTCAAGTTCGGAGAACTTAACGTGTGGCAGTTCACCTGTTCCAACGGCTTAAGTGACGAGATTCCCTTGACGCGGCGCGGTCTCTACAACGAGCCACGGCGCGCGCAGTAACGCCATCGTCGCGTCGATCCGCGATGTCACGAAGCTGCGCGGTGAGGTAGAGTTCGCACCTCCCGGCGCCCTGCCGAACGACGGCAAGGTGATCGAGGATGCTCGCAAATACGTTTGAAAGGGAGGAGGAGCATGAAGCGTTTCCTGCAGTGGATGACATTGGCGGTGCTGGTCCCGTTTGCTGTGGTGGTGCACGCACAGGCGGGGAAGGTGGAAGTGCTCTGGCTGGGGCAGGCGGCGTTCCGCATCACCACGCCCGGCGGCAAGGTGATCGTGATCGATCCGTGGCTCAAGACCAACCCGAAGACTCCGGCGCAATACAAGGACCTCGCGGCGCTCGGCAAGGTGGACGTGGTACTCGTCACGCACGGGCACTTCGACCATGTCGCGGATGCCGCGGAGCTGGCGCGGCTCAACAAAGTGCGGCTATACGCTCCTCCGGGCCTGAAGGATACGCTGGTTGCGATTGGCGACCTCCCCGCCGACCTCGGTCCGGGCATGAACAAGAGCGGCATCGTCACGCCGCTTGGGCCCGAGATCAAATTCCATATGGTGCACGCCGAGCACAGCTCCGAGTACAGCAGGAAAAATCCCGATACCGGCAAGAGCGAAGTCTGGCCCGGCGGCGAGCCGGTGGGCTGGATCATCGAGCTCGAGAACGGCTTCAAGATCTACCACATGGGCGACACCGGCCTGTTCGGTGACATGAAGATGATCGGCGAACTCTACAAGCCCGACCTGCTGCTGGTCCCGATCGGCGGCAACTTCACGATCAACGCACAGCTCGCGGCCTACGCGACGCGCGAGTTCATCAAACCGAAGTTCGCCATTCCGATGCACTACGGCACCTACCCGATCCTCGCGGGCAAGCCGGAGGACTATGTGAAGGACGTCGGCGGTGGCACCAAGGTGATCGTGCTTCAGCCCGGTGAGAAGGCGACGTTCTAGTTTTCAGAAAAGCTCGCCATCCACGGCAAACGTGGGCACGCCGAATACGCCCAGCGACGTTTCGACGCGATTTCCGCTGGCCCTTTCTGCCCCCAGTGCCCGAGCAAGCCGGCAAAAAGCACGGGCCTGAGTTCGATCGCAAGGTCGGCGGGCAGTTCACGGAGGCGTCCGAAGCACAGGTAGGCATACGGCGAAACGAAATCGAAATACCACGTGGCGGTACGCACGGCTGAGCCTCAGAATTGCTCCATGGTTTCGCATTATTCACCCGCGCAAGGGCGCTGAGGGAGGCGTGCATGAAATTCAAGACGCTGCTGTATTCTGTTTCGGCCCGTATCGCGCGCATCACCCTGAACCGGCCGGAGCGGCTGAACGCGATCGACGACAGAATGCCCGGCGAAATCCGCCGCGCGGTGCAAACCGCGAACGCCGATGACGCGGTGCACATGATCGTGCTTGCGGGCGCGGGGCGGGCCTTCTGCGCCGGCTACGACCTCAAGAAGTTTGCCGAGGAGGATGCAACGAACCGCTGGACCCAGGACATGCCGTGGGATCCGATGCGTGACTATCGCGGCATGAAGGCCAACACCGACGATTTTTTCTCGATCTGGCGCAGCTACAAGCCGGTGATCTGCAAGGTGCAGGGCTACGCGGTCGCCGGCGGCTCGGACATCGCGTTGTGCGCCGATATCGTGGTGATGGCCGAGGACGCCAAAATCGGCTACATGCCGGCACGGGTGTGGGGATGCCCGACCACGGCGATGTGGGTGTATCGCCTCGGCGCGGAGAAAGCCAAGCGCATGCTCCTTACCGGCGACACTATCGATGGCAGGACCGCGAAATCATGGGGGCTGGTGTACGATGCGGTCCCGGCGAAAAAGCTCGACGCGGCGGTCGAGGCGCTCGCCGAACGCATCGCCTCGGTGCCGCGCAGCCAGTTGATGATGCAGAAGCTGATGATCAACCAGGCCTACGAGAACATGGGCCTCGCCAACACGCAGATGATCGCAACGCTGTTCGACGGCATCACGCGCCACTCGCCCGAGGGCATGTGGTTCAAGCGCGAAGCGGAGGCAAAGGGGTTTCACGCCGCCGTCGCGTGGCGCGACGGCGGCAAGCCGATACCGGATGCTCGTGATCTTCAGCCCAGCAAGAGGAGACAGCGATGACGGTGCGCATAGAGAAGAGCGGCGCGGTGTGGACGGTGATCCACAGCCGTCCGGAAGCGAGGAACGCGATGGACCCGGCGAGCGCTGAGGCTCTGGTCGCGGCGTTCAATGAGTTCAATGAGGACGCGGGCGCATCGGTGGCGGTGCTATGGGGCGAGGGTGGAGCGTTCTGCGCTGGTTTCGACCTGAAGCACGCGGGCTCGTTGCAGGGCGCCGAGCGCCCGCTCGATGCGCTTGCGTACCCAAGTGACGATGATGCGCCTCTGCGCTGCGGCCCCGAGTGGAATCGGGCCGCTCGCGGCCCGATGGGGCCCACCCGCATGGAGCTCGACAAGCCGGTGATCGCGGCGATCGCCGGGCCCGCCGTGGCGGGCGGTTTCGAATTGGCGTTGTGGTGCGACGTGCGCGTGATGGAAATCTCGGCCTACTTCGGCGTGTACTGCAGGCGCTGGGGCGTGCCGCTCATCGACGGCGGCACAGTGCGCCTGCCGCGCATCGTCGGTATGGGCCGCGCGATGGAGCTGATCCTCACCGGACGCAAGTTGCCGGCAGACGAGGCGATGCGGATCGGCGCCTGCGAGCAAGTCGTTCCCGACGGCGAATCGCGCGCGTACGCCGAAGCGATGGCGCACGACGTCACGCGCTTTCCGCAGGTCTGTATGCGCGCCGATCGGCGCTCGGCGTACATGCAGCAGGGGCTCACGCAGCGCGAGGCGATGCGCTACGAGTGGGTGAACGGGACTCCAGCGTTCGCGGCCGAGGGCGTGCAGGGCGCGCAGCGCTTCGCATCGGGCAAGGGGCGCCATGGGAGCTTCAACGACACCTAGCGCCCGCAGCGCTACCGCCGCTCAGACCGACGGTTTGGGCGGCTTCAATCCGATCGAATTCGCTTCAATCTATCGGCCAGGATCCTCAAGCGGCCCGCGTCGATCCCGGTCTCTGGCGGGTTCTACGCGTTACCAAAACGTCGGGCCAAATCATACCAAAGGCATATTAAAGTTGATTCTCAGGCAAGTTGCATAATACTACGTTTTTGTGCTAGTTTATCCAAGCAATCAGAGTCGCGGCAGGTTGGAAACCCTAAACCGATGGCTGGCCAACCTGGGCAAGTCTAGAATCGCGGCGAGCGACATCATATTTTTGACGGGGGACATGCCGTGAGTGCAAAGCGCTTGGCGGTTTTGGGGCTGATGGCTCTGATGCTGGGTCTGGGAGGTTGCGCCGCGGTCTATCCGCCAGCGCCGGGCGAGATCGAGCAGTTCGAACCGCAATACCTGATCGGCCCGGGGGATAGCGTCAACATCCAAGTCTGGCGCAATCCGGAACTTTCCATGGTAGTTATCGTCCGGCCGGATGGCAAGATCACGACCCCGCTGGTGGAGGACGTGCCGGCAACCGGCAGAACCCCAACGCAGCTTGCCAGGGAAATCGAAAAAGCCCTTGCAAAGTACATTCAAAGCCCGGTTGTTACGGTCATCGTCAGCGGATTTGTCGGGCCGTACAGCGAGCAGATTCGCATCGTCGGGGAGGCCGCAAGGCCACAGGCCTTGACCTACAAGGAGAACATGACGGTGCTCGATGTGATGATCCTCGTGGGCGGCATCACCGATTTCGCGGACGGGAACAGGGCGAGCATCCTGCGCGTCGCCGGAGGCTCGACCGAGCGGCTCGGGGTGCGGCTGAGAGATTTGCTGAGGAGAGGCGATCTGTCGGCGAACGTGGCGATGCGCCCCGGCGATGTCCTCATCATTCCACAGAGCTTCTTCTAGACCTCCGGATCGGGCCGGCGTGGCGAGAAATCGGAAGTTCCGACGATTTTCCAACCGATGTTCAGGCCCAGTCGCTCGTAAGAGCGCGGTAGGTCCGACGAACTCTGGCGCCCTTGCGGACTCTCACTCCAGCGAGTAGGACTCCTGGATTGGCATGGAATTTGCTTATGCCGCTTGCTCAAGCTTCGTCGCGTTTGGACGATATAACACCCCGAGGATTCGAAAATGCACGAACTGGCCGCCCAACTTCTATCCCACCTGAGGGCGACCTGGCGGTACCGGTGGTACGCAGTAGTCTTCGCTTGGGTCGCTGCAATCGCGGGATGGATTGGCGTGAAACAGATGCCAGACCGCTACGCAGCGTCGGCCCGGGTCTACGTGGATACCCAGTCGGTGCTGAGACCACTGCTCGCAGGTCTTGCGGTGCAGCCCAACGTCGATCAGATCATTGGAATGATGAGTCGGACCTTGATCAGCCGCCCGAACCTGGAGAAGGTGATCCGGATGGCTGACATGGACATCAAGCTCAAGACCCCTGAAGACCGCGAGCAAATGATCAACCAATTGACCAAGTTCCTCTCAATCGGCGGCGCTGGCGGTAACCTGTACACCATCTCCTACAGCGACCAGAACCCCCAGGAGGCGAAGCGGATTGTGCAATCGCTGCTGACGATCTTCGTCGAAGGGAGCCTCGGCGACAAACGCAAGGACTCCGACTCGGCGCGCCGTTTCATCGACGAACAACTCAAATCCTATAGTGAAAAACTCGTGGCCGCCGAGACTGCGGTGACCGAGTTCAAGCGCGGGCATCTGGGGCTGATGCCCGGCGAAGGCGGGGGCTACTATGGACAGCTGCTGCAAGCAAAGGCGGCCATGGAACAGGCCATGCTGGAATCCAAAGAGGCTGAGAACGCCCGCGACGCAATCAAGAAACAGCTTACCGACGAGACTCCGCCGTCGCTGCTGAACGATCAGGGCGCGCCCGAGGCGCCCCCCAGCCCCGAGATCGATGGCCGCGTCCTGGGGCTCGAGCAGAAGCTGGACACCCTGCGTCTCAACTACACCGAGCAGCATCCGGATATCGTCGCCATCCTGCGCACTATCGCTCAGTTGAAAGAGCAGAAAAAAGCGGAGTTTGAATTGAAAGAGAAGAAGAGGGCGGAAGCAAAGCCCGGGAAGCCAGCCCCGACGCCGACTCAGGCCCGGGACCCCGTTTATCAGCAACTGAACCTCGCGATCGCGGAGGTCGAAGCGAGGGTGGCTGCCATGAAGGCCCGGGTGGCGGAATACGAAAAGCGCTACGACGGATTGAAAGGCCTGGTCAACGCCGTACCCCAGATCGAAGCGGAGTTCAAACAACTCACGCGGGATTACGAGACGATCAGGAGAAACTACGAGCAACTGTTGTCGCGGCGCGAATCTGCCCAGATCTCTGGGGAGATGGAAGCCAATAGCACCGTCATGGACTTTCGCGTGATCGATCCGCCCCAGGTGCCGTCAACGCCGTTTGCGCCTAACCGCCCGCTGCTGATGTCGATGGTCTTGCTGGGCGCACTCGCAGGCGGGATCGCCTTTGCCTTTCTGATCAGCCAGCTCAAGCCGACGATCCAGGACGAGCAAGGGCTGCGCGAGATCAGCGGGCTGCCCGTGCTCGGTTCAGTGATTATGGCTTGGACCGACGCGCAGAAGACAAAATTGAAAAAGGGGCTGATCGGATTCGCGCTTTCCGTCGTAAGCCTGCTTTCGGCCTATGGCGCCATCATGGCGGTGCTTATGCTGTCTACAGCGAGGGCCTAGCATGAGTATCGTTGAAAGAGCGGCAGAAATCCGCGCGCCATTTCCCGCGACGTCGGACCTGATCGAGCGGGCAGTGAGCAGCAAGGGCCCGCGCCCCGATTCGGCGAACGACCGGAACCTCGCGAAGGGAGCGGAGGCTGGGTCCGTAGCCGAGCGATCCACCGGGAAGGCTCCCCGAATCATCAAGATCAATCAGGACTGGCTGCGCGAGCAAAGCATCGTCACGCCAGCCAGCGAACGAACCGCGATCGGCGAGAGTTTCAGACGCGTCAAGCGGCAGATCCTTGCGAACGTGGCCAACCCAGGCGCTGGCGCGCCGACCAACCTCGTCATGGTGACGAGCTCCCTCGAGGGCGAAGGCAAGACGTTTTGCGCCACCAATCTTGCGATCAGCATCGCCATGGAGATGGACCGCACGGTGCTGCTGGTGGACGCCGACGTAGCCAAGCCGTCCGTTCCACGGACGCTCGGCATCGAGGTGGGAAAGGGATTGATGGACGTGCTACTCGATCCGCGCATCGACCTGGCCGATGTAATGTGGCGAACCGACATCGAGAAGCTGTCGATCCTTCCGGCCGGCACAGGGCACCGGCGCGCCACCGAGTTGCTCGCGAGCGAGCGGATGCGTGCGTTGCTCACGGAAATGGCGACGCGCTACCACGACCGGGTCATCATCTTCGACTCTCCTCCGCTGTTGGCCGCAAGCGAGGCTGGCGTCCTGGCGAGCTGTATGGGACAGATCGTCATGGTCGTGGAGGCGGGAAAAACGACCGAGCACGACCTCAAGGACGCGCTGCGCCGTATCGAGTCGTGCGACATCGTCGGCGTGGTGCTCAACAAAGGAGGGGCGCCGAACGCGGGGTACTACTACGGCGCCTATGGTGCATAGCAAGACCCTGCTCCTCTCGTTGTCTGCGGCCATACCGGCACTGGTCGCCGGTCCGGCCTGGGCGGAAAAATGGAGTATCGTCCCCACGCTGTCGGCGGAAACGTTCTACACCGACAACGTGGCGCTTGCGCCGGCCGGGTCAAAGACAAGCGACTGGTTGACGCAACTGACGCCCGGCGTTTCTGTCGTCGTTGGTTTTCGCCAGACGCAACTGACGGCGAGCTATGGTGCGCAGATCCTGTACAGTGCCCAGACGCATAAGAGTGCTGTCAACCACCAGTTCAGCCTCAACTCGAACGGCAGCACCGAACTTGTGCGGCAGCTCCTGTTCCTCGACGCCCAGTCTTCCGTCGGGCAGCAAAACGTCTCGCTGCTCGCTCCGCAGGCGCAGAGCAACATCAATGACACAGGAAATCGCGCCACCGTCAGCACGCTTTCTCTAAGCCCCTATTTGCGCTACAGCTTCGGGCAGAATGCACAGGCATTGGTGCGGCTTACATACAGTACCGTGGGTACTTCATCAGCTGCCGGGATTGGTACCAGCACCAGCACCAGCGCCACCACCCCCAGGAGTCAGTCGACCGGCCTCAATCTGGGACTTTCGAGCGGGCCGGCATTCAGGTTGACTACCTGGAGTCTCGCCTATTCCCGCGCGCAAACCGGGTACTCCGGCCTTCAGGACACCACGACCGAGACCTTTACGGCAAGCGGACGAAGGCTGATCACTCCCACGCTGGGGCTGACGGCGAGCGTGGGCCATGAAACCGACAATTTTCAGACCGACGCAACGCTGCTGGGCAGCGGAACGGCGCTTAGCGGAACGACCTGGAGCGCCGGGCTCGACTGGACGCCGACGCCCCGCACGAGTCTCGCCGCCACGATTGGAAAGCGGCCTTTCGGCAACACCCACACGCTCGACTTCAGCCACCGCACGCGGCTAACGACGTGGAGCGCCGGCTATAGCGAAGACATCACGACCACGCATGCGCAGGCACTGCTGGCATCAAACGTCAGTACCGCGAGCTATCTCGACACGTTGTTCCTGAACAGTGTTCCCGACCCGGCCGCCCGGCAGCTCGCGGTCAAGGACTTCATTGCCCAAAACGGGCTGCCGTCGAGCCTGACCGTGCCTCTCAATTTCCTCACGACCCAGACTTTCCTGGTGAAAAACTGGCACGCATCCTTCGGCATTCAGGGGGTCCGAAACACCGTGCTGACCAACGTGTTTAGCCAGACCAACGAAGCATTGACCGCTGGTCTGCCCGCGTCCGTGGTGGGAGATTTTGGATCGAGTTCCACTGTCAAGCAGACCGGCGCGAGCGCGCTTTGGAATTGGCGCTTCGCCACGCATGCCTCTTCCAATCTGAGCGCAAGCTATACGCGCAGCGAGTTTCCCACCATCGGTCGCACCGACGATTTGAAGCTCATCGGGCTGAGCGTTTCGCAGCAGTTCCAGCCGCGACTCTTCGGTTCCCTCAACTACCGCAATTCCCGCAATCAGTCCAACCAGATCGGCGCTGAGTACACGGAGAATGCGGTTTCGGCAGCACTCAATATGTCATTTTGACGCTCCATGTACGAAGCTTTCTACCACTTCCGCTTCAAGCCGTTTCAGCTCAGCCCTGATCCGCGGTTTTTTTTCTCCAGCAAGGGCCACAAACGCGCCATGGCCTACCTGGAGTACGGCGTGCAGCAGGGCGAAGGATTCATCGTGATCACCGGAGAGATCGGCGCCGGCAAGACGATGCTCGCTCGCACCCTTGCCCGCAAGCTGGAAGCTGCGAACAACGTGGTGCTGGCCCAGGTGGTGAGCACCCAGCTCGAAGCCGACGATATGTTGCGCATGGTGGCTGCGGGGTTCGGGCTGCCTGACGAGAACAGCAAGGCGGTGTTGCTGAAAAAGCTCGAGCAGCGTCTGCTCGGCATACATGCCCAGGGCAAGCGCGCGCTCCTGGTGGTGGACGAAGCGCAGAATCTTCCGCCCCGGTCGGTGGAGGAATTACGCATGCTGTCGAATTTCCAGAGCGGCGAAAAGCCGCTGCTGCAGAGCTTCCTGCTGGGCCAGCCGGAGTTTCGCAGAACGCTGCAGGACGCCTCGATGGAGCAACTCAGGCAGCGGGTCATCGCCTCATGCCACCTGGGTCCGCTGGACGCCGCCGCGGAAACCCAATCGTATATCGTGCATCGGCTGCAGACGGCTGGCTGGCGCGGCGATCCGTCGTTCAGTGAGGATGCATTTGCTGCCATTCATGTCTACAGCGGAGGCATTCCGCGCAAGATCAACGTCCTCTGCGACCGCCTGCTGCTGTTGGGCCGCCTGGACAAGAAGCATGAGTTCAGCGGAAAGCAGGTAGCCGAAGTAGTCGAGGAACTGCAGCAGGAGTTTGCGCCCCCGATGCTGCAGGCCAGCCAGGCGGGGGCGGGCTGATGCGATCGCGCAATCCTGGCGCCGGCATTCTCTGCGTGGTGGGTGCGCGGCCGAACTTCATGAAGATCGCCCCGGTCATCCGGGCGATGCAGGGCGCTACGCCGCCTTTGCCGGTGCGGCTCTTGCACACCGGGCAACACTACGACGCTGAGATGAACAGCCAGTACTTCGAGGCGCTTGGAATACCGGACCCGGACATCAATCTCGGCGTGGGATCGGCCTCTCACGCGGTGCAGACCGCCGAGGTGATGCGGCGCTTCGAACCGGTCCTGGACCAAGAGCAGCCCGCAGCGGTGCTGGTGGTGGGGGACGTGAATTCGACGCTCGCCTGCGCGCTGGTGGCGGTCAAGAAGGGCGTGGCGGTGATTCATGTCGAAGCGGGTCTGCGCAGCTTCGACCGCGGCATGCCGGAGGAGATCAACCGCGTGCTGACCGATCAGATCTCGGATCTGCTGTTTACCACTGAGAAGAGCGCGCGCGAAAACCTGCTGCGCGAGGGCATCCCCGAGTCGCGCATCCACTTCGCCGGCAACGTCATGATCGACACGTTGCGCTACAGCCTGAAGCGCGCGGTGCCATCCACGCACACCTTCAGCCGGTACGGCGCTCCGGCGGATTGGGCGCAGGGCGGCTTTGCCGTGCTCACGATGCACCGGCCCTCCAACGTGGATGACGCCGCCACGCTGCGTTCGCTGCTGGGTGCGATTCGGGACGTGAGCCGCCGGGTTCCGGTGGTCTTCCCGATGCACCCCAGGACCCGCGCCAAGATCGAGCAGTACGGACTGGGCAGCATGCTGGATGATGGCTCGTTCCTCAAGCTCCCGCCGCTGGGTTATCTGGAAATGCTGGGACTCATGCAGGCGGCGCGGCTGGTGCTGACCGACTCGGGCGGCATCCAGGAGGAAACCACCGCACTGGGTGTTCCCTGCATCACGCTGCGTGACAACACCGAGCGGCCGATTACCGTCGAGCAAGGCACCAATACCCTGGCAGGACAGAATCCGGCACGCATTCTTGCCGTGGTGGACGACGTATTACGCAACGCAGGAAAAGCCGGAAGGATTCCCGAGCTGTGGGACGGCCGGGCGTCCCAGCGCATTGCAGCCGTCGTGCGCGACTGGCTGGATGGCGCGGCCGAACGGTTGGTCGCGTAACCCCGCAAGCTGAGTCATCCGCGGTTCGCCGAAAGCGGAACGCGGAGATATTCCCATGAGCCCCACACCAATCCGAAACGCATTGACCATAGACGTGGAAGACTACTTCCAGGTGTCGGCTTTTGCGTCGCACATTGCACCCCATACCTGGGATCAGTTGCCTTGCCGGGTCGAGCGCAACGTGGACCTGATCCTTGCGCTGCTCGATGAGCACGGCGTCCACGCAACGTTCTTTACCCTGGGCTGGATCGCGGAGCGATATCCCGGCCTGGTGCGCCGGATCGTAGAGCGGGGCCACGAGTTGGCGAGCCACGGACATGCCCACCAGCGGGCGACCGACCAGAGCCCCGCGGAGTTTTCGCGCGACATCACGCGCGCTAAAGGACTGCTGGAGGATATCGGCGGGGTGGAAGTTAAAGGCTACCGGGCGCCCAGCTTCTCCATCGGCCGCGGCAACCTGTGGGCGCAGCAGTGCCTGAGCGAAGCCGGCTACCGCTACAGCTCGAGCATCTATCCGATACGGCACGATCACTACGGCATGCACGACGCACCGCGCTTCGCCTACTATCCGGAAGGCGGCGCCGGACTGCTGGAGTTGCCGATCACCACGGTAAACCTGTTCAATCGAAATCTGCCGGCCGGCGGCGGAGGCTACTTCCGGTTGTTGCCCTACGGCGTTTCGCGCTGGTGCCTGAATCGCGTAAACACGGTCGACCGGCAGCCATGCATTTTCTATTTCCATCCCTGGGAGATCGACCCTGATCAGCCGCGCCAGAGAGGCATCGGCCTGAAGACCCGATTCCGGCACTACGTCAACCTCTCCACGA
This sequence comes from Burkholderiales bacterium, assembly GCA_017880775.1. Taxonomy (GTDB): domain Bacteria; phylum Pseudomonadota; class Gammaproteobacteria; order Burkholderiales; family SG8-39; genus JADGRQ01. The sequence goes on along the minus strand of JADGRQ010000001.1, from coordinate 36,696 downwards.
TGGAGCGGCGCATCCGGGCGCTGTGCAAGGATTTTCATTGGGGCCGTCTGGACCACCTGTTCCTGGAAGCCAAACATGAATCAGCTCGCGATTGACGCTTCGTTGACCGGCGGTCCGACCGGTCTCGCGGCGGCGGAGACCGTGCGGGTAGCGCAGTTGCAATCGGCCGATGTTGCGCGCTGGGACGAGTTCGTGTCCGGTTGCGGCGAAGCCACGTTCTTTCACCGCGCGGGCTGGAAGAGCGTCATCGAACGGTCGTTTGGGCACCGAACGTATTTTCTCTACGCCGAAATCGGTGGCCGAATCGAGGGCGTGCTGCCGCTTGCCGAAGTGAGCAGCCTGTTGTTCGGGCATACCCTGGTATCGCTGCCTTTTTGCGTCTACGGAGGCGTTGCGGCCACGACTGAGCGGGCACGGCGCGCGCTCGACGAGGCCGCCCGGGCGCTGGCGGAGAAATTGCGCGTCGACCATCTGGAATACCGCAACCTCGCGCCCCGGCACCCCGATTGGCTGCATCAGGACCTCTACGTCACGTTCCGCAAGCCGATCGACGCAGACGTGGAACGCAATCTCCAGGCGATCCCGCGCAAGCAAAGGGCGATGGTTCGCAAGGGCATCAAGAGCGGGCTGCGGAGCGAGTTCGATCCGGGCGTGGACCGCTTCTTCGCGCTGTTCGCCGACAACGTGCATCGGCAGGGCACACCCGCGCTGCCGAAGCGCTACTTCGCATTTCTGCGCGAGACGTTTCGCGATGATTGCCGGGTGCTCACGGTTATCGATGCGCAGGGGGCACCCGTGTCGAGCGTGCTGACGTTCTACTGGCGGGATGAAGTGCTGCCCTATTACGCCGGCGATGCGGTCGCGGCCCGCGCGCTCGCCGCGAACGACTTCAAGTACTGGGAACTCCTGCGCGATGGCTGCGAGCGAGGCTTCCGCGTGTTCGACTACGGCCGCAGCAAGCGCGGCACCGGCTCGTTCGATTTCAAGAAGAACTGGGGCTTCGAGCCGGCCCCCCTTCACTACGAGTATCTGCTGGTCAAAAGCAAACGCGTCGCCGAGCACAATCCGCTCAACCCCAAGTACCGCCTGTTCATCAAGCTGTGGCAGCGGATGCCGCTGCCGCTCGCCAACCTGATCGGCCCGCATATCGTAAAGAGCCTGGGTTAGGAGCGAGCTTCCGTGCAGCACTTGCTCTTTCTCGCCCACCGCATCCCCTATCCCCCCAACAAGGGCGACAAGTTGCGCTCCTACCATTTGCTGAAGTTTCTTTCCGGTCGTTACCGGGTGCACTTGGGTGCGTTTGTGGATGACGAGGCCGATCTCCAGCACGTGGGCGTGCTTCAGGAGTTGTGCGAGGAGTGCCATCTCGTCAGGCTCCACCCGGCGCGTGCCAAGGCGAAAAGCCTGATCGGACTGGTTTCGGGAGACCCGCTCACCCTGCCCTACTACCGAAGCGCCAGCATGCGCCAGTGGGTGAGCCAGGTGCTGCGCACAGCCTCGATTGAAGCCGGCTTGGTGTTTTCCTCCGGCATGGCCCAGTACGTGATGCAGGCAAACGGGTTGCGTCGCGTCGCGGATCTGGTGGACGTCGATTCGGACAAATGGCGGCAGTATGCGGCCACGCAGCCCTGGCCGCGCTCCGCCATTTATCGTCGCGAGGGCCGGGCGTTACTGCGTTACGAGCGCGAAATCGCGCGCAGATTCGATGCGACAGTCTTCGTCTCTGCAGCCGAGGCCGAGCTCTTCAGACAATTTGCGCCCGAATCCGCAGACAAGGTGTGGCACGTCAACAACGGCGTCGATTGCGACTATTTCTCACCCGCGCGCCCGTACGCCAATCCGTATGGCGAGCGCGAGCGGGTGCTCTCGTTCACCGGCGCGATGGACTATTGGCCCAACGTGGATGCGGTCGTCTGGTTTGCGCGCGAAGTGTTTCCCGAGATCCACCGCAGGGATGCTGACGCCAGGTTCTGCATCGTCGGCGCTCGCCCTGCGGCGGAGGTGACGAGACTCACCCAGTTGCCGGGGGTGACGGTCACTGGATCCGTCCCCGATATCCGGCCGTACCTCGCCCACGCGAAACTTGCCGTGGCGCCGTTGCGGGTCGCGCGTGGCGTGCAGAACAAGGTGCTGGAAGCGATGGCAATGGCCAGGCCGGTGCTCGCCTCGCCCCAGGCGGCGGAGGGCATCGACGCGCAAATCGGGTCGGAGTTGCTGGTGGCGGCTGACAAGAGCGATTTTGTCCAACAGGCCTCGCACCTGCTGGAGGGCGATGGCGGCTCCACGATCGGCGTCGCGGGGCGCGCAAGGGTGCTCGCGTCCTACGCCTGGGAGAGCAGTCTGAGCCGATTCGAACACCTGCTCTCGGGCAGCATGCCGCCATGAAGTACGCGGCCGCCCTCGTCCTCGGCGCGATGCTCTGGCTGCTTGCCTGGTATTGGGATACCGCGCAGACCATGGTCGCCATCTGGGTGAGCTCGGAAACTTTCGCCCACGCCTTTCTGATCGCGCCGATCAGCGCGTGGTTGATCTGGCGCCGGCGCCACGAGCTCGCCAGCCTTGAACTGCGGCCCAATTTTCCCGCGCTGGCGCTGCTGGCGCTGGTGGGGTTTGGTTGGCTGCTGGGACGGTTGTCGGGGGCCGGCGTGGTGCAGCAGTATGCAATGGTCCTGATGATCCCGCTGCTGGTGTGGATCATTCTGGGCAGCCAGGTCTTCCGGGCGCTCGCCTTCCCGCTTTTTTTCCTGCTGTTCATGGTGCCTTTCGGCGAGTTTCTGGAACCGCTGTTGATGGAGTACACCGCCGACTTCACCGTGTTCGCGCTCAGGTTCACCGGCGTCCCCGTTTACCGCGAGGGCCAGTTCTTCACGATTCCGAGCGGAAGCTGGTCGGTGGTCGAGGCGTGCAGCGGGCTGCGCTACCTGATCGCGTCCCTGACCCTCGGCGTGTTGTACGCCTATCTCACATATCGGAGTTTCGCGCGGCGCGCGATATTCACCGCATTTTCGGTGATCGTGCCGATCGTCGCCAACTGGCTGCGCGCCTACATGATCGTCATGATCGGCCATCTGAGCAGCATGAAGCTCGCGGTCGGGGTCGATCACCTGATCTACGGGTGGCTGTTTTTCGGCATCGTGATGCTGGTCCTGTTCTGGGCCGGCTCTCGGTGGCGCGAAGATCTCGAACCGCCCCAGGCGGCGCCGGGCGCCGCGCCGCCTGCGCGACGGGGTCCGCCTTCGCGGGCGGCGATGATGACAGGCGCCGTCGCTGCGGCCGTGCTGGTCGCCGTATGGCCTGCCGCTGCCGTGCACCTGGCCGGAGCGCGCCCCGATCCGGCGCTTCAGGCGCCGGCGCCTGCGGGCGGCTGGCAACCAGTGGCCGGGCAGCTGACCGGCTGGACGCCGCACTTCCCCCAGCCCCGGGCCCAGATCAATCAGACTTACGCGAAAGACGCCGCGAGGGTCGCGCTGCATATCGGGTATTACCGCAACCAGCGGCAAGGTGCCCAGCTCGTCAGTTCGCAAAACACGCTGGTTCGGAGCGTCGACCGCGAATGGCGAACCCTCTCCGCAATCCGCCGCAGCATGGTCTTCGACAATCAGGAGACGCCCCTGATCGAGACGAAGCTTCAGAGTCGATCCGGCTCTCTGCTGGTCTGGCACTGGTACTGGGTGGACGGCCAGGATACGGTGAACCAGTACTGGGCAAAAGTGCTGCAGGCGAAGTCCATGCTGCTCGGGCGGGGAGATGACGGGGCTGTCGTGATCATCTACGCACCCAACCCGGGCCAGCCGCAGGCGGCGCAGGCGATGCAGGAATTTTTCAACGCCATGCGGCCCGCAATCGCGAGGAGCCTGGAAAATGCACGCTGATTCCGGCGTTTTTCCGGACTCTGCTGCAGGGCAGGGCGGGGCGGGCGGCGCGCCGCTCATCGCGCACATCATTTATCGCCTCGACACGGGAGGGCTGGAGAACGGGGTGGTCAACCTGATCAACGCCATACCCGCGGAACGTTTCCGTCACGCGATCATCTGCCTGACGGGATACACGGAATTCCGCCGGCGCATCCGGCGCAGCAACGTCTCGGTGTACGCGCTCGACAAGCCTCCAGGCAACAGTCCGGTCACCCACTTCAAGCTTTGGCGGCTGTTGAGGCAGCTTCGCCCCGACATCGTCCACACGCGCAATCTTGCCGCGCTCGAGGGATTGCTGCCGGCGGCGCTGGCGCGGGTTCCCGTGCGGATCCACGGCGAACACGGCCGCGACGTGGGGGATCTCGACGGCAGCAGCCTAAAGGGACAGCGGCTGCGCCGGTTGTTCAAGCCGTTCGTACACCAGTACATCGCGCTGTCGAAGGATCTGGAGCGCTACCTGCTCGAAAAAATCGGCGTGCCGGCGGCAAGAGTTGCGCAACTCTACAATGGGGTGGACACCGAATTGTTCCATCCGGCGCGCGGCGGGCGCGAGCCGCTGCCAGTCCACGATTCGACCCCAACCGATTTCGCTTCGCCCGACGCGTTCGTCATCGGCACTGTCGGTCGCATGCAGGCGGTGAAGGACCAGCTCACGCTCGCGCGAGCGTTTGTGCATTTGCTTGAGATCGCGCCGCAGGCGCGGCAGAGGCTTCGGCTGGTGATGGTCGGCGATGGGCCGCTGCGCAAGCAGGTTGCCGAAATCCTGGACCAGGCCGGCGTGGGCAAGCTGGTTTGGCTGGCCGGCGAGCGCGACGACGTGCCGCGGGTCATGCGCGCGCTCGACCTGTTCGTGTTGCCTTCCCTCGCAGAGGGCATTTCGAACACCATTCTGGAAGCGATGGCGAGCGGGCTGCCGGTAGTGGCGACCGCGGTGGGCGGCAACCCGGAACTGGTGGACGAAGGGCGCACCGGGGCGCTCGTTCCGTCGGCCGACCCGCAGGCGATGGCGCAGGCGATGCTGCGTTACTACGCCGATGCGGCCGAATGCCGGCGCCAGGGCCTCGAGGCCCGCCGGACCGCCGAGCAGGATTTTAGTATGACCTCGATGGTGAACAGTTACCTCGCCATCTACGACCGGATGCTGCAACAAACACTGGAATCGAGGAGAGCTTGATGCACGTCCTGATCACCGGCGCCGCCGGCTTCATCGGTGCCAACCTGGCCATGCGGTTGCTCGAACGCGGGGACACGGTCCACGGCATCGACAACATGAACGACTACTACGATGTCCGGCTCAAGCAGGCGCGGCTGGCACGCCTTACCGGGCATGCCGGGTTCACGTTTTCGCTGCTCGACATCGTCGAGCGCGCGGCGATGGCAGACCTGTTCGCCGGCACCCGCTTCGACGCGGTGATGCATCTCGCCGCTCAGGCGGGGGTGCGCTACTCGCTCGAGAATCCGGCCGCGTACATCGATGCCAACCTGGTGGGTTTCGGCAATGTGCTGGAAGGCGCGCGGCACTCGCGCGTCGGGCACCTGGTGTTTGCATCTTCGAGTTCGGTGTACGGCGGCAATACCCGGCTGCCGTTCTCGGAGCATGACAACGTCGACCATCCGGTGTCCCTGTACGCGGCCACCAAGAAGGCCAACGAGCTGATGGCGCACAGCTATGCGCACCTGTTCGGCCTGCCCTGCACCGGGCTCAGGTTTTTCACCGTCTACGGGCCGTGGGGACGCCCGGACATGGCGTTGTTCAAATTCACCGCCGGCATCATCGAGGGCAGGCCGATCGAGGTGTACAACGGCGGCAACATGGTGCGCGATTTCACCTTCGTCGACGATATCGTCGATGGCGTGGTCCGGGTCATCGACCGTCCCGCCGCAGCGGATCCACACTGGAACACCGATGTGCCCGACCCTGCCGCGAGTTTCGCGCCCTACCGCATTTTCAACATCGGCAACAGCCAGCCGGTCAACCTGATGCGCTACATCGAAGTGCTGGAACAATGCCTGGGCCGCAAGGCCCGGCTGGAGATGCTGCCGATGCAGCCCGGCGACGTGCAGGCCACGCTCGCGGACGTCACCGAGCTTACCCGGGCAACGGGTTTCCGGCCGAACACGCCGGTCGAGCAGGGCATCGCGAAGTTTGTCGCGTGGTACCGCGACTATTATCGGATCGGTCATGACGCGGGTGCGCTGACATGAATCTGTGCATTATCGGGACCGGTTACGTCGGGCTGGTGACCGGCGCGTGCTTGGCCGAAATGGGCAATACCGTGACCTGCGTCGACAACGATGCGGCCAAGGTGAATTGTCTGGAGAAAGGCGAGCTGCCGATCCACGAGCCGGGTCTGGACGCCATCGTCGCGAGCAACTTCCGCGAAGGCAGGCTGCGCTTTACCACCTCGCTTGCCGAAGCGGTCGCCGGCTCGAAGCTGTACTTCATCGCAGTCGGCACGCCGCCGAACGAGGATGGATCGGCCGACCTGCGCCATGTGCTGGAGGTTGCGCGCGAGCTGGGCCGGCTGATCTCGGGGCACTGCACGGTGGTCGACAAGTCCACGGTCCCGGTCGGCACCGCCGACGAGGTCAAGGCAGCGATCCGTGCCGAACTCGAGCGGCGCGGTGCCGAAGTCGATTACGACGTAGTGAGCAATCCGGAGTTTCTCAAGGAGGGCGATGCGGTCAACGACTTCATGCGCCCGGACCGCGTGGTCATCGGCACCGACAGCCCGCGCGCGGCCGAGCTGATGCGCGGGCTCTACACGCCGTTCACGCGCAATCATGAGCGTGTGCTGGTGATGGGTGTGCGCGATGCGGAGATGACCAAATATGCGGCCAACTCGATGCTGGCCACCCGCATCTCGTTCATGAACGAGATCGCGAACCTGTGCGAACGCGCGGGCGTCGACGTGGAAAATGTGCGCAAGGGCATCGGTTCGGACAGCCGCATCGGCTATTCATTCATCTACCCCGGCTGCGGCTACGGCGGATCGTGCTTTCCGAAGGACGTCAGGGCCCTGGTCCACACCGCGCGCGGCTACGGCCTGGAGCCGATGATCATGAAAGCGGTCGAGGCGCGCAACGAGATGCAGAAGCGGCGCCTGTTCGAGAAGATCACCGCGCGCTTCGGCGCCGACCTGGGCGGGCGCGCGTTCGGACTGTGGGGGCTCGCGTTCAAGCCCGGCACCGACGACATGCGCGAGGCGCCGTCGGTGGTGCTGCTGCGCCAACTCATCGACGCTGGCGCCAGCGTGAAAGCCTACGATCCGGTGGCGATGCAGGCAGCGCGCCGCACGCTGCCCGCGCAGTGGTTCGACAGTGGACGCCTGACGCTGGCCGATCACCAATACGGCGCGCTCGACGACGTCGACGCGCTGGCGCTGGTGACCGAATGGAAACCGTTCCGCTATCCTGATTTCGGGGTGGTGAAGAAGCGCATGAAGCAGCCGGTCATCTTCGACGGCCGCAACCTGTACGATCCGGCAGAGTTGCGTGCGCTCGGCTTCGAGTATTTCGGAATCGGCCGGTAGGACCTTCGATCGTGTGCGGAATCACGGGAATATTCGATAGCCGAAGCCGGCGCGACATCGACCGCGGGCTGCTCGAACGCATGAACCAGTCGCTGTTCCACCGGGGACCGGACGCAGGCGGCTTGCACCTCGACCCCGGCGTCGGGCTCGGCCACCGGCGCCTGTCCATCATCGACCTGTCGACCGGCCAGCAGCCGCTCTACAACGAAGACGGCAGCGTGGTGGTGGTGTACAACGGCGAAATCTACAACTACCTCGACTTGGTGCCGGAGCTGCAGGCGCTCGGCCACGTATTCCGCACCCGTAGCGATACCGAGGTCATCGTCCATGCCTGGGAAGCGTGGGGCGAAGCCTGCGTGACGCGCTTTCGTGGCATGTTTGCGTTTGCACTGTGGGACCGCAACAAACAGACGCTGTTCCTCGCGCGCGACCGGATGGGCGTGAAGCCCCTTTACTACGCCATGCTGGACGACGGCATGTTGCTGTTCGGGTCGGAACTCAAAGCGTTGCTGGTGCATCCGCGATTGAAGCGGGAGATCGATCCGGCCGCCGTCGAGGATTACTTCGCGTACGGCTACGTGCCCGAGCCGCGCACGATCTTCCGCGGCGCGCTGAAGCTGCCGCCCGGCTGCACGCTTTCGCTGCGGCGCGGCGAGAAACTGCGCGAACCGCGCGAATACTGGGATGTTCCGTTCAAGCCCGGGCCGCACTTGACCGAAGCGGACGCGATCGAGGAACTGACCGCGCGGCTGCGCGAATCGGTGAAAATCCGCCTGATGTCCGAAGTGCCGCTGGGCGCGTTTCTCTCGGGCGGCGTGGATTCGAGCGGGGTGGTGGCGATGATGGCCGGATTGCAGGCCGATCCGGTCAATACCTGCTCGATCTCGTTCGGCGATCCGGCGTTCAACGAGTCGGCCTACGCACAGACGGTTGCGGATCGATACCACACGCGGCACCGCGTAGAGCAGGTGGATCCGGACGACTTCGGCCTGGTGGACAGGCTTGCCGGACTGTACGACGAGCCTTACGCGGACAGTTCCGCGATGCCGACCTACCGCGTGTGCGAACTCGCGCGCAAGTCCGTGACCGTCGCGCTTTCCGGCGACGGCGGCGACGAGAGCTTCGGCGGCTACCGGCGCTATCGCTGGCACGTCAACGAGGAACGGGTGCGCTCGCTGTTGCCGCTGCAACTGCGCCGACCCGTGTTCGGTCTGCTCGGCAGGCTCTATCCCAAGGCGGACTGGGCGCCGCGCGTGCTCCGCGCCAAGTCGACCCTCGAAGCGCTCGCGCGCAATTCAGTGGAGGCCTATTTTCACAGCGTTTCCATCCTGCACGACGGGATGCGCGAGAAACTGTTCAGTGCGCACTTCCGCCGCGAATTGCAAGGCTATGCCGCCATCGAGGTATTCAAGCGGCACGCCGCGCGCGCGCCCTCGGAGGATCCGCTGTCGCTGGTCCAGTACCTGGATTTCAAGACCTATCTGGTGGGAGACATCAACACCAAGGTGGACCGGGCAAGCATGGCCCACTCCCTCGAGGTGCGCGAGCCCCTGATGGATCATCCGCTGGTGGAATGGTTATCGGGCCTTCCTTCCGACATGAAGTTGCGCAATGGGGTGGGCAAGGTCCTCCTGAAAAAAGCCCTCGACCCGTATTTGCCGCCCGAGATCCTTTACCGGCCCAAGATGGGCTTCGGGGTTCCGCTCGCCAAGTGGTTCCGGGGGCCGTTGCGGCAGTCGGTCAGGGACGCGGTGCTGGGGCCCGTGCTCGCTGAAACCGGGTGGTTCAACGCGCCCTACCTGCGCCGGATGGTCGACGATCACCAGTCGGGAATGAGCGACTACAGCGCGTCGCTGTGGACGCTGATGATGTTCGAGTCGTTCCTGCGCAACCTGGTGACCGCGCCCGCGGTACGGGAAACCGCAGCCTGACGATGCGCATTCTGCATATCCTCGATCACTCGATCCCGCTGCACAGCGGCTACGCGTTCCGCACGCTCGCGATCCTGAAAGAGCAGCGGAGGTTGGGCTGGGAAACGTTTCACCTCACCGGCCCGAAGCAGGGGCCTGCGGCGGCCAATGAAGAGCAGGTAGACGGCTGGGAATTCCATCGCACGCCACCTCCGGGCGGACTCCTTGAAGGCGTGCCGGGGCTCGGGGAAATCGAGCTGATGGGCGAGATCACCTACCGCATCGAGCAGATCGCGAAGCGCATGCGGCCGCATATCCTGCATGCACACTCCCCGGTCCTGAATGCGATTCCCGCGCTGCGCGTGGGACGGCGGCTCGGCATCCCCGTGGTGTATGAAGTACGGGCGTTTTGGGAGGATGCTGCGGTGGACCACGGAACCGCCCGGGCGGGCGGCTTGCGTTACCGCCTGGCGCGGCGGCTGGAGACCTGGGCCCTGAGGCGTGTTGACGCGATCACCACGATCTGCGAAGGCCTGCGCAGCGACATCGTGGCCCGCGGCATCCCGGCCGAAAGAGTGACGGTCATCCCGAACTCGGTGGACATCGACGAATTCTCCGCCGGTGGCGCGCCCGACCCCGAGCTGAGACGGCAGCTCGGGCTGGAGGGCGCGCTGGTACTGGGTTTCATCGGTTCGTTTTACGCCTACGAAGGGCTTGCCGTGCTGTTGCGCGCGCTGCCGCAATTGCTCGCGCAGAACGCATCCATTCGCGTGTTGCTTGTCGGCGGCGGGCCGCAGGAGGCGCAGCTTAAGCAGCTGGCCGCGGAGCTCGGCGTCGCCGACAAGGTCGTGTTTACCGGCCGCGTTCCGCATAGTGAAGTTCAGCGCTACTACGATCTCATCGAGGTGCTGGTCTATCCGCGCCTGTCGATGCGGCTCACCGAGCTGGTGACGCCGTTGAAGCCGCTGGAGGCGATGGCACAGGGGCGGTTGGTCGCAGCATCGGACGTCGGAGGGCACCGCGAACTCATACGCGACGGCGAAACCGGCGTGTTGTTCAAGACGAACGACCCCGCCGACCTTTCCGTAAACGTGTTGCGGCTGCTTGAAGATCCCGGGCGCTGGCCGGGGCTCAAGGCGAACGCGCGCCGCTACGTCGAAAGCGAGCGCAACTGGCCTTCAAGCGTGGCTCGCTACGAGGACGTTTACGCCCGCGTCATGCAACCGGCGCGGCGAACATGAGGATAGTCACGTTCAGCACGCTTTACCCCAATGCCGCGCGCCCGGGTCATGGGATTTTCGTCGAAACCCGGTTGCGGCACCTGCTGGAGAGCGGTCGCGTCGAAGCGCGCGTGGTCGCGCCGGTGCCGTGGTTTCCTTCGGTAGATCCGCGCTTCGGCCGCTATGCCGCGCTTGCCCGCGTCCCGCGCGAGGAGCGGCGGCACGGCATCCAGGTCGTGCATCCGCGTTACCTGAGCGTGCCCAAGGTCGGCATGAGCGTGGCACCCTTGCTGCTGGCCGCCGGGGCCCGAACGGCGGTGGCCGGCGTGACCCAACGCGATAACGATTTCGACCTCATCGACGCGCACTACTTCTATCCCGATGGCGTCGCTGCGGCGATCATGGGATGCAACCTGAACAAGCCCGTCGTGATCACGGCGCGCGGATCGGACGTCAATCTGCTGCCGCAGTTTGCCGTTCCCCGCAGGATGATCCTGTGGGCGGCCAGGCGCGCGGCGGCGCTGGTCACGGTCAGCGCGGCGTTGAAGACGGCGCTGACGCAATTGGGCGTCGACGGCGGCAAGATCTCCGTGCTGCGAAACGGCGTCAATACGCGGCTGTTTCACCCGGTCGATCGCGCGTTGGAGCGCGCGCGCCTGGGGCTTACCGCGACCGTGTTGCTGACGGTCGGCAACCTGGTGGCGAATAAAGGCCACGACCTCGTGCTGCAGGCGCTGCCCGATTTTCCGGACGCCTGCCTGCTCGTCATCGGGGAGGGAGGCGAGGAGCGCAAACTCAAGGACCTGGCCCGCACGCTCGGCATTCAGGAGCGCGTCCGATTCCTCGGCGTGATGCCGCAGGAACAGCTGGCCGCGTATTACGGCGCAGCCGATGCGCTGGTGCTTGCCTCCAGCCGGGAAGGCTGGCCCAACGTGCTGCTGGAAGCGATGGCCTGCGGCACGCCGGTCGTATCGGCCCGCGTGGGCGGAACGCCGGAAATCGTCGCCGCGCCGGAGGCGGGCGTATTGATGGCCGAGCGGTCCGCGCGCGGTGTGGTGGAGGCATTGAGGCAGTTGATGCGGAATTATCCGGACCGCAGCCTGACGCGTCGCTATGCCGAGCGGTTCGGCTGGCGCGACACCACGCAGGGGCAACTCGATTTGTTTTCACGCGTGATCGGTGCCCGCGGCGGGTCCGTTTGCCAGGGGGAGCGCGCGGCATGAGTGGCTTGAGAGACATCGCGATCACGCTGATCATCTTCGGATCGCTGCCGTTCATCTTCAAGCGCGCGCAGATCGGCGTGATGATGTGGGTGTGGATCAGCGTGATGAACCCGCACCGCCTCGCGTATGGCTTCGCCCACGATTTCAGTTTTGCCGTCATCATCGCCGGCGCTACGCTGCTGAGCGTCGCGTTGAGCAAGGACATGAAGGCCCCGCCGCTCAATTCGGTCACGGTGGCGTTTTTCATGTTCGTTGCGTGGACCGGCGTGAGCACGATCTTCGCGATATACCCGGATCTGTCATTTTTCAAATGGGTTGATTTCATGAAGACCCAGCTGATGGCGATCCTGATTCCGATGCTGTTTCACAAGAAAGAGGATCTGCAGCGGCTGATCTGGGTGATCGTGCTTTCCCTCGCTTTTTACGGGACGAAAGGCGGCCTGTTTACCCTGTTGACCGGGGGGAGTCACATCGTCTGGGGTCCCGAGAGTTCCGCTGTCCAGGAGAACAATGCGCTGGCGGTCGCGCTGATCATGATGATCCCGTTGATGCGCTATCTGCACCTGACCACGGCGCACGCGAAAGTGCGCTGGGGCCTCCTCGGCATGATGGCTCTATGCAGTGTTGCCGTGCTGGGTTCCCAATCGCGCGGGGCGCTGCTGGCAGCGAGCGCGATGCTGATCTTCCTGTGGTGGAAAGGCCGCAACAAACTGGCCGGCCTGGTGTTGGCGGTCCTGTTCATTCCGCTGCTGTTGGCGTTCATGCCGGAAACGTGGTACCGGCGAATGGATACGATGAACACTTATGAAGCGGACGCGTCCGCCAGCTCGCGGCTCAACGCCTGGACCACGATGATCAACCTCGCCAATGACCGGCCGCTCACCGGCGGCGGATTCGTGGTGTCCACGATGGAGGTCTACCAGCGCTATTCGCCGAAGCTCGTGCAAGGCGCCCTCGCCGCCCACAGCATCTATTTCCAGGCGCTGGGGGAGCACGGATACGTGGGGCTCGGTCTGTACTTGCTATTGTTTTACACGGTCTGGCGCAAAGCACGCTGGATCATGCGGGCCGTCAGGAAACGGGCCGATCTTGCGTGGGCCGCGGACTTGTCCGCGATGATGCAGGTGACTCTCGTCGGCTTCGCCGTCGGCGGCGCTTTTCTCAGCCTGGTCACCTTCGATGTGCCGTATTACCTGGTCGCAATCATGGTGGCGACGCTGGCGCTGGTGAAGCGGGAGCTGAAGGCGCCGACGCCCACGCCTGCGCCGGCGGCGGCAACCGCACCGGAACCATCGGCCCGCTTCGGCCGCAAGCATTCGCCCAGGCCGGGCAGCGGCTGAATTCGTTGATGCCGCGCGGCCCGGACCTGCGCCCGTGAATTTCCGATCGCAAGTCCTTTCGAGGCTGCGCTGGGTTGGCGGAAAGCGAATTCCCGAATGACGATCATCCCCTGGCGGGTGAATTCCCGCGATGCCGGGCCGGACCAGAGGCCGACCCACGATCGCTCGTGCGCGCGGCCATGACGTTCCGATCACAAATTCTACTGGGATTGCGCTGGGTTGCCGGTGCACGGCTGCTTGGTCAATTGGTCACCTGGTCGATCACCATCGTGGTCATGCGGATTCTCAGTCCGGCGGACTACGGACTGCTGGCAATGGCAACTGTGCTTGTGGGCTTCCTGGCCATGATGGCGCAATTTGGTGTCGGGGCCGCAGCGATCCAGGCATCTGAAATGGATGACGCCAAGCTGAGGCAGATCCTTGGCCTGGTGATCGTGATCAATTCGGGGCTGTTTCTGGTGCTTTTTCTGGCAGCGCCGCTGATCGCCTGGTTCTTCGAGGAGCAGCGGCTTGTTGCGATCGTGCGGACGCTGGGGGTGCAGTTCATTCTGATGATATTCGCGGTGATCCCGAGTTCGCAGCTTTCACGACAGCTCAATTTCAAGGGACAGTCACTGGTTGACTTGTCAGCAGCCATAGTGGGCAGTTTGACTGCGCTCGCTTGCGCGCTGTCGGGATTGGGTGTGTGGGCCCTGGTCTGGGCCAGCCTTGTCATGGAAGTCTGGCGCGTCGTGGGCCTCAGTTTCATTTCGCCGTTTTGGCAGCGGCCGGAGTTTAGCTTGCACGGCACCAGGCAAATCCTTTTGTTTGGCGGTAACCTCACCGCCGCAAGGATCTTGTGGTTTTTCTATTCGCAGGCGGACATCATCGTTGCCGGTAAATTTCTCGGCAAGGATCTGCTGGGCGTGTATTCGGTTTCGCTGCACCTTGCGAGCCTCCCGATACAAAGGCTGTCAACCATCATCAATCAGGTCGCGTTTCCGGCGTTCGCGCGGATTCAGCATGATCGAGACAGATTTGCGTCCAATTTTCTTATGGCAACTCGCATGCTGAGTTTTACCGCGTTCCCTGTGTTGTGGGGAATGTCCAGCATCGCAACGGAAATCGTGGCACTGCTGCTTGGCGAGAAGTGGCGCGAAGCCGTATTGCCGCTGCAGTTGCTGGCACTGGTCATGCCCCTGCATATGCTGGTGCTGTTCATGAACACTGCCGCCCAGGCGATTGGTCGTGTGGATATTGCCCTGAGGCAGGTGCTGCTGGCCTTTGCGGTCATGCCGATAGCATTTCTGGTCGGTGCCCGGTGGGGATTGGTGGGTCTGAGCATAGCCTGGGTGGTCGCATTTCCGGTCGTGCTTGGGGGCGCGTTGGTGATTTTTCTGCCTGTCATCGGCCTGCGCGTGACGGACGTGTTTTACGCAATATTGCGGCCAGTGCTTGCGGGGCTTGGCATGTACGCGGCCGTTGCCGTCGTGCGCAGCATTCTGGACCCGGGAACGCGGACGATCATGCAGATGATGATTTTGATCGTTACCGGTGCGCTCGCTTACGGCGCACTTGCATGGACCCTTAACCGGCGGGGATGCAAGGAAATCCTGGGGTTGATAAAAGGGTAGCTGACCAAAAAGATCCCTCAATGAAGACTCTGTTTGATGAGCTTGCCGGAAAATTCGCTCGCGATATCGATCGCGCGATGCAAGAGGACAACTACGTGCGTGGATGGCTATTCGTAAAATTGGCCGAACGCGCGGTTCCCGCAGGCGGCTATGTACTCGACTACGGTTGCGGGCCCGGGCGTCTAAGCCATTTGCTGGCGCGCTCCGGTTTTCGGGTTCGTGGCGTGGACACATCGGAAGGCATGATCGCGCAGGCGCGCGCGCTGGATCGGCAGGGGCTGAATATCGAGTTTGAGACGATCGAGAAAATTGACGAGATTCTGGAACCGGATGCCTACGATGCCATCGTATGCTCAAGCGTGATCGAATACGTTCTCGATGCTGACGAGTTGTTGAGGGGGTTCCATCGGGCTCTTCGCGAACCGGGAGTATTGATCGTAAGCTACGCGAACAAGTCGAGCCTTTGGCGACGTCACTGGGATCGAGATGCACGTGTCAATCCGATGGCCGCCAGTCAGCACCATGTCTGGGACTGGCGCGGTTTCCGGACATTGCTTGCGCAGAATGGCTTTCACACGATTGTCGGGCCGAAATTCTTCGAGTCGCCCTGGGACCGGCGACTATGGGGTCCTTTATTTCGCAGTGTTCCTCTTGTCGGTTCATTGGGAGTGGTTGTTGCACGGTCGGCTCCGTTTCATCCGTCTTGACCGCGCGATCCCCAATCGCGGCTCCATGATCAGCATTGAAACTAGGAGGTGCATTGTTCCGTATTCTCGGCAATCTGCTTTCTCCCGCCGGTGAGCGGGGACGGCTGAGCATCCTGATTTACCACCGGGCGCTGGCCGCGCCCGATCCCATCCTGCACGATGTGATCGACGCGGCCGCCTTCGAGCGGCAAATGACGCTGCTGCGCGACGAATTCAACGTGCTGCCGCTCAGCGAGGCCTGCGCACGGCTTGCGCGCGGGGCTTTGCCGGCGCGCGCCGCCTGCATCACCTTCGACGACGGCTATGCCGACAACGAGCAGGTCGCATTGCCGGTTCTCCAGCGCCTCGGACTGCCGGCGACGTTCTTCGTGTCCACTGGATTCTCCGAAGGCGGCATCATGTTCAACGACGGCGTGATCGAGGCCGTGCGGCATGCGCCGGCCGGAACCCACGATTTGTCCTCACTGGGCCTGGGCACTCACAGCCTGGGCGACAGCACCAGCCGGCGGGCCGCGATCGACGCGCTGATCGGGCAGCTCAAATACCGCCCGTTGGGCGAACGCGGCGCGTTGGTCGATCGACTCGCCGCCGCACTGCGCTCGACGCTTCCAACGGGCCTGATGATGCGTCCCGCGCAGATCAGGCGGCTCCACGACGCCGGCATGGAGATCGGCGGCCATACCGTCAACCATCCGATCCTGACGGTGCTCGACGAGCAGCAGGCGCGCGCGGAGATCGTCGGCGGCAAGCGCCGACTCGAGGAGATCACCGGTGCGCCGGTCACCTTGTTCGCCTATCCTAACGGCAAGCCGGGCCGGGACTATGGCCCGCGCGACGTGGAACTCGTCAAGCAGGCAGGCTTCACCGCCGCGCTGTCGACGAGCGCCGGCGTCGCCAAACGTGGCAGCGACCTTTTCCAGTTGCCGCGCTTCACCCCGTGGGACAGGAGTCCGCATCGGTTCGGGTTGCGGCTTCTCATCAATTGCGCGCGCGCGGTGCCCGCATGAACGCCGCCCAAGGCGCGGACAGTCAACCCTTCTTGGCGGGTGGTTTCGGTTCTTCTGGTTCCTTGGCCGGCCGCGGCGCGCTCTTGCGCTGATCCTTGGCCGACTCGAGCTCCTCCAATCGCCGTGTCAACGCTCGGGTCCCCGGCGCCGCCGCGAGGCCTTTTTCCAGCCACTCCCGCGCTTTCTTGCGATCTCCCACGTCCCTGTAATAGTCGCCCATGGCTGCATACGGCGGCCAATAGTCCTGTTTGAGCTGGATCGCGCGCTCGAGCTGCACGGCCGCCTGCGGACCCTTGCCCAGACGGATCAGGCTTTCGCCCTTCTTGGTGAGTATTTCCGGCAACAGGACGAAAGTCTGCGGCGCCAGATTGATTACATAGTCGTACTCAACGATCGATTGCTCCAGGAAAAACAACTTCTGCTGCTGGTCGCGCGCTGCGAGATTCGCGCGGTTGGTCATAAGCTGTCCCCGGCAGTAGTGGTGGATGTGATCGTAGGTCGGGCCCATCACGCCCACCCAACGCTGCGTGTCCTCAGGCGAGTAGTTGTTCAAGCCCATGCGGGACTGGCAATACTTCGGCAGCAACGCAATTTCCCTGTCTTTGTAGCGCGGATCCTCCGCCCCGACCCGCACGGGCCCAAGCAGCACAAGCGTCAAACCCACGACATAGGAACGCAGATAAGTACAGGTCACCATACATCTCCGACAGTAACGGATTTTATATCACAGTCCGATGCTGCCTGAACCACTGCTCCAGCATCATCAGCACCCAGACCATGGTCCCATAATAGCCCGCGTGGGTCCGGACATGCATCGAGGTCAACTCGTCGATGAATTCCGCGCGGACGATCCGCCGCTGCTTCAGGTCGGTCAGGCTATCGAGCGCAATCTGCTGCAGCGGCTGGTGCGTCTGCAGCCACATGCCGAAGGGCAAGCCGAAACCGTGCTTGCTCTTGGTGATGATCTCGTCGGGCAGAAATCCGCGCAGGGCCCGCTTGAAGAAATAGCGCAGCCGTGTGCCTTTCAACTTGAGCCCGGGCGCGAGGCTTGCGGAGAACGCCACCACGGCGTCGCCAAGGATCGGGTAGCAGACCTCGATCCCTGCCAGCTCGCACGCGCGCGTGACTTTCGGCAGGTCGTTGTCGGTGAGCGTGTACTTGAGGTCGAACGCCAGCATGCGATTGATGAGCGTCGCGGCGTGCGTCTGATGATAGGTCCGCGCCATCAGCGCCTGCGGCCGTTGCGTGTCGACCGAAGCGAGAAACGCAGGCGTGAACACGTTGGCCGGGCCGAGGCGCTCGAGAAGGTTGTAGTTGTCGTAGCGCGCAGGCATCGGCTGCATCGCATTGCGCATGTAACGCTGCGCCTTGCCGATGACGCTGACTTCGGGCAGCGCGAACGCGACCGGCTCGATCAGCCCGTTGCGCAGCGCAGGCGGCAGGTCGCTGTAGAGCGAATAGAGGTATTGCTTGGCATAGCGCGTGTTGCCGCCGAACAGCTCGTCGCCGCCGTCGCCGCCGAGCAGGGTCTGCACGCCGTCGCCTTTCGCCAGCTTTGCGCAATAGTAGGTCGGCACCGCGGAGGAGTTGCCGAACGGCTGGTCGAAACATGCGGCGATGGCCGGTATCGCCTTGACGACGTCGTCGGGCGTCACGTAATACTCGTGGTGCCGCGTGCCGAAATGCCGTGCGGCGATGCGCGCGTACTCCATTTCGTCGTAGCCTTCGGCCTCGAAACCGATCGAGTACGTGCGCGCGGGCTCGCCGGTGACTTCGCCGAGCAGGCCGGCGATGGTCGAACTGTCGGTCCCGCCGCTGAGGAAGGCGCCCACCGTCCCTAGTCCCGCTGCTTGCCGCACGCTGTCGCGCAAAACGGTCAGGAACTTGTCCTTGAGCTCGGGGAACGGTCGCTGCTCGTCCTCGGCGAAGCGCATTTCCCAGTAACGACCGGTTTCAACCCTGCCATTGCTGAACGTCAGAAACTCGCCGGGCAACAGGCGCTTTACGCCAGCGTGAATGGTGCCCGGCGCGGGCACCATGTGGAAGTACACGTAATCGTAGATCGCCTGGCGTTCGACCTCGGGGCTGAACCCCGGAAAGGCGCTGATCGCATCGAGCGTGGAGCCGAACACGAGCAGGTCGCCGGCCACGCTGTAACACAGCGGGTGCGTGCCCATGCGATCGATCGCGAGCACCGCCTCGCCGCTGCGGCGGTTCAGGATCGCGAGTGCGAAACTTCCGGAAAGCGTGGCGAACACGTCCGTGCGTTTGCGGGCGTGGCCCTGCGCAAGCGCGTGCGCGATACCGTGGCGCTGCGCGACTTCGGCCAGCTCGGCATCGGTAAAACGCGCATGGCCCCAGACCGCGACGAGCTGCTCGTCGTCCTGGAACACATCCACGCCGGTGCCCGTCGCCGCGACCGCCAGCGCGCCGAAATCGGCGCAGGCGGTGCGCACCGCGCTGCTGTCGAACCGGGTGATCGCCACCGCCATTGCCGCGATCGGCGCCGAGTCCGCGGTGCCGAACCAACCGCACAGGCCGCTCATACGAGGTTGACGAGGATGCCGGCAGCTACGTCATTCATATCACTGAACTCAGGCCGCACGCTGTGCTTGAGAGGGTGTGGTACCCCGTCGTCATATAGCAGATCAATCTATGAATAAGGATACCATCACCGCGAGGTATATGAAGCCGATCCTCTCCAATGCGCGCAGTGCAAAGGGCCGATGCGCGTCATCGCATCGCCAGAGGCTTGCCTGAACGAGGCAAACGCGGGCAGCATTCGTCATAACGCAGATTTGCGCGTACCCCGACCTCGCGGAGGACACCCCATGCCAAGCCAAATCCACCGCGCGCCAACCCCGCGCAACCGAGACTCGCGCCGCGCGAGGACCATGAGCCATGTTTACGGCACAGGGAGAATGAAGTGAAGCGAGTTTTGGTGACGGGCGGCGCGGGCGTTCTGGGCTCGCATCTCTGCGATCGATTGATACAGGAAGGCCACGACGTGCTTTGCGTGGATAACTTCTACACGGGGACCAAGGGCAATGTCGCGCACCTGATTGGAAAGACCTATTTCGAGTTGGTCCGGCACGACGTCACCTTTCCCTTGTACGTGGAAGTCGACGAGATCTACAACTTCGCTTGCCCGGCGTCGCCGATTCACTACCAATTCGACCCCGTACAGACGACCAAGACCAGTGTCCATGGCGCGATCAACATGCTTGGCCTGGCGAAGAGGTTGAAGGCGAGGATCCTGCAGGCATCGACATCCGAGGTCTACGGCGACCCGGCGATTCACCCTCAGCAGGAAGACTACTGGGGCAACGTCAATCCCATCGGCGTACGAAGCTATGACGAAGGAAAGCGCTGCGCCGAGACCCTGTTTTTCGATTTTTGGCGGCAGCACCGGCTGTCCATCAAGGTCATCCGCATCTTCAATACCTACGGACCCCGGATGCATCCAAACGACGGGCGCGTAGTCAGCAGGGCAATCGACAGAGCGATGCCCACTCCGTTGTGGCGAATCGCGCAAACGGCAATAAGGCAGGCGACGACGCCGATCCAGGTTGCGATACGGGCCGATGCCGGCGTGGATGCGTCGAACCGGTGGATCCGGGCCGCCAGCGCGAGTGCGACGATCGCGAAGCCCAGCATCAGGTTGTCCTTCCAGATCGCTCCCAGAATGGAGAACACCGGCGGCCAGAGGACGCTCGCTGCCATGGCGAACAGCCGATGCCTCGGGTTGGGAAACGGGATCTCCCGAATCAGCAGGAGGCTACCCCCGCAGACCAGTGAGAGCTGGATAAGCAGCATTCCGAACGGGCCGGTCACGAAGAACTCGACGCCGCGCCACAGCCATGACATGAAGGGCGGATGCCAATCCGAGAATACTCCGGAACGCGCCTCGAGCAGCTGCGCTACGGAGTCGTTGGTCATGAATCCGGGGTGATACACGGCGAGCAGGCCGAGCAGCAGCAGAAGGCTGCCCGCCGGTAGGCCCCATTGAGAATGGGAAATCCGGTTCATCCGGCTTTTCATCGGCTGTCCACTGGCTGTTTGGGGGCGTGTGCAATCTGCGTTATGGGCGGAGTTCCAGCGTTAGTTGAACACGGTGGCAAATCCAGTGAAGGCAATGATTGGCCTCTCCGGACGCCGAGTGGCGTGATTCTCCTCTACAAAGCGGTTTTGGAGGTCCTTCAGATGATCAAGGATTCCGTTTGACCAATGCTGAGATCTTGTCACGTTGACGTCAAAAAAGTGTTCAACTAACGCTAAAACTTGCCCCGTCATGGCGAATGCGGCCCGCGTTTGTCCCGTTCAGGCGATGTCCGGTAGGGGGTGATACGTGAGCGGCAAGCTCGCATGCGCGGGCCATGCGCCCAGAGGAACGGGCGGTGCGCGCTCCACCGCCGTCGGTTGCCAGCGACCCCGTGCGTGAGAATCGCTCACACCACCGCAGGGTCCTCTATCAGCGCGATGACGCGCATCAGTTTTCTTCACGTCGCCCGGTTGCATCGGCTCGAATCGGATCTCGGGCTTCCGGCCTAGCGCCCTTTCCACGAGCTCGATCAGGCGCATCAGGGGCGGCAGCATCTCGGTCGCGACCGATGTCATCCGATTCGAGGGCGAATATCATTTGCCCATTCACACCGTCGCGGTCGCGACCAAGCTCGGAAGCACGTCCTTCTGCGACCAATCTGCGCGGTGGCGAAACGGAAATAGAGCGATCGCGCCCAATGGGTTTTCAAACAACAGTCTCGCGGCCTGCACAGGGCACTCGTTTAGCCACCACATTACTAGGTTCCGGCTTGTTTCCGGCAGGGTCTCCGGCGACCTCTTCCGGATCGCCATGTGTTCCCGGAAGGCGCGGTTTTCGAAGTGCCCACGAGCCTGTCGTATCATTCTGTTGAATTGAGCTTTCAGATCGCCGAAACGCCACGGCAAAGCCACGCGCACGGCCCAGGTGGCATCCGGGCAAACGACGATACGATCCGACTTCCAAGAATTGTTCATCGGATCGAGACCGAATCTCAGCACAGCACCGAGCAAGCTATCGACCCTATAGAGGCCGAGCGGAACACGGAATCCGCGGTCACGCAGCGCCCGCAGTACATCGCCTCGAATCGCATGCAGGCTGCCTTGAAATCCGCCGCCCTGCATCATCTGCGCGCGCACCGACTTCGCCGAATGGCCCTGCGACGGGACCGCGGTTCCGGCCAAAGCGTCCGGGCGAGCGGTCATGCCCTTTGCAATAAAATCCAGCGCATCGGGCATAGGCCTCGCGTACCCGTCGCAGAAGAACGCCATTTCCGAGCCGGGCCAGATGATATGTACATACTGGTTCCAAGCATGCGCCTTGTCCCGAATCGCCAAATCCCATATGCGGGCTGTCACGTTCCGACCTTCCAACTCTGATTTGGATTTGAGATAAGGGATTATACTTTGAGATAATTGCCGATTTCCGTTGACAATGACGTCAACAATGGCCGATTTTCCGCGCACCGCTTCGAACGTCGCCTCGATCGTGGACGATAGCGCTTCGACATCTTCGCGCGCAGCGAAAATGGCGACGGACCATCTGATATCGATCGAGTCGAGCAATTGGGCGTACTGCGAGGACCGCGTGAGCTTCATATCCCGTCCAGACTTTTTTCTTTTATTGGCAACGATCAACCGGTCAAAATATTGATCATCCTTTGTTCCTATCGGCTATCTGCCAATAAGGCAACGGTGCCCGAACGGTCGGCTGGACCGTGAGCACAGCCGCATCGCCCCTGCGCAGCCTGAAAGGCCTCTTGTGAGCTCCTGGCGCGTCGAATGGGCATTGAGGCAATTCTCGCTCGCCCAATACCGGCATCATGGGCGGGCTCTGATTCGGCCGTGCATATTCTATCTGGCATTGTTGCTGAAGATCGTGCCGAAGCTTTGGCCAGGCCCAGAGAGTCTTCGATTAAGGGCGGGGGGCTCAATTTCCATAGATGACGTTATGAGCCTTTTTACCTACGAAGAGATTTTCGTCAACGGATGTTATGACATTGAATTGCCTAGTCAGAAAACACTCCACATCATGGATGTCGGGGCGAATACCGGCCTGTTCGCATTGCGGTGCATCAGCTTTTTCCGAAGTCGAACATCGACTGCTTCGAGCCCCATCCGCACAATTTCCGGTTGCTTGAGGAGACGGTCCGACGGAACGTGATCCCCAACGTCGTGACGCTTGAAACGGGGGTCGGTGGCCGATCGCGCCGCGATCGCCTCTACATCCATCGCCAAAACATCGGCGGTCACAGCATGTCTTCAGGAATGGCCTCCGACAGTTTCATCGAGATCGATGTCGTGGACTTGGCCGGCGCGCTACGGGTTGCGGGTTTCGTGCAATGCGACCTCCTGAAGCTTGATTGCGAGGGGCCGAGAAGGAGATCATCGATAGCATCGGGCCCGAGCTCTGCGACCGGTTCCCGCGCATCATGTTCGAAGCGACACCCCGACTCTACGACGTGACTGCCATCGTCGCCCATCTCGAACAATTAGGCTACGTGGTCACATTCCGGAAGGGCATCCACTTTGCGGACCGTACACACGCCAGGCACGCCGTCGCGACGTGATAGCGAATGAACCCGGCGGAGCCGGTGACCAGAATCATCATGGCGCACTCGAACGCAGCGTGGCTGTGGTGCGCCGACGCCGCCATGCCAGGACGGCTGCGAGGCCCAGGATCGCGCCGATCGCATCGTGCGCCACGTCGGCCGAGTTCGGCGGATCGCGTTAGGGTGAAGCTCTGCACCATTTCGATGGACACCTCGAACAGAACGAGACCGAACAAAAGGTAATGTGGCCTGGTGCCCGGAAAGACAAATGGCGGGGCGGCGGTCAACAGCGCAAAGGCGATGAGTTGGCCATTCTTGAGATCGAACCGCCGCGGCCAATCGGCGAGAAGGCTCATCGGCGCGGACGGTGCCTGGCAGGCGTGCGAAGGCGCGGCGGTGACGCGCGGCCCTAAGCGACGTGCGAGGCCGTGCCCTGGGCCGCCACCACGCCCGTACCGGGCAGTTGCTCGAGTTCCGCGGCGGGATCCGTCGTCAAGCGTGCGAAGGCCACGCGCACCGGCTCGGCGAGGAAACGTGCCTCGGAGACGGCGTCGCGTATCGTGTCCGATAACAGGGGCCTCGGTGTCAGCGCGCCCGCCAGCGTCGCGGCGATCAGCCCCGCGGCGAGGAGCCGGGCGCGCGTGGGGCGGAGGACCAGCAACGTAGCGACCCAAAGCGCGATCAGCACGTCGCGTAGCGTGGCGTAAAGAGCCGTCTCGTCGATCGCGTCCACCACGAGCGCGCGCACCAGCACGCTACCGACGTCGCCGCCTTGAACGATCACGAGTCGCATCCCGGCGACGGCGGGCAGCACGTGCCCGATCAACCGCGCCTGAATCCAATCGCTCAAGCCCTCGAGCCGCAGCACCTCGTCCGGCAGGTAGCGCAGGCGCTTTCCCCCGGGGCATCGTAACTCACCAGGAGAACGCCCGCAGCCTGCCAAAACTGCGAGCCGACGACGACGGTCGCCTTCGCCTGCATGCTGACGCGCACGGCATCGTTTTCCCCGGAAATTCCCCACGTCGTGGACCAGGAGCGCGGTGAAGACACACGGCGCGACGGCCCCCGCCGCATGGCCGCTGCTTTCCGGCGACGCGCCGCGCGGGTGGTCGATGATCATCGCTGCGGCGACGAGATCTATCGCCGCAATCGGGAGATGATTGCGGCCCTCGGCCGGCAGCCCGAAATTCCGATCTACTTCTTCTTGCAGCCCGTGCGTTTCTTCCCATCAAAGGACGACGCCAAACTGTCGCCGCTCGAGTTGAAGAAACAGCAAGTCTACCGAAGCCTTGCGAACGAAGCGGCGTCGGGGACGGTCGCCGGGTTCCATACCCTGCACGCCGCTCTGGACACTGTGCCGAAGTACTACGTGGATTGGGCGCATACAGTGATTCCGCCAGCAGTAAACTCGCCGATGCCATCGGCGCGATGCTGATTGAAGGGCTTCGCCGTTGAGCTCACACCAGCACTTCCGCTGCGGCCGGGTGGCCGAGGAAAGCGGTGGGGCTCGCGCTGAGCCCGTACGCGCCCGACTGGAACACGACAATCAGATCGCCGACGTCGGCCTTGGCCATCTCCATGTTATCGGCGAGCAGGTCGAGCGGCGTGCACAGCGGGCCGACCACCGACGCGCGCTCGCGCTCGCGCCCGGCCACCTTGTTGCCGACCACGACGGGATAGTTCTTGCGGATCACCTGCCCGAAATTGCCGGATGCGGCGAGGTGGTGATGCAGGCCGCCGTCGGTCACCAGGAACACGTGGCCGCGCGAGATCTTGCGGTCGATGACGCGGCAGACGTAGAGGCCGGCTTCGCCCACCAGGAAGCGCCCGAGTTCGACCACCACTTGCACCTGCGGCAGCCGCTGCTTGAGACGCGGCAGCAGCGGTGCGAGCTGCGCGCCCACCGCGCCGATGTCGAGCGCCTGCTCGCCGGGAAAGTACGGGATGCCGAAGCCGCCCCCGATGTTGAGCGATCGGACCGGGGCGGGCGCATGCTCGGCGAGCTGCAGCGCCAGCTCGATCGTCTTGCGCTGCGCTTCGCAGATCGCATCGGCGCGAAGGTTCTGCGAGCCGCTGAAGATGTGAAAGCCCTGGAAGTCCAGGCCGAGCTGCCCGATGCGCGCGAGCATCGCGGGCACGCGCTCGGCGTCCACGCCGAACTGCTTCGGGCCCCCGCTCATCTTCATCCCTGAGCTTTTCAGTTCGAAGTCTGGATTGACCCTCACCGCCACGCGCGGCCGCGTGCCGGAGCCGGCGCCGAGCGCGGCGATGCGCTCCATCTCGTGCTCCGATTCGAGGTTGACGATGATGCCGGCAGCGACCGCTTGCGCCAACTCCGCGTCGGTCTTGCCCGGGCCGGCGAAACTGACCAGCCCCGGCGCGATGCCGGTATCGAGCGCGACCCGCATTTCGCCGGCGGAAGCCACGTCGAGGCCGTCGATCAGCGGCGCCAGGTGTTGCACCACCGCCGGCATCGGATTGGCCTTGATCGCGTAATGCAGGTGGATTTCCGCAGGCAGGTGCTTGCGCAACAGCGCGACGCGCTGCGTGATCAGGCCGCGGTCATAGGCATAGAACGGCGTGCGTCCGACGCGTTGAGCAAGCCGCGTGAGCGGAATCCCGCCGACTTGCAGGCAGTCGTCGATCACCGGAAACTGCGCCATCGGCGCGTGCACCGGGCGTGGAGCGTTCATTCGTGATTATTGCATCTACCAGTCTGCATATGCGGTGCCGTCCTTCGCATTGCCTGGCGCACCGCTTTTTACGTCCTGCACCATTCCCTTGGCGACATCGTCCGGCGCAACGACGATCCAGCTCGTGGCACTTTCGGTCAGCGGATCGAGCGGGATGCTGCGCAGGTATTTCTTCGTCACCAGGTCGCCGAGCGAGTCGGGATAACGGCCGGTGTCCGCGAAATACTTGTCGAGCGAGTCGCGCACGGTCGCGAGGTCCTGCCTGAGGACGGCTTCCTTCGACCTTTCGACGCTGTTGAAATAGCGCGGCACGGCGAGCGTGAGCAGGACCGCAATGATCGCCATCACCGTCAGCAACTCGATCAGGGTAAAGCCCGCCGCAGGCGACCGGTTCACTCGCGATGCGCGGCGTCGCTAGCGCGCCGGCGTTCCCGGCATGAAAGGCACTACGCCGCCGGAAGGCGTGGTTTGCTGCGGCGGGAATGTGGGCGGCGGGCCGCCGGGCGCGCCCGGTACCGGCGCCGCCGGGGGTGCCTGCGGCTGTACCGGAGCAGGTCGGGGCAATGCGATCGGCGCCTGCACACCGCCGCCGCCCGCGCCGCCCATGCTGCCTTCGGTTCCGGACGCAAACTCGGCGAGGTCGGCCGGCGGCCGGACGATGTTCCTGACGATCCGCGGCGTGATCAGCAGCACGATCTCCGTCGTGGTGTTGTTGTCGTTCCGATTCGAAAACAATCGCCCTACGATCGGAAGGTCCGATATGCCCGGGATCTTGTTGGTCGCGCGGATTTCGTTCTTCTGTATCAGCCCGGCGAGAATCTGCGTTTCGCCATCCTTCAGGCGCAGGGTCGTCGAGGCGTTGCGGGTACCAATCGTATACACCTGCGTGCCCGACGCGCGCGTGATGGTATCGATGATGTTGCTCACCTCCAGTCCTACCTTCATCGCCACCTCATCGTCCAGGTAGATGTTCGGCTCGAGTTCGAGCTTGAGGCCGACATCGAGATAGCTGACGGATTCGGCCACGCCGACGTTCGCGGTCGCGATCGTGGTGATCACCGGCACGCGCTCGCCGATGTGGATCTTCGCCTTTTCGCGGTTGCGCACCCTGACGTGGGGATTGGCGAGGAGGTTGGTATCCGAATCGAGCTTGCGCAGATTGACGATCAGCGCCGGATTGCTGACCGTCAGCCGCACCAGCGAGGAATCGCGATTGAGCCATTCCGGCAGCGTGACGGTGCCGGGCGTGCCAGCGGCGCCGACGATGCCGTAGCTGATCTGTTCGGGAAAGCGGATGCCGAGCTCCTGCAGGCGCGAGGTGCCGACTTCCATCACTTCGAGCTGCAGTACCACCTCCGGCTCGGGCTGGTCCTGCAACGCGACCAGCCTCTCGGCGGCGCGGACGGCCTCGGGCGTATCGCGCATCACCAGCACGTTGAGCCGCTCGTCGAAAATGATGTCGCGCGTCTTGATCACGCTGCGGATCGTATTGAGCACCTGCTTCACGTCGGCGTTGGCCAGATAGAACGCCTTGATCGTCAACTCCTGGTATTCCCTCTGCTTGGCCGGAACGTTCGGATAGATGATCACGGTGTCGTCGTCCAGCACCTTCTGCGCAAGCTGGTTGGCAATCAGCAGCACCCGCACGGCGTCATCGATGCTCTTGTTGCGCAACTGGATGGTCATCCTGAGATCGGCGCGCACATCCCTGTCGAACACGTAGTTGACGCCGGAGCTGCGGGCAATCGCGTCGAAGATGCCGCGCAGGGCGGCATCGCGGAACTCGAGCGTGATCGGGCGCTTGAGATCCGCCTTCAGCGCCCCTGTGGCCAGCCGGTCGCTGAGATTGGCCTCTTCGATGCGCCGCAGGATCGCGCGCGCTTCGCGCCGGGCCGGATTCTCCGCCAGCACCAGGCGCAGTTTCTGCTCGGCGCCTGCCCGGTCGTTCTTCGCCAGCAGCGCCGCGGCTTCATCGGTCAGCGCCTTGTGGCGCCGGTCGCGCGCGATCTCGTCCAGACCTTGCCTGGCGCGCGCGTTGGCGGGCTCGATGCCCATCGCCCGCCGGTACAGCGCCTCGGCCTGATTCGGGTCGTTGCCGGTGCGCGCCGCTTCGGCTTGCGCCAGAAACTGGTTGACCGCCAGTTCGCGCTGCCGGAACAGCGTCGAGCGGTATTCGGGATTGCCCGGAGCCTCCCGGCTCGCCTGCTCGAGCTGCGCGAGCCCCTGTTCGATCCTGCCTTCGGCCAGATTGCGCATCCCGTCGCGAAACGCCGGGTTCTGGGCGCAGGCCGAGACGATGAGGGCGGCTGCTACAGCGGCAACTCGCGCGCCTGCGATGGAAAGTTTCATCCGGATTCTCCTAAAAACGCTCTATCGGCACGACCTGCGTGAGCCCCAGGGGCAGGTAGGTGACGGTGACCGACTGCGGACCGATTGCCTCGATGCGGTAGGTCTGCTCGAGCACGTCGCCGACCCGCAGCACGAAATCCTGGTTCTGCCTGTTGAGCACGATCATCGGCCCGTTGGCGTCGTGTACGAGGCCGGCAACGGCGTAGGTGAACGCCGGGGCGGTGGGTGGCGCCGGTTTTTGCGGCAGCGGCACCGGCGCAGGCGGCGGGTTCCAGGTGGTGGCGCCAAACAGATCCTGCACCTTTGCCATCGTCTGCGCACGCTCCAGCCGCTCGCCGAGCGTTGGCAACTCGGTGGGCTGCGCAGACTGCGCCGGATGCGCCTGCTCGCGCGGCGGCGCTGCGCCACGCTGTGTCACCGGTGCGACGACTTCGCTCGCCGGTCTTTCCTGGGCGCGCGGCCAGACGCTCGCCACCACGGTGGCCAGCAGCGCACCGCCCAGAATCAACCGCCGCCGTGTGAGTGTTGACACAGGCATGTTCAGCCGGCATTGAGGAACAACGTGAATCGGATCGAAGCGTCGATCCGGGCGTCGCCGATCGCGTCGCGCTTGAGGATGATTTCATCCAGCGCAACCGCGGGAATCCGTTCCAGCACGTCGGCGATGAAATTGCGGATCTGCACATAGCTGCCGCGTACCGGCAATCCGATTTCATAGGTCACCAGGCGGCCGCTCTTGTCGAGCTTCATCCTGTACTCGGCCCGCTCGAGGCTGAGCGACTGGGCACGCGCGGCGGAGAAAACGATGCGCAGCCAATCCGGCGCGCTCGTCCTGGCGGGCAGCAATGCATAAAATTTCTGCAGCCACGCTTCATTGGTGCGCGGCGTCATTGCGGCCGCGTCCGGCTGCGTGCGGGCAAACTGCCTTACCGAGAGAGCCTCCTCGCGCAACCGGCTGATCTGCTCCTTGCCGGGATCGATGCCCGCGAAGTACAGCGCCGCGGCGGCGGCGGCGAGCACCAACCCGGCCAAGCCCTGCCAGCGCAGTATCGCGGCCCAGCGCGTGAGCTGCCATCGCAAGGCGATCATGGCTGCAACGCGATCATGGCTGCCTTGCCCAGGCGGCGATCACGGCGAAACGCAACGGTTGCAGCGGATCACCCTGCTTGACCTGATGGCTCTGCAGGACCACGTCCGCAAGCCCGTCGGCCGCCTGCAGCCGCTCTACATAGTCCAGCATCTCATCGGCGGATTTCGCTTCGGCCGAGAGCCGCAGCGTGCTCTTTGCCGGATCGGGCTCGATCGCCAGCAGTGCAACGCCGTCGACCCGCGCCGATTCGAGCGCGGCAAACAGACTGTCCCAGCGCAGCGACAGGCGCTGCAGCGCAAGCTGTGCAGCTTTGAGTTCCTGCGCCGCCGATTCCAGGTCGCCGGTGCTGCTCGCAGAGCCGGCCGCGCTGCGCTTGCCGGACTTGCGGATATCCGCTGCGCGCGAGGTCTCGGCCGAGAGTTCCTCGCGCACCGCGCGGTATTCGAGCAGCGCAAGGGTCGCGAGCAGCACGCCGACGACCAGCACGATCGCTCCGAGCCGGGAAGCGTCGCGTGCAGCAACGTAATCGAGGCGAAGCGCGCGCATCACGCCACTCCGGTCAGCGCGATCGCGTATTGCGCATCGGCCTGCGGCGAGAACCCCGGCATCGCCCGCGGCGCGAGGAACTTGAGCGGCACGCCGGTCCATTCGGGAAAGTCCAGCTTCGGCGCTTCTGGGGCATAGGCCCATGCGGTCGCGGGCGCGGCGCCGCCATCGGCGAGCAATAGCTCGCGCTCGAGCGCGAGCGGCAGCTCTGCCCGCCAGTCCGGTCCGATGTTTCTCGAAACGATCGTGCGCCACCGGCCGTTGGCGAGCGAAGCGATGCACACGCGGCCGGTTTCAGGCAAGACGAACCACACCGGATCGCCTTCGACGCGGCGCTGCCAGCGATTGAAAGCGGCCATCAGATATGGCCGGACGGAGCGCAGCCGCAGCGACGCGGGCTCGAACGCGGCGCGGATCCCGCCTATGAACCCGGCGTCGATCGCGCTGGCGACGCACGCCGCATCGGGACCCTCCTCGCTCCAGCGGTATTCGAGCGCGGCTTCAGGCTCGCCGTAGATCTCTGCGAAATGGTGCCTGACCCATGCGCGCTTTTCCTCGTCGCTCGCCAGGTGCTCGCTCCACGGCACCAGCGCATAGCGCGCGAAATGATTCGAGATGACCAGGTGCGCGTCTGCATCCCGCGCAAACGGCTGCTCGAGCGCCTCGCGCAACGCTTCAAGGCAGGGCTTCCAGGGCGCGGTCGCGTCTGGGGAGCATTGCACTGCATGCTTTGCGCTTACGTGCGGCCGCCAGCGCCGGGACACGCGCGCCAGCGCGACGCGGTCCGGCTGCAACGCGATGCGAACTTCATCACGCCACAAAGGTAACACGATTGATCTCTTGCAACGTGGTTTCGCCGCGTTTCACCGCATCCAGCGCGGCTTCGCGCAGCAGCCGCGTGCCGTTGGCGCGCGCGGCTTGCTTGATCAACTTGATCGGCTGACGCGACCCGATCATCTCGCGGATGTCGTCGTTGAGGTTCAGGATCTCGGCGATGGCCTTGCGCCCCTTGTAACCGGTGCCGCGGCACTGGCCGCAGCCGGTGCCGCGCACGAACTGGAATTGCGCGGCCCTTTCGCGGTCGAGCCCCGAATCGGCGAGCAATTGCGCATCCGGCTGGTACGGCTCGCGGCAATGCGGGCACACCACCCGCAGCAGGCGCTGCGCCAGCACGCCGTTCAGGGCCGACACGAAGCTGTACGGATCGACCTGCATGTGCAGGAAGCGGCCGAGCACGTCGAACACGTTGTTGGCGTGCACCGTCGTGAAGACCAGGTGGCCGGTCAGCGCCGACTGCACCGCGATCTGCGCGGTTTCCTCGTCCCGGATTTCGCCGACCATGATCTTGTCCGGGTCGTGGCGCAGGATGGAGCGCAAACCGCGCGCGAAGGTGAGCCCCTTCTTCTCGTTCACCGGGATCTGCAGCACGCGGGGCAACTGGTATTCCACCGGGTCTTCGATGGTGATGATCTTGTCGCGCCCGTGGTTGATTTCGGAAATCACGGCATACAGCGTGGTGGTCTTGCCGCTGCCGGTGGGCCCCGTCACCAGCAGCATGCCGTAAGGCTCGTTGGCCAGTTTGCGCACCGTTGCGATGGTCGCGGCATCGAAGCCCAGATGATCGAGCCGCAGCCCCTGCATCTGGTCGGAGAGCGCGCGCCGGTCCAGGATCCGCAGCACCACGTCCTCGCCGTAGATGCTCGGCATGACCGAGACGCGGAAATCCACCTCGCGTCCCTGGATCGCGACCTTGAAGCGTCCATCCTGGGGAACTCGCCGCTCGGCGATGTCGAGCTCCGCCATCACCTTGATGCGCGAAACCACCTGCTCGGCGTTTTCGCTGCCGTCGATGCTGCCGATCTGCGACAGCACGCCGTCGATGCGGTACTTGATCAGCAGGCCGTTCGCCTCGGATTCGAGATGGATGTCGCTCGCGTTGGCCTTGAGCGCATCGTACATGGTCGACTGCACCAGCTTCACCACCGGGCTGGTGTGCTCGCTGATGGTTTTGAGCGACAGGTCCTCTACGCCCGGGGTGCGCGTGGCGCCTTCGCGTGCCGTAGAGAGCACGCTCTCCATGGCCCGCATGCTCTCTTCGTGGCGCGCAAGAAACGCCGCCAGGTCGGTATGGTGAACCAGGTGCCACTTTGCATCGGCGGCTACCCGCGCTTCGGCCCACTCCTGGACGCCCGGTTCGAACGGATCGGAAAATCCGAGCAGCACCGCCCCCTCGCCGTTGCGCAGCGCCACGCACTCGCGCTTGAGCGCATCGGCGAACGGCAGCAGGTCGAACGCCGGCGCAAGCTGGTTGAGCGCCGCCATGCCGAGCGTCGGATAGTGCAGCGTCTCGCCCAGGCGCGCGAGAAAAGCCTCCGGCGCGAGGCCAAGGCTCTCCTCGAGCACCGCAAGCACGCGCCGCCCGGCCAGTTTCGCGCTGCGGCGCGCCTCGGCGATCGCCGCGGCGCCGAGTGCCACGGCGCCTGCGCCGTCCACGGCGTCGTCGCGTTTCACTGGATCGCTCCCGCCAGATCGAATATGGGCATATACATCAACACTACGATAATCCCTATCACCAGCCCGATCAACGTCATCAGCAGCGGCTCGAACAGGCGCGTGAACCATTCCACCCACCGCGCCATTTCCTCATCGTGGAAATTGGCGATGCGTTCCATCATCTCGCCCATGTTGCCGGAGCGTTCGCCTACGCGCAGCAGCCGCAGCGCCACGGGCGTGGTCAAGTCATTTGCGCCCAGCGCCTGCGACGCGCTCTGTCCTTCGCGGATCGCGCCGATGGCAAGTGCCAGCCTCGAGCGCAACGCGGGACGCAGCAGGCCCTGCACCATGCCGAGCGCGCTGACCACCGGAATGCCGCCCTTCAACAGCATCGCGACCGCGCGGAACAGGCGCGCGATCTGGTACACGCGCAGCCGTTCTCCCAGAGCCGGAATGCGCCACATCCGCCCGGCGATCCATTGCCGCACGGCCGGGCGCGACACGGCAAAGCCGGCCGCTGCGGCGAGCGCGAGCGCGGCGGCAAAAACGCTGGCGCCGTTTGCGCGCAGCAAGGTCCCCCACTCGAGCAGCAGGCGCGAAAGCAACGGGAGATCGCGCCCGGCGTTTTCATACGCGCCGCTGAACCTGGGCACCACGTAAGCCATCAGGAATACCACCACCAGCGAGCCGACCGCCATCAGCACCGCCGGGTAGATCGAGGCGCTGATGATTTTCCGGCGCACCTGGTCGAGTTGCGTCTGGTAGGCGATGAACCTCCCCAGCGCCACCGGCAGGTCGCCGGTCTTCTCCGCCGAGCGCACCATTGCTACATACAGCAGCGGGAATGTGCTCGGCGACTGCTCGAGCGCATAGGACAACGTGCGCCCCTCGACCATGTAGCCGATCAGCTGGTCGAGGACTTCGCGCGTGTGCGGATGCGCTTCCTTTTCGGCCAGCGTTTCCATCGCCTCGATCAGGCTCAATCCGGCCTCGAGCAGCACGTGCAGCTCCTGGCTGAACAAGAGCAGCGGGAAGCGCGCGCGCCGGCGCGGCAGCGCGAGCGCGAAGCCATGGCGCGCCGCGACCCCGAGCACCGAATACCCCTGGCGCTCGACCCCGAGGCTCGCCTCGGCGGCGGACATCGCATCGACGCGCAACGCAACGATCCCGCCCTTGTCCCGGAACGCCTTGACCTCGAAACGCATGGCGCTCACTTCCAGTTCGTAATGTCGGCTGCTTCTCCGGCGCCGCCCGGCTGGCCGTCCTTGCCGAGCGAGAGCAGGTCATAGTCGCCGTGCTCGCCCGGGGACTTGTACTGGTAGGGATTGCCCCAGGGATCGAGCGGCACCGCCTTCGTGAGGTACGGCCCCAACCACTTGGGCTCGTTGGCCTGAGGGGCGACCAGCGCGTTCAACCCGAGCTCGGTCGAAGGGTAGTGCCCCGTGTCGAGGCGGTACTGGTCCAGTGCCTTGCCGAAGGAATCGATCTGCGCCTGCGTAGTCCTCACTTCGGACTTGCCGATCTGGCCGAAATACCTGGGGCCTACGTAACTCGCGAGCAGGCCGATGATGACCATCACCACCAGCAGTTCGAGCAGCGTGAAGCCGCCATTGCGCCCGCGATCCACGAGGCGGCGGTTGTCAGCGAAGCGCATGGGGGGACTGCGAGCGCCGGTAGCGTTCGATCACCCGCTCTACGTACTGCTTCGTCTCCGGGTACGGCGGGATGCGGTTGCCGAACCGGGCCACCGCGTTTTCGCCCGCGTTGTATGCGGCGAGCACCAGCGCCAGGTCATTGTCGAACATCGCCGCGAGCACCCGCAGGTAACGCGAACCGGCGTCGATGTTCTGCGCCGGGTTGAACAGGTCGCCGGCCCCGAAGCGCCGCCCGGTCTCGGGCATCACCTGCATCAGTCCGATCGCGCCCTTGGGCGACACCGCAGCCTGCCGGCTGCCCGATTCCACGTCGATCATGGCGTAGAGCAGCCGGGGATCGATCGCGTGAACGCGCGCGGCATGCTCCACCTGCTGTTCCCAGGGATGTCCGCTCACGGGGCGCCGGGCGACTGCGGCGCCGATATTGGTGAGCGTGAGCACGCCGCTCGCGTCGACATACGCGTAGATTTCATCGCTAGCGAGGCCCGGCAAAGGCGCCCACATCGCGATGCCGAGCGCAAGCCCGAGTGTGAAATTGTTCATAACGGCCAAGGTTATCAGCCTGCTATTGACAGTCTGCTATTGAATGCCCAAATCGACCGGGCGACAAGCCCTGACGGGAAACACAGCAATGGTGAGACATTGTCAAAAAACACGGCTTCGAGCGCGGGATTTGCCATAATGCAAGGTGCCCGAGCCCGATTCGCGCCGCGAACGACCCGTGTACTGAGAGCGAATCCATCGTGAAATTCTCAGTTCGCCGCTGCAACTTGCCGGCGATCCTTGCATTCCTCGCGTTGCTCTGCCTGGCGGTGCCGCAGCTTGCGCGGGCCGCCGACGAGCCTGCCGTCCGCGCGCCGCACAACGCGTTCGACAAGCACGACCGTGAAGACCTGGCAGCGCCGATCCGCGAGAAGGGCGAAGTGCGCGTCGTCGCCGGGCTGCAAACGCCGCAGGAAATCGCCGAGCCTGAGGACCGCACCCCGGATCAAGCCAGGCAGGAGGCCGTCGCGGCCCGGCAGTCGCGGGTGCTGCAGCGCCTGGCAGGCCACAACCTGCGCGATGTGAGGCGGTTGCGGCACCACCACGTCATCGCGCTCACCGTCGATGCCGATGCACTTGCCGCATTGCTCGCCGATCCGGAAGTGACCAGCGTCACCGAGGACCGCCCCGTCTATCCGGTGCTTTTCGACACGCCGGGAATCACGCGCGCCGACAAGGCCTGGGCCGAAGGCGCCCGCGGCGCCGGCCAGGCGGTCGCAATCATCGATACGGGTGTCGACAAATCCCACCCGTTTTTCAGCGGCAAAGTGCTCGCGGAAGCGTGTTTCTCGCACCCCGCCGGGTTCAACACCTCCTACTGCCCGGGCGGGGTATCGCAGAGCACTGCTCCCGGCAGCGGGGTTCCGTGCCCGGACTACAACCTGGCCTGCTGGCACGGCACGCACGTTGCCGGTATTGCTACGGGGGCTAGCGGCGTGCTGGTCGGCACCAGCGGAATCGCACCCGACGCCGGGGTCATCGCGATCCAGGTGTTTCAGTTTGTCTGCAGCACCTGCGGCATCGCGGCATACGACAGCGATCTGCTGGCTGCGCTGGATTACGTCTATTCGCTTCGCAACACGTACAACATCGCCTCGGTCAACATGAGCCTCGGCGGGGACCTCTATACATCGACCTGCGACAGCAGCTTCCCCGCGTACAAGACGGTCATCGACAGCCTGCGCAGCGCGGGGATCGCCACCGTCATTGCCTCCGGCAATAACGGCAGTTCAAACGGGATCACCGAACCCGGATGCATCTCGAGCGCGATCAGCGTGGGCTCGACGAACAAGGACAACACCATTTCCAGCTTCTCCAACAGCGCGAATTTCCTCAAGCTGCTCGCGCCAGGCGGCAATGTCTATTCCTCCCTCCCGCTCGCATACGCTTCCGGCGGGTTCGGCTTCGCGAGCGGCACCTCGATGGCGACCCCGCACGTCACCGGGGCGTGGGCGGTGCTCAAGTCCGCAAAGCCGACCGCCACGGTGACCGCGGTGCTGAGCGCGTTGCAGACGGGCGGGCTGCCGATTACGGACCCGCGCAACGGCATCGTGAAATCGCTGATCCAGATCGGCTATGACAACACGACACCGGGCGCGCTCGGCACGCTGCTGGGACACGGCAACCTGGCGCCCAGCGTGTCGATCACGTCGCCGGTCGAAGGCGCGTTGTTCGTCGCGCCGGGGAATGTGACAGTGACTGCGACGGCGGCCGACACCGACGGCGGAATCTCCAAGGTCGAATTCTTTTCCGGTGCGACCAAGATCGCCAGCATCGTTGCCGCACCGTTCTCGTTCGCATGGACCGGCGTTCCGGTCGGAACCTACACCCTCACCGCGGTCGCGACCGACGTTCTCGGCGGCACGA
Source organism: Burkholderiales bacterium (assembly GCA_017880775.1). Lineage (GTDB taxonomy): Bacteria > Pseudomonadota > Gammaproteobacteria > Burkholderiales > SG8-39 > JADGRQ01. Next base: position 404 of record JADGRQ010000001.1, on the reverse strand, counting down.
CGACCTCGCTTCCGGTCCACATTGCGGTGAACGCGCCGAATCCGCTCACGGTCGCGCATATAACAGGCACGATCCGCCTCGGGAGCGCGCCGCTTGCGGGCGTGAATGTTTCCGCGCCGGGCGGGACCTGCCTGCCGAGTGACTCGGCGGGTCAATACGACTGCACGGTGTCGCTGGGTTGGACGGGCACGCTGACGCCGTCGCTGAGCGGGTACGCCTTCACACCGCCATTCAGCAATTACGTCAATGTGACGGCCGATCATACGACACAGGACTACGCGGCCACCGCCAACCCTGTCACCGTCTGGTTCGATGATGCACTTCCGGCGGGAGCGACCCCGTTTGTGCAGTCGGACAGCTGGAACTGGGTGAGTGCGAATCCGACGCCGATCTCGGGGACGCTG